>NZ_CP098511.1:1385792-1994938 GCF_026222555.1 Aquimarina sp. ERC-38 | reverse complement strand
GTCAGGTTTAAATAATTAATACTAATAGGGTTTAAACCATGAAATACAAAGCGATTTGCATTCCACTCGTAGCCAAAAATAGCATTTAATGAAGTTAATCGATACAAACGGCTTCGGTCTAACAATTCGCCCCCTAAACTAATTTTTGTACTGGGAATTGCATATTCAAAAGGTTTGTCTATTTTAATAGGAAATAATAACCTGGGAAAAATTAAATCTCCGGATAAACTTAGCTGCAAACTACTCAGCCCCCGATTGCCACTACCCCCCAGTTGCGTTTCATATCCTAAGGTTGAAGTTAAATTTAAGGTTTCCCCACCTTTAAAAAGATTACGGTTGCTAAAGCGGGCGAGTAGCGTGGGCCCTGCAAAATTATTGGATTTACTTACCGCTTGTAATTCGGCGCGAACGGATCTTTTTGTTAATGGAGAAAGGTAAATGGAAGTTCTTAACTTTTTGGGGGTTACCCCATCATTAATAGTATCCATTTCTTCATATTGAATATTGATAAATTTATACGTGCCGATACCAGAAAGACGTTTACTAGTTAAACTTGATGCTCTCGGATTATACCTTTGCCCTTTATCCAGTAGTAAATAGGGTTCTAAACGTTTGGGTTTAAAAAATAGGCTGTCCTGTATATAATTGATGGAATCCAACACTACGGTATCTTTAACTTTTTCTTCGGTTTCCAGGGAATATTTAGGATACACATTAATTTCTTCGAGGGTATAAGGAACGATTGACTTTTTGGGTACTTCTTTTTTTAAACGCAGGTACAGGTCAAAACGTTTATTTTTATATTGATTGGTATCTGCTTCAAAGATCAAAAAATCCGAATTGAAATTATAATATCCTTTATTTTTTAGGTAATCATCGATTCGTTGTCTTTCTTGTTTAAACAATGCCAGATCAAAACGGTTTCCTTTTTTCAGAATGGTTTTATCCATCGTGTTTTGAATTACTTTATTCATAGGTGAAGGAAATGAGTCTAATTGGTACGTTTGCAAACGGTAGGGAGCTTCTATTTCTGCAGTATACGTAATGGAAGCCGTTTTTTCTTTTTCATGAATATCAGCATCAATTCGGTTTTCAAAAAAACCCCGGTTTTCAAAGCGGTTTTCAATTAACTTCTCGCTAGCTTCTACATCTATCCCGGATAAGTACACTGGTTCTTCGCCCAATTTTTTATTAAGAAATTTTACGATAAAACCTGGTTTTTCTTTTTGTGCTTTGTAATGATAATATAACCCAAGTCGCATTCCCAAAATTTTAGTATTTGGATTAGGTCGTATCACTTGTAATACTTCTCCTTTTACTTCTTTTAAGTCTCGTATGGTATCGTTTGCTTTGATATCTAACGTAGCTCCCGTATACAATACTTCATCTTCAGGAATAAATTTTTCTACTCCGCAAGACAAAATTAGTATCTGGGAGAGAAAAATAAATACATATATTTTTACTTTTTTCCTGGTCATTAGGTTTTAATGGTATTGTGGTTATTTTGTTGCTTGTTTTTTGGGTTATTAAGTTATTGTGTTACTTAGTTATTGGGTTATTGAGTTGATTAGTCATTTCTATATTTTCCATTTACATAGCATAGTTTATTAGGCAATAGCCAAAAGGCACTAGTTGCAATATTCACATCTGACTTAATACTTTGGACTTTACACTTCATACAAATAAAACTTAATATATACACTTACATAACTCTAAACTCCTAACTCATAGATAAACAATTCATAATTCTGAATTCATAATTCCTAATTCTAGATTCAAAACTCTGAACTCAATAAGCCGGGCTTCGAGAACCTCAGCCCTCATTTTTAGTTTATTAGGCACTAGCCAAAAGGCATTAGTAATGATATGTATTATTACCAACTTAATACTTTGGACTTAATACTTCATAGCATAAAACTTAATATATACACTTACATAACTCTAAACTCATAACTCATAACTAAATAATTCATAATTCTGCATTCATAATTCCTAATTCTAGATTCATAACTCTGAACTTAATAAACCGGGCTTCGAGAACCTCAGCCCTCCGTTTTAGTTTATTAGGCACTAGCCAAAAGGCATTAGTAATGATATGTATTATTACCAACTTAATACTTTGGACTTAATACTTCATAGCATAAAACTTGATATATACACTTACATAACTCTAAACTAATAACTAATTAATTCCTAATTCCCCTCTTCATCCTCTTTCACAATACCTAATGACTTCCATAGCTCCCAGAAACGGTTGAACTCCCGGTTAAATATAAAAGCGATTCCAGTCACAATCAGCTGACCGTCAATTACGCTTTCAAATTCGTTTTTTCGGAAGCCCTTTAAACGGTATTTACCATCTTCTGTCAAGAGATATTCTAAAGCAACATTTCCGATAATCGGAGAACTTTGTTGTCCGGCTTGTCGGTTTCCCTCTACATTGACTGAACTTCCTACCTGTACAATCAAGCGGTCGTCAAATAATTTTTTCTTTGCGTTAATAGCCAGGTCGGTATTGGCTGTAGCAGAATTGTTCTGGTAGGTGTTATAACTGTCCAATTGAAAGTCTAAAGCAATACCGGAATCCCCTAGTAACTTTTCTGAAAAACTGTTTAGCTGTCCGGACAACACCCGATTTACATTATCCCGGGCAATAGAAGCAGGTCCTCCTGAACTCCCATCTGATCCGGATTCCGGGAAGAACCTATTAAATACCAATAAAGAAAATACCTGTTTGTTCAGTTCGGCTTCTTGTTCGTTCAATTGTTGAACTTTTCCATATAAAGCACCACCGCCAAAACCTCTTTCCCCTTCCGGAAGGTCTAGATTAAAAGATATCTCGGGTTGTAATAACTCACCGTTTACATTTAAATATACCAGAAAATCCAGATCCCGATTAAATTGTTGCGCATCTACGGCAGATCGCATAATCCCAGCTGCATTGGCCTCGACTTCATAAATAGCACGTACGTTTAATTGGGCTTCAAAAGGATCACCACTCCAGACAATGGAACCTCCGGAAGCGATGTCAAACTCTCGTTTTACCAGATTATAAAGGCTTACCTTGTATTGACCATCGGTAATATCATACCGCCCCGCCAGATTCATCTGCCCACTAGGTTTCATCCCAAACTGAAAATCCCCGTTACCGTGTACCTGAAAGTAATCTTCGGTTCTTTGATCGATAATAATCTTAAAAAGGGATTGATCCCCTATATTTAATTTGGCTTCAATATCAAAACCTTGTATCTGTGCTGCTTGTGAGTTTATATCTTCGGTACGGGTTAAAATAGCATCCGGATTTTCTTTATTGACAAATAATACAACCCCTTCTCGCTCCTTGATGCTGACTTCCGTTTCAGGAATGATTAAAGTAAAATTAGAGTTTTCTGAGATGGAAAGACTTCCTCTTACCTTTGGTATTTCCAGGTCTCCGGTGACTTTTATATCTGATGAAAAATTGACTTTTCCATAAAATAAATTACTATCCTCTTCATTAGCATCAATTGCCGTAAAATCCTTGGTTTTAACCGAAAGGTCAAAAGTAGGATTGGCAAAAGTCTTAGTTCCAATATTCCCGTTAATATCTAAAGGATTGTTATCAACATCCGTAATGGTAAATTGTTCAAGAAAAATCCCGGTATTATCAAAAGTTACTTTCTCCTGCGATAGGGAAAGCGGAGTTCCTAAAATGGCTGCGGTGATGGAGGTTTTATTAAAATTAAAACTACCTTTATAATTGGGTTCAAGTAAAGGTCCGGTAAAACGTGCCTGTGCCGAAATACTCCCGGAGGCTTCGGTAATAGCATCTTCTGCCAGTTGTTCGACCAATTTCATATCTAATTTATTCAGATTAAAATTCAGGTCAATGGTAGTATTTCCCGTAGAGGCTTTATAATTACCCGTTGTAGTCATATCTATTTGACTTCCTTTTAAAGAAACGTCCAGGTCGTAATTATTAAACTGTTTACTATTTGCATCTAGAGAAAAGGTGCCCAAAGGAACTTCAGTTACCGCTAACTGGTCTATAGTAATATCTGCTACTAAACCGGTTTTATTAAATAAATCCTCAATAATTACTTCTCCATTAAGCGTACCGGAAGCCAGACGCTGTTCCGGGTTTAAAAACTTAGTCAATCCTCCTAATTCTAAATTTTTAAAAAGAAATTCCAAAGTTTCTTTAGTACTGTTTTTTCCGGAAGCAATGGTAAAAGATTTATTCTCCTTACTGATAGTAAAATCCTTAACATAAATATGATTATCAGTGTAACGTATTTCATTGCCCGCTTGTATCTGCCAGGGGCTTTTTTCTAAAACTAAAGAATTCGGGTTAAGGTGGTAATATAAAGTATCATTACGTAATTTAAGCTCGGACTTTACACTGGTTACGGCCTCATCTTTATCAAAAGAATCAAAGGCTACGTATAATATCTGATCCCGCACTTCTCCTTTTATAGTAGTTTCCTGGATATTTACAGGATCGTAGGTAATCCCCGCCCAGTCTAGGGTAAAATCCAATTCTTGTTGATTACCATTTACATCCAGTTTGAGACTATCTAAAGTTCCATCCAGATAGCTGAGTGATGGAGCACTTGCTTGCAATTTTAAGTGTTCTTTGTTTTCATCAAAGGAGGCTTTGACCAGTACTGTATCAGAATTTTTAAGACCTTTTAAAAAAACATCACTTAGCACCGGGGTTTCTTTAAACCCTAATTCAAAAGCCACTTGTACCGTTCCGGGAATAGTATCTTTAATCTTTTGATTACTGATGTATTGTTTCACCTGCCGGGTAATGGCTCCAGTGGTGGTGGCAATATCTGCATTAGATGCCAAATTTGTTTTTAAAAAACGGCTATTCAACCATACGTCTGTAGTATCCGCGGTCACAAAAGCCTTAGCCTTTATAGGATCTACTGAATAGGAATCCTGATTGTGCACTACGGTAATATTATCAATAGTTACATTAGCATCAAATCCATCAGCTGAACCTTTAAAACCTGCATTTGTTGTAAATTGGGTTTTAATGATTTTTTGAGTAAGCCCTAAAGCATTTAGATCTGCACCAATTACTTCAATAGTAGCGGTAGCTTCTGGTGAGATAGAATCTAAAACAACCTGACTATCTAATTTCATATTTAGATAGTCATCTTTATACGTACCGGAAATGGTTCCGTTTCCGTTTTCTATATTCCCATTTAGGTTAAAATCTTTAAAGGTGTAGCCATTAAAATCAACTTCTTCTACTCTAGAGGTAAAAATTGCATTCAATTCATTCACAGTAGCTCCGGAAGCTTTGGCTTCGGCGGTAATTGATAGTTTGCCAAGTTGCGGATTTTGAAGTAGGTTATTTAATTGTAGGTTTTCAACATCTATTCTACTGTCTACGGCAATAGCGTCTCCAAAGTCAAAAGTTCCATTAACTCCAACATCTCCCTCAGAAGAAGTTAACTGCATGGTTGTCTGTAAAGAAGTTAGTGTTCCTCGAGCATCTCCGGTGAGTTGTAGGGTATCCGGAATTGTTATGGGTAACGAAATTTCCTTAAGAAACGGATCAAAATCCGATTTACGACTGACTAAATTAAGTTGATCAATATTGTATTGTAAAGAATCCGGAGTAGTCAGATTTGTAAAAATACCGGATACGGCCAACTGTGTTTTTGCTCCCCAACGAACCTGCGTATTGGTAAGCTGAACTTCTTGTAAAGTACCGGATGCGAATAACTGCCCGTTTACCGGTTGTTTTGCGATTAAAGTAATATATTGATTTTCAGCTAAAGCAGGCTGAAAGTAATAAGCATCTGCCATACCCACCTTAATTTCCGGAATTTTTAAAGATAATTGCGTGGCTTCCGGTTGATTGGCTAGTTGTTCCAAACTTTTAAACCTAGCCTGAACTTTTCCGTTAATACTACTATTTCCAGTGGCTATTACTATTTTTGATAGGTCTAATCGAGAAGGAGTAACGCTAGCATTTAATTGAACATTTTGTAATTGAAAACCACTTTTCTCCGTAAAAGCAATTTGTTCTATAGCCAAATTTGCTTCATCCTTATTTAATTGTACTTCGGGAATTGAAATTTGTAAATTTAGTAGCGAAAGGTTTCCGGGATTGAACTGGTTCGGAGCAGTAATGGAATCCGATTGAATTAAGGTGATGTTACTATTAGAAATATTGATGTCTTCTAAGGCCACTTCCCATTCTGGCCAGGTAATTTTGGTAGTTTCTTGAGTGTCATTTTCTACAGGTTCGGCAATTGGCTTTGTAATACTTTTATAAGCGATATTTGTATTACTTATAGCTAAAGCTTCTAATTTTATGATTTGGTCTCTTAAATTCAGTACCGGGTCTTCGATAAGCAATTCGGTTACATCCACATCGGCAAATAAGTTATCCGGAGGAACATCATAAATAATTTGCACGTTTGAAATTTCAATATCTTCAACTTCAATAATGGGTAATAAGGTTTCTGTTTCTTCTTCCGGGACCGGAAAAGGTTTTGTTTGTTTGTAAATAAGGTTGGTATTTTCAAGAAGGGTTTCTTCAAGGACAAACGCCATACTATCCAGGTCAAAGCTTTTTGCTTCTGCTACAAATTTCCCTAGATTTAACCGAGCGGTAAGTCCCATTTCGGCATCATTTACGGTGGCTCGAATCGCTTCCAGGTCGATTAATCCTATTTGTATGGCTAAGGCATTTTCGGTAGTGTCGGGTTCTTTAATTGTAGCGGTATCCGGAGTGACAAAAGCATCTATCAAAAACTGAAAATTATAATCCTCCTTCCCTTCCGGACGTTTGATATTAATTACTGCTTTGTTCCAAAGTAATTCTTCAAGTTCAAAAGCTTCTCCTTGTACAAGAGGTATCAGTCCAATGGATGCTTCCAGAGAATGCGAGTATAGTAAGGTGTCTTTTTGAGTGTCTTCTACGTACAGGTCGTCAATAAAAATATTTCCACCAAAGGTCAAGTAAATTTTATCAACTGTAATTTTAGTATTGGTTTTATCCGTTATGTATGCAAGGGCTTTATCTACAATTAAATTTTGCCCCCATTCACTACGTATAAATAAGACTAGAACGATAAAAAAAACCAAAACAGACAGCATGGCAATAGCAAAGCCCCGAATCCACTTAGCTGTTTTACTTCTTGTTTTTTTCTTCGTATCGGTCATTATTTTATTTGACTTGTGAGCAGTTAGATGTAGGAGTTTTCAGTTAGTTCTATTAGGTTATAGATGTTACAAATCCCGACTATTGCTAATAACCGGGATTTGTAAGAATTTACGGTAAACTATATGTTATAGCACTATGCATTTACTGCTTGTTCTTCATGTTTTCCTTCTTTTACTTCTTCTATTATTTTGCTAATAAAAGCCGGTAAATCATCTGGGTTACGGCTGGTAATTAAACCACTATCCACTACTACTTCTTTATCGTGCCAGTTAGCTCCTGCGTTTACTACATCTTCTTTAATACTTTTAAAAGAGGTAACATCACGGTTTTCTATCACTCCGGCACTAATAAGTAACCAGGGAGCATGGCAAATCGCTGCAACCGGCTTTCCGCTTTTAAAGAAACTTCTGATAAAACTTAAAGCATCTTCATTAATTCTAAGATTATCAGGATTAATTACGCCTCCCGGTAATACCAATCCGTTATAGTCAGCTTCATTAGCACTAGTTATTGTTTTATCTACAGTAACAGTTTCTCCCCAATGGTCTTTATCCCAACTTTTAATTTCGCCTTCTTCCGGCGAAATAATATGTACATTTGCCCCTTCTTCTTTTAATTGTTGATGAGGCTTAAAAAGTTCTGATTTTTCAAATCCATCTGTCGCTAAAATGGCTATATTTTTTCCTTTCAATTGCATTTATTAAAATTTATCGTTAAACTTAATTTTCACTGCAAAATTAGAAGGTTGCGCCATGATCTTTTTGTTCATATACCAGCTTTCTTGACTTGAAAAACATCTGGTTACTACGGATAAATTCATATATTATTTGGCTAATTGTTCGTATATAGCAACTTGGGATTGTATTTGTTCAGGTGCAGAGGCATCCTCTGAGTAATAGTCATTGCTTTGTTCCGCATCAATTACACGTCTTTTAACTGTATCTTTAAACTGTAAAGATAGGGTGCCCTTTATTAGTTTGGCAACGTCTGGGTCATAAATAGGTGTAATTACTTCGATACGATGGTCAAGGTTACGTGTCATCCAATCAGCAGACCCCATAAACATTTTTTCTTGTCCGTTATTTTGAAAGATATACACCCGGCCATGTTCCAGAAATCGGTCAACAATACTGTATACTTTAATATGTTCACTTAGTCCTTCTATACCCGGAATTAAACAACAAATACCCCTTATTAATAACTGTATGGGTACTCCGGCATTATTTGCTTCATAGAGGAGTTTAATCATCTTTTTATCCTGTAAGCTATTTATTTTAAGAGTAATTCCGGCAGGTTTTTGAGCTTTGGCATTTTTAATTTCGTTCCGTACCAGGTCTTCAAAAGTGGTACGGGTTGAAAATGGAGAAACTAATAGATGCTTGGTACGAGGAACGATAATCTTTCCTTCCAACACTAAAAAGACTTGTTCCAATTCTTCGGTTATTTTAGGATTTGCAGTCATTAAACCGTAGTCCGTATAAATTTTGGCGGTTTTCTCATTAAAGTTTCCAGTACTGATATATGCATAATGTATAAGTTTACCTTCTTCTTCACGCTCAATACTCAAAATTTTAGAATGTACTTTAATCCCCGGATAGCTATATTTGACTACGGCCCCATTATCTGATAATTTAGCACCCCATTTAATGTTATTTTCTTCATCAAACCGGGCTTTGGTTTCAATAAAAGCGAAAACCTCTTTTCCGTTTTTTAAGGCAGCTAATAATAGTTCGGCAATTCCGGATTGAGCAGCAATCCGATACATGGTAATTTTAATTTTTGTAACCGTAGGGTCTATTGCGGCTTGTTGCACTAAGTCTAACACATGGTCAAAACTTTGGTATGGAAAATATAATAACCGATCCTTTTCTTTAATAGTCTGAAAAAGGTCTGTTTGTTGTTTTAACTCTTTGTGCGGTAAAGGTAAAAGTGGTTTAAGATGAAGGTTTTGATGACTTGGATTAGGAAATGTAAAGAAATCTTTAAAATTATGGTACATGCCGCCCTGTATTATATCCGTATCATTGACATCCAGTATTTTCTGGAGTAATTCAACTAGGTTTTCTGAAGCATGTTTATCAATTAGTAAACGTGTAACTTGCCCGGTTTCCCGGTTTTCTAAGGAATCTTTAATTTTATCTAATAAGTTACCGGAATATTCATTATCAATATAGAGTTCGGCATCCCTGGAAATTTTAATAGCATAAAAGTCAATGCCATATTTCTCTTTAAGTACAAATTTTAAAATATCATCAATAAAGGTGATGGCAAATGAACCTTCTTCTTCAGGAAGTACTACAAAACGCTTACTATCCGGGGGGATTAAAACAGATTGCAAGCTACCCTTTTTATCAATTCCAACCAGGTACAACTCCTCATTGTTTAAAAACAGGTCATCTTTTTTAGCCTTGGTATGTATTACCGTTACTTTGTTCGCTAATTTTTCCTGGTAATACTCCGTTATAAAATTTTGCTGGTGCTTGGTAAATTGAAAACGATTGATCAAATGAATTTGATTTTCAATAAGAGCTGGTAAAATACTTTCTCTAAAAATAATGCCAAATTCCTGTTGCTGTTGCGCAACTTCCTTTTTTATCTTCTTTAAAAGCTTATTAGGCTTGGTAATTAATTTTTTTCGTAATTTTTTATCCAGATTTTTAATTTTCCGAATATCGGAAACCCTTACTTTAAAAAATTCATCCAGGTTAGAAGAAAAAATCGCTAGAAATTTAATTCGCTCGTATAGTGGATTACGATGATCTTTAGCTTCTTGCAAAACACGGTGATTAAAACGTAACCAGGACAGGTCACGATGAAAATACTTGTTTTTAATTGAACTCATGGAGAATAAAACAGATTTAGGTCTTTAAATAGTTCTAATACTTTATTGTTTCAGTAGATTTTTGAGGCTACGTAGCTGGTATCTTTCATTTTTTCTCTTAAGCCCTTGACATAAGGTGTACCACTATATTTATTTTTTTGGAGTTGTGACGTTTGAATATTAGTATAGCTCATAATCATTTACTTTTTACCGCCTATGTAGGTTTTGTAAACTTATCAAATGATATTTAAAATCTTCTTAAGGGGATATTAATTAAACTAGAGGAAATTAGTCTAAGACAGGAAAGTTTAAAATCATAATTGAAAATTTTCAAAGGCACTATATAATCTTCCGGACGATTAAATAGACTTGCCGATTCTGCGAATCAGTCATTCTCTGAAAATTTTAATCATTGTACTTGTACAAAATTGACGATAACCTCTTTACAAAAAGAATGTTATTAGACAATATGTTGACTGTATAAGATAAATACTTATCATTTGTAAATGAAATCAACTTTTATCGGTTACCATACAAAGGTCCGGTGCAAATTACTGAAATTGAATCAAAATAGTAAGCATGAGTGGGAACACGTTAGTATGGTTTAAGAATGATCTACGATTGCATGACAATGAGACCTTGGTACGTGCGGTAGATTTGGGCAAACCGGTTTTTTGTTTGTACTGTGTGGATCCACGATTATTTAAAAATGATATTGCCGGACTTAAAAAAACCGGAAGTAACCGATATCTTTTTTTAAAAGAATCTCTAGAAAATTTATCAGATTCTTTACAAAAAAAGAACAATCAACTTACCGTAGTTTACGCTTATCCGGAAAATATCATCCCGGAAATTGTACAAAATTTTGACATTCAACACATCTTTACCGAACAAGAATATGCTCCTGAAGAACAAAAGGTAGTTCAAAAAGTAAAAAGCAACCTTCCTGACACCTTAGACTTTGAAGAAATTTGGGGTAAGACTTTGTACCATATTGATGATATCCCTTTTAAAATTCAAGACATACCGCTGACCAGTAAAGCTTATCGAATTCCGGTAAGTAAGGAAACCACGGTTAGGACACCTTTTGATATTCCCGATGAAATTCCGTCTGTAGACAGAGAGATACGATTTGAATTTCCCACTCCGGAACAAGTAGGCTTTTCAGCTGAAGAATTGGATAGTCATAAACCTTATTTACGCGGAGGAGAAGAACATGCATTAGCACAACTACGGTATTATACTTTTGAAACCGAGTTATTGACAGGATATCGCTGGACGCGGAATCGATCCCTGGGAATGGATTATAGCTCTAAGTTCTCACCCTATCTGGCAGTAGGTGCTTTAAGCCCACGTACAATTTATAAACAAATTAAAAGATATGAAACTCAGGTCAAAAAAAATCAAAGTACCTGGTGGTTGGTTTTTGAACTGGTGTGGCGAGATTATTTTACGTTTAAAGGTATGAAGATGGGGAATGCCATTTTTAAAACTGAAGGGTATCGAAGTAAAGAATTACCTTTTACCAATGACAGAAACTTATTTGAAAAGTGGTGTCTAGGACAGACTGGGATTCCGTTTGTAGATGCTCATATGCGACAATTAAATCAAACGGGATATATGAGTAATCGTGGGCGTGTTAATTGCTCGAGTTTTTTAGTACATGATTATCAAATTGACTGGACCTGGGGTGCTGCTTATTTTGAACAAAAACTTATTGACTACGATGTAACGTCTAACTGGATGAACTGGCACGTACAAGCCTACGAAATCTGGTATACCAATCCCATTCACCAAAGTTTAAAATACAAGGCAAAAGAATATATACAAAAATGGATACCTGAATTGTGTCAGGTAGCATCTAATCTCATTTATACTCCGTGGTTATTAGAAGAAAAAACCATCTACCCTAAGCCTGTAGCTATCTATAAAAAATGGGATCGTTCGATCAACCGAATTTTAAAAACGGTAGATACCCTAGAAGTATAATTAAGTTATACCTTGTATCTGGTAAAGATATAAGTTTATAATTACTCAAAGAATAAAACCTATACCAGGTAGAGACAATGTAAAAGGGCTAAGATTTAATATTGAGTGGGTTAGAAGTATAAGATGCTATAAAAATAAGAATACATCTTTTAATTAATTGTAACCCCAAGTATTCATGCTTTTTAAAAATATATAGAAATTTAGTTTTCTTTACTAAATTCCTAAATAAAAATATAGTGAATTTAAAGAACTGATCTCACATAAAACAAAAAGAGCCGCTCCTCAGCGACTCTTAATGTTAGGTCTTACGTATGAATATAACAATATTTATTAACCAACTTAAATATATTACACAAAAATTCAGCATAAGACCCTACTCTTAAAACCTGTGGTAAAGGTAATATCTTACGGGGTTTACGCAATAAAAATCAGTGAAAAGTTATTAACAATTGTATTAAAATACTGTTAATCTAAATTTTTTATCCTTTTTATTTGCTTTTGGTCGATTTGAGGTAAAAGTTGTTATTTCTCTGTCTTGTATTTGTCATTTTTTATCATAAACAATTAGTATTCGGTTGAAATAAATTAAAGATTATATAGCAGAGTAAAATAAAATGATTTTAAACCTTGACATATTTGTAGGCTACTTTCTTACTTTTATAAAAGTAATTTATTTTCTAACGTAAATAATGGCTCTAGTTTACAATAGTGCATATGTATAAAATCGATCTAACTATTTTATTTACAGCTATCTATCTTACCCCAAATCCTTTTTAAAGGAAAGAACTTTTAGTTACCTTCCCTTTGAGGCTGGGGCGGGTATTGATTAATATAAATTAAATATGATCTACATCATTTTAAACCAGAGCTTAAATCATTACCATTATATTGATTTTCAATGTAGTAATAATTATTCTCGATGCTTGATTTCAAAAGCGATAGCGACCTGCCCGTCCGCAGGCGGGTCTTGAATCTTTACCGGGACATTAATGATCTTAAACTTATGTTGTAAACTTTCCTTAGTAAGACCATTCGTTTTATCTTTGAAATTATTATCAGAATATAACTTATGAATTCTTTAGATACCAATCCTCTATCAAATACTTTTGATGAGGCACCTTTTTCTTCTCTTAAAAACGAACATTTTTTACCAGCAATTCAACAGGCTATTTTTCAAAAAAAAGAAGAAATACAGAAAATTATTACAAATAAAGACATCCCTACTTTTCAAAACACCGTTGCCGCCCTTGATTATGCCGGAGAACAACTAAGTAGGGTTACCAGTGTTTTCTTTAACTTAAATAGTGCCGAAACCAATGAAGATATTCAAAAAATAGCTCAGGAAGTTTCTCCATTATTAGCCGAATTAAGTAACGATATTTCACTTAATGAAGCCTTATTCCGGAGAATAAAAACGGTTTTTGATCAAAAAGATCAATTAGACCTAACTCCCGAAGAGCAGACATTATTAGAAAAAAATTATAAATCTTTTGTCCGTAACGGTGCGTTACTTCCTGAGGATGCCAAAGAAAAACTCAGGAAAATTGACAAAGAACTTTCACAATTAGGATTAAAATTCGGTGAGAATGTTTTAGCAGCTACCAATAATTTCGAGTTACTAATCACCGATGAAAAAGATCTGAACGGACTGCCGGAAGGGGCTAAAGAAGCTGCTAAAGCTCTGGCCAGTTCAAAGGATAAAGAAGGTTGGCTGATTACTTTGGATTATCCTAGTTATATTCCGTTTATGAAATATGCGGACAATCGGGATTTACGTAAAAAACTATCCATTGCTTTTGGTTCCAAATGTTATCAGGATGCTTTTGACAACCAAGAGAATGTACTTAAGATTGTAAATTTGCGCTATCAGAGAGCTCAACTATTAGGATACTCATCGCATGCTCATTATGTATTAGAAGAGCGAATGGCAAAGAACCCAGCATCCGTACAAGCTTTTCTTAGTGATTTATTAGAAAAATCAAAACCCGCCGCAGAAAAAGAGTTTCAACAACTACAACAATTTGCTCAAGAGCTAGATCAAATTGATCAGTTACAAAAGTGGGACAGCGCTTATTATGCAGAAAAACTAAAACAGGAAAAATATGCTCTAGACGACGAAGTGTTAAAACCTTATTTTGAATTAGAAAATGTGATTGATGGGGTTTTTCAAGTTGCTTCTCGTCTTTTTCAGTTACAGTTTAAAGAAATAACAACGATAGATACCTATCATAAAGAGGTGAAAACTTATCAGGTTTTAGATAAAAACGGTGATTTTATGGCTTTATTCTATGCTGATTTTCATCCTAGGGCAGGTAAGCGTAACGGCGCATGGATGACTTCATATAAAACCCAGATGCAAAAAGAAGGTATCAATAGCAGACCTCATATCTCTATTGTTTGTAATTTTACCAAGCCTACTCCCACTAAACCTTCTTTATTAACCTTCAATGAAGTAACTACCTTGTTTCATGAATTTGGACATGCGTTACATGGTATATTGGCTAATACTACCTACCCGGGATTATCCGGAACCAGTGTGTACTGGGATTTTGTAGAACTACCAAGCCAGATATTAGAGAATTGGTGTTATGAAAAAGAAGCATTGGAACTTTTTGCCAAACATTATCAAACCGGAGAAACCATTCCTATGGAATTAATTGATAAAATAAAAAAATCTTCTACCTTTATGGAAGGGATGGCAACACTTAGGCAATTAAGCTTTGGATTTTTGGATATGGCATGGCATGCCGGGAACCCTGAAGGAATTAAAGATGTAAAAAAACAGGAAAACGAGGTATTTAAACAAACCGACCTGTTTCCTGAGGTACCTCAAACCTGTATGAGTACTTCTTTTTCGCATATATTCCAGGGTGGATACTCATCCGGATACTATTCTTATAAATGGGCAGAGGTGCTGGATGCAGATGCTTTTGACTACTTTCAGGAAAATGGAATTTTTGATAAGGACACGGCAACTAAATTTAAAGATCACATCTTATCAAAGGGAGGTACCGAAGACCCTATGCAGTTGTATAAACGCTTCCGAGGAAAAGAACCAAAACCGGAAGCTTTGTTAAAAAGAGCAGGATTGATATAACGGAACAATTTTTGATAATAAAAAAAATAAATATGGAAGTTGTTTAAAACTCTATTGGTGGATTCATAATGTAGCTTTTAAAATAGTATGTTTCAATGTATAATTACTTAAACAAGATTCTTAAAAAAACAAAAAGAAATTGTAAAATGTAGGAATTAAAATTTTTAAATTCGCTATTTCTTACAAAACCTGATAGTATTTAACCAATTATTATGGATCGCGATAATACTTTGTACAAAACCATTTTAACTATTGTTCAAATAGTAGTACTTTTAAAAACCTTTTAATTTCAATTTAAAATTATGCCAAATAGCTCTTTAAACCCAAACCTATGGATAGATAAATACAGTGATTATCTATTCAATTATACGATTACTCGCGTAGATGATTCTGAAATGGCAAAAGACCTGGTGCAGGAAACTTTTTTTGCCGGGGTTAAATCCATGAAAAACTTTAAGGGTGAGGCCAGTGAAAGAACCTGGTTAATATCTATCTTAAAAAGAAAAATTATCGACCACTATCGGAAAATAAATAGTAATAAAGGAAAAGCCGAAGTACGGATGAGTTACGTAAATGACGATGGTAGTGATGCTGATTGGCTAGAAGAACGTGTTGCAGACCCTTTTGACCAAACTGCAGAGAATGAACTGGAAAATAAAGAGCTTGGAGTTGCAATTTACAGGTGTATGAGTACCTTACCCGAGAAGCAAGCCAGAATCTTTCAAATGAAAACCGTTGACAAATTTGATACCGAAGTTATTTGTAAGGAGTTCGATATAACCGCGTCTAACCTATGGGTAATCATCCATAGAGCGAGAACTTCTATGGTCGAGTGCCTAGAAAAAAATTGGTTTTAGTTTATGAAATGGAAAGAAAAAGTATTTGTAAGTTGTGATGATGCGAATCACTTTTGTGATAAGAATCAGTACAAAGAAGCTTCGCTTCTAGAGAAAGTTTTGTTAAATGTGCATTTAATCTATTGTAGTGCTTGTAGAAAGTATTCATCCAGAAATGGAAAGTTGACCAAGCATTTTAAAAATCCTAAAGTGATTAGTTTGGATTTTAATACAAAAGAAAGAATGCAAGAAGAAATGAAAAAGGTATTGCAAGAAGAATCTATGAAATAAAAGTACATACATTATCTTTTTTACTATATCTGATCGGTTTATGGAAGAAATTTCCAAAGCACTACATATAGTATAGGTATACCTTCTACCCAGAACGAACTATAATAGTTCGACTGGGTTTTTTTTGTATATTTTAAAGAAAAAAACAATACGATAGCCATTAAAACATCTGGCAAGCATTTTTGTGCTTCCCATACGTATTGAGCAAACGATAACATCAAAAATAAAAAAACCAAAACATATCCTATTTTTTTTGAACTAAATATCCCAACTGCCTGGGGCAATGTTTGCAAAAACTCCTGATCCTCGCTTAAATCCCTTATTTCAAAAGGAATCATTAAAATTAGAATTAATAAAAAGCGCTGGAAGATCTCCATAAAAGATAACATAGTAACCACATTCATATAAAAGACAGGAACAATGTAGGTTATCCCGACCCATACTATAGCTACAATTACTATTTTAATTCCAGGAATTGTTCGTAAATTTTTGCAGGTTCCGGATAAAGGAAACACGTACATAAAGGTAAGTAAGAGAAACGGAAAAAGAATATAATACTTTGGAAAGCTAAGCTGTAAAAAAAGCAGGCTGGTTAGTATAATTACAAACATTGAAAAGTAAAGTATTCCTCGATTACGCTTATAATAATCCGTATGAAAATGCTGAATAAGCGCGGGAATATATTTTACAAAATTATACCCGGAAATAGCCAAGCCTAAAGAAAACCATAAAAAAGCAACATCTGGTACTACTTGTACTTGTAGAAAGCTTAAGTAAACTAAAGAAATGCAAGCAAGAGCCACATGAAGACTACTGGTAATATAAAAATTAAAAAACCTTTCCAAAATACGCACATAACAAAGGTATTATTATCCTAATGTTTATAACTAGCCAAAGCAGTTAAAAACATGTGGAAGTGGTTTAAGCTTTTCTGATTGAAGCGAAAAATAGGTATTTTTACTTAATTGAAGTCATTTTTCAGTTGCATAGCCGTGGCTACAGAACTTAAAAATGATAAAAAGTAAGTGAAAAAGCATGTCCTAAATTCAGTTTGGGAAACATTTTGTAGCCAATTGAGAAAAGTTTAAATCACTTCATATAATTGTAAATATTAATTATGAATTGTTTACGGTTTTAATATGTAATTTTGTGTTTTACTAAAACTCAATGTTGCTATGAATACGGATTCTTTTGCTAAACGTCATATAGGCCCTTCAGAAGAAGATAAAAGAGAAATGCTTAAGGTCATTAAAGCGAGTTCTTTGGATCAACTTATCTATGAAACCATACCGGACGATATTCTTTTAAAACAAGAATTACAACTGGATAAGGCTATGAGCGAACAGGAATTTGCAGCTCATATTCAACAATTATCCCTTAAAAATAAGGTGTTTAAGAGTTACATTGGACTAGGTTATCACGAGTGCGCGACTCCCGCGGTCATACAACGTAATATCTTAGAAAACCCAGGTTGGTACACTGCTTATACCCCTTATCAGGCAGAAATTGCCCAGGGTCGTCTAGAAGCCTTGCTGAATTATCAAACCATGATTTGTGACCTTACCGGAATGGAACTGGCTAATGCTTCTTTATTAGACGAGAGTACCGCAGCAGCAGAAGCAATGACCATGTTGTACAGCTTACGTAGCCGTGCGCAAAAGAAAGATACTATTACCAAATTTTTTGTTTCTGAAGAAGTGTTACCCCAAACCCTTTCTTTATTACAAACAAGAGCAACCCCGTTAGATATCGAATTGGTGCTAGGCGACCATACTACTTTTGATTTTTCAACTGAATTTTTTGGTGCTTTATTACAATACCCCGGTAAGACAGGCGAAATTTATGATTACGCTAATTTTGTCGCCAGCGCACATGCTTCTGAAATTAAAGTGGCTGTAGCAGCAGATATCTTAAGTCTGGTAGTTTTAAAATCCCCGGGAAGTTTTGACGCAGATGTAGTCGTAGGTACCACTCAAAGATTCGGAATACCTTTAGGATACGGAGGTCCTCATGCAGCCTTTTTTGCAACACGTGAAGCTTATAAACGAAATATTCCGGGAAGAATTATCGGAGTCACCCAGGATACGGATGGAAACCGGGCGTTACGAATGGCTTTACAGACCCGTGAACAGCATATTAAACGGGATAAAGCTACTTCTAACATATGTACGGCTCAAGTATTACTTGCAGTTATGGCCGGAATGTACGGAGTTTATCATGGTCCTAAGGGACTAAATTATATCGCGGAAAAAGTACATAAACTGACTGCTACCTTATCCAATGCTTTGCAAAAACTAGGATTTACAGTTAAGAACCAAAACTTTTTTGATACGTTGCAAATTGAAGCAGATGCGCTTAAAATAAAAGAAAAAGCAGAAAGTAGTGCGATCAACTTTTATTACCCGGATGAACATACCGTTTCTATTTCTTTAAACGAAGTAGCATCAATATCTTCCATAAATCAAATTCTGGAAATTTTTACGGGCGTAGCTGATAAAGAAAATCATTCAATTTCAGAAGTTGTTGATACAATGTATATTGCAGAAAACCTAGGGCGGAACACTTCCTTTATGGAACATGAGGTATTTAATACCTACCATTCTGAAATGGAATTGATGCGCTATATTAAAAAACTGGAACGTAAAGATTTATCATTAAATCACTCCATGATTGCGCTAGGTTCTTGTACCATGAAATTAAATGCAGCAGCTGAAATGTTACCCTTAAGTAACCCGCAATGGAATAATATTCATCCTTTTGTACCAGTTGATCAGGCAGAAGGCTATCAACAGGTATTAAAAGAACTGGAAGTGCAACTAAATGAAGTGACGGGTTTTGCCGGCACTTCGCTACAACCTAATTCGGGTGCGCAGGGAGAATTTGCAGGTCTGATGGTGATCCGTGCGTACCATGAATCTCGAAACGATACACACCGTAATATTTGCTTAATTCCATCTTCGGCACACGGAACTAATCCTGCTTCTGCCGTCATGGCAGGAATGACGGTAGTGGTTACTAAAGCTACCGAAGAAGGTAATATTGACGTGGAAGACCTTAGGGAAAAAGCTATAAAACACAAAGATAACCTGGCAGCTTTAATGGTAACTTATCCGTCTACCCACGGGGTGTATGAATCTGCTATCAAAGAAATTACTCAAATTATACATGATTACGGCGGACAGGTGTATATGGACGGCGCTAATATGAATGCTCAGGTAGGATTGACCAATCCCGGAGCTATCGGAGCAGATGTTTGCCATTTAAATTTACATAAAACCTTTGCTATTCCTCACGGAGGGGGTGGTCCTGGTGTAGGACCTATTTGCGTTGCTGAGCAACTGGTACCTTTTCTACCTGGCAATCCAGTGATTACTACCGGAGGAAAACAAGCGATTACCGCTATTTCTGCTGCACCCTGGGGTTCTTCTTTAGCCTGCTTAATATCGTATGCTTACATTAAAATGCTAGGAGCAAAAGGCTTGAAAGCTTCTACTGAATATGCTATTTTAAACGCTAATTACATAAAACAGCGGCTGGACGGTCATTATTCCGTATTATACACCGGAGAAAAAGGTCGTGCTGCTCATGAGATGATCATTGATTGCCGCCCTTTTAAAGAAAAAGGTATTGAAGTAACAGATATTGCCAAGCGTCTTATGGATTATGGATTTCATGCGCCTACGGTTTCCTTTCCGGTAGCCGGAACTATGATGATCGAACCTACCGAAAGCGAAAGTAAAGAAGAACTGGATCGTTTTTGTGATGCTATGATTGCCATCCGCAAAGAAATTAATGAGTCGGAGGCTTCTGATAAGAACACTGTACTAAAAAATGCTCCGCATACATTGCAGATGCTAGTAGCAGATCAATGGGATTTTCCGTATAGCAGAAAAAAAGCAGCCTATCCATTGCCTTATATAGCTGATAATAAATTTTGGCCTTCGGTACGACGGGTAGATGATGCTTATGGTGATAGAAACCTGATCTGTTCTTGTATTCCAATTGAAGCCTACGAGGAAGAAGAAATGGTAGAAGCTTAATAAAGGAAAATTAGGAAAAATACCCCAAAGGTTTTGAAAACCTTGGGGTCTTAACTTTAACCGTTACTCTATCCTTCTTCCCCAGTGTTTCGGATTTCTTGCCATTGCAAATACAGCAATTATGATTATCTTTTTATTATCCCTATCAATTATAAAATGAATCATGTATGGAAAAACATCTACAATTGCTGTTCTATAATTCTTATAACGAATTGTAATGCTTTCAGGATTTTTACAAATATAATTTACAGTTTTACGGACTTCTTTTGTAAACCTTTTCCCTAAACCTTTTTGCCGCTTATTATACCATTTTGCAGTCTCTTTAATATCTTCTTTTGCTAATGGCAGTATTATAGATTTGTACATTTACAACTCCTTGTCAATATCATCTATAGCTTCATCAAAGTCCAGAACATCTTTCGGATTAGATTTGTAATCAATAAATCTTCGATCAAGTTCAGCTTTGTGCCATTCAGGAATATCATTTAATTCCACTTCAATGTTTTTATATTTACTTTTAAGTTTGTTCCATTCCTCTAAAGGTATATAAACACCTGTAGGAATTCCTTCACTATCTGAAATATATTGGACACTCATTTTTTAGTTATATATATAAAATTTACGTTGTCATTTCCTAAATTACATATTTAGTTCGTTAAAAATAAGACTTTACTACAGAAAAATAGAAAAATTAGGAAAAATACCCCAAAGGTTTACAAAACCTTTGGGGTATTGCACTTTACTGCTATTTCTCTACTTCTTCGGGGACTATAGCTAAATTATTGAACAGTTTTGCTTTGGTATCAAAGTATTTGTTTTGTAGTTCATTGCTCTTTAAACGGGCATCGATTAGTTTGGATTCCCGTGAATTTATAAGAAACAAAGAACTTTCCCCAAAACTAAACTTCCGCTCTTCTGCGGATAGTAATACCTGATAATTACTAACGATATCCGTTATTAATTCTAATTGTACTTTTAAAGCATCAAGGGTATTAAAGGAAGCATCGATCTTGTTCGTCAACTGGGTGCTTACCGTAGTTCGTTCGTATTCCTGGTCTTGCAATTCATATCTTGCAATACGTAAACTCCCCCTTTCTTTCCTTAAAAACAAAGGAAAGGAAAAAGTAACTCCGGCTTTATAATTATTTTCATTATAAGTACTTAACAAATCCGGGGTGGAAGTTATAAAATTGTAATTGACGTTAATTTTAGGAAGTAATGTATTTAACTGTAATCTTCTTTCTACTTCCAAAGCACCGATTTTATTGGCTAGCGAGCGCATCTTCGGATGATTTTCCAGGATAATGGCATCTCTGTCCAGAATATCTAAATTTAATTCGTTATTAATAATTAGATTAATATTTTGCTCGGGAATTACATCAGGGAGCAATTCTACTGGAATATTATCTTGAATCCATAGATAATTTGATAATTCCAAAGCTGCTTTTATCTGTGAAATTTTAGCTTGCTCAAGAGATAACTGCCTGTTCTGTACGGCTATTTTGGCTTCGACGGTATCAATAGCGGCAATATCTCCCAATCTTGCCCTCGTCCGAATACCCGTTAAACGTACAGAAGCATTTTCTAAAAAGTCTTCGTAAATCTGGGTTTCATTATAATAACGTAACCAGGAAAAGTAGGCTAAAGATGCTTCAAAAAGCACTTCATTTACTAATAAATCGCGGTCTGCCCTGTTTTGCTCCCGATAAAACTTTGCTTTTCTTAAGGAAGCCATCCTCTTATTAATTAATAAACCCTGAGCTAATGGAACGGATACGCCCGCTGCAAATAAACCTTCTTCCGGAACATTTAATTGCGGGTTTAAAAATTCTCCCTGGTTTTGCTCAAAATTAGCCTTTAACTCCACCCCAAACCAGGTGGGAATCTTAAAGGTAGCATTTAGAATGTCATAGTATTCAATATCCTTAAAATCCTTACGATCGTAATATGCTTCTAACTTAGGATCAAAATCACCTCGCGCCTGTTGCACCTGAGCATCTCCAATATCCGTTAATAAATTTGCTTGTTTTACTACCGGATGAAACTTTTTAACCTGATTCATATAATCTTTATAGGTTAAAACTTCTTTGGGTTCCTCTTGTGCAAATAACCCGGGGATTGCACCGCAAACAACAAAGAAAACTATCTGTAAGATCGTCTGTTTTATTTGATTTTTTAAGAGCATTCCGAACATTCTAAGTTGTTTACATTTTAAGTATAGTAAAATCGGTTGATACTAATAACCGGTTATACTATTGAATTACGTGTATACCTTTTATTTCTTTTTTTTCTTTTCTGTTTTAACATCTGCAACATCAGGTTGGTAATAATTAGCCGGAAATCCATTTAATCTTCGCCAAGCTTCATACCAGATGGGTACATCATCTAGTAATGCCATAGTCTGAGCTCCGGAACCTACCCGGATCCCTTCCGGCCATTCATGATCCGTTTCGTCCGGCGAAACCAGAATACGGTATTTGCCATTATCACTAATAAAGGTTTCAATAGCAACAATCTCTCCTCCATAGGTTCCATAAGAGGCATTAGGCCATCCGCTAAATACAATAGCCGGCCATCCGTCAAACTGAATCCGGACATCTTCTCCTATATGCATAAGCGGTAAATCGATAGGATCAACAAACATTTCTACGGCAAGTTGATAATTGGTAGGCATAACACGTACCAGAGGATCTCCTTCTTTAAACGTCTCCCCTATTCCGGATTGGATGGCTTTATTGATCATCCCATCTTGTGGAGCCTGTACAAAGTACAAACCATTTCGAATCTTGTAATTAGTTACTTCACTCTCTAATTTACTCACCTGTGCCTGGCTGTCATATCCATTGGACTGGGCGGTAAACTTATCACTTTGGGCTTTTGAAATTTTTTCTGCATATTCCGCTTGAAGCCGATTAATATCAATTTCAGCATTAAGTACGTTATTACGACTGGCAAGTAATTTATTTTGTTGTGCAACTAATTTTGCCTGTGTTTCTTGTAATTTCAAGCGTTTTTGTTCTACATCCGTCACTGCTTTTAAGCCTTCTCCCTGTAATTGACTGGTACGTTCAAATTGCCTTTCTGCAATGGTAAGATTGGTTTTTGCAGCTTCTAGGTCGATACTATCACTAATTACCTTTAATTTGGATTGCATTAGTTTATTTTGTGCCTGTTCTAGCTTTAGTTTTTGTTCCCTTCTTAATGCACTAATCTGATTTTCAAGGGCGTTTACCTTTTCCGAATAGGAAAAAACAGATAATTCTTTTGACTTTAATTGTTGCCCGGTACGCTGAACCAGGTCCGGGTCAAAATATTCATTTTTTACCTCAGAAATCCGTAAGATTGTATCTCCTTGTTTGACAAAATCTCCTTCTTGCACAAACCATTCTTCAATACGGCCTGGTATGGGGGATTGTAAGGTCTGTGGACGTTGTCCCGGAGTTAAGGTCGTTACATATCCTTTTGCCTGTACATTCTGTGTCCAGGGTAGAAATAGAATGATAATCAGCACAATGACAAATACAATCAAAAAACGATTAAAGTACTTAAAATGGTCTTTATGAAAAACTCGCTGTACTGCACTATACTCGGAGATATCCGTAATATTAGTAACATTATTTGTTGAAATATTTAGCATAACTTATCCTTCTTTAATAATTTTACCATCTTCAATTAAAACAATACGACCACACTTAGAAACCCATCTAGGGTTCTGACTGACAACCACCAGTGACCATGAACGTTCTCCCGAAGTTAAAAAATTCATGATTCGCTCTGCTTCCTGCGGACTAAATTGATCAAGTGGATCTTTTAAAATAAGTAATTTAGGTTCTCTTACGATGCTTCGGGCCAGGATGATTTTTTTTGATATGGTATATGGTATCTGTTTTCCTTCCGGGTATAAAACCATATTTAACCCGGCAGATTGTTCTTTGACAAAGTCTAATAACCCTACCTTTTCTAAGGCCCAATATACCCGTTCCCTGGAAATGGATTGATCACCAAAAGTCAGATTTTCGAGGATCGTTCCTTCAAATGGAGACTCTTCTGTAAGGGATTGTCCTAATAAAGATCGATATTCGTTAAGATGCAACCCCTGTAACGAGACATCATTCACGTAGATAGAACCTTTATCCGGGAGCACCAATCCGGCAATTAACCTTAATAAGGTAGTCTTACCTGAACCAGCTGGCCCCTGAATTAACATGGTACATTTTTCGGTGATTGATAAATTAATACCATGCAAAATATCTTTAGTACTTCCAGGTACTTTATAACTTACATTTTTTAATTCCAATTTAAAGTGTTCGTTTTCATAAAACGGTTGTTCTCCTCCCTGTGGTTCCAGCTCTTTATCTACCACCTGACCTAATTTTTCCAGAGAAGTTAATACATCATAAAAGGACTCCAAACCTACGATCAGTTTTTCTACGGAACTAATTACTAATAGGATAATAATTTCCGCAGCAACAAATTGTCCGATATTCATTTGTTGATTTAAAACGAGTATTCCACCAATTAATAGCAACCCAGCGGTAACCAATACCTTAAACCCAATCATCTGACTATATTGCAAAATCAAAATCTTAAAATGGCTTTCTCTTGCTTTTAAATAATCATCTACCAGATGGTCATTTTTAGTCAATGCCAGATTGGTTTTTCCGGAAAGTTTAAAGCTGACGATAGTCCGGGCAATTTCTTGTAACCAATGTGCTACTTTATACTTACTTTTAGATTCTTTTAAACTGGTATTTAAACCTTTAACTGCCGTATATTTAAAAACAATGTATATTAAAAGAATAAGTAAAAGTCCGTAAATAATAAAAAACGGGTGGTAAAAAGATAATAAAATTAGTCCGAATATAATTTGTAAAAGTGCTGCCGGAAAATCTACTAGAATTTTGGACAAACTTTTTTGTACGGTAAGGGTATCAAAAAAACGATTTGCTAATTCAGGTGGATAATAGTTTTGAAGCTCGCTCATTTTAATTTTCGGAAAACGATATGCGAATTCAAAAGAGGCCCGGGTAAAAATCTTTTGTTGTACATTTTCAATAATACGTATTTGCATCAACTGCAACACCCCTACAAAAATTACCCCAAGGGTCACTAATACAATAAGTACCACCCAGGAGGTGCTCACTTGTGCACCTTGTAATAATGTGATAATTGCCTGAATCCCTAATGGAAGCGATAAATTGACCAAACCGGCAAATATGGCGTAGTAAAAGGTCTGATAAATATCCTTTTTGTCAACTTGCAAAAGCCGAAGAAATCGCTGCCAGGAAGTTAAAATACTTTTAGCCATCAAATTTTATATTAAGTATGCGTTCTAACATGTCCAGAAAATAACGAGTGGGTGTTATGGACTGGCTACAATCTGTTAATGATGAAAAATGTTCTCTCAAAAAATGTTGATGTAAAGCCCCCTCAATAATGGTGCTTGCTAAGCTCATAGGAAAAGGGTACGTATCATCACAAAGTTCAATACATTCTTTAATTCGAACAATTAATCGTTTATAAATAGAATAATAACCTGCTTTATTCTCCACATCTACTTTTTTAGTCGAATAAGACTTAGAGTATTCGTTGATAACAATTTGACTAAGTAGCACCTCGTTAATATGTGAAAAAGACGAATCTTCTTTTATAGATCGGGTTAAAATTTCAATGCTTCGTTTTAATTTATCTTTAGAATTAGTAATACTATGCGTATTAAAAACCAATTGATATTCTAACCATCCCCAGTACCAGGAAGTTAGATATAATAGTAATTTATGTTTATTTTCAAAATATCGGTAAATAGAACTTTCATTAGAACCTATTTCCGTGCCTAATTTTTTAAAATTAAATTGTTCAAAACCATAGGTATCAATGAGTAAAATACTGTGTTTAATAATCTTTTTGCCTAAAGCAGAAGATTCCGGGTCTTTGACATAAATCTTATCCGGAATTTGAACTTTCAGCTGTTGTAGCAAATACTTCATTGTATAGTTTAAATCGCAAATATAATAGTATTACTATTATGTTATAATACGTTAACTTCCATTTAACGCTATTAGTATTGTCACCAGATTTATAGGTTAATTCACCTGCTATTAGAAGCAATTTACTGATATAATTTCCTATTGAAAGTTATTTATAGTCAAGCTAACTTTATGAAATTAAGTGTAAGTTATCAACTATAATTATAGTAGAAACAGTCGAGTAGGTATACCTTTAAAAATGTAGAAAACTGATTTTTTGTAAAAAAAAGACTGCTATAATATAGTTGTCCGGCAATCAATTTTAAAATTATATAGTTTAATAACTCTATAACCTAAAAGTAGGAAAGATTTAAGAGCATGTTTAAACTAAATTTTCGGATAATTTTTTTGTTAAAAAGCTGGATAGTCTAAACTTTGTAGTTGACTAAAACAACAATGTTTATGCAATCTAAATATAACAGATTAACTACCCAGCAATGGGAATATATGGAATTATTTTTACCTAAGAAAACCCGGGGGCATTATAAACTACGGGATATTGTAGACGCTATTTTATGGCAACTCCGTACAGGTACTCAGTGGCGTAACCTCCCGGATAGTTTTCCAAAATGGCAAAGTGTATACTATTACTTTCGCAAATGGCAAAAAGATGGGACACAAGAGAGATTAAATATTGAGCTTAACAAAATGGAGCGGAACCGACAAGGGAAAGAACCAACACCTAGCTTGTTATCCATTGATAGTCAATCCATAAAGTCCGGTCCTTTTACAAGTATGTCAAAAGGGGTTGACGGTAATAAAAAGGTAAATGGCCGTAAACGTCACGTAATTACTGATACGTTAGGTTTAGTTTGGGGGGTTGTTGTAGGGGCTGCCAATGAAGCTGATGGGGTAGTAGCCAACAAAGTTGTGGAACCTTTATTAGGGTACCTGGATAGGATGGAAAAAATAGTAGCTGATCATGCCTACAAAACAATATTTAAGAGGTGGGCTGAAGAAAATGTAATTGGACTTGAGGTAAAGATATCATCAACTCCCCCATCCACAAAAGGTTTTGTTCCCTTGAAGTGGAGATGGGTAACTGAAAGGACTTTCGGTATCTTCAACTTCTTCAGAAGACTCGATAAAGACTATGAAAAAACGAAGGAAAGTCAAGAATCTTGGGTATTATGGCAGAATTGTCAAATCATTCTCAATAGAATAAGGTAATTTATAAGAATCTTATTTAAACATGCTCTAAGCTATTAATGGAAATAGGTTATAAAGTATTATTCTTCAGGTAACAAATCATTAGGGTCTGCTATAGTCTCCCGTAGTTTATTCTTTACGTCCTGATCTTCTAGATAATTTAATAAGGCCTCTTTAAAATAATCAGTTTTACCATAAGTTTGACCCGGCTCCTGTACTAAGGATGAACCTTTTAACATTGTTCCTTCACCGGTAACTAACCAGGTTGAATTTAATTGTGGGTAAAGTTGAATAATCTTTTCTATAAAATCTCCTCCAATGTTACTTTTGGCAGATTGTAATCTATGTAAATATCCCGGACTAGCTCCAATTGAAAGGCTAAAACTGCGTAAACTAATGTTTAAATAGTCTGCAAAAATGATAACCCTGTCTAAAATTGTATTCTTTTTATCCAAAATATTCTATTTAATTTGTTTATTAGGGAAATTTTGTCTACTTTTGTATTCACAAAGTATAACAAAACGTTCACAAATATAGATATACCTTTAAGAATAGCCAACTAATTTATGATTACTACTGACGAACGAACGGCAATTATTAAGGCTCTTGGTAGCAAGCCTTTAAAACAGATACATACCTATCTGTATGAAAGTAAGATTTTCAATAAAAATCAACAACCGTATTCAAAAACTTTTATCTCTTATATATTATCCGGAGAAAGAGAAAATGAACGCATTGAAAATGCAATTTTTGCTTGTGCTCATTTAAAAATCCTGCAAAAAGAAAAACAGCAGGAATTACGAAATAAGGTTGTTTTTTCTAACAGAACTAAAAATTGATTCCCTTTTATAATTTATAGTCTTTATCATTAGAGTGTAATTATACTTTTGTAGTATGAGCAATTCTTAAGTAATTACTACAAAAGTTTATTTCCTGTTTTCAAATTTCTATTTTTACAAAAATTATAATGGGATCATGTACGAAAATAGTTTTCCGCATAAGCGGTATCAAAAAACAATTTCATTTCTAAAAAAACATGTACAACCCCCGGAAGATTTGCTAGATTTGGGCGTTAGAAACCCATTAGTACCTCTATTAGAAAAAGAAGGATATACCGTTCGTAATACCACCGGAGAAGATTTGGACTTAGATTTGAATACTATTCTTAATGATACTTCAAAAGTTTTAACTGCGTTTGAAATTTTTGAACATATGCTTTCTCCTTTACCCCTTCTCATGCAGACGAAGGCTACTCAATTGGTAGCTTCCGTACCTTTAAAATTATGGTTCTCCCCGGCCTATCAAAGTAAAACGGATCTCTGGGACCGACATTATCACGAATTTGAAGACTGGCAATTTGACTGGTTACTTCAAAAAGCGGGCTGGACTATTAAAGATCGTTTACAGTGGGTACATCCTGTCAATAAAATTGGAATCCGACCTCTACTGCGAAAAATTACACCCCGGTATTATATGGTATATGCTGAACGTTTATAAAACATACGTATGAAGGTGTTCCAAATTTATATTGTCATTCCCGCTTATAATGAGGAACAATTTATAGCCACTACTTTAACATCACTTTGCAAACAGTCTCTGCTACCAGCTAAGATACTGGTTGTTAACGATAATTCTACCGATCTGACCTTGTCTATTTGTAAGGAATTTCAATCAAAATACAACTTTGTACAAGTTATATCTCATCATTCTTCACATGAACACCAACCGGGAAGTAAAGTAATCAATGCTTTTAACTACGGGTTATCTCAATTAGACACCAACTACGACATCATTTGCAAATATGACGCCGACCTCATTTTCCCACTGAATTATCTGGAAGAAATTGCAAAGATATTTACAAAGGATGCTACTCTCGGAATGGTAGGTGGATTTTGTTATATTAAAACTAAAACCGGGTGGCAACTTGAAAACTTAACAAATAAAGATCATATTCGAGGAGCCTTAAAAGCCTATCGTAAAGAATGTTTTAAAGCTATCGGGGGCTTAGCTCCGGAAATGGGTTGGGATACGGTCGATGAAATTAAAACCCGGTATCATCACTGGAAAATTAAAACCATTCCGGAACTACAAGTAAAACATCTCAAACCTACCGGGGCAAAATATCAAAAAAAAGCTGGTAAAAATCAGGGAATTGCTTTTTATCGCATGCGTTATGGCGGAGTGCTGACTATAATTGCTTCTTTTAAATTAGCTTTGTTAAAGAAAAAACCTTTTCTGATAATTGATTATATCAAGGGATATTTTATAGCAAGAAAAACAAATCAAACCTTTTTATTATCTAAACAAGAAGGTGCTTTTTTAAGAAAAGAACGATGGAAGGGAATTAAGCAAAAGCTTTCTTTATAAACAACTTTGATCAAGAAGAAAAGCGAAATCAATAAGTTACCAGCAACTTTCTGGTTAAACGAATTGAAGAGCCTTTCTTTGTTCATAGTTACCCCTCGAATACACCTGAGGTAAAATTAAAGTACTTAAGTACAGCGATAATCAAATGTTTGTTGATCAGACATAAGTATTACTCTATCGTAAAAACAAAGGGCAGTACATAACCTGTAGCTCCGCTGGGAAAAGCAATTCCTAACATAGCCGAAATGGTGGGGGCAATATCAATAATATGCGTTTTTTTGTAGGTTTTCCCTTTGTTAATCCCTTTTCCGTAAAATAATAAAGGTACGTGCGTGTCGTAGTTTAATCCGCTCCCATGAGTAGACCCTTTAGTGGGATAAGCAATGGTTGCAGGATCCATGACAAAGATAACATCTCCGCTTCGTTTCTGATGATAACCGTTTTGAATTAAAGAGGCAATTCCGTTAACATACTCTGTACTTTCTAATTGAGATCGGGTAAACACTTTGTTGATTTTGTCCTTTTTTAATAAAAATTCTGCAATAGCATCTTCAATAGTCGTAGTGGCAATATTACTGGTAGCAATCCGGTCGTAGTCAAAAAATACCTGGTCATTGTCCACTTCTTCAATCAAATTATCTAATCCGAATTTTTGTTTGGTAAAATTAACAATGTCTGTTTTTAAAGAATCTGCATTAAAATATCCGGCAGGTATTTTTTGAGATTTTAAATATCCCGGTACATGTACCGCCCCATGATCTGCGGTTAAAAATAATGTATATTTCCCTTTTCCTACCTGTTTATCCAAGGCATTTAATAATCGGCCTAAGTCCTTATCCAACCTTAAATACGTATCCTGAATTTCTTTTGAATTCACCCCAAAATTGTGACCTACATAATCCGTACTAGAAAAACTAACGGTTAGTACATCAGTAATTGCATCAGTTCCTAAATCTTCTCCCTTTAAGGCAGCAATAGCAAAATCTGCGGTTAACGAATTTCCGTAAGGCGTATATTTTATAATATCATACCCTTCATTCTCATCTTTTAATTTAGCTAAATCATAAGGAAAAGTAGGTTTATTTTTTCCTTTATAACCGTTCTCATAAGGAGAATCATCCGGACCACTTTGTATATAAGTTTTTAAATCATATAAGGAATTCCAGGTTTTAAGATACGTATCAACTTTTCGGGATGTATTAAAATTAGAAACCCATTTCGGTAGTTTATTTAAGTAATACGAAGTGGTAATCCAATTCCCTTCTTCTTTACCCCTAAACCAATAAGCAGCATTAGCCGCATGTCCTGCGGGAAGAATAGCGCCCCGATCTTTAATAGCAATTCCCACACTTTTACCTCGCATTTGGGTATGTAATCGGTTTTGGTCAGCAAAGGTGGTGGTTTTCATACGATGGGGAGACATTTTTTCTGCTTCACTATCAGAACCTATTACAGCAACTGATGGGTCTCCGGCACAATATACCTGCTGTTTTTCAAATTTATTATACCAGTAATTAGAGATAATTCCATGATTCTGCGGTGTAGTCCCGGTAAATACGGATGCATGGCCCGGCCCGGTGTAGGTGGGTATATAATTAAAATGATTGTTAGCACATTGAAAACCATCATTCATCAAACGCTTAAAACCACCTTCCCCGAATTGACTATAAAAACGGGTTAAATAATCATAACGCATCTGATCAACCACAATCCCCACAACCAATTTAGGAGCTTCGGTCATAAAAGGGATTTGTTTTTTAATCTTGTTACCTGTCTGAGAAAATACCGGTAGGCTTACGTATAACGTACATAAGATGGTAAATAGTAATTGTTTCATCATGGAGAATTAGAAAAGCGTAAAAATAGGGATTGTATAAAAGTAAAACTTTAATATAAGGTTAAATACTGTCCTCTTATTTTTTTCTATTTTAGCCTACTATAACCGTTTTTTGCATGTTTTACCTTGACGATATTGGTCGCTATTTTTTAATGCTAAAAAAAACCTTTAGCAAAATGACAAAAACTTCGGTACTTCGAAGTTTAATTTTTAAAGAAATAGACGATTTGATTATTGGTTCTTTGGGCATAACTATCTTTTTAGCATTTTTTATTGGTGGAGTAATTGCTATACAAACTGCACTTAATTTAAACAACCCACTTCTACCAAAACGTTTAATTGCTTTTGCATCCAGGCAATCAATGATTTTAGAATTTGCCCCAACTTTTATTTCGGTAATTATGGCTGGTAAAGTTGGATCCTATATTACTTCAAGTATTGGTACCATGCGGGTAACAGAGCAGATTGATGCATTAGAAGTAATGGGGATCAATTCTCTTAATTATTTAGTTTTCCCTAAAATTATTGCGATGCTGATGTATCCTTTTGTAATTGCGATTGCAATGTTTGTCGGGATTTTTGGAGGATATATGGCTGGGGTTTACGGAGGTTTTGTTTCCAGTACCGAATTTATTGCCGGTCTACAGGATGAATTTATTGTTTTTCACCTGGTATATGCATTTATTAAAACTTTTATTTTTGCCTTTGCACTAGCTACAGTACCTTCTTACCATGGGTATTATATGAAAGGAGGAGCACTTGAGGTAGGTAAAGCCAGTACCTCTTCCTTTGTCTGGACGACGGTAGTTATTATTATTTCAAATTATATTTTAACTCAATTGTTATTAAGCTCATGATAGAAGTAGACGATGTACATAAAGAATTTAATGGCGAGGAGATTCTAAAAGGAATTACTACCACTTTTGAACGTGGTAAAACCAACCTGATTATCGGAACCAGCGGTAGTGGTAAAACGGTATTTTTAAAATGTATGTTAGGCTTGTTTCAACCGGAACAAGGTTCGATTAGCTATGACGGAACCCGATACCAGGAATTATCGGATAAAGAAAAAAGTAAGCTACGGGAACAAATGGGGATGGTATTTCAGGGGAGTGCGCTTTTCGATTCGATGACCGTAGAAGAAAACGTGATGTTTCCACTACAAATGTTTACCAGACAACGAAAGAAAGAAATGCTGATTCGGGTACATGAAGTGATTGAACGGGTTAACCTAGAGAATGCTAATGATAAATTACCTTCGGAAATTAGTGGGGGAATGCAAAAACGGGTAGCTATTGCGAGGGCCATTGTAACCAAACCTAAATACTTATTTTGTGACGAACCTAACTCAGGATTAGATCCCAGAACTGCCATTGTGATTGATAACCTGATACAGGAAATTACCCGTGAAAACGATATCACCACTATTATTAATACTCACGATATGAACTCTGTGATGGAAATCGGAGATAAAATTATTTTTTTAAAGAAAGGATATTTGGAATGGGAAGGAGATAAATCTCAAATTTTTAAAACAGATAATGAAGCGGTAACTGAGTTTGTATATTCTTCTAATCTATTTAAAAAAGTTCGAAAAGCACAGCTACAGGGGTTGTAAATAGTGTTATTTTTGGTTTTTAAATTATAAGTGCCCGGTTAAATAAATAAAGTTTGTAAAGTATAGAAAAATATAGTAATTCCAAACTTTAAATTATTTGAAGACTGCTTTTTTACTTTTTAAAAGTAATTCGTTCTTTTTAACGTGAATAATTTTTATAGTCTTAATTCTAGAAGCGATAGCAACCTGCCCGTTTGTAGGCGGGTCTTGAATCTTTATCAGAAATTAATACCTCCTGCTTACTAACAACGTATCTACCTTTAATTCTTTTTGTAACCACTTTCTTAGATTTTCCGTACGTTTTTGATCAAGACTATCTACAATTTGAAAACGCCAGGCAGGAAATACCGTATAAACTGTATCCATTTTTACAAAGTTGGATTGTAAAACCTCTCCGAATCCTAATCCAGCTAAGTCCGGAAAGCGTATTTTTGCATCTTTGGAAGTGCTTAAAAAAGGTAAGCGGTTTTTTTTTGAAGTAGCATTTTCATCACGTAGGCGATTCTCAACATCAGATAACTGGCTTTGTAAGCTTTCTATTTGATCTAATAATCCTTTGTTCTCTTCTTCCAGGCGGTCTAATTGGATAATATATCGGTCATTAGCTTTTGATATCTGGTCAATACCTGTTGATTTGTTCCCGTTTATTTTTAAGTCAAAATCTTTTATCCGTTCATGTAGTTTTAATTCGTTTTTTAAATCACTTATAGTGGCTTCGGAAATTTCACCATCAAAAAATAGTTTAATAGACCTATTTTCATAATCATAAAAGTCTTTACGTAGATAAAGACCTTCATTCTCACTAATATTTTTCAATAGAAAATCATTGTATTCTTTAGTAGCCCCACTTCTATCCAGTACATTGACAAATGTCCAGGTAGCAGGGATCATCATTAAAATAGCAATAAACGAAGCAAACTGCGCAATACGCCTTCTTTTAGCAGAATTTGCATAGCGCAACATTGGGAAACGCAACAATTTAGCTACAATAAAAGTGGAAAGTGCTATAAAAATTGCGTTAATGGTAAATAAATACATGGCCCCTGCCGCGTACTTGGGTTCCCATTCGGCGAGGCCGTATCCTACCGTACACAAGGGTGGCATTAAGGCCGTAGCAATCGCCACACCTGCAATTGCGTTAGGAATTGTTCCTTTTTTAGTTCTGGCTACAATTAAAGCAAGCCCCCCGGAAATAGCGACAAATACATCCAGAATAGTAGGGGCAGTCCGTGCTTCCAGTTCTGGTGTTAATTCAGTTAACGGAGATAAGGAAAAATATAGTGTAGCCGTAAGTACACTTAGCACTACCATTACCCCCAGGTTTACCAGGGATCGTTTTAGAGTATCAATATCATTGATAGCAATGGATAGGCCAACCCCAACAATCGGACCCATTAAAGGAGAAATTAACATGGCTCCGATGACCACCGCTGTTGAACTTACATTAAGGCCAATAGAAGCAACAAATATGGAAAAAACTAAAATCCAGGCGTTATGCCCTTTAAACGGAATATCATTTTTGACATGTTCGATAGTCTGATCCCGATCAGTGTCTGTTCGAATATCTAATAATTCCGAAAGAAATTTTTTGACACTTTCAAACAAGCCAATAGCATCCTGCTTAACACTTTCTATATGCTCTTTCTCAGTAGCAGGCGTTTTATCTTGATTATCGGTATCCATATCTTATCCGAATTCAGCACCATATTCTTCGGTTACTTTTTTAAGAACCTGTTTAATATCCTGTTCTTTCTTTTTAGGATATATCAATAACACTTCATCTTTATCTACAATAATATAATCCTGTAAACCATCTACGACTACAATCTTATTAGCTTTGGTTCGTATCATATTCCCACATGCATCCTCACAAAGCACTCTCGCGTTTACCACTGCATTGCTTTCTTCGGTTTTATCTAATTTATCATATAAAGAACCCCAGGTACCCAGGTCATTCCAATCAAACCCGGCTGGTTTTACATATACATTCGTTGCTTTTTCCAGAATTGCATAGTCAATTGAAATATTATCTGCTTTAGGATAATGTTGCGTGATAAAATCAGCTTCACCTTCTGTATTGTAAACCAGGTTGCCTTTTTTAAATAGATGAGTCATATCTTTCTGGTATTCTTCAAAAGCCGCAGTGATACTAGATACGCTCCAGATAAAAATACCAGCATTCCAAAGATAATTCCCTTGTTTTAAAAAACTTTTGGCGGTGGCATAATCTGGTTTTTCAGTAAATTGCATGACTTTCTTGACCACTTCTTCACTTTTATCGTATTGAATATAACCATATCCGGTATTGGCAAAAGTAGGAGTAATCCCAAGGGTCATTAAAATATCGCTTTCAGCACAAGCAGTAAAACACTGTTCAAGATTATCCGTAAAGGCAGCTTCATCTTCAATCCAATGATCACTAGGTGCCACTACCATTACCGCATTTGGGTTCTGTTTTTGAATTTTTAAGGAAGCATACAATATACATGGCGCCGTATTGCGCATTGCTGGTTCCGTAATCACTTGTTCTTTACTAATTTCAGGTAATTGTTCAAGAACCAATTGATCGTAACGTTCATTAGTCAGGATATAAATATTTTCCGTAGGTACCGAATGATTAAGCCGTTTAAACGTATGTTGTATTAAAGTATCCCCGGTACCTAACATGTCATGAAATTGCTTCGGAAATTCGCTTGTACTCATTGGCCAAAAACGTGATCCTACTCCTCCTGCCATAATAATGGCGTATTTGTCTGTTTGTCTCATTTTGTTATAAGTTCTACTTCTGCATTCGGATTAAATAAATAAATTTTTCCGGAAGTTATTTCCTGACATTCGTAGCGTTTAATTCTCTTTCTCCCTTTTTTAAAGATTTTACCGTTATATAACCTAAAAGTACTACCTGTAGGTATCTCAAATATATAGCTTTTATCATTCTCCGGATCGTACTGTTTTAATGCTAAAGATAAATATTGATCCGTATCACTGCTTGCTTTAGGGTTTTTAAAATGATTAGCCAAAAAAGGCAGTAACTTCTCCGGAAATATCCCAGGGTTTATAAAAGGAAGCATTAGGCTCTGAAACGTATGTTTCCATTCATAACCATGAGGTTTAATGGTAGTCCCATACTTCTTAAAAGCAACAAGATGGGCAATTTCATGAATTAAAGTAATTAAAAAACGATATTTATTTGATGTTGCATTGACAGTGATCACATGAGTTCCTTCCCTGGTTAATTGATAATCACCATGTTTTGTCACCCTTGAATTTACTACTTTTAAATACACGTTGTGAGTCACAATTAGATTAAAAACCTGGTCTACCGACCGTTCCGGAATATATTTTAATAAAATAGTTTTCACCATGGCAAAGTACAAAAATGCAAGATAGTTAGCGAGCTGTTTTAACTCAAAAAATAGTGTCACCTAATTATAAAAAGTGATAAATAAAAATTATTTAAGACTATATTTTTAACGAAAAATGTAATTTAAAGTGGTAAAAATGTTCAACTATACATTTTTAATAGAAAACAACAAATTTAGTATGGCTTTAGCACAATAAAATAATATAATTAACTTTATATCTTAAACAGAATTATTTAACAACATTTCTATATAACGTATAAAGTCAAAATTTATACGATATGCAAGAAGAGATTGACCAAATTACTTTTACTATAGCTATAATTTTCTAAATTTGAAGGAAGTAGTGCCATATATAGCTAAATAAATATGAGACGGCATGAAAGATTTATAAAGGAAATAGTTAATGATTAAGACGTAAACGTAGGTATAACGATAGCTGAAGTGAGGATTTTAAACGCAAAAATTCAGGTTTTTTCCCGTTGATTTAGCAATAGGTATAAAAATGTTAACAACCAAACTATAATTTGAATTACAAACTACCAATTAAAAATAAATAGATGATGAGAAATATTTTATTAGTACTTTGTTTGCTGTATGCTGTACATAGTAATTCACAGGATACTTCTAAAAAACTAGCACAAAATACATCCGATCAAAAACAGAAAATTAGTAAAAACATACCTGCTTCGGGAAGCAATATGGATGTTGATATGGAAGCTGACTATATGGAAGCTTCAACCTCTGAAAAAGAAGATCGTAAAGAGAAGAAGAAAGAGGCATCTAAACAAGATAAATTATTACGATCTATGGCGCGGGAACGAGCCGTATTTCTTCAGAAAGAACTAGATCTGGATCATTATACTAGCCTTGTCGTTCAAAAAAAAATATATCAATATTCAAAGAAAGCAAACGAGGTAATTCAATCAGAACTACCCTATCCTCAAAAAACAACAGAACTTAACTCAATCATTTACGCACAAAATGACGAAATGAAAGAATTGTTAACTGTTGACCAGTTTTATAAGTATAAAAACTTAAAATTTTAAATTACTAAGGAGTAGTACTGGATACTTCTAGGGTCTTGCCATTGTAATATTTGGCTCCATCCATTGCAAAATTTGCAATATATTCTGCCATTTCGTGAGCTTGTAACGGGGCTTCATATCCAGGAAAGGCTTCTGCCAACATTTCTGTTTGCACTGCACCTATAGCTAAGGTATTAAAGGAAATTTTTTGTTCTTTAAATTCTTCGGCTAGTACTTCATTTAAGGTAATGACTGCCCCCTTACTAGAACTGTAAGCAGTTAGACCCGGAAATTTGCTACTTCCCCTGATACCACCCATACTACTTACCGTAAGCACATGACCCCCTGTATTCATAAATGGTATTATTTTTTGAGAAAGCATTGCCACTCCAAAAACATTAACCTGGTATACTTTTTCAAAATCTGTTAGGGATAATTCCAAGAAGGGTTTGTTTACTAATAATCCTGCATTGTGAATTAAAACATCAACCGTTTTCCAGTTATTCTCAACAAACTGCGCAACTTTATGTGTATCTTCTGATTTTGCCAGATCAAAAGCAAGCGTAGTTACATTCTCTAATTTTAAAGTATTAACAGGTTCTTCGTTACGGGAAAGTGCTAGTACCTGATGGTCTTGCGCGGCAAAATTTTTTACCAATTCAAATCCTATACCCCTACTTGTTCCGGTAACAATAATATTTTTCATAATTGAATTAAATATCTATTACTGTTTGAATTTGATCTCCTTAGTTTCAGTTTGTGTTAGCATGGTAACCGCAGGAGTTATCTTTTCTACTAAGGTGTTGATAAAAGGATAATTCATTTGAGAAGCTTCATCATCTACATGATGGTAATAATCATAATTAGTAAAATCAAAAGTAGAAATAGTTTGACTAGGGATATTTAAAGATTCATAAATAGGATAATTATCACTTCGCCTAAAAAGGTTGAATTCTTTGGCTTTTGGTAAAAAGCCAATCAAATCCGGTTGCTTACTATATTCGTTGATTTTTTCTGCAAAATTAGATAATTCAAAACCGGTAATATAAGCTGTGTAATCTTTATCATTTAACGGGACTCCTATCATTTCAAAATTTAGCATTACATAAACATCTTTACCTGCTTCTTTCAATTCTTTTGCCAGATGTTTTGAGCCAATCAAGCCTTTCTCTTCAGCACTAAACAAAGCAAAGAGTACACTACGTTTATTACTTTTTTGCTCAGCTAGTTTTTTGGCCAATAGCAAAACTGCAGTTGTTCCGGAAGCATTATCATTGGCACCGTTTGCAATGATATCTCCTGCAACTGCTTTTGCCGTACCGATATGATCATAATGTGCGCCAATAATAACCATTTCATCTGCAAATTTTGAATCGTTACCCGGTAGATATCCTAAAACATTATACGTATTTTCACCTTGTGCCACAAAAGTATCAAGGTAAGAAGTTTTAAAAGGGACTACTCCATAAGAAGTTAGTTCTTTTTGAATAAAATCAGCTGCTTTCTCTAATCCTTTACTACCACTATCTCGTCCTTGTAAAGCATCATCCGCCAGAAAACTTAAAATTCGTTCTGCTTCTGTAACTTTATTATTATCACTACTATCATCTGTTGAACTATTATCTTCTTTTACAGGCTCAGAAGCTTCAACCGTTTCTTTTTTAGATTCGCAATTGTGAAATAGAAAACTAACTATAATTATTGGTAAAAAAAGTGCGTATTTACAGACTTGAGTAATCATTTAAAACGGATTTTTAATTTTTAAATATTGTAGTAAAAGGATGGTTCGCGCATCTTTAATTTCGCCTGTTAATATTTTTTGATAGGCAGTATTAAAATCCATTTCTAGAATTTCGATATGTTCATGCTCTTCAGCAAGCCCCCCTCCTTTACCGGGTCGTTTGCTATGATCATATTCACCAACAAAAAGATGCGCAATTTCTGTCATGACACCCGGGGATGCATAAGGCGCAAATGCTTTTTCAAGATTAAATACTTCATAACCGGTTTCTTCGATTGCTTCTTTACGTACGCAATCTTCAGGCGTATCCCCGTCTAACATTCCTGCACATACCTCAACTAAGTATCCGGATTTATGCTTGTTTAAAAAGGTAGGTAATCGGAACTGCCTGGTTAACAGTACCGTTTTATTTTGTCTATGATACATCAATACAGAAGCCCCGTCCCCATGATCAAAAACAATTCGTTTATGGGATTCCAGTCTATTTTTACTAACTTCATAATCAAAAGTATACTCGTAAGTAGTATACTTTGCATCTGATAGTACTTTCTTTTTAATATTATGTATAGGTCTGGGCATACAAATATGGTTATGGTAAAAAGCCGTTCGACAATAGTTTTATAATTATTTACATTAGTATCCGGTAAACATTCAAGACCCGCCAGCTGACGGGCAGGTCGCTATCGCTTTTAGAACCAAGAATCAGGACTACTAATTATAATATTGATAATCAATATTATAAAATTATTCGCGCTAAAAAAATAAATTATTTTTAAAAAAGTAAAAAAAGCAACTTCCAAACACTTTAAAGTTTAAAATTACCTTGTTTTACTATAGTTTATATGCATTTATTTATTTTAACCGAACACTAATAATTATCAACAGTAATTTTAAGTATTAACTACAATACTCATACTACCTTCTTCTACTCAACGAATATAATAAAGTACGCTATTTTTAAACAGCTCCTTGATTTAGTATAAAAATTATTACGCCAACATAGTTACCGGATTTTCCAAATATTGTCGTAATGTCTGTAAAAATTGCGCTCCCGTAGCTCCGTCTACCGTACGATGATCACAAGCTAAAGTTACCTTCATAGTATGTCCGACAACGATAGCTCCTTCTTTAACCACCGGTTTTTCTACGATAGCCCCTACGGATAATATTGCCGAATTAGGCTGGTTAATAATAGAGGTAAACTCCTGAATTCCGAACATCCCCAAATTAGATACGGTAAATGTACTACCACTCATTTCCTGTGGCGTCAATTTTTTATCCCGCGCTCTTACTGCCAGATCTTTCACTTTAGCCCCAATTTGAGTTAGTGACATCTCATTTGTAAAAGGTAATACTGGTACGACAAGTCCATCAGGAACTGCTACTGCCACTCCGATACTTATATGCTTAGCATACTTAGTTACATCATCCTTCCATTGCGTGTTCACTTGCGGATGCTTTACCAGTGCCATGGCACAAGCCTTCACCACCATATCATTAAAGGACACTTTTATATCCGGTATCGCATTAATGGTTTTACGAGAAGCCATTGCATTACTCATATCCGCTTCGATAGTCAGGTAATAGTGTGGTGCTGTAAACTTAGATGCAGAAAGGCTTTTTGCAATTGCTTTTCGCATCTGAGAATTTTTAACTTCTTCAAATACTTCTTCACCGGCAGGCGTAAAAGTTTGAACCGGAGGTGCTGCAAAATTACTATCCTTATCCGGTACTGTTTCTACAGAAGTACTACTTTCAGAAGGCGTATACGATTCAATATCTTTTTTAACAATCCTACCGTTTTCTCCGGATCCCTGAACCTTATTTAAATCAATCCCTTTATCTTCTGCAATCTTTTTTGCTAAAGGCGAAACAAATATTCTTCCGTTATTGGTTTGCTTTTGACTTCCTTCATTGGCACTAGAAGATTCTGCCTCTTCTTTGTGTTCTTCTTTACTATCAGCCTTAGGTGAATCTGCTTTTTCTCCGGAAGATGAAGCACCAGAAGGTATTTTTCCATCCTTTAAACCGGAAACATCAGTTCCTTCCGGTCCGATAATAGCTAATAGGGCGTCCACATTTGCGGTTTCTCCTTCCTGAATACCAATATGTAAAAGCGTACCGTTGTAAAAAGATTCGAACTCCATCGTAGCCTTATCCGTTTCAATTTCAGCAAGTATATCTCCTTCTTCTACGGCATCTCCTACTTTTTTAAGCCAACTTGCAACCGTACCTTCTTCCATGGTATCACTTAGCCGGGGCATGGTGATAATTTCAACCCCTTCCGGAATTTCTCCGGAGTCTGAATCTGAACCTGAATCAGTTGTAGTTTCTTCCTTTGAAGAAGTATCCTCTTTACTACTATTTGTTTTTTCTTCGCTTCCGTTAGAAGACGCAGATCCGTTTAACAACCCGGAAATATCTTCACCTTCATCTCCGATTATTGCTAATAACTGGTCTACCGGAGCAGTTTCACCTTCCTGAATACCGATATGCAAAAGGGTACCCTCGTAGAAAGATTCAAACTCCATCGTAGCCTTATCCGTTTCGATTTCGGCAAGTATATCTCCTTCACTTACCTTATCTCCTTTATTTACTAACCATTTAGCGACCACACCTTCTTCCATGGTATCGCTAAGTCGGGGCATATTAATTACTGTTGCCATAATTTAAACGGGTTTATGTGCTAAAAACGGATAATCTTCTTGTTCGTATACAACGTCATACATGACGCTTTTTTCAGGGAAATCGGATTCTTCGGCAAATTTTTGACATTCTGCGACTTTATCCTTTACCCTTTTATCCATTGCTTTTATTTCTTCTTCAGTTGCGTAGTTTTTTTCCTTAATTACATCCAATACCTGGGTAATCGGATCAATTTTTTGATACTCGGCAACTTCATCTTTGGTTCTATATTTTTGTGCATCACTCATGGAGTGTCCTCTGTATCGATAGGTTTTTAATTCTAAGAAGGTAGGTCCTCCTCCGCTTCGGGCACGGGTTATAGCTTCATCCAGAGCTTCTGCTACTTTTACAGGGTTCATAGCATCTACCGGGCCACAAGGCATTTCATATCCTAACCCCAATTTCCAGATATCCGTATGGTTCGCCGTTCTGGCAACAGACGTACCCATAGCATATCCATTATTTTCCACGCAAAAAACTACTGGTAAGTTCCATAACATCGCCAGGTTAAAAGATTCGTGTAAAGACCCCTGACGAGTGGCACCATCTCCCATAAAAGTTAAGGTTACGGCATCCTTTTTAAAATATTTATCGGCAAAAGCCAAGCCCGCTCCTAATGGAATCTGGCCTCCTACAATACCATGCCCACCGTAAAACCGGTGCTCTTTTGAAAAAATATGCATAGATCCCCCCAATCCTTGTGAGGTACCGGTACCCTTGCCAAATAACTCTGCCATGACACGTTTAGGATCCACTCCCATCCCGATAGGTTGTACGTGATTCCGGTAAGCGGTAATCATTTTATCCTTTGTTAAATCCATTACATGCAACGCACCGGCAAGTATGGCTTCCTGCCCATTGTATAAATGTAGAAAACCTCTTACTTTTTGTTGAATATATACCTGAGCTAGTTTATCCTCGAACTTTCTCCAAAACAGCATATCTTCGTACCATTTTAGATAAACTTCTTTAGTTATTTCTTTCATAAAAATGTATAATGCGGGTTGTTGCTTTATGTAATTAAATGAATTGTAATTTTAATTAATAATTAAAATTACAATTCCGCACAAAAATAGCATATTACTTAGTATGGTAAAAGAAGATATTGTATAAAATGTTTTGTTTACCTTATAAATAGGTATTATCAAAAGTAAATGGCAGTAAATTAGATAATGAACCGGATACATACACTTCTCCTGCTTCGCCCATAAAATAAATAGGAATAGCTGTAGCTTGTTTATGTTCGTATTCTGAAATGGCTTGCCGACAGGATCCGCAGGGAGGTACCGGTTTCCTTACTTGGTACTGTTTTGATCGTGCCGAAATAGCAATAGCTTCTATTTTTACTCCGGGATAATTAGCACCGGCGTTAAAAATAGCCGTACGTTCAGCACATAATCCGGAAGGGTAACAGGCGTTCTCCTGGTTATTGCCCAGGACTACCTTTTGATTTTCTAATAAAATAGCTGCTCCTACAAAGAAGTTTGAATACGGAGCGTACGCCTGTTCTCGTATTTGAATAGCCTGCTTCATTAACTCCTCTATATGATCCGGCAAAGCCGAAATATCCGAGAAAACAGTAAGAGAAGTGGTTATTTTTATCTCCTTCATGTTTGTAAAAGTAAAGTTTATCGCCAAATTAACATCAAATAACATAGATCTTCTATGCTATTTAATATTGCAATATAACTATAGCCATATTGATAGTAACCAGGAACTATTAAGACCCCAAAGGTTTTAGAAACCTTTGGGGTCTTTTATCTTTATATAGAAATAGTTTTTTAGCTATTGCACTATTTAGATATATATTATCTATCGTAGTACTGCTCTCCAAAATTAAAGGAAAGTCCGAATCGTAGCGTACCTTCTAATGGGTTATTCGTACTACCTGCATTAAACAAGTAGGATAGATCAATATTCACTATAGTATACTTAAACCCGGCACCCAGAGAAATAAACTTACGTGCCCCCTTTTCTTCGGCTTCATTAAAATATCCTGCCCTAAAAGCAAAAACATCTCGATACATATATTCTGCCCCTAATGACCAGGTAAATTCTTGCAATTCCTCACTAAATCCATCGGGAGCATCTCCCCAGGAAGAAAATATGGCTCCGAACGAACTAATATCTTCATACTCATTCTGTGCGGCTATTTGTTCGTTACGATCTATTTCACCATTACCATCGCTATCTGTAGGTTCAATAGGCGTTGGCACTAACAATTTAGCAAATTCTATGGAAGGGGTAATTCTGTTATATTCATCCAGGATAAAATCAAAACCTGCACCTAATCTAATAGTGGTAGGAATAAAACTTTCTTGTCCGGCATCGTCATACTTAAGTTTTGGTCCGATATTAGAAATAACCGCACCTGCTCTTAAACGACCGTTAAAAGAATTCATTGCAATTTCGGGACCTCGATAGAAAGAGGCAACATCTACTCCAAATCCGCTTGCGGCTTCTGCTTCGGAAACCCGATCTAATTGAAGGTCCGAACGTAAATAACGACCGGCTACGGCCATCGAAAAGGTTTCAGATAACTGTAATGCATAGGACACATCAAAGGTAAGTTCATTTGGTTGCTGAGTAATCCCCAAATCATTTGCATTTTCCCTGAAAACGATTTCTCCTAAACTAAAATATTTTAAGCTTGCTGCAATTGCCATTCTCTCATCAAAACGATTGTAATAGGTTAAATTACCTAATCCTATATCATTCACAAGGCTACTTAAGTACGGTGAATAATTCACCCCTACCCCTTGTTGCATTTCTGAAAAAGCATATTTTGCCGGATTCCATTGTTGAGAAAAAGCATCTGATGAAGTAGCTACTCCCTGATCTGCCAGACCCGCTGCTCTTGCGTCTGCTGCAATTAATAAAAAAGGGACTGCAGTTGTAATTGCTCTGGTAGGTCTGTTACCTTCTCCCTGTGCCCTACCATTGAAAAACGTAAAGCAGATTAATCCGAAGATTATAAACTTTTTCATAAGAAAATTAAATTTTGATAAATATAAAGTAATTTAGCGTTTAAAGTATTACGAGTTTTTCAAATTCTTCTACCCGTTCATTAGTTAACGTAGATTTTACGGATATCTTATATACATAGACACCTTTTCCTATTCTGTCGCCAAAGTCATCCCGTCCATCCCACTGTATTTCTTCTTTATAACTGGTCTTTCCGGACAGGGTTTGATTGGTTGTCCACACTACCTTTCCCGATACAGTAAATACCTGAACCTGAACTTCTAATACATCTGAAATACTACTTGAGTGTTCAAACCAAAACTGAGTATTGCTGATAAAAGGATTCGGATAGTTAAGAACGTTATCTAAAGCTAAACCGGAATCTTCGGCTACGATAAATTGAATTTCCTGTGTGCCGGCATTATTGTAAACATCCCAACCTTTTAAACGAAGCGTATGTAAGCCCGGCTCCAAATTCCTAAGTTTAAAATTTACCACCCCACGGGTAAAATCATCCAATTCGGTTTCATAAAAATCATTTAGGATAATCGGGTTAGATTCGTCATCATCTAAAATAGCAGATAAATCATGTCCGATCCCACTGGCTGTATTGATTCCGTTTTCATCCTGTAGTTTTCCGATAAGTATGGGAGAACGATCCGTTACGCCACCGGATACAAAATTTTCATCATTCATAAATAGTTGTATCTCCGGCCCCTGGTTATCTTCGGGGGCGTTTTCGTTAATACCACCTATTACAATATTATTACTAGCCCCTGTTCTATCTTGAGCAACCTCTGCTTCTTCCGCATAAAAACTAATCCGTCCGTTTCCTTCGGATATATTGATATCTTTGGGTACCACAAAATCAAATTCAAACTGACCCGAGGTAACCGAAGCCTTTCCTCTAAAGATAATTTCACCCAAGGTTGTAAAATCCAGTTTTATAATTTCACCACCACTATCACGGGTATTATCATTTGCTAGCGTATTGCGTTCAATATTTTTATCATAAATAGCCGACGATAGAACACCGTTATAATCTGTCAAAACCTGTCCGGTATTTGAAACCACTTCTCCTGCTATTTTCACGCGTCCCAAAGCTTGTAAAGGGATGGTATCATTGCCAATCGGAGTACCGTTAATTTGGGTTAAGCGAACGTTAGGTTCCGGAATGGCTAATTTTAAAGCGGGATCACCAATATAAAATACAACTCGAATATCATTACTTGAAGATTCATTTTTGGTAAGGCGTACGGCTTCTGCCACCGAGGGGTAATTATCTCCTTCCGGAAAAAGAAATTCAGTGATCTGGTTATTAAAACGAATACCTGTTCTAACGTCAATACTTCTGGTTGTAGTAATAAGGCTGATCGCTCCTCCTTCGGGATTATTGTATAACAACTCTCCTGCCGTTGCCCGTAGAGGGTTGTCAAATTTAGTATATTCACAGGTAACCGTAATAAATAAAGGATACCGATTTTGATTCGTTAAATTTTGAACATCAGATTTTGTATAAATAAATTCTTTGGCTAAACCATCTTCACCTCCATGACCAAAATAATTAATTAGCAAGGCACCTTTTTCAATATTGGTGTTTATCGCTTCGGTTACTTTAGGATACCTAAAACCTGAAGAAGAAGATTGTTGCCTAAAGGCATCAGCATATACTTTTTCAATATTAAAAAAGGGTTTGCTTTCAAAAAGGCGATCCCCCAAATCGTTCAGATTAAGCTGTATGGCTTCCTCCCAATCCACATCTACATCATCAGCTACTAATAAAATTGAATTTCGCCATCTTCCAAAAGAAGGTTTGCTGTTATAATTTACGATCTTATCAACCATTCTTTCAGCTTGTTGTGGGGAACCTGCCAGAATTCTCCCTACGGCAATATCCAGCTTATCACTACCTTGCACCAGACCTTCTTCCGGGTCCATAAATCCAAAGAAATCATCTGAAGCAAATGAAGATAAGGTTGAGAAGCTACGTAGAGAATGAAAGATTGGAACTACATTTGTATTATCTGGCAATCTATCTTTATAGTCTACCGAGGCGTCTCCTAGTAATGCGAGGTATTTTAATCTTTTACTCTCCTCAGAGGCATTATCATATACATATTTTATTACATTTCTAATAGCCACAATATCTTGTTTTCCACTGGAAAATTCTGTATAAATATCAGCTAAGGTTAGAATTTTTACATTAAATCCGTTACGGCTCCTATGATGTTCTGCGAGTCGGTTTGCCGAAGAAAGATATTCTTTTCTTGCAATAATTAAGTAGTCTACATCCTGAAATTGTTGTTGTTGGTTTAGAAAAATAGTTCCTTTAATATTTTGATTATCTACTTTAGGTTCAGAATCCTGAATCGGATCCAAAAAATCCGTAGCAGTTAAGGCTACAAATTTCTTATTTTGATCTCCCAACCTACTTTTAAAAGTTAGGGTTCCGGAGGTATTGGTCAATCTGGTTATATTGGTCGGATTCGATACATCCCAAACCTGGGTGATAGAAGAAGCATTAGTAATCTGGTAAGCAGCAATACCTGTTTGTAAAGCATTATCCTGATTAGAAAACTGAAATTGAGATCCGGTTCCTCTTAATGCCCTTGTTGCTGTAATACTGATATAATCCAGATATCCCTGTGCCCGGGGGTTTTGTCCATTATTATAGGTTAATTGTACGTTGATATTATCTGAGGAAGCATTGAATGTAGAAGTAGTCCCGGAACCACTAGCAACCGTTAAACTCCCGGTAGTTCCGAAGGTTATGGTTTGAAGATTGGTTCCGTTGACATTAATATCCATAGAAGTAGAAGACTCTGCGGAAGCAGCTGCCTGTACACTTATTTCTACCGGTTCAGAAGTTACCAGGTTGGGAAAATTAAAACTGTAATTTTTGGTGTTCTCAATATCAAAATTATCTCCGAACCAACGTCTTCCTAAAGAACCTAGGTTCACCTCGTCTTTTTCCACGAATTGATTTTCGGTGAACTGATTTATTTGTGTAGTTGCGGCTCCCGTAGGTTCCACATAAGCAGCTATACGTTTACCCGGATTGCCTCCGTAAGTAATATAGTAAAATGACCGGTCATCATATAGATTTAAATGAGTCATATTTTCCTGATTAAACCCCATAGTTCCTTCTCCATAGAATAAAATATGGTCATCACCGGATAAAATCCCATCCTCTCCCCCTATTATTTGTATGGCATTTTCTCTTAAGCCAAATTGGGTATTGTCCATATTACGTAAGGGCAACATAGCACCACCGTTACCATAAATTTTTAACGTATTTGGGTTAACATTTGATAGATCAATACCCATACTTTCTAAGAAAGATGCAGAAATTTTGTAAACGCCTGTTTCTCCTACCTGAAATTTAAACCAGTCTCCATTTGCCAGCACCGAAGAAGTCAACCCCATTTTTCTACGGAAGTTTTTTGTAGATACTCCATTAGCATAAGAAAGGTCAAAACTGGTGATCTTCTGATATTGGCTTCCTTTCCTTACAAAAGGTTTTAACTTCAGATGAATCCCCGGACTTCCATTAAAGTTTATGGAAGATACTTTAAAATCAATTTGCTCCGGAATGTCGCTTATAGTAAGATTTTTTAATTGCTCTTTACTAATAGGTTCAAAGGAAACATTACTAATTTTTGCAGTGTTTGCATCTATGGATCCAGGAGTTTTCCATTGATTTACATAATAAATGACCCCAGGGTCCTGGTACTCTAAAAATTGTCGATCAAAAGCAGGGAATTTGAAATTTGCCGTAGTCGTTTCATAAAAAATTTCTTTCCAGGTGATGGCAATTTTTTTTGTTGTCTGGCCAAAAGCCTGTGCGAAATGACCCAGTATTAGTAAGAGGAGTATCTTTTTCATCATAATCTATAACGATTTCATCTGCAGTTTAGTGCTTACTAAATATTAGAATTTCTTCAAAAATAATAATAAACGGGAATATAGAACGTTCTACCAAAAGTCAGATATTGTTAAATAGAAAAATATGATATTTGATAAATTTTAAAAAATGTTAGGGTAAATTTAACGTTTATTAGTATATTGCGAACCCTAAAGTCTACTTTAACGAACTTAAAATTATGAAAAACTCGTTAGTTTTTAACTCGCTAATGGTTCTTACCGTTGGTGTTTTCTTAGTCAGCTGTAGTAAAAATGATTACGGTGACAGTTCCAGAGCAACCGGTTGGAAGTACAATTCTAAAGAAGGCGGTTTTCAAGTAAATACAGAATACAAGGAACAAGAGACCGGTCCGGGTCTTGTTTTTGTAGAAGGTGGTACTTTTACGATGGGCCGTGTTCAGGATGATGTGATGCACGACTGGAATAATACGCCAAGCCAACAACACGTTCAGTCCTTTTATATGGATGAAACAGAGGTTACTAATATTATGTACCTTGAATATCTGGATTGGTTAAAAAGTGTTTACCCTCCTACAGAACCTAAGTATAAAAACATTTATCAGGGATCTTTACCGGATACCCTGGTTTGGAGAAATCGTTTAGGTTTTAATGAGATGATGACCAATAACTATTTACGTCATCCGGCTTATGCAAATTACCCTGTAGTTGGAGTTAACTGGATTCAGGCAGTTGAATTTAGTAACTGGAGAACAAACCGGGTAAATGAAAAAATACTGGAAGAACAAGGAATTATTAGAGAAGGTGCTCCACTCGAAGATGTATCCGCAGAAAGTACATTTGATACGGACACATATTTAAATGCACCTAATCAAACTTATGGTGGTAACGATGAAGCTACCCGAGGAGGACGAGCTTCACAACGTTATGAAAAAAATAATGATTCTACCGGGTTATATATCCAAAGAAAAGACGGTTTGCTTTTACCACAATACCGACTTCCAACTGAAGTAGAATGGGAGTATGCTGCCCTGGGATTAGTTGAATTAAGAAGTTATAATATCTATAGAGGTAGAAAAAAATATCCTTGGGATGGTATGTATACCCGTTCCGGAAAAAGAAGAACCCGTGGTGATCAATTAGCTAACTTCAAACAAAGTGATGGAGATTACGGTGGAATTGCCGGATGGAGTGATGATGGAGCTGATATTACCGCACCGGTAAAGTCGTATGAACCTAACGATTATGGTTTATATGATATGGCTGGTAACGTAGCAGAGTGGGTTGCAGATGTATACAGACCTATTGTAGATGATGAGTACAATGACTTCAATTACTACAGAGGTAATATATATACTAAAAATGCTATCAACCCTGATGGAACGGTGAAGATCGTAACTACGGATTCTATTGTTTACGATACTTTAAGTAATGGTAAAATCGTTGCTCGGGTCTTACCAGGAGGAATTTTACAAATACCGATTGATGAAAATGAAACCTACTTAAGGACTAACTTTACTCAGAGCGAAAACAGAAATTTTAGAGATGGAGATAAAAGTTCTTCCAGGTACTACGAAGGTTTTCAGGATGAAACCTTGCCTAATCGTCAAATGTACAATTCTCCACGTCATAGCGTAGGACCTGACGAAGATAACCCTTCTAAAATGAAAAGACAGTACGACGAATCCAGTACTCGTACTACGATCGTTAGTGATGAAGTACGAGTGTATAAAGGAGGTTCCTGGAAAGATCGTGCATATTGGCTAGACCCGGCACAAAGAAGATTCTTCCCGCAGGATATGGCAACTGATTTTATCGGATTTAGAAATGCAATGTCGCGAGTGGGTGAAAAAGCTAAAAACAAGAAAACACCTAAGCATATTAAACCTAAATAGTCGCTAGGAAAATATATAAAAATTCGTTTACTAAACCTTGCTGGAAACAGTAAGGTTTACTTTTATCCTGCATTTACTGATATTGAAATGGTTGGTTACTTTATGATTGTGCAGGGGTTCCAACAAACTCAACTTTTTGAATTTTTTATTTATCAGAGAATGCTCAGTGACAGGTTTACATATTTAATAGGCACCCCATTCCATTCTCACTTCAGAAAGAGGGGAAGTAAAAGTTTTTTTAGTTAAACGATGAAATTTATCGTATCCCCAAAGGAAATTAGTATATTTCTTGTTATTCTGAACGCTATTTACATATGGACATTTCTGAAATTCATCAGCTGTTTTTAACCAGTACCGGGATTAATACAGATACCCGAACCTTACAGCAAGGCAACTTATTTTTTGCTTTAAGTGGTGATAATTTTAATGGTAATACTTACGCGTCTAAAGCTATCGAGCGTGGTGCAAGCTACGCTATTGTTGATGATTCTCAATTTTATGATGAACATGATTATCGATATATATTAGTAGAAAACACATTACAAACACTTCAAAACTTAGCTACTTATCACCGATCCTATCTAGACCTACCTATTATTGCCCTTACCGGAAGTAACGGAAAGACAACTACTAAAGAATTAATTGCTGCTGTGTTATCTCAGTCTTACCAGGTGGTAGCTACTAAGGGAAATCTTAATAACCATATCGGAGTACCTCTTACTTTATTATCCATGGATCGCAATACCGAAATAGGAATTGTGGAAATGGGAGCCAATCATCAGAAGGAAATTGAATTTTTATGTAGTATTGCTCAACCTGATTACGGTTATATTACCAATATTGGAAAAGCACATTTAGAAGGTTTTGGTGGTATTGAAGGAGTTTTAAAAGGAAAAACCGAATTGTACCAATACCTACGTTCAAATAAAAAACTGGTATTTATAAATACTGATGATAAAAAGCTTTTAAAGAAAACAGAAAATATCAGGAAATTTAGTTTTACAACACAAAGTGTAGACGCAGACGTAAAAGTGAAAAGCAATAGTGATTCAGAATACGTTGGAATTTCTTTTCAGGATCAAAATATTAAAACCCAATTAGTCGGTGATTACAATATAACTAATATTGCGTGTGCAATAGCAATAGGCACTTATTTTAAAGTAAGTCCGGAAAAAATTAAAGAAGGGATAGAAAATTACATTCCTAATAACAATCGATCTCAAATAATTAAAACAGATGATCGAACTATACTACTGGATGCATATAATGCGAATCCATCAAGCATGAAAGCTGCCCTTGATAATTTTGAACGAATGAGTTTTAAAACGAAATTGGTAGTATTAGGTGATATGTTTGAATTAGGGGAAGAAAGTACGGCAGAACATAAAGAAATTGTAGCCTATGCAGAAAAAAAGGAATTTACGACTATTCTATTAATAGGAGAACACTTTTCTACTACTACCCCAGAGACATCATCTACTGTAAAAGTAAAAAATACGGAAAATGCAAGACCTATATTTGAAAAATTGATGGTAAAACATGAAGGAATATTATTAAAAGGTTCGCGCGGAATGCAATTAGAAAAATTAATGCGTCCGATTTTAAGGGAAAATTAAATACTTTATGTAGTTACTTTATAATGAATGCATTATTTTTACCTTACTCTAAACCACAAGTTTTGTAAGAATTATGGTAAAAAAAATCAAAAAAGCAAAGCATCTAATTACCAGTAATTTGCGTTTAAAAAAATCCATGGACGCATTACACCATCACCATGCATCTACCCGAAATATCCTACGGGTGTTTAAAAGGGTTAGAAATAAGGAATATACGAATGAGGAATTAGCACAATTTGAAATCCTTGAAGAATATCGGGATCGCTTGTTACAATCTGATGAAATTATAAGTTATGATTTTTTTGGGTCTGACCAAAAGGCAAGTGTAAGCGAAATTTGCGAAAAAGCAGCTTCTCCCAAGATATGGTGTCAATTTTTACATTTGATAATTAAAGAAATGAACGCCTCTTGTGTTCTTGAAATAGGGACCAATCTAGGAGTTTCAGGGCAATATTATTTAACTGCCATAGAGGATAGGCCTTATCACCAGTTTATTACTTTAGAAGGAATTCCTCGATTGTGCGAAATAGCAAGAGAACAATTTTCGAAGCTAAATGTTTCGGTGGAAACTGAGGTAATACAAGGTGATTTTAAAGATACGCTACCGGAGGTTTTAAAAATAGAAGACCTTGAACTCAACTTTGTATTTATTGACGGTAATCACAAATACGAACCTACAGTTTCTTATTTTAACCAGTTAAAACCTTTTTATGCCAGAAATGCGGTAATCGTTTTTGACGATATTTACTGGACTCCTGATATGCAACAGGCCTGGGAAAAAGTAAAAGAAGACCCGGATGTTATTTGTGCGATTGATTTTTTTAAGGCCGGAATAGTTATTTATAACACTGAATTTAAAGCAAAGGAAAAACTGGAATTAGAAATGTTTTTATCCCGGGATTAATTATCTATTTCATTCTCAAATTTCATAAACGGAAATTTTTGCTGAATGCTGGCTATCTTATTTTGCAGGTCTGTTTTGAACTTTTGGTGTTGTTCGCTTTCTTCATGGAAAGGACGATGTAATAATCCTTTTTGTATGGAATCAACTTCTTTTATTTCATGTTGTACTTCTTTAGAAAACCAGGTTGCTACTAATCGTTCCCATATAATCTGAATGGCCGTTTCATTGGGATGTAGCAAATCTTGTTTATAGAACCGGTAATCTCTCAATTCGTCCATAAGGATTTCATAAGAAGGAAAATAATTGATATTTTTATCTTCTTCTAGTACTGTGTGTACAGCCGTTACCAAATGCGATTTACTACGACTATTCTCTATAACGCCATCTTTTACGTGTCTTACCGGAGAGACTGTAAAGATAATATTACAAGTTGGATTTGCTTGTCTGATCAATTCGATACTATTGTAAAGCGAACTCACCAGATCATTTACCGACAATAGTTTCTTTTCAAATTCAGATGCAGGTATTTTATGGCAATTTGCGACAATTAAGTCAATAGATTTCAATTGATATACCCACGCTGTTCCTAAGGTGATAAAGATATAATTTGCATTTTGTAGTGCAGAAAATAAATTAGAAGCACCCGTATTAAGATTACTCAATACTTTATAGTCTTCGGCATGACTTAAAGAAGAATGCGCATCAAACGAATGCCATAAATTGTTATACTGAAATAAGTCCTCTTTTGTATACCGCTCTTTATTAACAGCCATCCAAAGCAAAGTTTCAATAGCCTTAGGATGAAATAAAATACCAAAAGGATTTAAAATATGCCGGAATTTAAAATAGGATAGTTTTTCTGCTATATTCTCTACAAAACAAGATCCCAGAAGTACCATATTATCATGATAGGATATTTTAGGATTTTGATCTTGTAGCGGAACTTGAGTATATAATTTCATTTATGTAGTTACTTTACTAACAATCTTTCGCGCATTTTGTAAAGCTTCTTCAATACCTTCGGGATTTTTGCCTCCGGCAGTTGCAAAGAAAGCTTGACCTCCTCCACCTCCCTGGATGTACTTTCCTAGTTCTTTTACGGTAGTCGAGGCGTTTAATTCTTTAGTCTCAACCAACTCTTTTGCTACATAACATGACAATAATGCTTTGTCATTCTGCTGAGACGCTAACAAAATAAAAGCATTTGACACTTCTTTGCCTAATTCAAAAGACAAATCTTTTAATCCGGAGGTATCCAGCGAAACTTTTTTAGCCAAAAATTGAACTCCGTCGATATCTTCAAACTCAGATATTAGAGATGCTTTAAGATTTTTTGCTTTGTCCTTTAATAAGCTTTCCACCTGTTTACGTAAGACAGCATTTTCATTCTGTAAAGATTGTATGGCTTTAATCGTGTCTTTAGGATTTTTCAGTTCTTTACGTATTTTAGAAAAAGTATCAGATTGGCTGGTAAAATATTCTTTAACCGCATCCCCTGTCATTGCTTCAATTCTACGGATACCAGCAGCAACCGCACTTTCACCGGTAATTTTAAAATGCCAAATAGCACTGGTATTATCCACATGTGTACCTCCGCATAATTCCATAGACTCTCCAAACCGGATCGTCCGCACTGAATCCCCATATTTTTCACCAAATAAGGCGATAGCCCCTTCTGCTATTGCTTTATCATAAGTGGTTGCTCTTTGCTCTTGAAGCGGTAAGGCTTCCCGAATACGGGCATTGACAAAATCTTCAACCTGCTGTAGTTCTTCTTCGGATACTTTGGCGAAATGAGAAAAATCAAACCGAAGATATCCACTGTGCACCATAGACCCTTTTTGTTCTACATGCTTGCCTAGTACAGAACGTAACGCCTGGTGCAAAAGATGAGTTGCAGAATGATTTGACGCTGATCGTAACCTTTGCTTTTTATCTACTACCGCGGTAAACGTGGCTGTTACTTCTTTAGGTAAGGATTTGGCATAGTGAATCGCCAGGTTATTTTCCTTTTTGGTATCTATAATATAAACTACATCTCCATTAGTGTCTTCCAGGTAGCCTTTATCCCCTACCTGTCCCCCTCCTTCTGCGTAAAAAGGAGTACGGTCGAATACTAGCTGATATTGTACTCCTTCCTTTTTACTTTCCACTTTTCTATATTTGACAATAGCAACTTCGCTTTTTAACTGGTCATACCCAATAAACTGACTCTGAACTTCGGGTTGTAACACAATCCAATCCTCCGTAGTAGTCTGAGAAGCATTACGGGAACGGTCTTTTTGCTTTTGTAATTCCCGGTCAAAACTTTCTTTATCATACGCAAACTTCTGTTCGTTTAAAATCAACGCGGTTAAATCTTCCGGAAAACCAAAGGTATCGTAAAGTTCAAAAACTTTTTCACCTGGTATTTTGTTCGTAGTAGATTCGGCAATCACTTTATCTAATAACACTAGCCCCTGGTCCAAAGTTCGTAGAAATGATTGTTCTTCCTCCCGAATTACATTAATAATTAAGTTTTTTTGAACTTTTAATTCCGGAAAGGTAGCTCCCATTTGACTACTTAAAGTCTCTACCAGCTTATAAATAAAAGGTTCTTTAGTATTTAAAAAGGTAAAGCCATAGCGAATAGCTCTTCGTAGAATACGTCTGATCACATAACCTGCCCCCGTATTACTAGGTAGCTGTCCGTCTGCAATAGAAAAAGAAACCGCCCTTACATGATCTGCAATCACACGAATAGCCACGCTTACCTTCCCATCTAACTCATTCGGATCGCTTTCTTTTTTATAGGTTTGTGAAGTAATGGTTTCAATCTCACGAATTAACGGCGTAAAGACATCCGTATCATAATTAGATTTTACGCCCTGTAGTGCCATACATAAACGTTCAAAACCCATTCCGGTATCGACGTGCTGCGCAGGCAACTTTTCAAGTGTCCCGTCGGCTTTTCGGTTGTATTGCATAAACACCAGGTTCCAGATTTCAACCACCAGCGGATGATCCTGATTTACTAAATCTTTGCCGGGCACTTTACCTTTTTCTTCATCTGACCGTAAATCGATATGAATCTCAGAACAGGGACCACAAGGACCTTGTTCTCCCATTTCCCAAAAATTATCTTTTTTATTTCCTAAGATAATTCGGTCTTCATCTACAATCGCTTTCCAGAGGTCATAAGCCTCCTGATCCAACTCCAATTGATCTTCTTGAGCTCCTTCAAAAACCGAAACATACAAACTATTTTTATCCAGTTGATAAACTTCGGTTAATAATTCCCAGGCCCACTGAATAGCTTCTTTCTTAAAATAATCCCCAAAACTCCAGTTACCGAGCATTTCAAACATGGTATGGTGATAGGTATCCATCCCTACTTCTTCCAGATCGTTATGTTTACCACTTACCCGTAAACATTTTTGTGTATCTGCAATCCGAACAGCAGCAGGCGTACCATTTCCAAGAAAATATTCTTTGAACTGGTTCATTCCGGCATTAGTAAACATAAGAGTCGGATCATCTTTAATGACCATAGGAGCAGAAGAAACTACCTTATGTTTTTTGGATTCAAAAAAAGATAAAAATTGTTTACGAATTTCTTGTGATTTCACAACGATGAGTTTTGTTTAGTGTAATAGGTGGTTATTGAATAGTATTGATTTCTTTATAAGAATCTTTTACGCTAAGGAATTCCTGTTACCAGTTTCCGGTTTTAGTCATACGATCATACCCCAACTCTACTACATTTTGTTATATTTGTATAGAACGCTAGCAATACCTGGTATTATTAGCGAATATGCTGCAAAAATAGTATAAATTATATTATGTCAAAGGTTAAATATTACTACGACAGCGATACCTTATCCTATCGTAAAATAGAACAAAAGAAAGGTCGCAAGTTTGGGATTGCCATTCTTGGAGTACTTGGTGCTTTTCTAGCGGGTTTTATTTTACTCCTGATTTATTTAAATATTCCTGCTTTAGAAACTCCTAAAGAGAAAGCCTATAAAAGAGAACTGGAGAACATGCAGTTGCAGTTCGAATTAATTAATAAGCAATTAAAGAAAGATCATAAAGTATTACAGGAAATTGCAGAACGAGATGATAATATCTATCGATTATACTTCGGGGCACAGCCCGTTCCTGAAGAAATACGTAATGCCGGTTTCGGAGGGATTAACCGTTATAAAGGATATGAAGGGTATGATAATTCGGAATTAATTACCAATACTAAAAAACAAATTGATAAATTAACTAAACAGATCGCGGTACAATCCATCTCTCTGGATGAGATTGCCAAGTTAGCTGAGCAAAAAGAAGAATTATTAACTACAATCCCCGCCATACAACCTATTAAAAATTCGGATATGAAACGAATGGCTTCGGGTTACGGATGGCGAAGTGATCCTTTTACAAAGGCGAGAAAATTTCATTACGGTATGGACTTTTCTGCTCCTTCCGGAACTCCAATCTTTGCTTCTGGAAGTGGCACCATTACCCGGGCTGATGCCAATTCTACCGGATACGGAAATCACGTGCGTATTGACCATGGATTTAATTATGTGAGTTTATATGCGCATCTAAGTAAATACAATGTTAAAAAAGGACAAAAAGTAAAAAGAGGTGATATTATCGGATATGTAGGGAGTACCGGAAGATCTGTAGCACCACACCTGCATTACGAAATATTTAAAGACGGTGAACGTATCAATCCCCGTAATTTTTATTACGGCAGTTTGACTACGGAAGAATTTAATGAAATGCTGAAAGCATCTACATTGATCAATGAAACCCTGGATTGATGCTTAAAAAACTATTTTTGTTTTGTCAGATACTTTTTCTTTTTATAAACGTCACTACATACGCCCAGTTACTACCAGAAAAAGAACTGGATTCCATAACCGAATTACTTGAATCTTACGAAGTAAAAATTGCTGCTTATCAAACCTATACGGTAATGGCCGTAGGTGATATCATGATGGGTACGAACTTTCCGAATGTAAGTTACCTGCCACCGCCCGGTCAACATCCTTTTAAAAATGTCATGCCGTTGTTACAAAAAGCCAATGTACTCTTTGGAAACTTAGAAGGCACCCTTACGGATACAGGAGAAAATGCTAAGAACTGCTCCGATCCGTCCAAATGTTATTCTTTTCGTTCTCCGGAAGCTTATGGCACCTATCTTCAGGATGCCGGATTTAATGTAATGAGTATTGCCAACAACCATATTGGGGATTTTGGAGATATTGGTATTAAAAACACGGCAAAAACCTTGAAAAAGTATAACATTGCTTATGCAGGTATTTTTGCTCAGGAATCCACCGTTTTTAAAAAAGACGGAATTACTTACGGGTTTTGTGCTTTTGCTCCTAACAAAGATTGCTTAAAGATTCAAAATATAAAGAATGCCAGACGTATTGTACGTGAATTAAAAGAGAAGGCAGACGTTATCCTGGTCTCTTTTCACGGGGGTGCTGAGGGTTTTGAACATACGCATGTTCCCAGATCTACTGAAAGATATTATGGAGAAGACCGTGGTAATGTATATCAATTTGCTCACGAACTCATTGATGAAGGTGCCGATTTAATTTTTGGTCATGGACCTCATGTATCTCGGGGATTTGAAGTATATAAAGATCGATTTATTGCTTACAGTTTAGGTAATTTCTGTACCTATGCTCGTTTTAATGTAACCGGAATTAAAGGATACGCTCCGATAGTTGCGGTTGAAATTGATCGAAGTGGGAAGTTTATAAAAGGAAAATTATATAGTGCAAAGCAAGAGGACGAAGTGTATCCTTTTATGGATAATACTAAAGGAGCTTTGAAAGAAATTAAAGCATTATCAACCGAGGATTTTCCTGAAAACCCGTTAGTTTTTGATGAAGAAGGTAATTTTGAACCACAAAAAGGAAGTTAGATGCACGTAGATTTACCTGAAAAAATGTATTACAGTATCGGAGAAGTCGCCGAAGCTTTTCAAGTGAACACTTCTTTGATCCGATTTTGGGAAAAGGAATTTGATATGATCAAACCCAAGAAAAATGCAAAAGGCAACCGTAAGTTCACCCCGGAAGATGTGAGGAACCTATCTTTTATCTATCATCTGGTAAAAGAACGTGGTTTTACCCTGGAAGGTGCTAAAATACATTTAAAAGAACAAAAGGATGCTGCCATGACTAATTTTCATATCGTTCAAAAATTAGAAGGGATCAAGTCAGAACTTTTAAAAATAAAAAATCAACTTTGACCACTTATTAATTACAAATTATGAAAAAAGTATTAGTTCCCATAGCAATAATCATTGCTATTGTTGTCGTTTTATATATGGTATTTGCAGGACGTTATAATCAGGCAGTTACCCTTCAAGAAGATGCGCAAACTTCCTGGTCTAATGTAGAAAGTGCTTATCAACGTAGAAATGATTTAATTGGCAACCTGGTCAAAACGGTACAGGGGGCTGCGGATTTTGAAAGAAATACGCTTACTGAAGTCATAGAAGCACGGGCAAAGGCTACCGGTGTAAATATTGACCCTAGTAATATCACTCCTGAACAATTACAACAATTTCAACAGGCACAAAGCGGGCTATCCTCTGCCCTATCCCGACTTTTAGTTACCGTAGAACGCTATCCTGATTTAAAAGCAAATCAGAATTTCTTAAACCTACAAACACAGTTAGAAGGGACAGAAAACCGTATCAACGTCGAACGTAATCGCTTTAATGAATCAGTAGGTACTTATAACAAATACCTACGGGTATTTCCTAACAACCTGGTACTAGGATTATTTGGTAGTTTTGATAAAATGGCAAGATTTGAAGCTGAAGAAGGATCTGAGAAAGCACCGGATGTTGATTTTGACTTTAATAGCTAATGAAATCTGAAGTTGAAGCTTTTCTAACCGCTGAAGAGGAACAGGAAATTGTAGAAGCCATACGACAGGCAGAACTGACCACATCCGGGGAGATTAGGGTGCATATCGAACCTCATACGGATAAAGATGTGGTTGAACGTGCTGCGGAAGTTTTTCACTGGTTAAAAATGGATACCACGGCACAACGGAATGGTGTACTTATTTACGTTGCAGTTCAGGACCATACCTTTTCTATTTACGGAGATATCGGGATCAATAAAGTAGTTCCGGATGATTTTTGGGAAAGTACGCGTACCGTAATTCAATCTCATTTTAGAAATGGAGAGTTCGTAAAAGGTTTTGTAGAAGGCATTTTAAAAGCAGGAGAACAACTACAAACCCATTTTCCATGGGATCATTCGGATCAAAATGAATTACCGGATGAAATTTCGAAAGGCTAATGAAAACCATTGTAAAACAAGTTCGATTTACTGCACTATTCACAATTCTGATGGGTTTGTTGTTGCCATTATATGGTCAATTACAAATTCCACCTAAACCTACCCAACAAACATCTGTATATGATGGCGCTAATATACTTTCTCCACAGGAAGCCAAGCGCTTAGAACAGAAACTTATTCAGTATGCAGATACTACTTCGACTCAAATTGTAGTAGCTACTATCAATTCGTTGCAGGGGGAATATATTGGCACCTACGCAGCTGAATGGGGGCAACGATGGGGAATCGGGCAGTCTAAAGAAGATAATGGTTTGCTTATTTTAATAGCTAAAGAAGACCGGAAAATTTTTATCACTACCGGGTATGGTCTGGAAGAACGACTTACGGATTTTACTACAAAAACCATTATCGACCAGATCATCACCCCTGAATTTAAAGCAGGTAACTTTTACGGGGGATTGGATAAAGGGACTTCTGCTATTTTTGAGGTGTTAAACGGTACTTTTAAAGGAAGTCGACCACGAAATTCTCAAAGTGATGGTCCACCATTTTCAATGATTCTAATTATTATCATCTTTGTCATTATTATTTTATCCATGTCCAAAAATAACAAAGGTGGCGGAAGAAACGGAGGACGTCGATCCGGTGCAGGTAGCTTGCTTGATATCCTAATTTTAAGCAGTATGGGTCGTGGTGGCTTTGGTGGCGGTTCCGGTGGCGGAGGCTTCGGTGGCGGCGGAGGTTTTGGTGGCGGCTTCGGTGGCGGTGGTTTCGGCGGTGGAGGTGCTGGCGGGAGTTGGTAGGTTTTTTTATAGTATAAAGTATTAAGTCTAGCAGTGTTAAGTCTTAAGTAAGAAGTATTAAGTCTTAAGTAAGAGGTATTAAGCATAAAGTATTAAGTTAGAGGTGTTAAGTATAAAGTATTAAGTGTAAAGTCTTAAGTTAGTTGTACAAGCGGTATTGAGTATTAAGTCTATAGTCTTAAGCTCTAAAGTTTCTTTTGTATGAAATTTTCAGCAACACTTTTAAAATTATAGTGAATTAATAAATTAAATAGTACTGAACCTTATATATACAAGGAGGGCTGAATATTTAAAAATGAAAGGAGGGCTGAGGTTCTCGAAGCCCGAGAATTTTAATTTCAAACAACAATTGCTATTATAATCCTAATTTTTATAACAAAAAACCAAGTCTAATAAGTTGAACTTCTTTCTAAAATTAGGGTTCTTTTATATTACGTAAATTATTATCGGATTACCTTCCTAAAAACGCAACTTCCACATGCATCTTATACTGATTGAAGCAATAGAAGTAAAGCAGAACTTTATAATATGAATTACGTATTTAAAGGTAATTTATTTTTAATTTTGGGCTTTTCCTGTGGTACTGGTACTTTTACCTACTATAAAAGAATTTGTTATTCAGGAGAATTTGTTAAACTCAGCAAATAAGGTACTATTTTAATAAAGCCTTTGTTCATAGCTAAATCAACTTTAACTACATGAATCTTTATAGAAAAAATCTGAATTTTTGCGTTAAAAAGCCTTGCTTTAGCTATGGCCATACCTACATTTTTTGTTTTCATCTTCAATTTTTTTCTTTATAAATCTTCTATGCCATTTTATATTTATTTAGCTATAATTATACACTACTAACATATTGACGAATAACATCATATGAATATCATATTAACGGGTGCTACTGGAACTTTAGGATCAAGAATACTCTATGAACTTTTTTTACAGAAGGGGAATAATTTACAAAGCGTTTTTTTATTAGTTAGAGATAAGAACCATACTACGGGTAAAGAAAGAATTGTAAAAGTTTTAAAAAGTGAATTTGCCCCTCCATGCATTAAAAATCATATTTCTGATATTTTAAAAAAGATTGTATGTATTGAAGAAAAGAATTTCTTTTTACCTCACTTGTTTCTTAAAGAAAAAAACTTTCTTTTTATACATTCTGCCGGATATGTAAATCTTTCTGTCAACGAATCTCAGAATGAAGATATCATTAATCAGAACTTACAATTTACTAAAAAGTTATATCGTGCATATAAGAACTACATACAAAAGTTCGTATTTATCAGTACTGCGTTTTCGATAGGTAATGTAGAAGGTTTTATAGAAAACGATTATAGCACATATAAAGTTTCATCCTTTAGAAACGCCTATGAAGAATCAAAACATCATTCTGAAATATTTCTGACTAAGCAATGTTTAAAAGATCATATACAACTTCAAATTTTAAGACCAAGTGTTCTGGGAGGCAACACTATGGATGCACCGGAGTCATTTATATCCAGATACATGGTGTTTTTTTTATTTGCTAAATTCTTTTATCATGCAGATAAGAAAGATTCTATTCGAATTGTTACAAACGCTAGTGCAAATTTAAACATTATTCCTAATGACTACGCGGCAAAAGTTATCGTTAAAGTATTAGATGCTAACCTACCTTACTTAAACATAACTCACAAACAGGGAACTAATATTATACAAGGCATATCTAAAATTTTGGATTCTGTAGGTTTTTCAAATTACTCCTTTGTCAATTCAGCTTATGAAGATATGAATGATTTAGAAAAATTTTATTACAAGACCATAGGTAATCATTTAAACCCTTATCTAACTTCTAGATCTCAGGAATGGGACACGGAACTTCTGGAAGAATTTATTCAAATTCCTGATTACAATCTTTTATCCTATCTTTCAAATAATATTAAATATGCAGTTACTATGAATTTTAAAAGTCAGAATTGGTAACTATAAATTTATGGTAATATTGAAGTGGTTTAAATGAGCATAACAATCACCTAACCTCTAAAATTTATACTTTTAGAAAAATTGGACTATTAATCCAGAGTTTATAATTGCTACTTCTTCCTAAAATATACTGCAATGGGTACTCCGTGGAAATTAAATTCTTTACGTAGTTGATTTTCTAGATAGCGCTTATACGGATCCCTGATATATTGTGGTAAATTACAGAAGAAAGCAAACTGTGGTTGTGGCGTAGGCAATTGCATGCAATATTTAATTTTTACATACTTACCTTTGTACGCCGGAGGTGGATTTCGTTCGATAATAGGCAACATCGTATCGTTCATTACGCTGGTTTTAATCTTTTTAGAACGATTTTTAAATACTTCTACGGCAGTTTCAATAGCTTTAAAAATTCGTTGTTTGTTAAGTACGGAGATAAATACAATAGGTACATCTGTAAATGGCTCTATCTCACGACGAATATGCTTTTCATAATCCTTTAAGGTATTACTTTCTTTATTTTGAACTAAATCCCATTTGTTTACCAAAATAACAATACCTTTTCGGTTACGCTCGGCTAACCAAAAAATGTTTTGTACTTGTCCGTCAAAACCCCGGGTGGCATCTACAACCAACAAGCATACATCGCTATGTTCAATAGCACGAATAGATCGCATAACGGAGTAAAACTCCAGGTCTTCTTTTACTTTTGATTTTCTTCGGATTCCAGCAGTATCTACCAGGTTAAATTCAAATCCGAAACGATCGTATTTAGTATCGATAGCGTCACGTGTCGTTCCGGCTACATCGGTCACAATATATCTATCCTCTCCGATTAATGCATTGATAAACGAGGATTTGCCGGCATTAGGCCTTCCGACAACTGCAAATCTGGGGAGGTCACTATCAACTTCCTCTTGTTTTTCCGGTAGTTCTTTGATCAGGGCATCTAACAATTCACCGGTACCACTCCCGTTTATACTGGCAATAGTATAGTAATCACCAAGTCCGAGGTTATAAAACTCCACGGCATTTGCAGCCCGCATGGCATTGTCGACCTTATTTACCGCTAAAAAAACAGGTTTTTTAACTTTACGTAGTAAACTCGCCACATCTTCATCCATTCCGGTGATTCCCGTTTCTACATCAACCATAAAAATAATGACGTCTGCCTCTTCAATAGCCAGTTCTACCTGTTTGTCAATTTCAGCTTCAAAAACATCATCGCTTCCTTTTACGTAACCCCCAGTATCAATTAATGAAAATTCCCTTCCGTTCCAATCGCTTTTTCCATAGTGGCGATCCCGGGTAACCCCACTTACTGCATCTACAATAGCTTCTCTTCTCTGAATTAATCGATTAAAAAAAGTGGATTTTCCTACGTTTGGTCGACCGACAATAGCAACAATTGCACTCATAGCAATGATTTGATTTTTTGCAAAAGTAGCCTTTCTATCCGAACTTTTACTATTTATTTAAATACCCAAAACGTTTAAGTTGCCGTTCGTTATTCCGCCAGTTTTTATTTACTTTCACCACTAATTCAATATGGATTTGTTTTCCGAAGAATTTTTCTAATGATTTTCTTGCTTCTACCCCTACTCGCTTTAAAGCACTCCCTTTATGACCAATTAAAATTCCTTTTTGCGAATCCCGCTCTACCATAATAATAGAACGAATTCTAATAATATTTTCATCCTCAAAAAATTCTTCTGTGACTACTTCTACCGAATAAGGGATTTCTTTTTTGTAGTTCTGTAAAATTTGCTCACGAATAGCTTCATTTACAAAAAAACGTTCCGGTTTGTCCGTTAACTGATCTTTTGGGTAAAAAGGAGGAGATTCCGGCAAGTAAGCTACTATCTGAGTAAAAACTTCTTTTACATTAAAATTTTGAAGCGCAGAGATTGGAAAAATTAAGGCGTTAGGTACTTTTTTTGACCACCATTCCAGTTGTTCTTCTAATTGTTCCTGATTTGAAGTGTCAATTTTATTAAGTAATAAAAATACCGGTATTTTAGCCTGAGTAATTTTAGTAAAAAAAGCTTCGTCTTTTAAGTCTTTTTCTCCGATTTCTACCATATAGATTAAAACATCCGCATCTTCAAAAGCAGATTTTACAAAATCCATCATGGATTCCTGTAATTCATAGGCAGGTTTGATAATTCCTGGTGTATCGGATAAGATCATTTGAAAATCAGCTCCGTTTACAATTCCCAGAATACGATGTCGTGTGGTTTGTGCTTTAGATGTAATGATAGATAGGCGTTCCCCTACAAATGCATTCATTAAGGTTGATTTTCCTACGTTAGGATTTCCAATAATATTTACAAACCCTGCTTTATGTGTCATATAGTACAAATTTACTTTAAAAGTAAGCTATTGTTGCGATAAACATCAGCTGTAGTAAACAAAACTTTAAAGCAGACGGCTTTACCGTAAATTCCAATCAAAAAGACCTAATTAAGGGTGATTTTAGTAAGATTTTAGCTAATTACTACAATAACTGTTATATTTATTAACATTCTATGACCTTGTAACCAACTGTTATGTATTTAAGTTTAAACCAATCTTTATTTACTCATAATTTCCGAAAGTATTTTCTGTTTTTGATAAGCTTATTTTTCTTGTCGATTCCAGGTATTTCTGCACAACGTGCTTTATTAAAAGGAGAAATTGAGCAAGTAGTGGATAGTATATTATTACACAATAAAGGACGTATCTACGATGATGATATTAGCGAGGTTATTAATAATAACAATAAAGTTTTAATCTTAGTTGAAAACCTTCCTAATCCGCAAAAGGAAAGATATCAGGCCGAAGCTTATAATTTACAAGGGATTGTATATTATCAGCTAGAAGAGATGGAAAAAGCCGTGGATTTTTTTAATAAAACCGCAGCAATTGCTGAAAAAAATAAAGATTCTCTTCTTGCAGCCAGGGCTTTAGGTAATATTGCTATTATCCGTATAGATAGCTACAAGGATTTAACAGGTGCTATTAAAAATTATAAACAAGCATTAACCCTACTTCGTCCGGTAGATTCAATCGCAGAAAACAGAGTGCAACTTAATATGGCCTGGGCTTATGCAAAAAACAAACAATATGCAGAAGCTAAAAATATCCTGAATCTTTGTGAAGAATTTACATTTGCTTACGGGAACCCTCAGGAACGTACGTATTTCTATCATATTGACGGTCAGTATTATCATTCTATAGATTCTTTAGATCTAGCCGCAGATGCTTATCAAGAAGCGATTCGTCTCGGTAAAGAACATGATGTGGATGCTGTTCCGGATATCTATAAAGATTATGCTTTTACTCTAAGAGCATTAGGTAAACCGGAAGCTACTATTGCCAATCTATTGACTTATGCGGATTTAAAAGACCAGGAGTTTCAAAATATGCAAAAAGCACAAAACGAAATTGCAAACTCCAGGTTTGAGGTAGCTCATTTCCAGCGAGAAAAAAGATATGCTGAAAGTAGGATGAACCGGTCGCGTATCTTATCTAAAATTGCTATTGGTTCTCTTGCAGTCTTAGTGGTTTTTTTATTTACGTTATGGTACCTGAACAGGAAAAACATTAAATTGGCTTCCCTCCTATCGGTTCAAAACGATCAACTGCAATTGACTAATGATAAATATGAGAAAGCACTAAAACAAAAATCTCAATTTATCAATACGGTTAGTCATGAACTACGCACCCCCTTATACGGAGTAGTAGGAATTACTTCTTTATTATTAAATTCTAAAAATCTGGATGAACAACAAAGTGAATATTTAAACTCCCTTAAATTTTCAGGAGATTACTTATTAAATTTAATTAATGATATTTTACTGATGAGTAAGATAGAGGTAAGTAAGATCGAACCGATCATAGAAAGTTTTAATCTTAAAGAACTTTCTATTAGTATTGTAAAATCCTTTGATAATCTAACAGATGAAGCAAATAACCAGATTGAATATCATATTGATCCTGATATACCTACTATTGTTTCGGGTGATCGACTTCGATTGTCTCAAATATTAATCAATCTCATTGGTAATGCAAATAAATTCACCGCTGGTGGCCTTATTCAATTGAAATTGAGTTGTACAAAATACACCTCTACGGATATTCAAATATTATTTGAAGTGATCGATAATGGCATTGGTATTCCTGAAGATAAACAAGAAGATATTTTTGAAAGTTTTTCACAAGTGGATGCTAAAGAAAGTGCTTTTAAAGGAACCGGACTTGGTTTACCGATTATTAAAAAGTTAATTGAATTTTACGGAGGAACGATTGCCGTAGAAAGCGAACTGGGTAAAGGTTCAAGATTTTGGTTTGAACTTACTTTTAAAACGGTAAAAGAGGATATAAAACAAACCGAACAAACTCAAAATTCTGATTTTGACATCGTCAATAAAAAAATCCTGGTAGCTGAAGATAATAAAATCAACCAACTGGTTACTAAAAAGACCCTGGAAAATTTTGGGTTTATTTGTGATCTTGCGGATAACGGTCAAATTGCTATTGATATGTTTCAAAATAAAACCTATGATGCTATCTTGATGGATTTACATATGCCTGTAATGAACGGTATTGAAGCTATAAAACAGATTAGGAAATCAGACACTTCCATCCCTATTGTACTTTTAACGGCTTCTGAAATGAAACAAGACGACCCCTTGTTGCAAAATGTCGCTATTAATGAGATTCTTATTAAACCTTATGCTACGCAACACTTTTTTAATGTAATTCTAAATGTTCTTCGTAAATAGGTATGAAAGTAGCTTAGATAACATTATTGTATGACCTTCCGGTTCCTGTTCTAATCGATATGAACTGTTAATCTTCTTATTAAGATCAAAATTTGTTTAGCTTTTTAGTAAATTTGTTAAACAATATAATTACCTTGAAGAAAGCAAATTTACCTGTTAAAACCTGTAAGGTTTGTAAACGACCATTTACCTGGCGTAAAAAGTGGGAAAGAGATTGGGAGCAGGTACAATATTGTAGTGAAAAATGTAGAAGAAACAATCATAAGAAGGAATGAAAAACGCAATAGTTTGGTTTAGAAATGATTTAAGAACACGGGATAACCAGGTGTTATCTAAAGCGGTTCAGGAAAATGACCGGGTTATGGCATTTTACTTTTTTGATCCTCGTGCTTTTGAAGTAAATCAATTTGGTTTTAAAAGAACAGAAAAGCACCGGGCACAATTTTTAATTGAAACTCTTACGGATTTAAAAAATCAATTAGAACAACTAAACATCTCGTTATTTATCTTCCAACAACAACCCGAAGATGTTTTTCCTCAATTTATTGATAATCTGGAATTTAAAATTCATGCGATGTATTCTCAAAAAGAATGGACACGTAATGAAAACAGAGTGACGGATGCAGTAAAATCCGAAATTAAACGCTTTGACGTAGATTGGATCGAACTTTACGACCAATTTCTCTTTCACCCGGAGGATGTACCTTTTGAGATAAACGATACCCCAAAGATTTATACGGTCTTTAGAAAGAAATGTGAAAAGTATGTAAAGGTAAGGCCTGTTGTTTCTGTAGAAAAAATGTCAAAAGAGAATTTAGTTCCTACAGACACTGAAATACCTTCTCTACAACAATTAGGCTTTTCTAGATTTTATGTTCCTAAAGAAGCTGCATTTACTTTTAAAGGTGGTAGTAAAAATGCAAAACGTAGAATTGAAAATTACTTCTGGGAAACCGAAAATCTAAAGCGGTATAAAGAAACCCGAAATGGGCTGGTTGGTGAAGCCTATAGTTCAAAACTATCTGCCTGGTTAGCGAATGGTAGTATTTCTGCCAGAAGTATCTACCATGAAGTAAAACGTTTTGAAGAAGAGGTAGTTTCTAATGATTCTACTTATTGGTTAATTTTTGAGCTTATCTGGAGGGATTATTTTAAATACGTTTCTTTAAAACATAGAGATAAAATTTTTCAAATTACCGGCATCTTAGATAAAGATTACGAATGGAGTACCAATTCGAATAAAATTAAGCAGTGGATTGACGGTGAAACCGAAGAACCTTTTGTGAATGCCAATATGCTGGAATTAAAATTCAGCGGATGGATGAGTAATCGGGGACGGCAAAATGTAGCTTCTTTTTTTGCCAAAGAAAAAGAATTGGACTGGCGGATCGGGGCTTCTTATTTTGAATCACAACTGGTGGATTATGATGTACATAGCAACTACGGCAACTGGATGTACGTAGCAGGAGTTGGTAACGACCCCAGGAATCGTAAGTTTAATATCCAAAGGCAAGCCGAACGCTACGACCCGCAACAGGAATTTCAGAATTTATGGTTGGAACAAATCATACATTAATCCGGAGGCTATGAAACTAAGATTAATCCTGGGAGACCAATTAAATCAGCAACATTCCTGGTTTCAGGAAGTGGATCGTGACGTACGCTATTTTATGGCAGAAATGCGCCAGGAAACGGATTATGTAAAACACCATATCCAAAAAGTGGTAGCGTTTTTTATAAGCATGCGTAATTTTAAAAAGTGGCTGGAAGATAATGGGCATCAGGTAATTTATTACACCCTGGATGACCTGGATAACACTCAAAATCTTACAGAAAATTTAAAAAAAGTTGCCGAAGAACAGAAAGCAACTTCTTTTGAATATCAATTACCTGATGAATATCGCCTGGATCAACAACTAAAAGAAATTAGTAGTTTGTTACAATTACCGGTTCAATCTTTTGATACCGAACATTTTTTGACTTCAAGAACCGATTTAACCGGTTTTTTTGAAGGTAAAAAACAAATGACCATGGAATACTTTTACCGGGATATGCGTAAAAAATACGGTGTGATGATGGTAAATGAAAAAGAACCTGAAGGTGGCAAATGGAATTTTGATAAAAGTAATCGGAACAAATGGACGGGAAAAGACCCTATTCCACCAGAAAAAGAGTATGACAGAAATGTAGCTGAAATAGTAAGCCTGCTAGAGAAACACGAAGTCCAAACCATAGGTAATATTAATGAAAAAGATTTTGATTGGCCTACTTCTCGCGAAGAATGCCTGGAAGTACTCCAATATTTTTGTAAGTACTTATTGATTCATTTTGGGGATTATCAGGATGCCATGCATGAAGATGAAAAATACCTCTTTCACAGCAGGTTATCTTTTGCGATGAACAGTAAGATGTTAAGCCCTAAAGAAGTGATTGATACGATTATTGACTACTGGCGATCGCATCAGGAGGACATCCGTATTTCGCAGGTAGAAGGTTTTGTAAGGCAGATTTTAGGATGGCGAGAATATATGAGAGGTGTTTACTGGAAAGAAATGCCGAGTTATAAGAAAAAAAACAAACTACAGAATAAAAATAAATTACCGGAATTTTACTGGACGGGTAAAACCAAAATGAATTGCTTGCATCACGCCATACACCAAAGCTTAGATGACGCATACGCCCATCATATCCAGCGTTTAATGATTACCGGAAACTATGCATTATTAACGCAATGTGACCCAGATGAAGTGGATGAGTGGTACCTGGGCATCTATATTGATGCTATTGAGTGGGTTGAATTGACCAATACCCGGGGAATGAGCCAGTTTGCAGACGGAGGTATTGTAGCGACCAAACCTTATGTTTCTACAGGTAGCTATATTAATAAAATGAGCAATTACTGTAAAGGTTGCCACTATAAGGTTAGTAAAAAATTAGGAGATGATGCCTGTCCGTTTAACGTGTTGTACTGGAATTTCCTGGATGATAAAAGGGCTTATTTTAAAGGTAACCAGCGAATGAGTATGATGATGAGTTTATTAAATAAAATGAGTCCGGATCAATTAACTGCTTATAAAGAGAGAGCCAATCATATAATTGAAAACCCCCATGAGTACTAAAAAGCAGGAAGTAAATATTGTATGGTTAAAGAGAGACCTTCGATTGCTTGATAATGAAGCCATCTATCATGCTATAAAACAAGAACAACCTGTACTTTTATTGTATGTTTTTGAAAATTCCCTTAAAAACGATGAGCATTATGATGAACGCCATTGGCGGTTTATAAAGCAATCCATACTTCATTTAAATGAAACTTTGACACCCTACAATACAAAGATAGTTACCGCTAATGCAGAGGTAATACAAACCTTTAGTATTTTACAACAATTCTGGAAAATACATACGGTGTATTCGCATCAGGAAACCGGAATTAAAATTACCTATGAACGTGATAAAGCCTTTGCCAGGTTTTGTAAAAATAACCTGATTACCTGGAAGGAACATATACATAACGGGGTTACAAGAGGAAGAAAAGACCGGGAGTACTGGAGAGAAGAATGGGAAACCTACATGCAAGAAGAGCTATTTCCTTTTTCTCCGAAACCAAATTCTTTTATAACGCTCGAACAAATAGCCCTTCTAGAAAAATCTCTGCAAATTGAAGAATTAACTTATACTGAAAATTCTAACTTTCAGCACGGGGGTGTTCCTTATGCTCATAAGTACCTGGATTCTTTTTTTAAACAACGATATATTAATTACAACCGTCATATTTCAAAACCTCTATTAGCACGTAAAGGTTGCAGTCGGCTGTCTCCTTATTTATCCTGGGGTAATTTATCGGTAAGGCAAGTCTGGCAATATGCCAAAAAATTCAGAGAAACTTCTCCTTATAAAAAAGAAATTGATGGGTTTACCTCTAGATTACGTTGGCAAGCGCATTTTATTCAGAAGTTTGAGATGGAAGATACGATGGAGTTTGAAAGTATTAATAAAGGCTACGGAAAATTAAAAAAACAATTATCTAAGGAGTATAAAATTGCCTGGGAAAACGGTATGACGGGATATCCTTTAATCGATGCTTGTATGCGTTGCCTGCGGGAAACCGGTTATCTTAATTTCAGGATGCGGGCAATGGTCGTATCATTTTTTACCCATAATTTATGGCAACCCTGGCAGGCTGCCTCTTCTCATCTTTCTAGAATGTTTCTGGATTTTGAACCCGGAATCCACTTTCCGCAATTGCAAATGCAGGCAGGTGAGACCGGAATTAATATGTTACGTATTTACAATCCGGTTCGCAATAGTAAAGAACATGATCCGGACGGACAATTTATCAGAAAATGGGTTCCTGAACTTAGGGATGTGCCTACCTCTTTTATACATGAACCTTATAAAATGACGATTTTAGATCAGCGGTTTGCTAATATCAACCTGGAAACTTTATACCCAAAACCAATTATTGAGATTGAAAAGACTCGCAAGAAAGCCAGTGATACGCTTTGGCAATTAAAAGAAGATCCTTTGGTACTTCAGGAAAGTGTCCGTATTTTAAAGAAGCATACCTTAGCAGACCGTAATCCGTTTGACTAATTATAATTACTATGAAGAAAGAAAAGAAACATTTTTCCATAAGAGAACTAGACCGAATTATCGAGATGGCCTGGGAAGACCGAACCCCTTTTGATGCAATTCTATTACAATTTGGAATTACAGAGCAGGAAGTGATAGAAATTATGCGGAAGGAAATGAAGCCTTCCAGTTTTAGAATGTGGCGGGCCCGGGTTCAAGGTAGAAAGACCAAACATTCACAGAAAAGAATGTATGGTATTGATGACGCCCGGTTTAAATGTTCCCGTCAAAAACAGATTACTCATAATAAAATTTCTAAAAGATAACAGCAGTATGACCAGTAAAAAACCGGATCAGGTAGTTTTTAATGAAGAAGAAAATAAATATGATGCGGGTCTAAAACCCTATGCTACGGATGTATCGGCTCCAGCTATTACTACTGTAGATACTATTGCTTGGAAAAATAGCAATATCAATAAAGTCAATCATCAGATTAAAACACGTTACGATAAGTTAAAAGAAGAGTATGATGCGTTAATGGCAGAGTATGAATATAATAATTTAGTTTACCAGGCCAGGTTTAATTTTGAACCGATAGTGGGACAAACCTATCACCTGTATAAGGATAAAAAGGAGCAATTATTTTTATCAATAATTGCTCCTTCCGAATGTAACTTTCATTTTTTGGGTAGTTTTCAACTTACAGCTGACAAACTTTGGCAAAAAATGGATTAAAGTCCCAGAACTTCAAAATCTACTTCAAAAATAGACTTTATACTAATATCATACGCTTCATTTATAGTTTGATCTGTAGTGGTAGAAACATTTAGACTAAACTCATCCTGAATAATATAAGATTTTAATTCTACGTCAAAAGTTTCCATCTCCAGGATACGTTTTCCATCATCCATAATATCACTGGCAATAGCAACCTGTACTTCTTCCAGTCCATCCGCTTTAATCCCTACTTTTAACTCTTCTAAAAAGTCAAAATTGCCATCGGTAGGATCCGTAATGGTTAAGGTCATTTTTAGTAACTTCACCCCTTCTACGAGATCGGCATTGGTGTTTTGCTCTTCAAATCGTGTACTGGAATTCGTAGTAACCGGAGGAGTATCCAGTGTAATTGGAGTATTTACAATGGTTGTGGCAGGAACTGTAATTTCCGAGTCATACTCTAGTTCAAATTTTGTAAGTTCGCTTAAAGCATCTTTTGCATCATCACAAGACAAGGTGAAATAGGCCATAAGGCATAAAAATAGGTAATTTTTCATGTTTAATTATTTGGGTTTATTCCCTAAGTATACGATTTTATATTGACAATTAAAAATAGACAACTAAGAAATTGCCAAATTAGATGTGCTTTTATTGCTATTTTCACAAAGTACTTTTCAATAAAGCGTTACTAAAATACAGGAATTCGCGAGTGTTATTTATTGACTTTACGAATACTAAACCCTTATCTTCAAATTCTAAATTTACACCTTGATAACGCTTTATCCTATTTACATTTGAATCGAAATAATGCTTTAAGATAGATTGATTTCTAAATATGTCGGTTCTTAAATTTCTATGTTTAATGGGGTTTAAAACCTGAAAAACGATAAGTTTTCAGAAGACATTAAGAGTAGATTATTAAAGTCAGGAGTTAAAGAAAACGGAGTAGCAGATAATATCTTTTACGAAGTTGGGGGGGAACCACTGAAAAGAACATCGCTTTTACTATTTATGATCTCAGCATCTTTAAGGAATATCTTTGTAAGTCTCTCAGAATATTTACTATTCTGAGACTTACAAGATACTTTACTTATATAAAATAAGCATACATTGAATTTATAAAATTGCTAGATACTAAACATACTTTTAAGAAATAGTCCGGGAAATGAACTTAAATTATCAAAAACATACACACTTACCTTTTCTATTTAATTCTAATAAAAACAAAGATTTTATTTTTTATAAAATTATGATTTTATACTGTTTTTTATTAGTAGGCCTGGTACTTTTTTTAAGCTGGAATGTACTACACTAAAAACTACAAGTAGTAACGTACTTTAAAATATTATATCCTACTATCCAACTCTTGAAAATTATCAGCGAGAACTCCAATTGTATTTATATAAAACAGTTAGTAGAGGTTTCGCTGGTAAATTTCCTTTAATTCAACTCATTTCTTTTAAAAGGAAATATCTTTAATTATATTTGTGAAGCAATCGTAATAGCAATTAATGCCCCTGTATATAAACCGATTACTACTCTTTTTTATTTTTGCCTATGGGTGTTTCTATTTAGGCTATGCTCAGAACGGAGGTCTTCGTGCGTATACACTTGAAGATGGTTTACCCCAATCACAGGTTCATGACATTGTACAGGATGATGTGGGCTATTTATGGTTAGCAACACGAGGGGGAGGTATTTGCAGGTTTGACGGGAAAGAGTTCAAAGTTTGGAATGAAGGTGATGACCTAATTTCAAATTATGTTAACACCCTTAAAACCGTAGGTGACACCTTATTTATAGGTAATCGTAAAGGCTTATCTATCAAGACCCGTAGTGATATTATTAACTATGCTACTACTCCGGTTTATAAAATTTTTAATAAGAACCATCAAATTTTATTGGCAACTAATAGTGGATTGTTGTCATACGACCCGGCTCAGGGTATTAGCAAGTATCCTATTAGTGAAAAAATTGATAAAAGCAGAGTAACCGGCATTGCTTATGATGGAAAACTTTATTGGATCACTACAAATTCGGGATTATATAAAATCCGAAGCCTCGATGGAAAGACAAAACCCATACGCCACAGTGCCTTTAACTTTACGGCAGTACTCTTTAAAGATAATAAAATATACGCAGCCGCTTACGACCGCGGAGTTTTAGAAGTCATGACTAATGCTAAGTCTTATGGTAATAACTGGATCAATGAGCCTAAACGGGTAACGGATTTGGCTATCCACAAAGAAACAGAATTATGGTGCGCTACTGACGACCAGGGGGTTTATATTGTTGACTCTTCAAACCGTAAGATTATTTCTCGTATTGGTACAAAAAACGGCCTGGCAGTATCTAACGTTCAAAAAACCATTACGGATAGTCAGTCTACTATTTGGATTGCCACGTCAGGGGGAGGATTTTATAAATTTTTTCAAAATAACTTTACCCACTACGACCAGGATAATGGTTTAAAAGGCAATCGTGTGTACGCAGTACATGCTATTGAAGACCAGATATGGGCTTCTAATTCAGAGAACGGGTTGGTAAAGATTGATAACGACCATATTCATAGAATTCCGCAACCTGCTTCCTTACGAAATACAAAAATTAAAACCATTGATAGTGATAACAAAGGTAATTTATGGTTAGGAACCGAAGGTAAAGGTATTATTTTAAAGAAAATAAGCTATCTTGATAATGCTACCAGCCTTAAGGACACCTTTGCCATTGAAAATATAATTATTAATAAAAAGAGAGGTTTACTTTCTAACTGGGTTAGAAGCATACAGGTTATTGAGGATACCATCTGGGTTGCGTCTTACTCCAGAGGAATCACCAGATTTGTTTATGATTATAAGAAAAATAAGGTTCGCAACATCTATAAATTCGCGAAACGAAGTGGAATCAAGGATCTTTATATAAAGGATCTGAAACCCGACAAAAAAGGTCGTATGTGGTATGTTACCCGTGATGGTGACATGGGATTTGTAAAAAATAATAAAGTAACCCATTATCAGGATGTTTTAAAACAAGGCGCTTCTATTAATTCTTTAGTATTTAAAGGGGATAAAATTTACCTGGGTACGGAGGGATCAGGCATCTGGTGGTCTTTTCTTTCCAAAAAACCAAAATTTGCCCGGTTACTAGGAGATAAGGAGTTATATTCTAATAATATCTATCAGATGATTTTTGACCGTACCGATCATCTATGGGTAGGTACGGAAAGAGGAGTAGATAAAATTAAAATCAATCTACTGGACCAGATTGATGATGTCTTTCATTATGGAGTAAACGATGGTTTTTTAGGGATTGAGACTTGTTTAAATGCTGTTACTAAAGATAGTAGTCACAATTTATGGTTTGGTGCTATTTACGGATTGACTAAATATAAACCCAGCATAGTTAAAAAGAAAACTATCAAACCCAAAATTCATTTTGAAAATTTAGAAATTGCTTACCGTCCGTTAGATTCTATCAATCCCGATAAGTGGGCCAAAGAGGAAAAAGTGTTACAATTGTCTCCGGAACAGACGGAATTATCCTTCAATTATATTACTATTGACCTGGATCATCCGCAGGATATTGAATACCGTTACCGTTTGAATAAGACAGCCTGGAGCCCCTGGACTTCAGAACAAAAGCAAAATTTAGCCGGACTAGCTTTTGGCCCCCATTCTTTTACAGCTCAATCCCGTAATTATCGCTGGGAACAAAGTGACCCGATTACTTTTAAAATATTTATTGACAGTCCTTTTTATAAAAAGTTATCCTTTCAAATAGCTGTTCTATTGTTATTTCTTGCTGCCATGACCGGAATTTCTTTTTATAAAATCAGAAAGGTAAAGGTTAAAAATAAAGTTGAGCAGGAACGTCTCCAAATGCAAAACCACTTGTTATCCTTAGAGCAAAAGGCACTACGGTTACAGATGAATCCCCATTTTATTTTTAATGTCTTAAACGGGATTAAAGCCATGGGATCTAACAATCCGGTTAAAATGAATACTACCATCAATACGTTTGCCACCTTAATGAGAGAAACCCTGTACAATTCCAGAAAGGATGATATTAGCCTGGATCAGGAAATTAATACTATTAAGCATTATATTGAGGTTGAAAAATTAATGGCTTCCAAAAATTTTGAATACGAAATTAACCTGGATTCGGATTATGATCCGGAAGAAGTCCTTATTCCGCCTATGTTGATTCAACCTTTTGTAGAGAATGCGATCCGGCATGGTATTTTAAAAGGAGTAAAAGAAGGTGTATTAAAAGTGTATTTCAGAACCACAGAAGAACATTTATTTTGTAAAATTGTGGATAACGGCTCGGGGATCTTTCAATCGCAAAAGGCAAAATTAAAAACAGATCATCAATCCATGGCATTAACGGTAACCACCGAGCGTTTAACTTCAATATCCGGTAAGGATGCTTTAAAAATTGAGGAAGTACTTGCAGAAGACGGTAGTGTTACGGGAACCAGAATTGAATTTCATATTCCATTAAAAACAGACTATTAAACTATGCTTACAGCGATTATTGTAGAAGATATGCCGGATGCGCTTCATTTATTGAAGACGGACCTGGAAACGAATCATAAGGATATCAAAATTATTGATACGGCACAGAGCGTAGTTACCGCAGCAAAAGCCCTCAGAAGTAAACAACCGGATATTCTGTTTTTGGATATTATGTTAGGTGACGGAACTGGGTTTGATGTGTTGGAAATTTTTCCTGACCTTAAATCAAAAATTATTTTTGTAACGGCCAGCGATGAATTTGCGATTCGGGCTTTTAAATTTGCCGCTATTGATTATGTACTGAAGCCTTACTCCAGTGAAGAATTAGCACAAGCCGTAGAAAAAGCCAAAGAACAAATCCAACCGAACCCCGAACGATTAAGTATTTTAAAAGAAACCCTTTCTGCACCGGAGCAGAAACCGGATAAAATATCCTTACATACGCTCGATAAAATTATCATAGTGAGCTTAGATGATATTGTGCGATGTGAATCCGACAGTAATAATACAATTTTCTACCTGGAAGACGGACAAAAGATATTTGTAACTAAAACTTTAAAATATTTTACGGATATGTTAAAGAGTTACCAGTTTTTAAGAGTACATCAAAGCCACCTGGTCAACCTACAGTGCATCCGTGCGTTTATCAAGTCAGACGGTGGTTATTTAGTTTTAAAAAATGGAGATAACGTACCGGTCTCCGTTCGTAAAAAGGTGGAAGTCATGGAAATATTAGATAGTATGCACCGGTAGCACCTATTTGTCAAATTAACTATTTCTCTTTGATAAAAGAATTAAGCTAAAACTTACTAAACTTTTCCCGTTAAAAAACGAATAACCGTATCTATAATGACATCGATAATCTTATTTTTAAGGTGCCCTAACGAAATTCGGGAGATGCCTGCTTGATATAAAGATTGAATGACAAATTCATCTTTTTGAGCGGTTAAAAGCAGAGCATATTCTTCCGGGGTTATGCTTTTCTCTGCCAGTAAAACCGTCCATCTAATCAATCGATCTTTTGAAGATTGTAAAAATTCTTCAACTTCATTCTTAATCTTTTTACTATCCATGTCATACTTATCTTTAACTAACGTAAGTATAGAACTTTTTAATTCTTCCAAAAGATTATCGTTGATATCCTGGTTTATTGCATTTTCTTTCATATCCTAAGTATTTTATAGATTAAGGGGTTTGCAATATTTGTTGTAAAGCATCTTCGGTAGGTTGATCCTTTTTGTTTTCGTAAGCTACCATAAGATCAAAAATACGTTGTATCGGGACTTTAAATTCTTCAGTAAATGCCGGACTTAATGTGTCTTTTTCTTCCCATAATTTTAAAAATTTACTTACGGAAGAATTCGGACTATTTATATATTCCCACATTTTGATAGTAATTTCATTTTTATCTTTTGCCTTTTCATAAATTAACATTTTTTGCAATTGATTTTGAAAAGCAGTAACTTGTTCTTTATTTTCAGAAAACGAGTTGACAGATTGCCGGATTAAATTCTCAATTTGTACTTTAGTTTCAATCGTCTCCGTAAAGGTATAATGATCGTATAGCGTTGTACAAGAAAAAAATAAGAAATGTATACTTATACAAAGAAGAAAGTAAAAGTGTCTGATTGTAAATCGGATTGCCTGATGCCTCATAAAATTAAGATTTGACGTGATATGTAAATGTATACAATTCACCCGAAAATTAATAAAGGAGCCACTAAATTTATACTGAAAAGACTACAGTTACAACCATTTTTTTCTTTTGAAATAGTACAATAACCCTATAAAGGTACCAATCATAACACCCCATAATACAAAATACCCATAACGATATTTTAACTCCGGAATGTATTCAAAATTCATTCCGTAGATTCCTGCCATAAAGGTTAAGGGGATAAAAATTGAAGCGATAATCGTCAGTACTTTCATCACTTCATTCATTTTATTGCTGATTGTGGTCATATACATATCCATCAATCCCCAAATCATATCCCGGTAGATTTCCACGTTTTCAGATACCTGGATAATGTGATCGTATAAATCCCGTAGATAAATTTGTGTTTTTTCCTGTATGAGTGGATGTTCGTTTTTTTCAACCTTATTGATCACTTCCCTAAGTGGAAAAACAGCTTTTCTTATTTTTAAAATTTCTCTTTTTAACTCTTGAATTTCCTGGGTAATATCTTCACGTATATCTTTTTGAAAGAGGTGATCTTCCAGGCCTTCTATCTTATCCCCCATATATTCAATCATTTGAAAATAGTTATCTACAATGGCATCCATCAATACGTACAGCAAGTAATCAGAACCCATTGCCCTTATTCTACCTTTTGCTTTCCTAATCCTATTTCGAATGGGTTCAAACACATCACCACTGGCTTCTTGAAAGGAGATCACAAACGTATTTCCCAATACTAAACTGACGTGCTCAATTTTTAGTTTTTGATGCTCATCAAAGTATAGCATTTTTAATACAATAAATAAGTAGTCTTCATACTCCTCCATTTTAGGCCGTTGTTGGGTCTGTGCAATATCTTCTAATATGAGTGGGTGCAGATTGTAATTTGCCCCTATTTTTTCGATGGCATCCGTATGACTTAATCCATTAATATTGATCCAGGTAGTAGGTGTGGTATCCGAATAGTGAAAGGCTTCTTCAATAGTGCTAAGTTCTTTTTCTTCGTAAAACTTAGAATTATATTCAAAAACCTCAATGTAAAGCTCATTTGGTTCCTTATTACCCGTGTAGATTACAGTACCAGGTACGTGATTAACGGCTTGTTGTAGAGATGAGGTTGTTTTTTCCATAGATAGATATTTACAAACTACATTAATGCTTTGTACACATATTAAGTCACTAATGTAGTATTTTTCCTGCTATATTCTTATAAGGTTCGTAAAGCGTAAGTTAAAATCTGACACAGTTTACTAAAAAATATAAAAAGCGCTTAACGGTAATGACTTAAAATAAAAATGAAAAATTCATGTACTTCTTATCCAAGGTGTGAACTTGCAGTTAATTCGGATACCATTAAACATTTGCGCTAAAAAGAAAAAGCCTTTTTTATATTAACCATATTTTTACCTACTGCTATAAGCATAATTTTGTATGTTACCTATGGCTTTCTTATTCATTAATTTTTACCAATACTGATTAAAACCAGCGCTATATGGATATATCTACTCCCGCCCCACAGGATATTACTTCTAATTTTTCAGAATTAGATGAAGCTGAATTCAGATTAAGGGGAATTACAAAAGAAATTGTCCGAAATCAGTATGAAACCCTTATGATTAATAGAAAGGAAGTACATATTCTGGAAGGCGCACAGGAAGAAAACGGGGTAGTAAAGCAGGAGAAAGCTACGGTTAAAAAGTTAAAACAACAATTTAAAAAAGAGTCTAAAAACTTAAATTTATGCCATTTTATAGTTTCGTCAAACCAGTATAATGAAATTGTAGCCACCTTAGAGAAGTTTTATGCGCAATTTGATCCTGAAAAAGAATCTTTCGGGCGCTATGTCAACCGGAATCAAAGCTATCAACTTGCTACTTTTTTTAGAAAAATTAAAAGATTTCCTTTTTATAAAACCCTGCAACAAAATTTAAAAAAACACAATGAATCTGCTCGACATACGGACTTAGGTAAACTGCATATGACGCACGAGATTTTATACGGTGCCAATATCAATTTCAATACGTTACCGAAAATGCTATTCCCGTTTTATAAACGTTTGAAAAAGTCATCCGTTACCCTTTTTGAAGGCAGGTTTTTACAAGCTCTCCGGGAAGGGTCTAAGTTTAAACATGTGGCTATGCAATTTTGCGTTCCTTCAAAATCCCAAAAGCAGTTTAACGATGTATTGAATAATATATCTACCCCCCGGGTTATTAAAAAGATGAAAAATGTAACCGTAAACTTTATTCATTGCCCGGTACAAAGTGAAACTATTTGTGTAAACAATAAAAATGAAATTGTACGTGAAAAGGACAACTCAATTTTATTTAGCACTCCGGGACATGGAGTTTATTTATCCGCTTTGAATGAAATTAAAGATGATATTATTTATATTTCAGGGGCAGAAAATGTAAAGTCAAAAAAAATACAATTACCGCTGAACCGATTTCGCCGGGTCCTTATGTCTCAATTATTAAGTTCAAGGAGACTGGCAGATACCATTATTACTGAATTAAGAGATGAGAATTACCAACCCAATCCTCAACGTACGGAAGAAGTAATTCGCTTAATCAAAAAAGAATTCAATATTGTACTACCTTCGGAAATTCAAAACTTCACCACCGAAGAAAAGAATAAATTAATCTGCGAATACCTGGATAAACCCTTACGGGTATGTGCTGCTATTAAAGGGTCGCAACCCGGAGAAAGCAAACCCTGCTGGATTTCTCATGCTAATGGTAAACACCTGGCATTGGTACATCCTGAGGAATTAAACCATCTAAGTGAAGAACAGGATATACTCTATAAAAATATTGAATATTACGTTCCTGGCGAAATGGCTTGTTCTATCCAACGATATAATGGCGAAAAATATAACCTGGCAGAATATTGTGATAATAAAGAAGGCTTTAGAAGTGTACGGTTTCATAAAGACCAGGATATCGCCTGTTTACAACGCCCGGGTCTATGGAATGGCAATATGCTTAAATGGAATACTATTTTAATCGAAATGCCCCAACGTTTATACCAACCTTTTAAAGGGCTGGAAGATTTAATTTCGTAATAAATAGGTTTATTAAAGTCGAAAATACCAACATTTACCTTCCTGCAAGTAAAAGGAACTATGATAGCTAAGTTTATTGAACTTATAAACCTACGGTAAAGATAACAGGTCTAAAACAGCGTCTTACTTATAAGATTGCACTTTTCAATTACTTTATAATACGCTTTACGCTATTTCGCTGGTTTAATTTAAGCTTGTCTGAAAAATTATAAAATTGCTATTTTATTACATTAGTAATCCAACTACGCTTGTTATTGACAGTAGTCAAAATAATTATAAAATCAAACCACAATTTTCTCAACTTCACTTAGAGCAACTGTAATACAAACTTTTAAAGACTTTGGCTTTCTTTCTATTTAATCTATTCATTTATTTCTAAAACCCTTTAGTTTTACTAAAAAATATACTAAGCACTGATTTTCAATTTTATACAACATTGAACTCTTTAATTTAAAGGGGGTGCATTTTAAAGTTAAGCTTTGCTCTATAAAATAAAAAGATACTATTTTGACCTTTAGGATAGTTTATCCCTTTCCTTAAAGTAATTTATTAAGTAGATTTCCCCATTATTTAGATGTTACTCATTAACTAGATGGACTGCATTCTCAACATTTTGAACTCATTTAAAATCTGGCTAATTTAATTGAATACTATTAATTAACAACAAGTTAGGATAATCTATTCAACGAACGTTAATTGTCTGCTAAAGGAAAAGCCAGTGTTAAACATTACCTGAATACTGTTATGCCCCACCTATTTCGAATAGTAAATTGAAGCTACATAACAAATACTTTTACAAAATGATTACCAAAAAATATCAAACTTCGTTGCTTCAAAAAGTGGTAATGATCAGTATATTTCTCGTCATTACGTTATTTTTTGTTCCTTACAGTTTTGAACTGATCTTAAGTATCAATTTTCTGTTTATACTTTTTACAGGGGTTTCCCGGGTGTTACTTTTTCCAAAGAAGAAGAAAGTAGTTAGGGTAAAAGAGAAAACGGAAAAACCTTTTGTCAGTATACACATTCCTATCTGTTCAGAACCTCCCGCCGTGGTAGCTTCTGCCGTTAGAGCTGCTTTCAATCAAAACTATGACAATTTTGAAATTATAATTATTTCTAATAATACCAAAGATGAGAGTCTTTGGAAACCTATTGAGTTCTTAGCAGGTTCTCTGGGAGATAAGGTGACTTTTATTAATGTAAAGCGGTTGTCTGGTTATAAGGCAGGTGCTTTAAACCTGGCTCGTAAATTAACATCAAAGCAGGCAACTTATATTTTTACCCTGGATGCAGATTATATTTTACATCAAAACGCGTTAAGTGATGCGGTTGCCACTATAACTTCCAGGAAATTGGCTGTACTACAATACCCGCAATCTTATAGCAACACTAGCCTTTCTACCACAGGAATCAGTGATAATTACGAACTGTATTTTGACTGTTTTTCTGAAGGGGCAAATTATGAAGATGTGGCACTACCTACTGGTACTTTGACGCTTATACATATTAAAGTATTGGATGCTATTAAAGGTTGGAGTGCTTCTAGTATTACCGAAGATGCTATGTTGGGCTTATCTGTATTAGAGAAAGGCTATAAAACCGGATTTAAGAATAAAGTGATCGGACAAGGACTGATTCCCGGTACTTTTGAAGATTTTAGAAAACAACGTGCCCGCTGGATTTTTGGTAATCTACAGGTACTACTAACGCTACTTCAAAACCGAACAATTACGCTAAAGAAAAAATGGTTTTTAAGTTTACAATTAACTGCCTGGATCAATTTTTTAGGTATTCCGTTACTTTGTGTGGTGTATAGTACCTTATTAAAATTAGCAAATCCTGAAATTAATATTTATTCTATTTTAGGATTAGCCGGTTTCTCCGTATTCACTCATTTAGTATTATATATGGGCATAGCTTTGCAGAAGGTTTCCAACCACCCCTTAAGGGCTTTATCAATGTTATGCGCGCATTTATCTACTATAGAATATGGTGCTTTTTACTGGTGGAATATCTTTTTCCAAAAAGAAAAACCTTTTAACCGAACTAATAAATTTTATAAAAACGGAACTTTTACCATACAGGACTTTATAACACCCCTGATTTTACTTCTTACCGGATTGCTATTATTCATTTCATATCCGGTTGCCTGGTACGGCGCTATCGTTGCTGTATTCGGGACCTTAATTTTTCTGGCCAAACTTGTCACCATTTATGAATTGGGAGAAACCAGAAAAGCAGTAAAAACCAGTACTAGTATTTAAAAAATTTGGCTTATGAAAATTGCTGTAATCGCACACGCACATTATCCTATACGGGAACCCTATCCCGGCGGATTAGAAATGTTGACCCATATTCTTTGTAATCAATTGGTACTAAGAGGGCATGACGTAGATTTATACGCTCATAAAGATTCAGAAACTTTAGCTCATGTAATCCCGCTTTGTGATCAGGGAATGCAACTGGAAACGGTTGATCAATACCTGGCAGAATTGGATGGCATTGATGAAGCTTTTGTACTTAAAAACCTGGCGTATTCTAAGGCTATCAACAGAATTGCGAATGCGGATTATGATGTGGTTCATAATCACTCATTGCATTACGCTCCGATCATTATAGGGAATAATATCAACAAACCTATGATTACTACCTTACATACGCCGCCCTTTCCTTTATTACAATTAGGTACCGTAGCTGTAAAGGATCATAACAACCAGGTTTTTACTGCCGTAAGCAATCGTTTGGGGCAAATTTGGCAACCTTATATTGATCACTACGAAGTGGTGTATAATGGAATTGATCTTAATCAGTGGCAATTTAGTCCCAATAAGAAATCTGAGCACCTTTTATTTACCGGAAGAATTTGTAAAGAAAAAGGGGTAAAAGATGCCATTAGTTTTGCTTTAAAAGCAAAGCTTCCTTTAAAAATCGTAGGACCTAAGTGTGTACCGGAATATTTCGAAAAAGAAGTAGCGCCACATTTAAGTAATCCTTTAATTAGTTATGAAGGCCACCTCAAACAATCTGAAATTAATATGCTTTACGAAAATGCTCTGGCTACCTTGTTTTTTAGTACTTGGGAAGAACCTTATGGATTAGTTATTGCCGAATCCCTGGCTACCGGAACCCCGGTTATTGCTTATAACAAAGGTGCTGCTCCGGAAATCTTAACGGATAGCTGCGGAATCTTACTAGAAGAAGGATCAACATTTGACAATGCGGGTGAGGTATTAACCCGTTTACTTACGATTGTTCCTAAAGATTGTAGGCAGCGAGCTGAAGATTTTTGTAATATTCAATATATGATTGACTCCTATGAAGATTTATACTACCGTTTGACTTATAAATCACAACCTAAAACGATGGTCGTATGATAGGGTATTACGCACACTATCATGGCTATGGTCACAGCAACTATGCGAATGAATTAATGAAGGAGTTACAAGAAGATATGACTATCTTCTCCCCTTCAAGTTTTGACTTTACCTATAAAGAACAGGTAGTACCGATTGAAGATGAAGAACTGACCGGCACTGAGTATGATATGGAGTATTACGAAACACCGGAATACTTACATTGCGCGCCAATGAACCTGTCTAAAATCACTTCGCGTAGTGCCACTATTTTAAATACCATTTTAGAGAAAAAAATCAAGCTGCTACTGGTAGATGTAAATGTAGAAATTGCCACACTAGCCAGGGTAGCTTCCGTGCCTTTTGCCTATCGGCGTATGTTTGGAAAACGTAATGATGCCCCGCACCTCAACGCATACCGGGAAGCTTGCTTTTTAATGGCGTATTATCCTGAAAGTTTAGAATCCGAAGACACCCCGGACTGGGTACGAAGAAAAACCTATTATACCGGATTTATATCTAAAGCAAAAACTACCGGTAACTATCTTGATCCGGTGGGAGTTCCTTTTATTTTGGTTATTCAGGGGAAAGGCGGATCAAAAATGGATGCTTCTTTCTATAAAAAATTAGCAGATCGATTTACCAATACCAAGATTATTGTTTTAGGCAGTGTTCCGGAACATCAGCAACATAAGAACATCACTTATCCCGGTTTTGTAAGTAATATTATTCCTTATATCGATCATGCGGATTATATCATTTCTTCCTGCGGAAGCAATACCACCTCAGAACTATTATCCAGAAAACGAAAATTCTTGATGGTGCCGGAAGAAAGGCCCTTTGAAGAACAAAACGAAATTTGTAAACTTATGGAAAAAAATAAACTAGGAGTCCGTTTTGATAGTAATAACATCACAAAATCAATGTCTCAACTCGACGCTTTACCAGATTATATTCCTGAAGAATACTTACCCGGAAGCTTTGTAGAATTTGCCAGGTTTTTAAAATCAAATCAGTATGATGCGGATCTGATCAATAAAGCCTTAACCCAAAAAAATCTTTCTGAAATTTTAATTAGCCTGTAAAAATATGGAACATCAAACTAGTTTAATCATTATTGAATACAACCGAAGGAAACATCTTTTAAATGCGCTTAACGGTATAGAAAATAGTAAAAAAAAACCTGATGAAGTCGTGATTGTTTCTTATAGTGACCAATTACAAATTTCAGCAGACACCTATACTTTTCCAATACGCATCCGACATCTGTCCATGCCGGAAAAGGGAGGCTTACCGGCAGCAAAAGCTCGTAATACGGGAGCTAAATTGGCTAATTACGAACATTTGATTTTTCTGGATGTGGATTGTATACCTTCTGCAGATTTTATAGGGACTATTTCTAAACAGCTGCAATCTCGTGAAAATGGAATTATCATGGGAACTCCTAAATACCTTTCCGAGCCGGTACCGGAAAATTTTGATTATAATTATCTGGAAAGAGAAAGTGTCTTTCATCCACGACGGCCCCGGGTGGTTCAGATTCGTCAGGAAGAAACTTATGAGTTATTCTGGAGTTTATGCTTTGCCATCACAAAATCATTATTGCGGGTCTTGTCTTATTTTGATGAACACTATAGTGGATACGGAGGAGAAGATACTGATTTAGCTTTTAAAGCAAGAGCACGTAATTATCCGTTTTATTTAAGTGAAGCCGTGGTGTATCACCAGCAACATGCTTTTTACCGCCCTCCCCTACCGCAATTGGAAAATATTATTAATAATTGCAATCATTTTTATGATAAATGGGGTATTTGGGCCATGGATAAACACCTCAAGGGCTTTGCACATCAAAATCTAATTGATTGGGATATGAATTGTACTGAAAAAATCAAAATCGCAAAAAAGCCGAATACTAAAGAGGTTGAATCCTGCTTAGTGGTTGATGAGGCTTATGGTTGAAATTTTAGATTATTTTTTTATTTAGCGTTTGCTATTTTGATAATATGTATTTGGCTACAGAATTAAATTTTGCAGCCATTTTTTCCTGACTTCCGCACATTTTTAGGATTTAGTTTTTGATTAATTTTATGTTTCTGATTTAGAGTTGTATGGTTTTTCTTTGGTTTTCATTTTGGGTGTTAATTCATCTTTTTATCTTCGTTTCATGTTCGTTCGGAGACTTAAACATACAAATGGCAAGATCTATATTCAAGTAGTTGAGAAAATTCATGGTAAATACAAAGTTGCCAAGAGTTTCGGTGGATCCCAGGATGATAGCGAACTCAAAGACCTCTCAGAGAAAGCTTCACAGTGGATTAAGAAAACGTTGGGTTCGAAGGAGTTTGATTTTGCTAATGAAGTTTTATTATATCAAAATGTCCTAAATAATATCACTTCCCATAAGTTAGCAGGTGTACAACTTGTTTTAGGTAAGCTATTCGACGAGATTGGTTTTAATAAGCTTAATGATACACTTTTTAAAGATCTAGTTTTATATCGGTTGGTTTACCCTAAAAGTAAATTGAAAACTACCGAGTATTTGTATCGTTATGAACAAAAGAGTTATTCAGAAGATGATATCTACAGGTACATGGACAAGCTTTATGATGGTAAAAAAGAACAGATCCAAACTATTAGTTTTGAGCACACCTTAAAAGTGTTAGGTGGGCAAATCAGCGTTGTTTTTTACGATGTAACTACACTTTACTTTGAAGTCGATAACGAAGATGGGCTGCGTAAAACAGGGTTTTCAAAAGAAGGCAAGCACCAAAACCCACAAATTGTCCTGGGGCTTTTAGTAGGCAAGGAAGGCTATCCCTTGGCTTATGAAGTTTTTGAAGGTAACAAGTTTGAAGGCCATACCATGCTTCCAGTGATTTATGCCTTTAAAAACAAATACAATTTAAAACAACTAGTTATTGTTGCAGATTCGGGTTTGCTTTCAAATCAAAACATTATTGATCTGCAAAGAGGCTCTTATGAATTTATATTAGGGGCAAGGATTAAAAACGAGACTAAAAATATAATAAAGAAAATACATGCTTTACAACTGAAAAATGGGGAGAGTGAAGTTTTGCAAAAAGGCGATTTAAAGCTAATAGTTACCTATTCTGACAAAAGAGCTAAGAAAGATAAGCACAATAGGGAGAAAGGGTTAAAACGGTTGGAAAAACGCATAAAATCCGGAAAACTGACCAAAGCCAACATTAATAACAGGGGGTACAACAAGTACCTGAAATTAGACGGGGAAGTAAGCATTACCATTGACCAAAACAAGTTTAAAGCAGATACCAAATGGGATGGCCTTAAAGGGTATATTACCAATGCAAAACTCAGTAAAGAAGAAATTCTAGAGAACTACGCCCACCTGTGGAAGATAGAAAAAGCCTTCCGTATTGCTAAAACAGATTTAAAGATCAGGCCTATATTCCACAGAAAACAAAAACGAATTGAGACGCATATATGTCTGACTTTTACAGCTTACAAAGTTTATAAAGAATTAGAGCGCCAACTCAAAATAAAAAAATCTGACCTATCACCAGAAAAAGTAATTGAAATATTACAAAGTATCTATCAAATAGAAATAGTAACTCCCAATACAAAAGAAAAAATTACCAAAACACTATTACTTACTGACGAACACAGAGAAATTAGTCAACTTTTTAATTTTGGGTGTTAAAATTCGGAAGTCAGGAGAGGTTGAATCCTGCTTAGTGGTTGATGAGGCTTATGGTTGAAATTTTAGATTATTTTTATATTTAGCGTTTGCTATTTTGATAATATGTATTTGGCTACAGAATTAAATTTTGCAGCCATTTTTTTATCGATATATTTGACAAATTTTGTCAAGTCAAATTATGGGAAATAGTTTTGGGAAAACAATACGAAAATTACGAGAAGAAAATAATTTTCTTTTAAGAGAGCTTTCTGCTAAAATAGAAGTAGATGCCTCTATTTTAAGTAAAATCGAAAATGACAATAGAGTCGCTAAAAAGGAACTCGTAAAAAAGTTCTCTGAAATTTTTAGGGTAGACTACCAGGAACTACTTATCATATGGTTGTCAGATAAGATTGTCAATGAATTAAAAGGTGAAAATAATATTCATATAATCTTAAGATTAGCAGAGCAAAAATTAAAAAATGGAAAAAATTAAATTAATGGATTATCATCGTTTTCTGGATGAAGCCGGAGATACCACTTTTTATGGCAAAGGTAAAAAGAATATTATTGGAACAAATGGAGTTTCAAATGTCTTTATTCTAGGTATGGTGAATGTAAAAGACCCATTAAATGAAGTAAGAGAAAAAATTAATGTACTTCAAAAGAAGATAATTAGGGAAGAATTCTATCACGTTCCAAGCGTTTTAAAAAAGATAAATAAAAATGGCTATTATTGCATGCAACAGATGATTTACCCGAAGTCCGAAAAGAAATGTTTGATTTAATAAAGACTATTAACTGTAGTTTTGAAGCTGTTGTTGGAAGAAAGGATATTGAACGTTATGAGACCAAACATAAGGGGAAAGAAGAATATTTTTACGCTGATTTATTATCACACCTTCTTAAAAATAAACTCTCAAAACAGGAAAAACTTGTAATGCATATCTCTGAAAGAGGTAAAAGCACCAAAAACCATAATTTAGAATTGGCTTTTCTAAAAGCCAAACAGCGGTTTGCAAAAATTAATGGGAATAGAGAGATGAAAACCACCATAGTTTTTAACGTAAATTATCCAACAAATGATCCATTATTAAACTTAGCTGATTATTTTTGTTGGACAATTCAAAGAGTATTTGAAAGAGGCGAAATCAGATATTATAACTTTATCAAAGAACAAATTAAATTAGTAATCGACCTCTATGATACTAAAAGTTATAAGGATTGGAAAAACTATTATGACAATAACAAGAATCCATTAACAGCTGAAAATAAAATAAGCCCGCTAAAACACTAATTTTAAATTAAATTTAAAAAACGACATGGAGTCGACTTTCGTGTTTTGCAGACTTAACTAATGTAAAAATACAAAATATCTTCGAGCTTTTAAAAATGTATGCTGGTATGCATATAGAAACTTCTAATTTCATACTGAAAATTATTACTTCTAAATTTACAAGAGGTAATTTATCCCGGAAATGTATTTAAATGTTAAAATTGATTTTTTGAATTTAAATTAATCGCCTGCACGATATGCCGTTCATTATGGTAGATGACCACCCTAAAGGTATCTCCTAGTTTAAGTCGAATCCATTGTGAGATACTTGTTGGTGTTTTGATTTTATTGAGATTAACCTTTTTTGCTTGATTTAAAAGTTCCAGGGTTTGCTCTTGATAAGTAATAAATCGTTTGATAGTTGAACTATCTAGGGAACTATCTATAGGGTTTTTACTTTTAAAGGTTTTCATTTTATTTAGCTTATCTTTTGGTAACATACTTTTAGCAAAATAATCGCCTAAAAGTCCGGGAGTAAAGTTTTTAAACATTGATGTTTTAGAATTGGTAATGCACTTTGAAATTTCAGGAATGTAGAAATCGGAATATAAGTTTAAATGTTCCAGACATTCTAGAATATTCCAGCTATCTTCCTTGGGTCGCCAGTTAAGTTGATCCATTGATAAGGAAAGAAATTGCTTAGCCTGTTCTCGATTAAATTCGGTTTTTTTCTGTAAATCTTGTAAAAGTGTTTCTGATGGAATACTCATGTTTTTTTTAACAAAAATCAGTATTCTCATTGGTAAAAAAATTGATTTGAATTAAGACTTTTTAATTCTGGAAAGTGTTTCCGGGGTCATTCTAAGGTAAGAAGCAATATATTTATCCGGAATTTCCTGAAATAACTGCGGACTTCTCACTGATACCCTTCTGTATCTTTCTAAAGGGGAAGAGGTCAAAATATCCCGTTCCCTTTCCATTTGTTGTAAGATTAAATCCTCAAGCATTAGGTACCAAATTCCAATATTTTCTTCTGAACTTCGGACAAAATTCATAAAGTTGGTTTTTCTAATGACTTTTATTCGTGACTTTTTAATTGCCTGAATATATAAGTCCGAAGGTTTTTCGTTAATAAAAGAATCCAGGGCAGCGATAAAGTTAGTTTGATAACCGAATCTTATAATATGTTCTTCAAATTCATCAACCACATAAATTCTTAAGCTACCCGTGGTAATGTAGTACAGATTAGTATCAATACTTCCTTGAAGCTTTAGGTATTCTTTTCTTTTTATCACAAGTTCATCATCCCATAAATCCTGCGTATTAATTTTCTTTACAAAGTTGGTTATAGGATTGGGCATGAATACTGCTTTATTAAATCTTAAATGTATTGTTACATATCTAATAAATAAGCAAAAATAAGAGGTGCCACAATAGTAGCGTCCGATTCAATGATAAATTTTGGGGTGTTGATATCCAGCTTACCCCAGGTAATTTTTTCATTAGGTACCGCACCACTATAGGAGCCATAGCTGGTTGTAGAGTCACTTATTTGACAAAAATAACTCCAAAAAGGAGTAGCTGTTCGCTCTAAATCCTGGGACAACATTGGGACTACACAAATTGGAAAATCACCAGCAATACCCCCTCCAATTTGAAAAAAGCCAATACCATTTTGAGAATTAGCCGTATACCAGTCTGCCAGAAATGTCATGTATTCAATACCGGATTTTACCGTATTTGCTTTAAGTTCACCTTTTACTACATAACTGGCAAAAATATTACCCATGGTACTATCTTCCCACCCGGGAACAATTATGGGTATATTAGCTTTTGCAGCAGCGTACATCCAGGAATCTTTCACATCAATTTCATAATATTCTTCTAAAACACCGGAGAGTACTAATTTATACATAAATTCATGCGGAAAATAGCGTTCTCCTGCTGTTTCTGCATCCTTCCAAATCTTAACCATATGTTCCTGTATACGTCTGAAAGCTTCTTCTTCAGGAATACAGGTATCTGTTACCCGGTTCAATCCCTGCTCCAGTAATTCCCATTCATCCTGTGGGGTTAAATCCCGATAGTTAGGCACCCGCTTGTAGTGACTATGTGCTACCAGATTCATAATATCTTCTTCCAGATTTGCCCCGGTACATGAGATAATTTGTACTTTATCCCTACGTATCATCTCAGAAAAAATTTTGCCAATCTCTGCGGTACTCATGGCACCTGCAAGTGAAACCAACATTTTTGCGCCTTGTTCCAGTTGTTGTTCGTAGCCTCTGGCAGCGTCAACTACCGCGGCTGCATTAAAATGTAAATAGTAGTTTTCAATAAACTGAGAAATAGCACCTTTGGTTTTCATTTAAATTGTTTTTAGTCCTATGGCTAGTAGGAATGTATCCGGATTCTGTTTAATTTTCAAATTTATAACTTAACATTTTGTAGTACAGTTTTGCAGCTAGAAAGTCCGAAGATTTATCCATCGGATTAGGACATAATTCTACAATATCAAAGCCTACCACGTTTTTTTCTTTAAAGACCTTTTTCAGAAAAGTCAATAGTTCATACCAAAGCAGTCCGCCTGGCTCCGGGGTTCCGGTAGAAGGTAAGATTGAGGGATCCAAAGCATCCAGATCAAGCGTGATAAATACCGTATCTGTCATCAACTCAATGGCACTATCCATCCAGTAGTCATCCAGATAGATATCCTGCGCAAAAAATACCTGCTCTTCATTCATCACCCGTTTCTCACTGATATCCATACTACGAATACCTACCTGAATCAGGTTTGTTTTTTCGTTAGCTTCATATAAAGCACAGGCATGATTATAGGGTGAACCTTCATACTCTTTCCTTAGGTCTGCATGCGCATCAATCTGCAGTACGGTCAGGGAATCAAAACATTCATGAAACGCTCGTATAGTTCCAATAGAAATAGAATGCTCTCCCCCGATAAGAGTAACAAACTTATTACGTTTAATAAAACCTTTTACCGTAGCATGTACCGCTTCCACCATAGCATCAGGTGTGCTGTTTTCCTCAATGGCCTCAGTAAGGTAAATACCTTGTTTGTACACTTCGCTATCTGTTTCGATATCGTACAACTCCATATTTTCAGATGCATGTAAAAATGCTTCCGGCCCTTTATCAGCTCCTTTCCCCCAGGTACTTGTTCCATCATAAGGTACTGGGATTAGGACAATTTTTGATGAGTCCGGATTTGCGTATTTCTGGTCAATACCAGCATATCTTTGTAAAACGCTCATAAGTAGAAACAGTTAAGTTTAAATTAGATTATAAATTTTCAATACTTTGAGAAAAGTCTGAAAGCGCTTCTTCAGCTTTGGCGTAAGCAGTATTAACGCCATAGTCGTAACCCAAGATAGTTAATAGTTGCTCCGAAGTTTGTTGTTGAGTAAAAACGGAAGTAACCAGCGTTCCATCAGTATTACGATCTATTAAAATATGCTGGGGTGTCGGAATCAGGCAATGCTGTAAACCACCAAAACCACCGATGGTCTCCTGGTAAGCTCCCGTATTAAAAAAGCCTATATACAAAGGCTTATCTTTATAGATTTTAGGGAGATAAATACCATTTACATGCTGTTCACTATTATAATAATCGTCACTATCGCAGGTAAGTCCACCCAGTAATACACGTTCATATTCTCGATCCCACCCGTTAATAGCCAACATGATAAATCGTTTACTAATTGCCCAGGTATCCGGTATGGTAGTAATAAAAGAAGAATTGATCATATTCCACTTTTCACGATCATTCTGCTGTTTTTGGTACAATACTTTATAAATGGCCCCGCCACTCTCCCCCACGGTAAAACTCCCAAATTCTGTAAAGATATGAGGTACCGGAACGTTTGCCTCATCACAAGTCTGTTTGATTTGACCCACAATCTCATCAACCATATAGGTATAGTCATAATCAAAAGCCAGCGAACTTTTAATAGGAAAGCCCCCGCCAATATTTAAACTGTCCAGACTGGGACAAACCTTTTTTAGCGCTACATATACCTTCATACACTTTAACAGTTCATTCCAGTAGTATGCTGTATCCCGAATGCCCGTATTGATAAAAAAGTGAAGCATTTTCAAAGTAACCTTCGGGTTGTCTTTGACTTGTTTATTAAAAAAAGGGACAATATTTTTATATCCTATACCTAGGCGGGACGTGTAAAATTCAAATTTTGGTTCTTCTTCGGATGCAATTCGAATACCAATATTATAAGAACCCGTAATAGCTTCGTTCAGCAGGTTGATTTCTTCGTAGTTGTCTATAACTACAATACAGTTTTTATGACCGTTATTAATTAACCTGGCCAGGTTTTTAACGTATTGATCCCGTTTAAAACCATTACTTATAACATAAGTATCATTAGAGATACGCCCTTGCGCTTTTAAGTTCTCAATAATATCTATATCAAATGCCGAAGAAGTTTCAATATGAATATCGTTTTTAAATGCTTCGTCCATTACATGTTTGAAATGCGAACTCTTGGTACAATAGCAATAATTATACGTACCGGCATACGCGTGCTTTTCTATAGCTTCTGAAAACCAATTCTTTGCCCTCTGAATATTTTCTGAAATTTTTGGGAGGTATGTAAATTTAAGGGGAGTTCCATATATTTCAACTAAAGCCATTAAGTCGATGTCATGGAAACGGAGCTCTTTGTTTTTTAAGGTAAATTCATCCTGTGGAAAATCAAAGGTCTGATCTATAAGATCAAAATATTTTGTTTTCATTCTAAAAAGTAAAACCGATAATTGCCGGTAAATTTAATTCTTTTTAGGATTTGAAATTAATTTGTATTGAATAATGATAAAATTTGTTTGTAATTTGATAAAATAATATTACTCCTACTCAAATAAAGTTAAGTTATACGAATTTTAAAAGAGGTGAAAATCAATAATTAAAGTCGTATTCTTCCGGAAAATATATAATTTAAGCTAAATGTAAAAATCAAAGTAAAAAGTGTTGAATAACACTGAAATTATTCTAAGTTTTTATAAAGAAAGGTAAGCTCTGTTATCAAAGAAACCTGGTATTCTTAGTAACTTTGTATAGCTAAAAATAAGGATGATGGATACAGAAATTCTCGCTCGGGTTCAATTCGCTTTTACCATCGCTTTCCATTATATATATCCGCCTTTAAGTATTGGTTTAGGCTTGATCATGGTCATTATGGAAAGCCTCTGGATTAAAACCAACAATGAAAAATATCATATCCTTGCCAAGTTTTGGACTAAAATTTTTGCACTCACCTTTGGTATTGGTGTGGTTACGGGTATTGTAATGGAATTTGAATTTGGAACGAACTGGGCTACCTACTCTCGATACGTGGGTGATATCTTCGGAAGTGCCCTTGCAGCCGAAGGTATTTTTGCATTTGCATTGGAAAGTGGTTTTTTAGGAATTTTACTTTTCGGTTGGAATCGTGTAAAACCCTGGGTGCATTTGGTTTCGACCATTGGTGTGTTTTTAGGTTCTATGTTTTCTGCCGTTTGGATTGTAGTGGCAAACAGTTGGCAACAAACTCCGGCGGGGTATCATATTGTAGGTGAAGGGATGAACGCCCGGGCTGAAATTACTGATTTCTGGGCAATGGTTTTTAATCCGTCCAGCGTAGACCGATTAACTCATACGTGGTTTGCCGCTTTTCTGGCCGGTGCGTTTTTAGTTTTAAGTGTACATGCGTATTACTTATTGAAAGGTCGTTATGTGACCATTTCAAAAATGGCATTTAAAATTGCCCTGGGGGTTGCTACGGTTTTCTCTTTAATGCAATTAGTAACCGGACATAGTTCTGCTGATGGGGTTTCTGAAAATCAACCTGCAAAACTTGCCGCCATGGAAGGACATTATGAAGCAAGTGCCCCGGCAGACCTGTATCTTTTTGGGTGGGTAGATGATGAATCTCAGGAAGTCACGGGATTAAAACTACCCGGCGGACTTTCTTTTCTTATTGACCAGGATTTTGAAGCTCCTGTTACCGGATTAAACGCTTTTCCTGAAGAGGATCGGCCGGGGCAGGTAAATGCGGTATTTCAATTTTATCATATGATGATTGCCATCGGGATGTTTTTTATTGCGCTCACTTTATACGCCTGTTATTTGTGGTGGCGAAAGAAACTGTTTGATCAGCGCTGGTTACTTAAAATATTTGTGGGTTCTGTAATTCTGGCACAACTCGGAAATCAAGTGGGATGGTTTGCAGCAGAAATGGGAAGGCAACCGTGGGTAGTGTACGGACATTTAAGAACCTCTGAAGCCTTCTCAAAAGCCGTAACTGCTAATCAAATTGTATTCTCGCTTATTTTATTCTTTGTAGTTTATGCTTTGCTTTTGTTTCTATTCTTGTACCTGCTAAATAAGAAAATAAAACACGGACCTTATGATGAGGATCATAATGATATGGAAGAACGCCATTTTACCGAAGATATATCAGAGGAAGTTGCTAAAATCGTAAATGCGTAATTATGGAAACATTTTTAGGAATAGATTATCCGACGCTTTGGTTCTTGGTAGTAGGTGGTTTATTTTCAGGCTACGCCATTCTGGATGGGTTTGATTTTGGCGCAGGTGCCTGGCATTTATTTTTCAAGAAAGAACTGAGTCGCAGGATTGCTTTAAATGCCGTAGGGCCGGTTTGGGATGGAAATGAAGTTTGGCTGGTTATCGGTGGTGGAGCTTTGTTTGCCGGATTTCCGGTGATGTACGGAACTTTTTTCTCCGGATTGTACGTTCCATTTATGTTATTTTTAATGTTTATCATCTTTAGGGCAATTGCCATTGAATTTCGTAGTAAAGAAGAAATGCTTTGGTGGCGTAAATTATGGGATATTGCTTATAGTGTAAGTAGTATTATGCTCGCTTTTTTATTAGGCTTGGTTTTAGGAAATGTGTTACAAGGTATTCCTATCGGGTCAGACCTGGAATATGACGGAAGTCCGTTTTTAGGATTTTTAAACCCTTATGCTATTCTTACCGGAGTTACCACCTTATTTTTATTTATGTCGCATGGTGCTATTTATCTCTTACTTAAAACAGAAGGTAAACTTTTTGATAAATTAGAAGGTTTACTTAAAAAAGGGATTATCCTTTTTATTGTTGTTTTTGTCATTACCTCGTTATATACCCTAATTTATATTCCGCATTTAAGCGATGATTTTAAAGCCACCCCGGCCTTATTTATTTTTCCAGTATTGACTTTTTTAAGTATTGCTAATATCCCCAGGTTAGCTAGTAAAAGGAAGTTTAAGATCGCTTTTTTCTTTTCGGCCTTAACGATTGCTCTGATGATGGCATTAGTGGCTATAGAATTGTATCCGGTTCTTTTATATTCCACTATTGATCCGGCAAACAGCATTACAATTTATAACGCTGCTTCTTCAGATAAATCCTTAGGTATTAGCCTCACCATGGTGGTTATAGGCGGACCCCTTGTTTTAGGTTACACTTATTTTGTATATAAAACCTTTGCCGGAAAGGTAAAATTGGATGATTATAGTTATTGAGGGTTTGAAGAATTTGTATTATTCTTTGAAACAAACTTACCTACTGACTATTAGAAAGCTTATTAATGGGCAATAAAAGAATCAAAAGTGAATCTTTCCAGAATAAAAATTGACTTATGGGAAATACGGAAGATATTCGTTGGAAACAACGACTTAGTAATTATAATAAAGCGCTTACAAAATTAAGCGAAGCGGTTGCCTTGGATAAAGAAAGACCCCTTAGCGAACTTGAAAAACAAGGACTGATCCAGGCATTTGAATATACACATGAGTTGGCCTGGAAAGTTATGCAGGACTTTTTTGTATATCAAGGTACTTATGAAATAAGAGGATCTAGAGATGCTACCCGTGAAGCTTTTAAAAATGAATTAATTACTGATGGTGATAACTGGATGGAGATGATTAAAAAACGAAATTTGACAAGCCATACTTATAACGAAGAGACCTCAAATGAAATCTACAAGAGTATTGTCAATACTTTCTATCTGCTTTTTAAAGCTTTTCAACAAAAAATGCAGGAAATAAAAGCTAAAGAAGATTAATGTACGGACTTAAAGAAAAACATATTGTAGCCATCAATTCAATTCTACGCATACATCCTGAAATAGAAGAAGCTATTCTTTATGGTTCCCGTGCTAAAGGCAATCACCGTAATGGCTCTGATATTGACCTTACGCTAAAAGGAGATACCCTTACCCTATTCCAGCTTTTTAAAATTGAGACGGAACTAGATGATTTGCTCCTACCCTACCAAATTGACTTATCTATTTACCAAAAGATAGAAAACCCGGACTTGATGGAACATATTGAAAGAGTTGGAGTTATTTTTTATAGAAAGGAATAAATTTCCTTAAACGACTACCTACTGCTTTTTTATATCTATTTTTAGTTTCTCAACTAAATTTGCAGTACACTTCCCCAAAAATTAAACTTTTCGTAGAATTTTAAACAATTTTCTATGGAAGTAAGCTCATTTAATTTAGGTAAAATTTCTTTTTCAAAATCAATTGATAATTCATTTGTAAAATCTTCTAAATCCGTTTTATTAGTCATTAAATGTTTAAGCCAACCGTCTTGCTAGTATTTACGTGCTACTCTTAAATGTAGTTACTAATTTCTACCCATTATTATAAAACAGGAATTATATACAAACAAAGAGGAAAATAGTACAGGTTGTATCCTTATATGCCCTCTTATCTTTGCATTGTTCTTAGGAACCATACATAATTTTATAATCTAAATAAAGAGAAAATGAAAAAGTTTTTAGTAATTGCATTTGTATCAATGGTAGCCCTGAATGTTTCTGCACAGAAAAAAGAAGTAAAAACAGTTTTATTACAACAGACCGAAGGTGAATTTGTACAAAAAACCGTAAAACTTTCTGAAGGTACTTATGTTTTTGAAATTGAAAATAAGGACGTAGATCGTGAGGTAGGTTTTGTACTAGCTCCAAAGGGAAAGACAGATCCAGCACATCATATTAAGGCTGCCTATGTAACTTCTCCAGTAAAAACCAATAGTACTTCAAAGACAAACGAAGTAACATTGACTAAAGGTGAATACGTGTACTTTTGTCCTTTGAATCCAACACCTGAATATACATTGGTAGTTGAATAGGGATACCTGAATTTATTTAAATGAAGTGGTTTAAACAGCTTCCATAACAAAAAACCGTTCAAACTATGTTTGGACGGTTTTTTGTTGAAGTTTATGTTCTGCCCTGAATGCTGCCGGTGGGATTCCACAATGGGATTTAAAAAATTTTGAAAAATGAGCCCCTTCTTTGTATCCTAATTCAAAAGAAATCTGTTCTGCGGTTTTTTCCGAATATAATAATAAGCGTTTTGCTTCCAGGATAATACGTTCATTAATAATCGCCAGAGGAGAAGGATAACCCGCTTTATAAAAAATATTAGAAAGTGTTTTAGGGGATTTAAACAACATGTCTGCATAATCTGCTATCTGATGTTTTTCTCTGAAATGTTCTTCAATCAGCACGTGAAATTTACGCATAATTTCCATTTGTGATCCTGGCATTTCTGTGATACCTTTCATTTCTTTGACCAATCTGGTAGATTTAATCAGTAAACGCTTAAGCACTACACGCAACATTTCTCCCTGGATTCGATCCCTGGTTTCAAATTCTTCGTGAAAAACCAGAAACATAGCTTCAAAACTTTTTACATCTTTTTTATTTAAGGTAATAATCGGAGGTTGTGAAGACCCAAAAAAGAGCATTCCGTTACAAGAAACCTCATGATCGTGATCCCTGATACAATAAAACTCCCGATTAAATACAATTGCTGTCATCCCGGATTCTTTAGGTATTTCCAGCACATGTAAAGTCGTACTAAAAAGTACTTGATTATGCTCCAGGTGAACCTTGTAACCATCAACTAATAAGGAGCAATCCTTTTCTTTTGCCCAAAGTATTTTGTAATACCCTTTATCCTGCAAAAGTTGTTGTGCCGGGTTACAGTTAAAGTTTGTAAGAATAAACGAACTCTCCTCGACAGCATCCTGATAGGTCAATTTCATGTTGTAAATAAACAAAAATTTTAAGTAGAAGCATGTACCGTATATTATCTAAAATCTTTTAATGTATAGATAAATTGTTTCGTCAAATTTTAAAAACACACCGTTGTTATTACTTCTTTCTTGTTACTACCTACCGACTTTTTTTATATGCTATTTTAAAATCTTCAACCTGTGTTTGCAGTACATTTCCCCAAAAATTAAACTTCTCGTAAAATTTTAAACAGTTTTCTATGGAAGTAAGTTCGTCCAATTTAGGTAAAATTTCCTTTTCAAAATCAATTGATAATTCATTTGTAAAATCTTCTAAATCCGTTTTATTAGTCATCAAATATCCAAGCCAACCGTCCTTTCGATATTTATGTTCTATTCTGGAATCAGACAAATATGAAGGTTCCCTTAAATAAGTAGTAAGGTCGGAATAAATTGGTTTTTTCCTTACAGGATCTTTCATCTTTTTAGTTAATCCCACGCCAATATTAAAGCAAAAACTTAATTTATCTTTTCTATTATATAGTGAGTTTTGTAGATTTATCAGGATAAAGAAATCTTTATAAAGCTTCCACCAGGTATTTCCCGAAGTTCGAAATCCGTTTTCTTTTAGTTTTGGTTTTAAGTACTCTTTGATAAACTTAAGCTGTTTTTCTTTTGCGTTCATCTTCGGTTTAAACAGGAAGTTTTTAAAGATCATTTGTATATGATTAAAGAAACTAAATTAGTAAATAATAAAATCTATAAGGATATTTAAACTTAAATAAGAATACATAACTATTTGTGATTACTATCAGTATGATTCTAACTCTCTGAAAAGAAAATTCAAAACCGATTTCTATTATTTTTAATCAAACCAAAGGTTAATACAATTAGAAAAACAGATATAAAAAATATATAAAGGAAATAGCTTATGATAAGTCTGGAAATTACTTTTATTCTTTTTTTATCTAAATAGAATTGAGAAAAAGCCCAACAATTAAACAGAAAACAAGTTATAACAGCCAATAATACCGTAATATCTTCATTCTTTATGATTACCCCCATAATCATAAAAAGAGAATAGAAAATTGCTTGCTGACCGGTTATGTAAGAGTTAATTACCATATGTTCAAGGTAATTTTGTCCAAATCCGTTAAAGGAGATAAAGCTGGCCAAAGAAAAGAGGGGTAGTAAGAGTAAAGTAGTGTAAGCGTAATTATTAGACAACCAGTTTAGAATTGATGACGAGCTGGCTTTCAATCTATGCTCATCCCCACCATCAGAATATCCGGTAATAAAATCATCAATTAACGTAGAATTATCAAATATTTGAGAAACAAAAAAATAAATTGTGGATAGTGTTAGTACAAAAGCAATAGGTTTAAAATGATTTTTTCGTTTACCTTGTATAAAATCTCGAATTGTATGACCTGGCCTGGTAAATAACTCTTTTATTGTGTAAAGGAATCCACGATTTAACTGAAAAATACTATCTGAAATTTCAGTTAGAAAACTTGGAAAATTTAGCCTATCTACTTTTGCATTTTGTCCGCAACGTGCGCAAAAATTGTCATGAAGTAAATGGTCACAGTTTTTACAATACATTTCTAAGGTTTATCAATATTAATTATGTTAAGAATAAGAGATTAATTTAGATTTTTTCATTTTATTCAATGACCATCTCATCAGTTGATGTATTATTTTTAATATTAAGTGCTTTATGGTTATATAAAGCAGCATTTGCCGTATCTTTTAATAGAAGATAAAAGTCTGCTAAGTCCTCGTATACCTTTGAGGTTTTAGGATAGTAATTAATGTTCAGTTTATAGGTTTCTATTGCTTGTTCCGGTTGATTTTGAAAACTATTTAGAGAATAAGCATACTTACTTAACCAATCTCTTTCAGGTTTAAAGGTATAACCTAATTTCTTTGATACATTATCGTAATGTGATTTAGTTAAATTGGCAAATCGTTCATCTTGCGTTTTGGGAACAAAATATTTGTGACGGTACTTTTGCTCTTTTTTAAATTCAAACCAGGAGTAAAAAAACCGTAATCCGTCAAGTTGTGATAAAAATGCACTGCTTCCATGTGTATCATTTTTATAGTACTTACATTTCATATTCAGGTTCGTGTTCATTTTATTTATTTGGTTTACAAGCTCTAATGAGTGCCTTACATACCTGTTGGCTCCTATGGTATCCTTTCTGACACTTTGGAGACTACTTCCATAGGTAGCAGTATTTGCAATTCCGATATAAAGGTTTTTATCTTTTAAATCTTTTCCTTTTAAACTGTATTCCGAATTTTTTAAAAATAACTCATCATCAAAATAAAGACTACCATCGATCATCAAATAATTAGTAAACATTTCGGAATGATTAGTAAGCGCATTCATCACCACCAAACCTCCAAAGGAATGACCGATTATTGTTCTATTGCCAGATCCTGCATAGTTCTTTTCTATATACGGAAACAATTCTTTTTCTAAAAAACTTAAGAATTTTTCTCCTCCTCCGAATTCCTTAGGATTACCGTTTGTAGTTGGAGAAAAATCCATCCTTCTGCTTTTAAAATCAATATTCTCAATGCCTACCACAATCATTTCTGGAAGGATTTTCTCGTTCTTTTCGCTATACTGTTTAAGCATACCAACAAGTAAAATAAAATTATAACTACCATCTAACAGATAAACTACAGGGTACTTTTCTCTTTTTTTGCTAAGATCTTTAAAACTTTCCGGAAGGTAGATAATGAGCTTTCTTTCTTGATTTAGAATCTTCGAGTATAAACTATCGAACTGCCCAATCTGAATTCCTTGATTGGGTTTTGTTGTATTAGTATTTTTAGGTACCTGATCTTTTTCCTTTTGTATACATGAAGCAATCCCTAATAGTAAAATAACAACTATAAACGGTCTAAGTTTAATCATAAGATACTAGTATTTTAAAGCTTATACATAGCCAAATACGTAAATTGAATTGAAGTAAGCAAAATATATGAATTTATCCGTTTATAGGATTTTGTTTTTGTTTGAATTTTATTCATTCAATTTCTTAGAGAAGAATATTCTCCTATGTCCACTAGGAAAATTTTTTATTTCTCCGATGGGTAAGTAATCATTTTTCATATAAAAACCTTCTGCCTGGAAATCAAATGTATCAAGCATAGAAATAGTTGCTCCTTTTTCCTTTGCTATTTTCTCCACATATTTTAAAATCCGGGTTCCAACTCCTTTTTTTCGATACCCTTCTTTTACCCATAAAATTTTTATTTCCAAACCATTCCAATAATTAATTCCCGATAACAATCCTGCAATTTCAATTCCATTTTTATTTTTCACAACATATTCTAGCGGTGTCCAAACATCGGATAGTGCAGGAACTTTATGTAAGTTGTATTCATTAATTCCATCTACAATTTTCTTTACATTCTCTTTACTGCAAGGCTCAATGATTAGTTCGGATAGCATTTTTATAGATTTTTTGGTTTGCGTGCAACGGTTGGTATAAGAAATCGTAGAACAAATGATTAACACTTTTGCTTCTTTTTTTATTTAGCTAGATAAACATATTATACTTTTTTATAAGTCTAATATGCCACATTTCAAATTTGGCAACCTAGTAAATAAGCAACAACCTTTTGATTGAACACTAATTGCCTAATCGGCTATATATAGTTTTAGGCAACATTTTTATTTTCGTATTTTTTGATTTTGTCCAATTCTAGTTTTTTTCTATCCTGCTCTTCTTCAATATCATAGTCATCATGAATTCCAAGCCAGAATTTAGCCAAATTTCCAAAATATTTGCTTAAATGGAGAGCAGTATCTGCCGTTACTATTTGCCTACCTTTTATAATTTCCGAAATCCTAGTTTGTGGTATTTTTAGATCTTTTGAAAGTCTATACGCCGAAATCTTAAGTGGCTTAAGAAATTCAAGGTTTAAAATTTCTCCCGGATGTACATTTGCTAATTTTTCCATTTCTTTTACTTTTTTAATGGTAGTCAATGATTTCAACATCTTTTACGTTTCCATTATTCCATTGAAATATGATCCTCCATTGTTTGTTAATCCTTATGCTGTAAAATCCGCTTAGTTTTCCAGTTAGTTTTTCTAGTCTGTTAGAGGGTGGAATTCTCAGATCCGTAATGCACTATGAGTTTTCGATCGCTTATGAGATTTTCTAAATATCCTACCAAACATAGTTTAAAAAACACCACGGGATCTATACACTTTTGACCTGAGGTGCCGTAAAATACTTTGGTTTCTCTATAAAGAAAATTCAAATCTAAAAGTGAGTGAAGCCTACGATAAAAATTGGATTCCGGATCACAATTTGATAATTGAAACTGCTGAAATAGCTTCTCCTGATAATTCTTCTTGCCTTGCATAACTAAAGATACTCTATTTAGAAAGTTGTGCAACAGTCACCGTTGTTGCCACCAGTGTTTATGTGTTAATTTTCTCCTTTTATTATTTTTTCCACCCTGTTGAATATCTCAATTTCATAATCATCAAATGATTTCCTTATGTTTTCCGAATTTTCGGAATCCTCATAAAAATTCACAACTGCTGTTGGCACTCCAAAATCACTCGCAATACGACCAGATTCAGTAAATGCATTGTATTCTAACTTAGTTAATAATCTATCAAGCCCGCTTACTTCCTCCATTGGTTGTTGAGTAACTTGAGACCAATAAAATTTATACATTATATTAAACACACCTAAATACTTTACCACTTGATATTTTAAAGTGTTATAAACAAATTCAGAAGTGTCAGAGATAGCTTTGTCAACAGTGCTACCTTTTCCGAGCTTGAAATTAATTGAGCCTCTAAAACCACCAGTCAAGTAAAAATGAACTAAATGCGTTAAAGTTGAATATTGCCCAGATTCTCCCTTATACTTAATTAGAAATTTGAGCTTTTGATTTTTTACAATCGGCTCTATAATATTCAACACAACTTGAAATCCATCATAGTCAATATCCATTTTAAAATTTATAAATCTTATTAACTTTTTAATTGCACTTATTTCCAAATCCGTTAATTTTTTGATACTATCATAAATTTCGATTTTGTCTAAACGACTTACTACTTTATATAATTGAAAGACTTCGTCAGGAATATTTCTTTCTAACTGCTTACTTCTTATATTAACAACTTTTAATCTATCATCGTCTGTGAGATACTCATCATCTGTATAATATAAATCGACTTCATCTTTTGGGGAATTCAAGTCATAGTTTTTATGTTTAATACCTTCAGCTTCCGCATTGATAGCCTTCATAAAATCATTTTTGAGTACAATTACCCTTCCGCTATAATGATACAAAAATCTGCCAGCTCTACCAGCGATATTTTTAGCATCAAACTTTTTGAGTGGTTTAGTTCCTTTTTTACTATGTAAAACAATTAAATTTTTTGCTGATGTATTAACGCCTTCTGTTATGGTTGTAGTAGAAATTAGTACTTTGATTAATCCACTATTAAATAATGAGACAATTTCTTTTTGAATATACTTTGGCACTAAACCATGATGTATACCTATCCCATTTTTAAGTGCCTCAATTAGCGTCCATTCTTTATTAAAGTTATTAGATATGTGACTTAAAAAACTTGAATAATCGTCACTATTATGATTATCCAAAACTTTAGAAGCTATCAGGGTTTTTGCGTATGATTCAACTGAGTTTCTAGAGAAGCAATAGATAATGGTGTTTTCATTGATGCTATTTATAGCTTGTACTAATTCAATGAGTCTATCATTTTTTGATGTTTTTTCAAAGCTGATTTCTAAATTATCATCTATATGATAACTCTTTTTTGATTTAATGTCTTTGTAGGTTTTATTTACAATTTCGTAATTATTGTAGTCAATTAATTGAATGTTATTTACCTCTAAGAATCTATCAAATGAACGATTGTAATTACTATCGTTTGGTCTTGAGAAATCTATATAGGGTCCTGCAAGTAATGTGTCAACATCCTTTTTTAATGAGTAGAAAACGGCTAATCTATAAGCCACATCTCTTTCATTTTCTCTTACTTCCTCATCTATTATGTAATCATTATCGATTTTGTAAACCTCATCAACAAAAGCAAAATCGAAATCTATTTCTTCTTCACGTTTTTCAATAAATGATAGATATCGTTCTGGTGTGTAAATGAATAAGTTTTTGTCTTCTAAATCTTCTATATCACTCAATGTATGAATGGAATATTTATCTAGAAAATATTTGTAATTGTCTTCAGATGTAAGTCGTTGTAGATTTTCAGAGAGTAATGCTATTGTAGGAAATATTAAAACTACATTATCATAATCCATCTTTTGAATTATCTCGAAAACGATGTGTGTTTTACCGAATGATGTGCTAGCCGATAAAAAAAATCTATTTAATTGATTTGGTTTGAACAGTTCTAGTATCTCTTTTTGATATTTATGAACCTTATTGGTTGAAGTCAAGTTCAATGTACTTTCATAAATAATCGATGAAAGTGTATTTAAATCAAAATTATTTATTTTTGTTTTAGTATTGAATTTTTCAAGTAGGTCATAAAAATGTGGTATGCCTACTGTGTTCGAGATATATTTTAGAAATCTTAAATCAGCTTCGGATACTTCCTCATCTTTAATACCATCAAAATAATTACACACGATTTTAATTAAATCATAATCTTTGATTTGATTTTCTCGGTATTTATTTATGCCAATTATGACATTAGAGGCTTCTTTGATTCTATCCATTTGATAACTTCTGATTTAACCAATTTGACATTCTCTACAGGCAGAAAAACAAAAAACACAGAATACGGGATTGATAAATCGTATTTTTCTAGCTTATGTTTTTCTTCGATATATTTTGGTATTGCTTTAATACTTTCGTCATAGCCTTTTTTATTCTGTTGAAACAGAATGATTACTGGATAGACTAATTCTATTGAATGTTGTTTAATTTCTTCAATAATTTTAATATTTGGATTTTCTGTCCAATCGTCTAAAATCTTCTCGATTTTTGAACCTTTTAAGTTTAAATTATCTTTGTTTTTTCTTAGTGCTAAGAGATTTTTACTAAGGTATTTATCTGACAAAGAATTTTGAATTTTCGCTAACACATCATTAACAGCTTGTGTGTAACTTTTATGAAATTTAGTTTCGCCAAACCACAAATGAACCTTTGAATCGTGCTCAATAAGGTGATATGCATCATAACCTTTAGATTCCGAATTTTCTAATGGGTTGTAAAAATATCCTTTAGAGATAAAGGTTTGAGTGCCGAAAAAGACCTTTAAGATTGAATGTAAAATTACTTCTCCAAAAAAACCATATTTTAATTTAGTTGCATCCGAATCATCTTCATTATATCTTATTCTTTCCTGAAACGCAATAGTATGTAGGTCTTCTAGTTCTCTTTCAGTAAAGTCAAATTCATTGAAAGAATAGTCAATAATAGAATTATAAATAATTTTTACTAGAGACTTATTATCCGATATAGAATAGCACTTATCATCAGATGTAGAGTAAATTGTTCGAGGAACAGAACCGACCGAATATGGTAAGTCATATTTGTAGACAATCGATTTTTTAATTAAATCCTCTAATGCTTTTCTCATTTATTATTGATTGCTGTTGGATTTTTTGAAATTGCTGATAACGGTCTAGTGTATGAGTAGTAGCGGATTTCTACTCACAAACCTTTCGGTTTTGAATTGACCTTTGTTTTATGTCTTAACTTTCATTTTATCACTTAAACCGCTATTACTTATACACCGTGTTGGCAGGAGTTATTCTTACGAATTAAGTCCCATTCTATTTAGAAATGCATTATCAAATATCGGAGGTTCCCCTTTTCTAATGTAATCTTTTACAAATTTGAAAACATCTAACCTTGACATTCCAAGACTTACAGAATAAGGTTCACCTAAAATGGTATTTTCAAGATATGTCCCATCAAAAAGTTCGGTTTCAAGACCCCAATGAAACATAGGAAATGTTTGTGTAGAGAAGTTTGGCGTAATGTTATAGGATTTGGTGTAATTAATCAACTCATCGAATATTTCATTGGCTTGAGGAGTTCTATGTGCAACAACTTCTACCATTACTGAGTCTTCAAATTGCTGCATACCAAAAAGAGTGTTTGTTTTTGGACATAATCTAATTGAGATATACCCAAGAAAGACTTTGTTTTGACTTCGGAAGTTTTCTATCAATCGCATAATCTCAACCGTATAACTGAATGCAACTGTAGAAGGCAATGCAACTTCATAACCTCTACCGGGGAAACCACCATCAGGCCAGCCTATTGCACCTACTTCATAGGAAAGCCCTGTAAAATCAGAAACTACTTCTTCATAAGTATTCTGTAGAGCATCTAAAATACCCTCTAAAATATCATCCAAAAATTTATGTCCTCTTCGCTTATCAGATTCATTTGTCTGATTCCACATAGCTTTAACTTGAAGGTGCGACATCAATGCAGATAATAGCATTGGTGAATTTGATAAGGCATTTGGAAAAGAAGGAATATGACCTGCTGTTATTGCGAGTCCAAGAGTATCCCTAGGTAAACTCATAAAATCTAATATTCTACCGACCAATTGGCCACCCATTTCAGCACTATCAGCACCTTCTGTCATTTTTTGAGTTAAAGAAGCAGGATAGGTTTCAAATAAAGTTGGCTGGTTTTTATCGATTGCTATTTTTTGTTCAAAAAATTCTCTGTTTACTATCCACGAGGAATAACTTAATGGATTAATAGCTAAGTCTACATATCTATTTTTTTCTTCGGGTATACCTGTGCCATTAAGACTTCCATCCTTTAAAAAATTTACAAGTCTTTCATTAGCCGTTGAATCTCTATTTTCCAAATCAGAAATGGACACATTCGCTTTTGAGAGGAGGTTTTGCCAACCCGTCGCGTTTTCATTGCCACAATATTTTATGGTTTTCTGTCTTACTGTAAATTGAGGAACAACATCCAAAACAATTGAATATGCAATACCAATAGCACCAAGAGATACCACCACAGTTTTTAAAAAATCTTCTGAAGTTAAGCCTGATAAGTTTGTTGTAGCATTATTAATAATATTAATGTTTCTTGTACCTAAAGCATTTTTTAATTCAATTTCTTCCATCACCTTATCTTTCCCTTCAATCCACCATTGTTCACCATTTGGCGCAACTAAATGAACCGCTTTTATCCTATCAACAAGAAGTTTATCCTTATACTCTCCCCCGTGTGTAGCTGTAGCTAAAGTTCCTGCTAATGTTGCTCCTGGTGAACCTCCACTAGCCTCAATTGCCATTCTTGGAGATTGATGGTCGAGAAGCTTATTCAAATCAGTCATTGTAATTCCTGCTTCAACCCAAAACCTATAATATGGTTTACCAAAGCTATCTTCGTAGTTAACTTCACCCAAATGACATTGCAAACTTGAATTAAGACCCCTTGTGTCTATCAATACACATTCGGTTGAAGCCACTGACTGTAAGTGAACCCCGCTTCGGACATCATTTCTAAGTTCGTTTAAGTTGTAATCGGAAGAGTGATTTAAAGATCTTGCCACTTCTTGCGGATAATTATCCATAGGAAGACCAAAATTGTTCATATGCCTGAAAACCTTGCTAAGGTCTACTGAATTACCTTTTCCTTTGCCGAAAATTGAAACCTGACTAACTTCATTTTGTTCTTGTAACGGAAGATTAATATCTGAAAAAGACCAACCACCACCTACAGCTTTAATAGTATTACCTTGATTGTTTTTAACAATTTCAATAAGCTCTTCGAGTGTTTTGGGTTTATTAATGTTGTAAGAAACAAATCCATAAGACCAAAACCAGTTATTCCACCAAGACCCTTCAATTTCTCCACCTATAGAGGGGTCATATTCAGAAACCCATTCTTCGGCAGTTGCAGAATTACTTCCGGAACCGCCAAGCTGAAATGACGGACTTGGCCAGTAGATAACTTTCCCACCGTGTTCGATGTTATTGTTAATTCGTATTTCACCTGAATTAGTTGCTAGTTTGGTCAAAGAATTTCCTGAAACTTTGTCTGTAATTAAGATGCCTTCATTAGCGCGAAATTCAGCATAAGAATCTCCATCAATTTTTCCATTCAATATTATTTTCCCATTGCTTCTTGATATAACAGAACTACTGTCATCAATTTCGTGGATAGTTATGTCCTTGAAAGCCGTTAATCTAACAGTAGAGCTACCATCTACGTGACCATCGATAGTAATAGAACCTCTTGTACTTATAAGTTCTACAAAACTACTTCCATTAATATCAGCACCATCACCATTATGTTTGTTGAATATGATGTCACCTTCTGCAATTGCAGTTAGACGTGAACTACCGTTTATATCACTAGAATGTATAGTGATATTACCGTATTTACTTATGAGATTAATCGAACTACTTCCATTAATGTTACCTTTCAATGTAATGTCATATGCCGCTTCGACAGCTAATGACGAACTTCCATTAATTTCTTCGTTAACAGTTACATTTCCTTGTTTTGAAATTAATTTTACCGAACTAGAACCATCCAAATTGCCAGTATGCTTTATTTCTGTTTCTGAAATGACTGTCAATGTGGAATCATCGATTCGACCAATTATAGAAGTTTCTCCAGTACTAATTAGAGTGACATCACTCCTATTATGTATTTCTCCATATAACTCGATATCGTCATCTTGAATTTCTTTATAAACTTTTTTATCTCTTAAATTTTCTGTGACTCTAAACGGCATTATCTTTTGATTTTGTTTTTTGTAATTCCTGCCAACAATAATATAAAAGACATACATCCTTTATTTCCCGTATATATTTTACGAATCTAAGGGATTTTTGATCAATTTAAAAGTATTTATTACTAGGAGGATGATGTTTGGTAGTTTGTATAAAGGCATAACCTTATAGTATTTAGATATTCTTTAAAAGAAGGTATCTCTAGTAAATATTTATCAAAAGAGTGAAATAACATACGAGCGGTTACCTTTACGTTGTATAAACACTTTACTAAATTTTAAAACGGTAATATAAAAGCCACTAAGTCTACCGGAACCTTAAAGTAGTTACATTAAAATAACGTACCGGATAAAAGATAATTATTTGGTTAAATACTGTTTACTATTTCATAAATAATGTACACCTTCTATATCCTACTTTTGGTCAAAAAAGAAAAGTATCCTCATGAAGAATCTATCATACATCACTTTAGCTATCTTTTTGTTTCTCTTTACTACTATACAGGCACAACATATAACTTATGGTAGAAACACCCAAAATATCACCAACTCCGTATTAGCTTTTAATCCTGAGTTAAAACCTTTTTATCACGGAGTAGCTTCAGGAGATCCTTTACCTGACCGTGTTGTTATTTGGACCCGGATAACACCCGAAATTGATGCTCCAATTGAAGTTACCTGGACTATGGCTACAGATTCTGAATTCATAAATATTGTAAAAACCGGTACTTTTACTACTTCTCAAGAACGGGACTATACGGTAAAAATTGATGTAGACGGGTTATTACCAGCAACTACTTACTTTTATTATTTTAATACTTCAAGTGCAAATTCTTTAATTGGAAGAACACGAACCTCTCCGCTACAAGATATTGATCAATTACGTTTTGCGGTAGTTTCTTGTTCTAATTATCAAGCTGGATATTTTAATGCTTACAAAAAAATAGCAGAGCGTAAGGATCTGGATGCAGTAATTCACTTAGGGGATTATATATACGAATATGGAGCTGGGCCCGGTACATACGGGTATGATGAATCCAGGGCAGATCGTGCTAACCAACCGGAAACCGAAATACTAGGTTTAATCGATTACCGTACTCGTTATTCGCTATATCGCCTTGACCCGGACTTGTTACGAGCGCACCAACAACATCCGTTTATTGCCATTTGGGATGATCATGAAAGTGCTAATGATGCCTACAAAGACGGAGCAGAAAATCATGGAGAAGATGGAAAAGATGAAGGGAACTGGAAAGACCGTAAAGCGATCTCTAAACAGGTATACTTTGAATGGATGCCCATTCGCGATCAAGCAAACTTTAATATCAACCGAACCCTGTCCTACGGAAACCTGGCAGATATTATCAATATTGACACGCGACTGGAAGGTAGAGACGAACAAATAAATGACGTTACGGATCCGCGATTATATGCAACTGATAGAACCCTTCTGGGTGAAAACCAAAAGAATTGGTTGTTTACTCAACTGCAAAATTCTACCGCAAAATGGAAAGTAATTGCAAATCAAGTAATCTTTTCAGAATTTAATGTAGGTTGGGCGGCACAAAGCCCTCAAACACCCGAACAGTTAGAAAGTATATTTCTGGATATCTGGGATGGTTACCCGGCAGAACGTGATCAACTTATAGATTTTATTACAGATAATAGTATAGACAATACGGTGATTCTTACCGGAGATTTTCATAGCACCTTTGCATTTGACGTGAGTAAAAGGCCTTCTGCTTTTAGCCCGGGAGCTCCGGAGAGTATTACGTATAACCCAACTACCGGAGAAGGTTCTATTGCCGTTGAATTTGCAACACCTAGTGTAACTTCCGCTAATTTTGATGAAAATATAGGAGCAGAAGCAGCTGCAGGAATTGAATTTCAAATTAATAAACCTTTTCCAAATACTGATACTAATCCAAATCCACATATGAAATATACGGATCTGGATCAACATGGCTATTTTATTTTAGACCTTACCGCTCAAAAAGCACAGGCAGATTGGTTTTTTGTAGAGGTATTAGAAGAAAATAATAAGGAAATAAACGGAGGTAATTGGTTTACTACAGATACCCAAAATCGATTGCAGGAAGCTTCATCGGCAAGTACCGAAAAGGAGAACCCACCCCCACTTGCTCCTTTAGAGGTTCCTAATTTTAATAATTTGAATGTTCAAGATATTATAAATAGTACTATCTCGGTTTTTAGCATGTATCCCAATCCGTTAAAGAATGATTCTCAAATTCTTACCATACAATATGGATTAACTAAAAAAAGTAAACTTTCTATTTCTTTACTGGATATCAATGGTAAATTAGTGGAAAAACTTGCCAACCAACAACCGATATCCCAAGGCATTCATCTACAAATATTTAATCTTACATCTACTGCTAAAGGGGTCTACTTTATACGATTTGCTACCAATAACGCTGATGATATTTTAAAGAAAATGGTGATCAACTAGTCATTGCTATAATACCAGGTATATCTTATAATTTATTTGGCGTTGTAGTACACTTTATTATATAGTTACTATATTAATAGTTATATGAGCCTCCTTATTAATTTAATTTACGAGAATGCGCAAAGTTGAAATTTTATCCATATGGTTGTAGACAAGCTCAAATATGCAGTTTATTGGGTTAGTAATTAATTATTGTTTTTTCATCTTAAGTTCACTTCAAAACACTAATAAGTTACCGAAAATCCCAAATCTTATAAAAATCAATTGCTTTTGGCGGTTTTTTATCAGTGGTTAATTGCCCGTGTTTAAGAAAATCGTTTAACTATCTTTATAAAGCAAATTCTGAAATAACCATTATTTTTGTTAGATGGAAAATAGTTTAGAGCATATTTCTGATATTCTACATAATATCAAAGGTAACGGCACCTTTGTAGTTTCCGGAGCAGAAAAAATTATATTACCTGGACTTCGTGTTAAAAATTTAGGCGAAATTAGTTTTCCGATTGATCCCGTCAAAGCAAAATCGTTAATTCAGGTATCGCACAAAGCTCCCTTTGGAAAAGGAAGCAAAACGATATATGATAATAACGTACGTAGTGCCTGGGAAATAGATGCCACATCCATTTCTTTTCATAATCCGGAATGGTCACCATATCTAAAAAAAATAATTAAAAAAGTTAAAAAAGGACTTGGTTTTGAAAAAGAAAAAAGTATAGAAGCTAATTTATATAAACTTCTAATATATGAGACTGGAGATTTTTTCTTACCTCACAAAGATTCTGAAAAAGAAAAAGGAATGTTCGGTACTTTAATTATCGGACTACCTTCTGATTATACAGGAGGATTGCTAAATATCAATTTTGATGGTAGAAATAATTCTATTGACTTTTCAGAAGCTTTCCAATCCTATAAAATTCCATATGCTGCTTTTTTTGCTGATTGTGAACATGAAGTTAAACCTATTCTATCAGGGTATAGAATATGTTTAGTCTATAATTTGATAAATAAAGATCAAAGTACAACCATACGAACCCCAAAATTTAGTTCACAACAGATTAAAATTTCGAAGCTGTTAATTTCATCAGAAAAACAATTTAATAAACTTCCCAAGGTAATTTTACTGGGGCACGAATATACTCCAACAAACTTCTCGCTACAAAATTTAAAGGGTCATGACAGACCCAGAGCCGAAGCATTATTAAATGCGACTAGACAAACTGATTATTACGCGAGTTTGGCTCTATTAACTCATTATCAAAATGGACAATTAGAATCAGACTATTATTATGAAGGTCGTTATAGTTATAGAAATCGGGGGTATAGAGAAGAACCGGACTACGATGGAACTATGGGAGAAGTTTATGATGAATACTCATACGTAGAGCATTGGAGTAGTACGTATCCCGGGTTAGGAGATCTTCATCTTGAACAAAAGGATATTATTACCGAATTTAACTTAGGCGATGGAGAACCAACGGAAAAAGAAGAAGAAGGTTATACGGGTAATGCGGGGATGTCTATTGAATACTGGTATCATTATGGGGCTATTGTTTTATGGCCAAAAAGCAGTCATATTTCAATTCTAAACAATAGACCTTTAGAAAATCGGCTGGAATGGATAGACTATTACATGAAGGAAAGTAAAACCCCCGATTCCGAATATACTGATATTATAAAAGAAATATTATTAAGTTTTGTTGATTATGATTTTGAAAATTTTAATCGTGGCCTTGATGTTAAAACCCTTACCAGGGCATTGTGTTTTGTTAATGACCCAACTTTAATTCAAAATTTAAACAATGTTTTAAATGCTTTATTTGACACTATTGGAGCAGAGAATTGGATGGCTTTAATAGAAAAATACCAACTTAGTATTTTTAAAAATATCTTTATATCTGCCGGAAATTCTAGCAACCTTTATAAAATTGGGGTTCTTTTAAGTGTTCTAAAAAAATTAGCACTAGAAGAAACAGAAGAGGATTTAGAACTTTTGGAACTTATAGATAATATCCCAAACTACATCAGCACTAATAATATACATGTCGTAAAAGACTCTTATTTATATTATGGAGACCGCTCAGTAGGTAGAACCGAAGTAGCATTATTTCTGATACTTGATCTTGTAGTACTAAGTAATTTTAAAGATGAAGATAAAAACTGGGTTTTGAATGTTCAAGAACAAATTACCAAATCTTTATCTAGAAAATATCTTAATAAAGTTTTAGTCCCAGCACTTTTAGAATCTAAAAACAGGTCTTCTTTATTTTATAAATTATTAGATCGTTGTAAACAAGAACTTTTAAATAATACAAAAGAAAAACCACAACCACCTGAAAACTGGATTCGAAAAGTTCCTAAAACCGAAAATCATACGAAGGTTTGGGAAATGTTAACTCCTTTTCTAAATTCTCCTATAGATTTTGTGTATGAATATAGAGCAAATCAACAATTAAGAGAAGGAGTGGAAAATGCCCTCGGAAGTGTAACTATTGATCTAAAAACAGAAACTATTAAAAAAGGAAGCCCTTATACTTTGAAAATTACTAAAACACAACAAGAATATAAAAGATTATTGAAACAATGGAATAAAGATAAATCGCTCTTACATCAATTAGAAAAATTTGCCTAATTTGATTTTTGTTTTACAAAAGCGGAAACAATTTAATTTCCCAAACTTTTAGTATGCTAATAAAGGGTTATGCTACATATAGCTAAACGAATATAAAATAGCATAGAAGATTTATAAAGAGAAAAATTGAAGATCAAGGCAAAAACACAGGCATAGCCTTAATTAAGAGGTAGTGTAAATTAAACTCTGTCTGAGTTATTTTTTCTTATCCATTTCAAAATTAGTCGAAACTTGTTTTCGACTGATTTTGGAATGCGACCTAGCGTCAGCGACACGTTTTGATTGGTTTTTACCAATATCCAGGTCTATCCTATCCTCAAAGATAATATAAAGTTGCTGTATGGTAGAGCTCCAGTTGTGGAGAGGGCTTGTCCACTTTTTCTGGATGTTCATCGTAGCAAGGTAAACGAGCTTGAGCAGTGCCATATCATTTGTAAAGGCACCCTTGGTCTTGGTTACTTTGCGTACCTGGCGATGGTACCCCTCTACAGCGTTGGTGGTATAGATGATTTTTCTAATAGGTGCTGTATACTTAAAGTACTGTGATAGATGCTCCCAGTTGTTTTGCCAACTTTGAATGACTACCGGATATTTTTCTTCCCACTTGCCCGATAGCTTTTCCAGTTCATCCTCTGCCACTTGTTTATTTGTTGCCCGATAGACTTTTTTAAGGTCCCTCATAAATTCCTTTTGATCCTTTGAAGCTATATACTTTAAGGAGTTACGTATTTGGTGAACGATACAAAGTTGAACCTCAGCTTTGGGGAAAACACCGAGTATCGCATTAGTAAATCCTTTTAGGTTATCGGTACAGGCTATCAAAATATCTTCAAGCCCCCTATTGTTAAGGTCGGTGAGTACCTGCAACCAGAAGTTAGCACCTTCGCTCTCAGATAAGTATATCCCTAGTATTTCTTTTTGCCCCTCTTTGTTAATTCCCAAGATGTTGTAAAGTGCCTTGTGAACGATCTTCCCTTCTACTTTAACCTTGTAGTGCATAGCATCTAACCAGACGATGCAGTATAAAGGTTCTAGAGGACGGTTCTGCCATGCTTTTACATCCGGAATGATCTTATCTGTAATCTGGCTTAGCACGGTATGGGAGATCTCTGTGTCGTACATCTCTTTGATGTGTGAAGAGATATCACGGTAGCTCATCCCCAGGCCATAGAGACCGATTATTTTATCTGAAAGGTTGTCTGCCAGGATACTTTGCCGCTTTTTGACCAGCTCTGGTTCAAAGCTACTGAGACGATCTTGAGGGGTTTCAACATCAAAAGTCCCAAAACCGCTCTTGATGGTCTTCTTGCCCTTGCCATTACGTTTGTTTCCTTTGGAACGTTCAACATCGTCCAGGTGACCTTCCATCTCAGACGCTAAAGCCTTCTCAATAAAACTTTTAAGCATTAGTGCAAAAGCACCATCTTTACTAAAAAGACTCTTACCAGACATAAATTGCTCTAGTGCCTTCTTCTCTAATTCTTGTTGTTCTTGTGTTGTCATAATATCTCATTAAAATTAAACTAAAATTTTAATCAGACAGAGTACAGTTTACACTCTCAATTAAGACGAGGCTTTTTAATGTAGAAATTCAAGTTTTTATATAAAGATTCATATTATTTTATGTTGATTTAGCTATATGTAAGAAGCATTTAGAATTTTTATATTTTACTATGTAAATCTTTAGGTAAAATCTTTTCAAGTACTATCTTTTGCTCCTCTTCTAAAACTAAAAATTTCCAATTCGATTTGCCATTTTTAGATATTGCGTAAGCATTTTTAGAAGTTTTTATTTCAAAAGAATCAGTTCTACTTTTATAAGCAACATTGTTAGAACCAAATCCTTTTTCCAAACTCAATTTTATTAAGTTTATTCTAAAAGTCTTTTCATCTAAGGTTTCATCTGAAAAATCATCCAACATTTTAATACTTGTTACCGTAGAATATGTTATAAAGGAATAATATTTACGCTTAATTTTAACAGATTTTTCTATACTTTCAATTCTTGGATTTTTAAAGTTCATTTCAACATCCGGAATATTTAAAGCATTTTCCATAACTAACAACATTTGAGATCTTGGGAAAATATCAAAAAATTCAGAAGGCATATAATCCATTGATTCTTCAAATTCTTTATTAACTATATGTTGAAGGTACTGTTTTAAATCTTTTTTAATTTGTTCATATTCTTTTGATGAAGTTACTTTAACTTTTATTGGTTTAGCTTTTACCACTTTTCCGTTGAAGTAATAGGATGGAGGTGTAATAGTAAAAGTACCACTATCAAAAGGTTCTAATTCAAATAGACTTTTTTCATTACCTTTTAAAACTTCCTTGTCTATATAAGATAATGAACTTGAAATTTTCCTTGCTTTAAAATCAGAGTATTTAGGTATATTTATGGAGTCATATTTAGTATCATACTTAATAGAAAAAAGGACTTTAATAGTTTCCCCTAACTCATAATTAGTTCTTTCTAATTAAAATTCTGCCTTTTGAGCAGTAATTACATTTTGAACTATTATTAAAAAAAATATAAGTAGTTTTTTCATTCTTAATTCATCACTTACTAATATAGCTTGCAAAAAGCAAATACCTTTTATCTTGCATATAGCTAAGATTTTAAATCATTTTTAAATTTTAAGACTGCACTTACATTTAATGTCAAATAAAAATTCCGACCAAATTTTATTTGACCGGAATTTCGTTTGATTGTGGGCAATGAGGGATTCGAACCCCCGACCCCTTGGGTGTAAACCAAGTGCTCTGAACCAACTGAGCTAATTGCCCGCTTTGCTGATTGCGGTTGCAAATATAAACTTGTTTTTAGCTTTCACCAAAAGAATACCTTGTTTTTTCTAATATTTTTTATCCCTCCCGATAAGACCCCTTCTTTCAACTATTTAGTCCTAAATTTCTTTTCTACCAACAAATTTACCCAGTTATCTTCACTTACAGCCATCATCGTAAATACATACTCCGTATCCGGTTGTAAAACAGGCATAGTCCTTTTATTCGTAATATTTAAAACTACATTATCCAGGTTGTAAAAAGTAAAATTCTTTTCTATGGTATAAGTCCCGGAAATCAGGTTTCCTTCAGTATCTGATATGATCTGAAAGTAGATCACATTTTCTTTAATCCTCCCATCTTCCCAGGTAAATACCGGATTTACCTGGTTTTCCTGGATGTTAACCAGATCTGCATTAACCTCCGTAGGTTTGGGGTTAATTTTTAACCGAATCGGATTACAAACGTGTAATTTCCCTTCGGTTTTATAGGTTACAATCCCCATACGTTCGCCTTTAAAAGGAGTACGCGTAAACTTCCGTAAGTATCCGTTAAAAATAGGTTCGTCTGGCAGTTCTTTTCTTTTATACTTGTTGAAATTCACAGAATCGGCTATGCTCTCTGCTTCATAATATCTAAAATCAGTAGCACCTTCAATCGGATAGTAAAATATCGAAGTAGGAATAGTGGCATCATTAAATAACCCTTCTTCTCGCCCACCGGCGCAGGCAATCAAATCTGTAAGTTCCAGTGCATCGTTTAAGGCAATATAATCAGCTAATACGTCTTCTTGTAGCCTTACTTCGTCATCATTACAAGCATAACTGATACTTAATAATAGTAGTACTAAAAGATATTTCATACTCTTTTAATTTTTAGCTTCTTATAGAATAGTCTTTTTAAAATAAGAATACTTTCAGATATCTGTTACATTTTACGCACTATTAATTGGTAAAGACTTAAAATTACTATCTTTATAAAAACCAAGAGACAGGAACCAGGAGACAGGACTATTACTCAACTGAATAGTATTCACTGTAAAAGGATGCTTAGTTCAAAACAAGTATTAACTAAACCTGTATAAAGCATAGTAACATAAGGTGACTTCAAACTTTAACATGATTGAAGGCTACTTTTACTTTTTTAAAGCAATTTTTTTAGCGTAAATATTTGTTTTCGATATAATAAACAGTCTTGATTCTTAATTCCAGAAGCGATAGCGAGCTGCCCGTCTGCAGACAAGTCTTGAATCTTTACCGGACACTAATACTTAAAAATACAAATATTTCACGGAGAAAAGCTAGAGCTATTAAACCACCTCGGCGACTACAAAAGTACTGCCCCCGATAAAAAGTACATCCTCTTTTTTAGCTTTTTGTAAAGCATATTGATATCCTTCCTGAACCGTTTTAAAACTAAATCCTTGCAGACCGCATTCGCTTGCTTTTTTTTGTAAAATAGTGGCTTCCAAGGCACGTTCTAAATTGGGCTGTACAAAATAGTAAATCGCTTTTCTAGGGAGTAAGGGTAACATTTGGGCTAAATCTTTGTCTTTTACCACGCCAAAAACAATATGTAATTCTTGAAAGGTTTCTTTTTCCAATTGGTTAACAATTGCCGTAATTCCATCGATATTATGCCCGGTATCACAAATCACCTTAGGTTGCTTTTGTAAAATTTGCCAACGACCTAACAAACCGGTATTTTTAATTACTTCAGATAGCCCCTTGCTTATAGATTGCTCCGGAAGATTCCAGCCTTTCTCTTTTAGCACTTCAACTGCCTTATTCACCGTTTGCAGGTTTTCCCGTTGGTAACTCCCCAATAAATCTGTTTGGTACAAATTGTTCTTAGAAGTTTCCGTAAAGTAAATCGGACTATGATTTTCTTTAGCTTTACAAAGAAAAACGGGATTTGTTTCTGGTGTTTTTCTGCCTATGACTACAGGAACGCCCGGTTTGATAATACCAGCCTTCTCCCCTGCAATGGCTTCCAGCGTATCCCCTAAAATTTGGGTATGGTCAAATCCAATATTGGTAATTATTGAAAGTTCCGGGATAATAATATTAGTAGAATCTAAACGTCCGCCCAGTCCGGTTTCAATAATAGCGATATGCACTTTTGAGGTAGCAAAATAATCAAACGCCATCCCTACCGTAAGTTCAAAAAATGAAAAGGAGTTCTTCGCGATAAACTCATAGTGACTTTCTATAAAATTAACAACGGCTTCTATTGAAATCGTCACTCCGTTAATACGTATCCTTTCCCGAAAATCTTTTAAATGAGGTGAGGTGTACAATCCTGTGGTATAACCTGCTTCTTGAAAAACAGAAGCTAACATATGACTGACCGAACCTTTCCCATTCGTACCGGCAACATGTATAGTTTTGATGTTTTTTTCAGGTTGACCTAAATAAGAAGTTAGCTTTTTAATATTAGAAAGGTCTGCTTTATAAGCTACTTTTCCTTTGTTCTGGTACATAGGTAACTGCCGAAACATCCAGTCCAGTGTTTCCTGGTAATTCATTGCCAACTATTCTGATAATTTAAACTGGTAAACAATCGTACCAATTTGTTTTGCCGGGGCGTTAGGATCACTATTAAATTTGGTTGCTAATGCAGCTCTTTTTGCAGGCGCTAACAGACAACTTACGCTATTCGTAGTTCCTTTGACTCCCGGAGTAGCTTTAATCACTTTTCCGCTTTGGTTTACCTCTATCTTTACCACTACGATTCCGGCCTCGTTACAATCCTGGACAAATTTTTCTTTGTTTAAAGCTTTCCGACCCCCTAAACGGTAATTTCCGTCACCATCCAGTCCTTTTCCCGTTCCGTAATAGGATTTTGCGTTGGGGTCACCGTCCGGACTTCCTTTATCCCCCGCAGTGGCATCATCTCCTTCACCCCCTTCTGTAGTACCATCACTCTTTGGACCATTTGCAAAGCTATCTAGGATGTCCAGAGTGGATTTATCCGGTTTAGGATCCGGCTTCTTTTCTTCTATTTTTTCTTTAATTTCTTCCTTTGGTTTTTTAGCCTCTTTTACCTCTTCTTCTACGGGTTTTGGTTTTTCCTTCGGTTTCTCAATTTTTTTCTTCGGAATTTTTTTCGGTTTTTCTTCGATTACCGGGGCATCTTCTATATCCTGAGTAACTACTTCGTCCGTGATTTCTGGGTCTTCTTGTTGTTCCGGCGGAGTTACCGGGGTTACTTCGGGGGTTGTTTGTTTGGGTGAAGATTTAATGGCTTCCGTAGGTTGTTGTTCTCCGGAACCGGTTAACGTAGTCCCAAAGTTTACCGCAATGCCTCCTTCCAGTTCTTCGTCAATCGTACTAAAACCCAGATAAAACAATAGGAGAAGCAACAAAATATGGATGATCGTCGTAAGAATAAATGACTTCTTTTTATATTTTGTATCCAGTTTTATCATATAAATTATTCCGGTTTAACGGCTAAAATTACTTTGTATTTATTCCTATTAGCAATATCCATCACACTTACCGCTTTTTCTATTGGCACCCCTTCTTCCGCCCTTAAAATTATGGTCGGTTCGTTTTGGCCCACTAATTTTGACTTTAAGGTAGACTCTAACCTACTCTGGCTGATACGCTCATTATCCACATAATATTGCAACTTATTAGTAATACTTACCGAAATATTCTGAACGTTAGAACTCTTTCCGTTGGCTTTGGGTAAAATCAAATCCAAAGCCTCCGGGGTAATAGTGGGTGACGTCAATAAAAAGAATACCAATAATAAAAAGACAATATCCGTCATGGACGACATACTGAATTCTGGGCTCACCTTATTTCTTCCTCTGATGTTCATACTACGCAGGTTCGTTTAACAGGTCTAAAAAGTCAACTGCTGTGGCTTCCATCTGGTGTACCACTTTATCCGTTTTTACAACCAGGTGGTTGTATCCAATATAAGCTACGATCCCCACTACCAATCCGGCTACCGTCGTGGTCATTGCCGTATAAATCCCTTCTGCTAGCGACCCCATATCGGCACTACCCGAACTGGATGCCAGGTTATGGAATGCAAGAATCATACCTATAACAGTTCCTAAAAATCCAATCATCGGTGCAGCACCGGCTACCGTTGCCAAAATACTTACATTTTTTTCTAATTTATACACTTCCAGACGTCCGGCATTTTCAATTGCCTTGTTGATATCTTCAAAGGGATGGCCTATCCGCGAAATCCCTTTTTCGGTCAACCGGGAAACCGGGTTGTTTGTTTGCGCACATAATATTTTTGCGGCTTCGATCTTACCGCCGGCTACATTATCCCGGATTTGATGCATAAAAGTTTCATCATATACCGAGGCAGCTTTAATAGCAAAGAGCCGTTCGAAGTAGATATAAACAGCAACAAAAAGCAGTACAAATAAAATAGCGATAATGACTACTCCCGCCGTTCCGCCGCTGATAAGCAGATCGATAATGGACAGTCCATTCTCTTCGGTTGCTACATCAACTTCTTCGGCAGTCTGTAATATAGTTGACATTAAAAGCAGGTAATTCATAAAAAGGTCGTATTAAATTTGGTCTTGTAATCCATAACGTAAGTAATAAAACTAAAGTATGCTATAGGTGTAATTTAGCACTTAATTTAGAGTAAAAACATCACCCCTAATAAACCAACACCTCCTAAAACAATGGTGTAAGGCAATGCCATTTTTACCATACGCCCGTAGGACAAATCAATTAACGGAGCCAGGGAAGAAGTTAGTAAAAACAAAAACGCTGCCTGCCCGTTTGGTGTGGCCACACTTGGTAAATTGGTACCCGTATTAATAGCAATAGCCAACTTCTCAAACTGCTCCCGATCTATCACCCCGTTATCAAAGGCTTGTTTTACTTCTCCTATATATACCGTAGCGACAAAAACATTATCACTAATCATGGATAACAGGCCGTTTGCCATATAAAACATAGAGGGTTGCTGTTCTAAAGGTAAACTTAATGCCCAATCTATAATAGGTGAAAATAAATGTTGGTCATGAATCATAGCCACTACTACAAAAAAGACAACTAATAATCCGGTAAAGGGTAAAGCCTCTTCAAAGGCAGGGCCCAGGTGATGTTCTTCGGTAATTCCCATAAAGGCAGTTTGTACAATGATTAAAGCCAACCCGATAAAACCAACCGGAGCAATGTGTAAAGCTAATCCGGCAATTAATAAAATAGCTGAAACACCCTGGATAATTAATCCGTATTTGGCTTGGTCAGAACGTTTTTCATCTTCTTCTTCCGTATAATTCTCAATAATTTTCCTAGCCACTTCCGGTAGTTTTTGTCCGAACCCAAAAGTCCCGGTTACTTCTAGAATTACCGTAGTTAGAAGCCCTGCTCCTAATACTGGTAAGGTAATATGCGCCATTTGTTTAAAAAACTCGATAAAATCCCAACCCATTCGCTCTCCGATAAGCAGGTTTTGTGGTTCTCCTACCAGCGTACAAACCCCGCCAAGCGCTGTTCCTACCACTCCGTGCATAATTAAACTTCGTAAAAAACTTCTAAACTTTTCAAGGGTTTCACCACTTAAGTCTTTTCGATCCAGCGTTCCGTCCGCATCATAATCAGCGATAGGCATTGAGTGTATTTTATGATAGACTCCATAGAATCCAACGGCTACACTAATTAATACCGCAGTTACCGTCAAAGCATCCAGAAAAGCAGATAAAATAGCGGCTAGAAATACAAATAGTAAGGATAAAACCAGTTTGGATTTGATCTTTGTAAATACTTTACTAAAAATATACATTAGTAAAGGTTTCATAAAATAGATTCCGGCTACCATAAAAACTAACAAAAGTACAACCTCCAGGTTCTGGTCTACTTCATGGTATGCATTTTCAGGTGTCGTCAGGTTTAAAGCCAGGATTTCTATGGCTAAAAGACCTCCCGATTGTAGCGGATAACATTTTAAAGCCATAGCCAGGGTAAAAATAAATTCGGCTATAAAAATCCAGGCGGTGATTACAGGCCCCAGAGTAAAATAGAAAACGACATTGAGTACTAAAAAAGCAATCATGGTCATTTTAAACCATTTCGGACTTTTACCTAAAAAATATGTGAACATAATAAATTATTTATTCGTTTTATAATAGTTGTTTTAATGCAATTTCAAACGCGGTTTGACTAATACCCGTCGCTGCATTATTGTTCTTTTTAAAGACTTTTTCTAAGGCTTTGTAAATCGTATTTGAAGTATCTTTAAAGATCGCTTCATCCGTCATTGATACCCGACGTTCCATAAAGTAAGCAAACACTCGCGCCATCCCGCAATTTGAGATAAAATCAGGTATCAAGCTAACTTTATCATCTGTATATTCCATAATAGGTCCAAAGAAAATTTCTTTATCGGCAAAAGGTACATTTGCCCCACAAGAGATTACTTCCAGTCCGGTAGCGATCATGGTACTAATCTGATCTTTGGTAATTAACCGGGATGCTGCGCAAGGCATAAAAATCTCGGTAGGTAATGACCAGATTCTCTCATTTATTTCTTTAAACGGAATTAATTGATCTGCCTGTAACTTATTTCCGTTTTTATTTAAAAACAACCTTCGGATATCATCATGGGTAAAACCTTCTTCTTTGATTAGACCACCGGCATGATCAATAACACCCACAATTTTAGCACCCATTTCAGAAAGGTAATACGCCGCTGCCGAACCCACGTTCCCAAAACCCTGTACAATAGCCCGTTTGCCTGTTATGGATTTTTGTGATAGTTCGTAAAAATGTCGAACGGCTTCTGCTACTCCGTACCCGGTAATCATATCTGCCACCGTATATTTTCTGCTAACATCAGGAGAAAAAGTAGTGTTTTCTAACACTTTGATAACACCTTGACGTAATTGCCCGATACGATTGATTTTATCAGCTTCGGTAGGTTGAAAATGACCATTAAAAACACCTTCCTGCGGATGCCAGACCCCGCAATTTTCTGTTATAGGAATTACTTCATGGATCTCATCTACATTAAGGTCTCCTCCGGTGCCGTAATAACTTTTTAATAATGGAGAAACCGCTTTATACCATCGTTCCAGCACCCCTTTTTTACGGAGATCGTTAGGATCAAAATTGATTCCGGACTTGGCCCCTCCTATTTCAGGTCCGCTTACGGTAAACTTAACTTCCATGGTTTTAGCAAGGGACAGGACTTCATTCATATCAAGCCCTTTTCGCATTCGGGTTCCACCTCCGGCAGCACCCCCACGTAAAGAATTGATAACTGTCCATCCTTCAGCTTCGGTTTCACTGTCTTTCCAGTTAAAAACTATTTCCGGTGCTTTATTTTCGTATGTTGTTAAAAGTTCTTTCATGTGAAACTGGTAATAATTTAAATAATAATTAATATGCTGGCATTCCGTTTAAAAATGTTTTAAAATCATGTTTCCCCCACAGGGGTTACTGCTGTAACATATCATTTACTATTAAAACTATCGACCTTCACAAATATAGAAAACTAAACATGGGAAGGCCTAACTTCTTTTCTAAATTTTAAACCGGAAGTTTATAAATACTTACCAGTGGTGCATTTAAATAATAATAATTGTAAAATCCGTCAGTTCGAGTACTTCGACCAAAGGAAGAAGTGTATCGAGAACAAGGATTTTAGTCAAAAAAGCTATTCTCGATACATTTTTTCTTCATTTCATTACGAAAAAATACTCGAATTGACGCTTTTTTCTCTAAATGTACCGGAGGTAAATACTTGTTAATAGGTAAAGAATGAATTTTGGTCAAAAAATAGAGAAGATCCTTAGCTAATTCTCAGATTATCCTTTATGCCAATCCATATAAAGCAATTAAACACTATCTTTGTTACTATGCATGCATAATAAATTTAGTTTCATTTATGGATTTTACACTTACCGAAGAACAATTGATGATCCGGGATGCAGCCCGGGATTTTGCTAAAAGCGAATTACTACCCGGTGTGATAGAACGGGATACGCATCAGCAATTCCCTACAGAACAGGTAAAAAAGATGGGGGAGCTTGGATTTTTAGGAATGATGGCTTCTCCGGACTATGGCGGCGGCGGAATGGATACGCTTTCTTATGTGCTGGTGATGGAAGAACTTTCTAAAATTGACGCTTCTGCCTCAGTTATTGTTTCGGTAAACAACTCCTTGGTATGCTGGGGGTTAGAAACCTACGGTACGGAAGCACAAAAGGATAAATATCTAAGAAAACTGACTACCGGTGAATCAATCGGAGCGTTTTGCCTTTCTGAACCGGAAGCGGGAAGCGATGCTACTTCTCAAAAAACAACGGCTATTGATAAAGGGGATCATTATATCTTAAACGGAACTAAAAACTGGATTACTAACGGAAATTCTTCAGATTACTATCTGGTAATCGCTCAAACAGACAGAGAGAAAAAGCATAAAGGTATCAATGCCTTTATCGTGGAAAAAGGCTGGGAAGGTTTTGAGATCGGCCCAAAGGAAGATAAACTGGGAATTAGAGGAAGCGATACACATTCGCTTATTTTTAATGATGTAAAAGTGCCTAAAGAAAACCGGATTGGAGAGGAAGGTTTTGGTTTTAAATTTGCAATGAAAACACTAGGCGGTGGCCGAATCGGAATTGCAGCACAGGCTTTAGGAATTGCAGCCGGAGCTTATGAATTGGCTAAAGAATATGCCAAGGTAAGAAAAGCTTTTGGAACCGAGATTATCAACCATCAGGCTATCGCTTTTAAACTGGCAGATATGTACGCCCAAATTGAAGGAGCCCGTTTATTGGTATACAAATCTGCATTAGACAAAGATACCGGCAACAACTACGATGTATCCAGTGCCCTTGCAAAACTAGTGGCTTCTCAGGCAGCAATGGATGTAACGATTGAAGCGGTGCAAATTCACGGCGGTAATGGCTACGTAAAAGAATACCACGTAGAACGCTTGATGCGAGACGCAAAAATTACACAGATTTATGAAGGTACCAGTGAGATACAAAAGATTGTAATTTCCCGAGCTTTAAGTAAAGAATAGGTTATTTTACCATCCAGTTTTAGTAGGTATAAACTTTACAAGTTTAATCTTCATACCCGTATCAAAAGAAAAGCCCGGATGCCTAATAAACTTAGTTTATAGATATCCGGGCTTAGTATTTATAAAAATCAGAATTAGTTGCTAGTTACTTCAGGTTTTATTTTCTGATAACAAACTTTTTAACAATCGCTGTTCCATCCTTTAATTCCAGGTTTAAAAAGTACAGACCATTAGGTAAAGAGCCTACGCTAATAACTGAATTGTTTGAGCTATCTCCTGTTAAAGCACCTTTTTTAATAGTAGCTCCTGTAATTGCACTTATATGATAATCTATACTTTGCCCTTTATAGTTACTTATATTTAGGTTTAAAACATCCTTTGTGGGATTAGGAAAAACCAAAATATCCTCTGCTCTTATACCCTGATCTAATAAAGGGAAAGTTTCCAGAGTAGCCTTTGCAACCGAAGCAGCCACAGTTGGAGCAACTAAGGTTGGATCAAAAGGCTTGATGTTTGTGATATAGATGGCATTGTCGTTGTAATCACAAGTCCCCCCACCGAAATCAGTACAATTACGGGCAAAGTCCATCGTTACAAAATACTCATTTTCTCGAATGCTACCGTCCGGATTTACAATTTTATATGCCCTAACCTCCAGGTCTGGAGGTAGTCCTGTATTTACATCTATTCTTCCGGAACCTAAGGTGCTTCTATTCTGAATCTCAATAGCAAATGGTGAACTGACATTCTTAGATGCAAAGACTAACGGATCTGTTATGGAATTATCTCCAACTCTAGGAAACATAGCTTGATTCCATGCTACTGTTCTTGTAAAAGAAAACCCGTCTACCGTGACTTTTTGATCATCTATTAACTTTACGGTTTGGCTACCATTACCACTAAATCCGTTTACAAAGAAAGAAGTTACTGGTTGAGAAAGATCCGCCTGTACCCATAATTGCGAAAGCTCCAGGTCACCCTGATCTCCGGACGCTATAGAAGCAGCCGTAGGATAGGCAGATTTTAAACGCGTTCCGTTTCCGGTAATTTGCGTAGCAAAGCCTAATAATTTTACAATATCCCTGGGTTTTGGCTCCCTGCCACCACAACATGCCAACTGAAATTCACCTGCCAGAACTACACTTGCTACCGGGGTATTCATATCATTTGAAATAACTGAAAAAGTAGCTTCTACCAATTCATTTTCAGTTCCTTCCGATTTGGTAAATATAACCGGAACGTCTCTAAACTCATTTACACCTAAGGTGAATCCATCAGCATCTACGGGATTTATAAGTTCAAAGTCATTAGTAGAAATGGTAACCGAATCCACTTTTAAGTCAGCATTACCTACGTTATGAACCCTAATAATATTCTTATCGGTAGTTAGAAACCTTCCTGATTTTAATCTATGAAAAACTACCCTATCATTGTACGGAAAAGCGATATCTGTTCCGGGAACTTTAAGCATGTTTTCTAGGAATATTTCAGCAGTATTGGGATCTTCAATAATAGAAATTGTTATAGAGGCTTCTTCGGTATTTCCTACAGCATCCGTAGCAATGGCTTTTAAAACGTGTTCACCTACAGTTAATCCGGTTAAATCATTTGGGGCATTGTCACCACCAAAAACATATGGAGCGCTCGTAACTGTCCTTACCAGGACATCATCTACAAATAACTGAACATCAGTAATATTTTGATTGGTACTGGTTGCGGTTATTTCAACAGTAAACAATTCTCCTTTTGAAAATACGTCATCGTTCACCGGAGTTGCAAATGAAACTGATATCTCATTTTTATCTACAATAGCTACCGGTTTGATATTAGACACTACGTATATGTAATCTTGATAATCTCCATTACTTGCTTCTTCCATTGTAAACAAAAAGGTATTTGGAACTGTATTTCCTTCTCTATTTACTATTGGATAGATCCGCCATGCATGCGGAACGGGTAGATTAGCATTTAATTGATCCTCCGTATAAAAAGTTTTGTTCCCTTGAGTACTACCGTAAAAGCCAAAGGAATTGCTAATGTTAAACAAGGTACTACCCGTAAAGGAAGGAAAAAGAGTTTGTGAATTAGCAGACGTATTAGTAAGGACAATCAATTCGGTTTCAGAATCAGGGATATCTGATAAATAATACCCAAAACTTGCTGCCTCTATGGGTGAATACCGACCCACCGGAGTTAATTTGATAGGCATAGAAACTTCTGCCTGTTCAAAAACCGAATTTGCAATTTCATCTCCAAGTAAATCACTAGTAATAGGATAACTTAATGTGTTTCCTCCGGTATTTATAGGATATCCTAAGACATTTACAATTTGTTGTAAAAATGGTTCTTCTCCAGCAGCAAAACCTCCTTTACTTAAACCGTATAAACCAACAGTTTGACTTTCTTCATTTGCAAAATTCAAGGTAAGTAAACCACTTAAATCAGCAGGAGTTGAACCTGTATTAAAATTTATAAATATGTCCAAAGAGCTATTGGGTTCAATAGTCAAAGGTAATGCTATGCCGGTTGTACTAAAGTTACTAGCATGAATACCAGAAATTACTAAACTGTCCAGTACAATAGCTTCTGTTTTTCGGTTAGCGATGGTAACTTTTTTATTTGGTACGGCTCGATTAATAATACCTTCAAATATTAATTCTTTTGAAGATATCTCTACTATGTCAGTATCCGGATCTACATTTAAGCCATTATCTTCAAGTTTAAGTAAAGTAATCTTTCCGTCCTGGGTAAATTCGGAAACATAAATATTACCGGTATTGGGATCTTCTATTAAATCCAAAGGGTTTTTAAGTCCGGTTAAACCGGTAATGCCAGTCTTACTAGTTGCGATATCATCATTAGGTCCGTTAGGATATAGTACTATCAAATCATCGCCATTACTATATCTACATACAATGATAGCTCCCTGCAATAAACCGGGAGATTTATATTCTATTACCCCATTAGGAGACTTATTAAATTCAAAATCATAGGCAAATCCAGTATAATTAACGTCAGGTAAAATACCGGTCGGATACTTACTGGTACTTAGTGATCCGCTATTTAATACATACTCTCCTCTAAGCGGATTAGGGTGTCCGAAATAACCTATACTTGCACTTGGGTCAATCTTAAATAAAAAGTCCTTTTGAGTATCATTTCCAACTGCCCTGGGGATTACAGATCCACTGTAAAAATCGCCATTAGGTCTTCTTGTTCCTTCTACTGATGGGGGACTAATACTTCCACCGGCAGTTCCATTAGTTGGCACATAAATTTTTCCGTTTGAATGATACACCAGGTCATACGCATTTCGTATCCCGGAACCTGCAATGGTTAAAGGAGAATTGACAGCATACGGATTATAGGTTCCATCACTCATGCGTATGGAGTTTACCGGAGCATTACCAATTACTTCTAATACATCTGTGGTTTGTACATCTAGCGGTAAAGTAGCAGGTAATAAGCTTAGGTCTAATTTTAAGGTTGCAGCAGATAATAAACGTTCCGGACGCCTACCCCACGCGCCATCAGCATCTCCTCCCGCACTGTTACTACCTTGATTGAAATAGAGTACATTCGGATTATTTGGGTTAAAAATGATACTATTGGTTAAGTGATCTCTCACTGACCTGGGCAGGTTAGTCAGAATTGTTTCATGGTTTTCAAGATTAGCACCAGTTAACCTAGATAATTTACCATCCCAGGGTTCTCCACCGCTAAAGGTAAATGAAGCATGACTTACATAAGCTATCAAATTTTCAGGGGTAGACCTGGGATCAAAAGCCAGACCTATGGCTAATCTGGAATTACCAAAAGCATCGTTCAACCCGGTTAAGGTTTGCTTATCAAGTAAAGTTCCATCGGTCCCTATAGTCCATCTATCAATCTGCCCGGCAATTCCTAATCCGTACAACTTACCATCCGGTCCAATAACCAGTGAAGAATACCTTCCTTCGGCAACACTACCCTGATTAGAAAATGCAACATTTTCTAATCCTACCACTTCCTGAGAATTACCAGTATCCACAGGTATTCCGTCCCCGGTTATAAATTCTGCTACATAAGGATAAATGGTTGCCCCAGCCAGGTCTTTAACTCCTTCTATAACGTATACATAACGGGTATTAGGTTCTAAAGAAGTGGTTGCAGTAATATTAATTGCATCACCACCACCGGTACCATTGATATTAGCAGGAACTGGTATCGGCACTCCATTTTCAACTTTAAAAAGTGCCACATTGTTTTCTAAACTTTCATTATCCAGACTAGTCGCTCCGTTACTACTTACATTTGGAAAAGAAAGGAAATTAGCAGATATGGAAGTATCCAAACTAACATCGGTAGCTCCATCCAGGGGTACTGATCCTATTACTGCAGGAAATTGCAGACCATCATCAGATTGTACGACCACAGAGTTAAGTTTTGCATTAAAACCGTTACTACCGTCTATAGTTAATCGACCGTCCGTAACGGTAATTTCTGCCACTCCGGTACGTGTTCCAAAACCACCATTAGGTGTGTAATCAATAACGGGCACCCCCTCTGCGGTAATTAAGTGCCTGGTTCCTTGTATGGTTTCCGGTTGCGGATCACCTGCCTGTACAATCACTCGATAAATACCGTTGGGAACTTCTACCTCCCATTTAAACTGTGGGGCAGTTCCCAGACGGTTCATCTGCATAAATGAATTTCTTATTACGTCAATATTAAAGATTTTACCCCTGTCTGCGCCGGCAATAAAAGCATTACGAGGACGGTTATTAAAAGAAGATAACCATCCAAACGTCAGGCTGTCCTTCACACCATAGCCTCTTCCGAAGTCTTTTATAAAACCTTCTGGCCGTGCTGTCCTCCTGTTCCCAAAGTTAAAAGCATAATTTATACTAGGAGTACCGGTTACAGGATGGGTACTGTTTCCATCTACAAACTCAATATTTCTAAAAGAAGAATTTACTTGACCTGTAGCAGCATCGTTGTCATTGATAAATACAATAAATTTGTAATCCCCGGTAATAAATTGTCCTATGGGAATAGAAAAGGATTCGAACTCTCCGCTCCCGGTATATTGAAAATCCCTGTTTGCCACTCTTTCCGGAACATTTTGAGTTCCATAAAGTTTAAAGCGATTTCCGGCAAGTCCGGAAGGCACATTATTGTTAGATACTCCAATACCATGCTCCTCTCCCAGTTGTGTAGAGCGAAATTCAAATTTTAGTACCGTATTTTCATTAATCTGTTGGGGTAATGCAAACATATTCCAACCGTTCCCGTTGATCGTTATTCCTTGTTTATTAGCATTTATAAGTCCTTTGGCTTGACCCTGTCCAATAACTAATTGTTGCCCCGATTCGTCCAATTCTATAAATGAATTAGTGGTTTGAGCCTTACTGTTTTTATGCAAGCCTTCAGGTAGTAAATGACTTTTGCCATATACTGCGATGTTCAACAGGCATAACAGGTTTATTAGTAGAAATAGTTTGTGCAAGGATAAAAGTAGGCCCTTAGAGTAAGCGCCCCTTTGATTTGAAGTAAAAGTAATTTTCATCATATGATATTTAATTTGTTACATTATTAAAAATTTATAAATGCAATTACTCGGATCATATCAGATACTAATTTTGTAAGCTTTCAGCCTTAAAAAAGTAGAGTGTACGTCCTACCTTTCTAACAAAAAATTCAATTTGTCTGACTTTCTGTTAAAGAATACGTGGAGTTACTAACTTTTACTTTTTGAAATCAAAACATCTAAAGACTTCTAATTACATCAATAAAAAAGTATATAAAATTGAACTAGGGGGTAGATTGTTGCAAAAATATATTTAAAAAGTTAAATAAGGGTTATTTACTGTTATCTTTTTCTAAATAAATAGTTAAGTATTACAACTTCTTACAAACGCACTTATCTAATACTTATTGATATGTATACGTTTATGTTAAATATAATGTAAAAATAACTCACTCTTTCCTGCTAATTTTTTGATAAAGAAAATTGTGTAGGAAGGTAGTTTTAAAAGTGTTAAAACACTATCTTAATGTCAAAATAAATTCCAAGGGTTCTAAAAATAGCATGTTTTATATTCACTACTTATTTACTTTAATAATGCCAATTAATATCTAATCGCTATTTATAAATGTTAAAAAATTAAATTACTTTTACCGGCTATGAAACTAAGCATCCTTATACCATTATATAATGCGGAAAAGCATATACTCAGATGTTTAAATAGTCTTGTCTACCAAGGCCTTAAAGAAGATCAATACGAAATCCTCTTACTGGATGACGGGTCTAAAGATGATAGTTTTCAGGTTACTAATGAATTTGCTAAGGCACATACTAATATTATTGTGAAGCAACAGCAAAATCAAGGGGCATATCCCACCAGAACTAACCTGCTTGAAATGGCAAAGGGTACCTATATCTATTTTGTAGATGCCGATGATTATTTAACCCCAAACAGCCTGGGCGGATTATTAGAAAAGATGGAAGATAAAAACCTGGATATGTTAGGTTTTGCCTCTACCGTAGCTACCCCGGAAAAGAAGGTAATTCCACTAGAAGATTCGGATAAAATATTGGATCCGGTGACAGATGGGTATTCATTTTTAATTAACTACAGATACCGTAATGAAATCTGGTGGTATATTATTAAAAAAGAGTTTTTAAAAAGTACCGGACTCGTGTTTCATAATAATAAGATGCTAGAGGATGTCCGGTTCACCATGGAGTTACTACTAAAAGCAAAAAGAATTTCCTTTTTACCCTTAAAAGTTCATCATTATTTTGAACATGAAAATTCTTTATTACATACAACCAATCCCACACATTTTAATAATTCCATTATAGAATTTCGCCGGACCATAAGAGAATTCACTCCGATCATCAGGGATTTGGATAGAGATAATAGTAAGTACAACTTACTACATGATAAACTAAAGGCACGTCAGGAATCTTTTACATTTTTTATGATTATACGGTATTTTAAATCTAACCAGAGCTTTAAGGATTTAAAAGTAGCCCTGAAAGAAGCAAAAGAACATAAAGCATACCCCTTTACCTATTTTCCGAATCATGAATATCAGGCAAATACTTATAAAATTTTAACGATTGTTTTTAACAACTCCTTGCTACTATATAGTAGTTTTCAATCATTTCGTCTTTTTAAAAAGGTAAAAGGTTAACACTTTTATTAAATAGCATTTACACCTAAGCATGAACAATATATTAATTACCTCCGCCGGAAGAAGAGTATCTCTGACTAGGGCTTTTCAGAAAGAATTAAAAGAAGTATTTCCGGACAGTAAGGTCTTTGTTTCGGATGCTGCACCTGAATTATCATCTGCCGCACAGATTGCAGATCGATCTTTTAACCTTCCGCTTGTCAAAGACCCGGCTTATATCGATGTACTGATTACACTTTGTAAAAAGGAAGGTATCAAACTGATCGTACCTACCATTGATCCTGAGCTACCCGTGCTTGCTGAAAATTATGAGAAATTTGTAGCAAACGGAATTTATCCAATTATTTCTTCCGCGCAATTTATATCCTATTGCAATGATAAAAGAAATACTCATCATTTTTTTGCCACCAAAAACATCAAATACGCAAAAGAATATTCTCGTACAAATTATACCTTCCCATTTTTTATAAAACCTATTGATGGTAGCGGAAGCAGTGATCTTTATATTATTAAAGAAGAAAGTGATTTAAGTAACGAATTGATTGAAAACGAAAAATTACTTTTTCTGGAATACTATTCTAAAAAAGAACACGACGAGTATACATGTGACCTGTATTATGACAGAAACCATGATCTAAAATGTATTGTTCCCCGAAAAAGAATTGAGATTAGGGGTGGAGAGGTAAGTAAAGGATTGACTAGAAAGAACATTCTGATGAATTATATATCTCAACGCTTGCAACATATAGAAGGGGCGCGGGGGTGCCTGACTTTTCAATTTTTTGTACATGCGCAGACTGAAGATGTTATTGGTATTGAAATCAATGCCCGTTTTGGTGGGGGTTATCCCCTATCCTATCTGGCAGGTGCTAATTATCCGAAGTGGGTGATTAACGAGTACCTATTAGATAAACCCGTTGAACCCTTTGATCAATGGAAAGATAATTTATTAATGTTACGCTACGATTCTGAAGTATTAGTTGAAGATTACCATGGATAAAAAAAACGTGATTTTTGACCTGGATGACACCCTTTCTAAAGAAATTCTATATTTAGAGTCTGCATATAAAACTATAGCTGATTTTATTGCTACAAAATTATCCATAGACGCAGTCGAAGTTCACCAAAAAATGCTCCGTTGGTACCATACTAAAGAGAATGCTTTTGAAAAAGTGGTAACCGCTTACAGTTCAGATACCGTTCAACTTTATAAAAATGAATTATTAGATATCTATAGAAACCATTTGCCAAATATTACTTTAAAAGAAGAAGTCATAGCCGTTTTGGATTATTGTAAAAACAAAGAATACAACCTGGGATTGTTAACCGATGGCCGAAGCGTACAACAACGGAATAAAATTAAAGCCCTGGGCTTATCGACGTATTTTAAAGAAATTGTCATCTCCGAAGAATTTGGAAGTGAAAAACCCAATCCAAACAATTATCGGTATTTTGAGTCCGTATTTGGCGAAGGAACGTATTATTATATCGGAGACAATACGTCTAAAGATTTTCTTTCTCCTAATCAACTAAACTGGATTAGTATATGCTTAAAAGACAACGGAGAGAATATACATTCTCAAAATTTTAATTTACCTAAAGAGTATGTACCTAAACATACGATCCATACCCTGAAGGAATTACTACCTCTGTTATAAGAATATAATTTGAGTTATTCCGGAAAAATAGGGAATAAATATTATTCCAAAAATTTGGTTTATTGAATAAAGATACAAATTACAAAATGAAGAATGCAGATGAGTAGGTAAAATAGTATTTAGAATAATAAATTATCTTTGTTAAGAATTTAAAATTGATGTGATGAATATAGAAAGTACCAAGTTAGAACTAATGCATCTATTACTTCAAACCCAAAAAGAAGTTGTTTTAACTAAAATCAAGGCTATTTTTGAACAAGAATCTAATGCGTTTTATTTTAATGACATATCTGAGGTGCACCAAAGAGCTAAAGCTTCTCTTGAAGCTATAGAAAATGGTAAAACACGACCTATCAATGAATTTAAAAGTGAAGTAGACCATTGGAAGAAAGGGAGAAAAGCTATTTAGTTGAAATAACATCAAAAGCAGAACAATATTATTGGGAATTATTAGCACATTTATATGAAACCCATAGTATTGAAAGTGCTGATAAAAAATCCGGTGAAATCATGAAACTGGCCATGTCTTTAGCTGTTAATCCTCAAAGAGGAATTTTAGAAGAAGATTTAGCTAGTTTTAATAAAGAATTTAGATCAATACTCTACCCTATTACCAAAAGAAATACCGTTAAAATTATTTATTTTATTAATGAGTTTACGCAAAAAGTATACATTACTGACTTTTTTGCTACGGTAATGAACCCAGATAAAAAACGCAAAAGGAGTTAGGGTAATTTTATCCTTCCGATAAAGAAAAAAGTAAATATATCTATTAGCAAGTATTTTAGCAATACAGACTAATTCACTATCACTTCGAGTGCCTTTTAACTAACAATAGTGTTCGGTTATTATTCTCTCATAGCTTCGCCAATAACTAAAGCATTGTAAAACCTTCCTTACCTCTAGTTATATTACCACTAGTTTTTTTGTCGCTCCTTCCTCCATCATCCGTAGCTACTTATATAGCTCTACTACTTACTTCTGTATCCAGGAAAAGGTTTTCCCTTTTCCACCGCCCGTCTAATGGATGGGTAAATATCTAATTCCTGGTAGGTTTTGATATCTTTCTTAAGTAAGGTACCTTAATTCTTTTTCTTTAATAAATGTAAAATCGAATAAGTTGATTATCATGGCTTTAATTTACAATAGCGTTGGTATATCAAATTACCCCCAGCCGTTTTATTTTAAGCTATCTATCGTATCCTAAATCCTTTCCAAAAGAAAGGACTTTTAGCTACCTTCCCTTCGGGAAGGGCTAGGGATGGGATTGATTTATATGAATTAAAATTATCTACGCTATTACAAACTAGAGCCCTTATCATTTATACACCATTAGCAACCAATAATTCACCTAAAATAACTATTGAAAAAACATAACAGTTTAAGAAATAAAAAAACCGGATGTAGTTAACATCCGGTTTTTTTTATGGGTTGGCAATAGTTACAAAGCCGTCAAGTTTGTGTATGTTGCTTGTTGTTGGGTACAAATATACTAACTACCATAAGTTTATTTTACACTTCTCTATAAAGCGGAGGGGATTATCTAGTAAGCGTACCCCTTTTCATACTATTTGAAATTACCCCTCATAAATTTCCGGTTTTTTCACCAAATACTGAAAAAAATTACGCTTTAATCACACTAAAATTAAGTGAAAATTATACTCATTCAAAGGTAAATATTGAGTTTAAAAGAATATCATCATTTTAAGTATTCCTATTTTGATTAAATAGCTTTTAAGAAGCCCATGTAAAGAAGTCAAAACAGAAGCCAAATTTAAATTAAAGAATTCGCTGAAATAACTTTTGTATTCCGGCGTTGAGTGGTATATTTTAAATATCTTTTACTTTATATTTTTAAATCAGGAAATCAACTAGAAAATGGCATTAAAAGTTACGATTACACATAAAACCCTTTATAAATATGATCGTAAAGTAAATTTATCTCCACATATCATACGCTTACGCCCAGCACCGCATAGTAGGACACCTATTGAAGCCTATTCTATTAAAATAAAACCGGAAAACCACTTTTTTAACTGGCAACAAGACCCATTTGGTAATTACCTCGCACGCCTGGTATTTCCGGAGAAAACCGAAGAACTTTCAGTCGCAGTAGAGATTATTGCTGATATGAAAACAATTAATCCCTTCGACTTTTTTGTAGAAGAATATGCGGAGCAATACCCATTTACTTATAAACCGCATTTACAGCAAGAGTTACTTCCTTACTTGGAAATAAAAGAGAAAGGTACGTTATTAAAAGAATGGATACAAACCATAGATACCAGCCCAAAGAAAACCATAGATTTTCTGATAGGCCTTAACCAAAAACTTTATCAATACCTGGATTATACGGTGAGAATGGAAGTTGGGGTACAAGCCTGCGAGACCACCCTTACTAAAAAACTAGGGTCTTGTCGTGATTTTGCCTGGTTGATGGTACAGACTTTGCGGCATTTGGGTATTGCCAGCCGTTTTGTTTCGGGGTATCTGGTACAATTAAAAGCTGACGAAAAATCCCTGGACGGACCTTCTGGTCCTGAAAAAGATTTTACCGATCTTCATGCATGGGTTGAAGCTTATGTCCCCGGGGCCGGATGGATCGGATTGGATGCCACCTCTGGATTATTAGCAGGTGAAGGTCATATCCCGTTAGCTTGTACCCCTAATTATGAAAGTGCCGCCCCGATTGAAGGTCTTACGGATGTTTGTGAAACCGAATTTTTTTATGAAAATTCCGTCAAGCGTATTTTTGAATCCCCCCGGGTCACCAAACCTTATACGGAAGCACAATGGGAGGCTATCTACCAATTGGGTTTTAAAGTAGATAAGAAACTGGAAGAAGGGGATGTTCGCCTAACCATGGGAGGAGAACCCACTTTTGTCTCTATAGATGATATGGAATCTCCGGAATGGAACACTGCCGCAGATGGAGACCATAAACGTCAATTAGCCGGAGACTTATCCCGCAAACTGCTGGAAACCTTCGGTAAAAACGGAATGTTGCACCACGCTCAGGGAAAATGGTACCCTGGAGAACCTTTACCGCGTTGGGAAATCGGATTGTACTGGCGTAAGGACAAGAAACCGATCTGGAAAGATGAATCCTTATTCGCAAAATTTACGGAGAAAGGTACGTCTAAGAAAGAAGATGCCAATACTTTTTTAAACACTCTTACTTCCTATTTAGGCTGCCCTAAAGAAACGGTAACCCCAGTATTTGAAGATACTTTCTATTTTTTATGGGAACAGGGAAACCTTCCGCTGGACGTAGACCCTTCTGAATTAGAATTAAAAGAAGTTTCGGTTAAGCAGAAAATTGACCAGGTATTGAACCAAACCCCTGGTGAAGCTGAAGGGTACGTACTTCCGTTAGCACATTATAAAAACCAATGGATATCAAATCAATGGAAGGTACGGCGGAAGAAGATATTTTTATTGCCAGGAAACTCCCCTATCGGATTGCGATTACCACTTAACTCGCTATTGGTTGATCCTGAAATACCTTCCATCCCGGTGTACGAACCGGATCTTTTTGCACTAAAAGAAGCTTTACCGGAAATTACCGGAATGACCAAAAAGAAAGCTTCAGCAATTGATCATAAAACGCCTTTTGTTCGAACCGCTTTATGTGCTGAAGTTCGGGAGGGAAAATTATATTTGTTTTTACCACCTATTGAAGATATTGCCGCTTTTCTGGAATTGCTTACCGCCATAGAAGCCACAGCATCCGAATTACAAATACCGATTACGCTAGAAGGATATGCCCCGCCTAAAGATAACCGTATAGAAGTTTTAAAGATTACTCCGGACCCCGGGGTTATTGAAGTTAACGTACACCCGGTCACTTCCTGGAAAGCCCTTACTGAAAACACCCTAACTCTTTATGAGGAAGCAAAAAAATCGAGATTAGGTACGGAAAAGTTTTTAATTGATGGTCGGCATACCGGCACTGGTGGGGGTAACCACGTGACCTTAGGAGGAATTACTCCGGCAGACAGCCCGTTGCTGCGTAAACCCAGACTATTACAACGCTTACTGACCTTTTGGCAACACCATCCCGGGCTATCGTATCTTTTTTCGGGGGCGTTTATTGGACCAACCAGTCAGGCACCCCGGGTAGACGAAGCCCGGTTAGAGAATTTATACGAACTGGAAATTGCTTTTGACCAGATTCCGAAAGATGGTGAAATCCCTTTTTGGGTAACAGACCGTTTATTCAGGCATATGTTAACCGACCTTACCGGAAACACTCATCGTGCTGAATTTTGTATTGACAAATTATATTCGCCTGATTCTTCCTCCGGACGCCTGGGTATTTTAGAATTACGGGCTTTTGATATGCCACCTCATGCACAGATGAGTTTAATGCAGTTGTTATTAGTCAGAACCCTGGTGGCCTGGTTATGGGAACATCCCTACGAAAAGAAACTCGTTCGATGGGGAACGCAATTGCATGATAAATTTTTAATGGAGCACTATGTAAAAGAAGATATTGCCGATATTGTGCGCCAATTAAATGAGGCCGGGTACCCGTTTCAACTGGATTGGTTTGACCCGTTCTTCGAATTTCGTTTTCCTTTATTAGGAATGACTAAAATTCAAGCAATGGAGTTAGAATTACGAATGGCTATTGAACCCTGGCATGTGTTAGGCGAAGAAATGGCGGGTGGTGCCACATCTCGCTACGTAGATTCTTCTTTAGAAAGAGTTCAGGTAAAAGTGACGAATTTTACGGATGAGCGGTACAGTATTACCTGTAACGGTGTTAAAATACCTATGGCAGCTACAGAAACCAAAGGAACTTATGTGGGCGGGGTACGTTATAAAGCCTGGCAACCCTGGTCAGCATTACATCCCACGATTGAAACTGATACCCCCCTGGTTTTTGATATTATTGACACCTGGAACCAGAAATCTATTGGTGGTTGTACGTATTTTGTAGCGCATCCCGGGGGATTGTCTTATGACAAATTTCCGGTAAATAGCTATGAAGCCGAATCAAGAAGGATTAACCGATTTTGGAATTTTAACCATACCCAGGGCGAAATTCCGGATCATGTTTCCGAAGAACAGAAGAATTTGGTAAAAAATAAGAATTTTGATTACCAGGAGTTACCGATAAATCAGGAGTATCCGCATACCCTGGATTTACGGAAAAAACGAATGATATAGAATGCAGAGAGAAGTAAATTCGAGCCTGTTTCTTCAGGACTATTTTAGTGAAGATACTCACGATGAAATGTTTACCCGGGATATGCAAATTAAACCGGGGTGGAAATCCCTTTCGGATCATATTAATCAACTAGGTAGCAAAGAGTTAAGTGCGCGACAGAAAGAGATCGACTGGATGCTCTCTGAAAATGGGGTGACTTATAACGTATATAACGACCCTAAAGGCTTAAACCGACCCTGGAATTTAAATATTGTTCCTTTTGTGATTGAAAAAGAGGAATGGAACCGGGTTTCCGAAGGTTTAAAACAACGGGTACATTTGTTGGACTTAATTCTGAAAGATATTTATGGCGAACGTAAACTAATCTCAAAAGGGATTCTTCCTTACGAAATTATCTACGGTCACCGTGGGTTTTTACGCCAATGTAACGGAATTTCTTATAAAACCGAAAAACGTTTATCTATTTATGCCTCGGATTTATCCAGAGGACCGGACGGCAGGATGTGGATTGTGAATGACCGTACACAAGCCCCTTCCGGTATGGGTTATGCCCTAGAAAATAGAACGACCTCCACCCGGGTACTATCTGATGTATATCAGAACCTTCATGTAAAAAAATTATCCGGCTTTTTTCGGGACTTTAATAACCTGTTGATTCAGTCTTCCCCTAAAAAAAGGGAGGTGCCTAACATTATAATTTTAACCCCGGGCCCTCATAACGAAACCTATTTTGAACATGCGTACCTGGCTTCTTTTCTAGGATATCCTCTAGTGCAGGGATACGATCTTGTGGTTAGAAATAGCTTTTTATACATGAAATCCCTAAACGGTTTAAAACGGGTAGATGTTGTGTTAAGAAGGGTAGATGATGCTTTTATGGATCCTTTAGAACTACGGGAAGATTCGCATCTAGGCGTAGCAGGCTTATTAGATGTAGTTCGAAAACAAAATGTGACTATTATCAATCCTATCGGAAGCGGGGTATTAGAAAATTCGGGTTTAATTCCTTTTATGCCAGCCATCGCCAATTATTTTTTAGGCGAAAAATTAATGCTTCCTCAGATTGCCACCTGGTGGTGCGGACAGGAAAAAGAAAGGAAATTTGTGCTGAGTAATTTAAACAATCATGTAATTAAGCGAATTGATCGGTCTAACCGGGAAAGTATCTTTTTTTGTGAATATTTGTCAAATAAGGAAAAATCCTTACTAAAAGATCGAATTGAAAAAGAACCCTATCTCTACGTAGCCCAGGAAAAAATTAATTTTTCAACCGTACCTAACTTTACTAAAGGAAGCCTGGAACCCAGAAATATGGTGTGCAGGGCTTTTGCTTTAGCTAAAGAAGATCAGTATACCATTATGCCGGGAGGGCTGATCCGGGTAGCTCCGGAAAGAGGTAATTTACGGGTAAGTAATCAAAGGGGAGGTACCAGTAAAGATTTTTGGGTACTTACAGATAAAGAAGAGAAAGAAACCACTCATATTGATGGCATTGCCTTTTCAAAACAGACGCTGGCCGGACTGGAAGATTTACCTAGTCAAACTGCCGAAAATTTATACTGGGCGGGGCGTTATATCAGCCGGTCCTTATTTGTATGCAGATTTTTACGAATGACGCTACGTCAATTAATAAAGTCCGAAAAAGACCAAAATCCTCTGGAAAACGAAAAATTAAATATACTTCTTAAAGGGGTTACTCAGATAACGAGTACATTTCCTGGTTTTGTAGGGGATAAAAAGAACAAACCGGTAACGGATGTACGATCAGAATTAGAGGCTGTATTATTTGATAAAAATAAAATGGGTAGCCTGGCTAATACGATGATGATGTTTACTAATTCGTATTATTCTATTCGTAACTTATGGTCTTCGGATATGTGGCATGTATTTAAAATTATTCAGAAATCATGGTCTGACCTTGAAAAAGAAGGTTTTGACGGGTTGTCTTACAACGAAATTATCAAATTTTTAGATAAAACCATTGTCCGTATTATCGCCTTTATGGGGTTAATTGAAGAGAGTATTTTGGTAAATCAAGGACTACTCCTCTATTTTATTGGCCTTAACCTGGAACAGGCGGTGCTTACTATTTCGAAATGTAGAGCATTATTGACTGTTGAAGCAGAAGGACCTGTTGCTTATGAAGTATTAGAATCTTTTTTAAATAGTCATGAAAGCTTAAATATCTACCGGTACAGTTACCGCTCTTATGTGACTATTGAAAATGTAATACAACTGATTTTACTGGATGCTACCTACAGTAGGTCCCTTACGTATTTAGTTTCTCGAATCCTTAAGGATGTTAAGAAATTACCTGCTTCCGGAAGGTCAATGGAGTTACTTGCTTATGAAAAATATGTTTTTGAAGCATATTCTAAACTACGTTTGACTTCCGTTGAAAAATTGACTGCTATTGATCCGGAAAATATAGTTTTCAGAAAAAACCTGGCGGTTTTATTGACGGAGATGAGTAATTTACTTTATCAAACTTCACAATCCGTTTCGGATATTTATTTCAGCCATACTTTACCTCAGAAGCAATTAACCTTTCAAAGTTTTCCAATCTAATTGTTATGATCTTTTCCGTTTTTCATAAAACCAGTTATAGCTATGAAGCCCCGGTGAGCCTTTGTCACAACATCGCGACCATCCGGCCGCGAGAAAGTTCGGGTCAAAAGCTATTGGACTTTTCCCTACAAATTCAACCAGAACCTACAGATATTTCAGAAAGAAGAGACTTTTTCGGAAACCATATTACCCGGTTTTCCATTCAAAAGTCACATAAAAAGCTGGTGGTCATCTCAAGAAGTACAGTAGATCGTCAATACGCGGACATACGAGATACGTTTTTTAGTGATGCCTGTAAAAGGGTAACTTTACAACAAGCATGGCAAACTTTGAATTCAAACGCTCCTGAAATAATTGACGCGAAGCAATTTATTTTAGAATCCATTTTAATACGAAATACGGACGATGCAATTAAAAAATACGCGGAGGTTTCCTTTTATCCCGATCGTTCAGTGTTTGAAGCAACTTATGAATTGATGCAACGTATTTATACGGATTTTGACTTTGTTCCCGGATTTACTACGGTTTCTACTCCGCTAGGCGAAGTAATGATAGAGAAAAAAGGGGTTTGTCAGGATTTTGCCCAAATTGCCATCGCTTGTATTAGGTCGATTGGATTACCAGCAAAATACATTAGCGGTTATATTGAAACCCTGCCCCCTCCGGGAAAACAAAAGTTAATTGGAGTAGATGCTTCTCACGCCTGGTTTGCCGTTTACATTCCGAATTTCGGGTGGGTAGATTTCGATCCAACGAATAACCAAATACCAAAAGATCAACATATTGTGGTAGGTTGGGGACGAGATTATTATGACGTACCTCCTTTAAAAGGGGTGGTTTTTGGTTCGGGATTAAGTAAATTAAAAGTATCAGTGGATATTAGGTCTGAAGAAGAAGCCAAACTATTGGATATTGCGTAGACTTGCGCATAAACTCCTCTATTTCGGGTTATTGTTGTTGCTGTTGTTGTTGCGTTTTACGGTATAATTGTTCGCGTGTAAGTGGCTGATTGGTCTGTTGATCCGCCCTAGGCATGGATCTTTTATGCGTGTGTGTTGTTGTTTCTTCCATGAATATATTCCTAAAATTGGTTATGTTCTGTGTGAATGGATGTAATCTTCACCTAAAAATACACACTTATTTAAGGAAAATATTAAATTTTAAACTAAATTATTCTTAAATCATTAAGTTATCTTAACTATTCATCCTCTTAGTGTTTTAAGAATAGAAACATATTTTGAATATTTCATTAGTATCCAGTAAAGATTCAAGACCCGCTTGTGGACGGGCAGGTCGCTATCGCTTTTAGAACCAAGAATTAAGACTAATCATTATGGTATTAATATTATAATAAACATTTACGTTAAAAGACAAATTACTTTTAAAAAAGTGAAAAAGCAACCTCTAAACAATTCAAAGTTAGGAATTACTTTATTTTACTATGCTTTGTAAACTTTTATCTATTTAAACCGGACAATAACAATAATATTTTCATAATTTATAACCGTGTTTTCTTATAAAGAGGTTTCATTTAATTAAATTAATATTTCCCTTTAATTTTCCGGATCGAAAAGGTTTTTTTCTTGTAGTACATCCACCCGATTAATTTTACCTTCTTTATTAAAAGTAAAAATTTCTACTACCGAACTTCCTTCTTTCCTATTGGGAGTTAACCAAACCTTATCATGCATAATTAGTCGATTATCTATTTCTGCCAAGTGTTGGATTTCATTTCGGGCTTCCGGGTGGTTCTTAAGATGTTCTGCACGATTTTTATACAAAGCATCAATACCATCAATCTTTAATTCAAAGTTTCCATCTTCGCCATACATATAAACTTGTACATTCTCACTAAAGTTATCAACATACATTTTTGCATCTTTTTGATTTACAGCTTGTACTATACTTTTAGCTCTATCCGATTTAGAAACTTCCTGAGCTTCCGATAGCATGGGAAGCAGGATGACCATAAAGAATAATAAAAATCTTTTTTTCATAATATCAGTATTTCAGTCCTCTAAACCTTGCCATAAAAACCAAGTTCTACTTCAATTTAACTAATCAAATAAAAAGAATACAACCGTATTAATATGCAAAATATTCTTCTTCCATTTTTTTACTGATGGCTACCAGTTTTTCTAAAATATCTTCAATAAAAGTCCTAAAATCCACTTCAATTTCTTCAATATACTTATACTTATACTCGGAATAAATTTTATTTACTAGAAATATAGAGGAATTTTTAGATATATTTTTTTCGTTGGAAAGCACCTGGATATGGTTGGCAACTTCAGCTAGGCTATTCACAACGGATCGCGGACAATTCGTATTTAAAATCAAGAAGTCAAGGGTATTCATATTGTCCGGTGCTTTTTTATGGTACCGGCGCATCATATCATAAGATTCAATACATTTTAATAAGGTAGACCATTCCAGGGTCACTTCAGATTGATGTTCTTGACGTAAAGGACTAGGCGGATCAGACGCTGGTGATTGTGATTGAGACTGAGATTGAGATTGTAACGTACTAGATTGCATTTGAGACTGAGACGCAATGATCCGTTGCACTTGCTCTTGTTGTTGCATTTTAATTACCAAAATATCATTGTACTTGGCATTGATAATCCGAATTACCTGCATGGCTCGTTCCAGATTTACCCCTAGTTTTATAATAGAATAAACTTCATCCTGCAATAGCGTAGTCCGTATTTTAGCTTTTAGAATGGCGGTAAATTCCATTACGTTAGTCGTAAAATCATACAACATTCTTTTTTTATAGTCTTCAACAGAATAGTTTAATACAAAGTGATAGAATTTATTGATGGCTTCGTACAATTCGGTTGAAATTAAATCCCGGGCACTGTTTGCATTTTCCCGGGCTAGTTTTACGCAATTGATGATAGAATATTCTTTATCGGTGTTGAGTCCGATATCAAAAAGCACCTCGGGTTCGTGTAAAGGTTCGCTCCCGCTATACGGGTCGCCCACCATAAAGCGTAGTGACTGTAGCACAAACTGACGGGATTGCGAGAAATCATTGGGCGCATCCAGAGATGAGAAATAATTTACACAAAGATATCGGGCTACATGTTCGGAACGTTCAATATAACGCCCCATCCAAAATAAATTATTGGCAACTCTTGCTAGCATATGTTTTTGATTATTTTTTTAATACCCAGGTATCTTTAGACCCTCCGCCCTGCGAAGAATTTACAATTAAATTTCCTCTTTTTAATGCTACCCGGGTCAATCCGCCTTTTAAAACAAAGTCTTTATCTTGTCCTAATAACGTAAATGTACGTAAATCCACGTGTCGGGGTTCAAAGGATTCTTCCTCTTCAATATAAGTCGCATGTACCGATAAAGACATAATGGGTTGTGCGATATATTTTCGAGGATGTTTGGTAATGGTTTCCCGCACTTCTTTAATTTCTTCCTGGGTCAACCTGTTTCCGATAGAGATACCGTAGCCTCCGGATTCATCAACAGGTTTAATTACCAGTTTTTCGATATTATCCAGTACGTATTTCATATCTTCTTCCCGGCTACAATGGTACGTATGTACGTTGCTTAAAATCGGATCTTCTCCCAGGTAATATTTAATAATTTCCGGCATATAGGTATAGATGGCTTTATCATCTGCTACTCCGGTTCCGGGTGCATTTACCAGGCAAACATGACCTTTTAAATAAGCCGAAAATAATCCTGGAACCCCCAGTACTGAATCCGGTTTAAAAACTTTAGGGTCAATAAAAAGATCATCCACCCTACGGTAAATAACATCTACTCGTTGTGGCCCGTTAATGGTTTTCATATAAACAAAATCATTCTCCACAAACAGGTCCCGGCCTTCAACCAACTCCACGCCCATACCTTTGGCCAGATACGAATGTTCGTAGTACGCCGAGTTAAAAACGCCCGGGGTCAAAACCACGCAAGTCGGAGTATCTACGCCTTTGGGTTTTACTGTTTCCAGGATTTCCAATAGATTTTGCGCATAATCGGTTACCGTTTTAATTTTATACTGATCAAAAACCCCAAATAATGCTCGTTTTAAGGCAGTACGGTTACAAACCACATAACTTACCCCTGACGGACAACGTATATTGTCTTCAAGAACATAATATTTACCATCTGCATGTTTGATTAAATCCGTACCACTAATATGATTGTAAATCCCACCGGGAGGATCAAAGCCTTTCATTTGTTCCAGGTAATTTTCTGAAGAAGCAATCATTTCCCTGGGAACAATTCCTTCTTTTATAATTTCCTGATCGTGATAGATATCTTTTAGAAATAAATTGAGTGCTTTGCTACGTTGCAATACTCCTTTTTCGATATGTTCCCACTCTTCACCATCAATAATCCGTGGAAATAGGTCAAACGGAAAAATTTTTTCTTTGGTTTCGTTATTTCCATACACCTGAAAGGTAATCCCCTGGTTAAAAAAGGAAGCTTTTGCCTTCTCATTAAGGTTTTTAAAATCCGAAATGGTATGACCACTGTAAAGATTAAATAAAGTAGTATACACCTCTTTAGCTTTTTCTTCTTTTTCAAAAACTTCGTCAAAATAGGTGTTATTGTACCGGTAAGAAGAAAATAAGGGTAAGTCCATTATAAAGTTATTTGTGATCCACCAACAATATAGTATTCTTTTACAAGTAGGATGGTACTATATCCATAAAAATAAATTCAAAATTTAGTTTTTATGTAAAATATTGCGAGATAGCCATAAAATGTCCTAAAAACCCGAAGTTTGGAAGCTAATTTTTATTTTTTTTGGTGGGTTTGTTGTTATATTTTTAGTGGAAAAGTGTAGAGGTTGGATGGAATTAAGTATTTCCAAAGTGAATTGATAAAAATTTTTCCAATTAGTTGCTTAACATTCTTCCTCTTAAAACGATTGCAGGATGGGCTGATTTACTAAATAATTGGTTGTAAAGAACTCAATTCTTACAAAAATAAAAAAGACAACTTACACTGTTTTGCCTTAAAATATAGGTGTCAATCTTTACCTTTGTATCTTACTATTGATAAAATTAAAACCACTAAACTTTTGTTATGAGAAAAAAGATTGTTGCCGGAAACTGGAAAATGAATAAAAACCTGGCGGAAACAGGTAATTTGTTAGGTGAATTAAAAGGACGAGTAGATCAAATCGATAATGTTGAAGTTATTGTAGCCCCTACGTTTACTAATTTGTATTACAGTTTTGAACAATTGCGAGAGACTACCATTACCGTAGCTGCACAAAATATGCACCAAGCGGCTAATGGTGCTTTTACCGGTGAAATTTCTGCGGATATGTTAAAAAGTATCGGAGTAGAGACGGTAATTTTAGGGCATAGCGAACGAAGAGCCCATTTTGGGGAAACGGATGCTATTCTTAAAGAAAAAGTAGTTACGGCTATACAAAAAGAAATGACTGTCATTTTTTGTTTTGGAGAAGAATTAAACGACCGGAAAAGTGATAAACATTTTGACCTGGTAGCAAGCCAACTTAAAAATGCGTTGTTTGACCTGGATAAAAGTGCCTGGAGCCAAATTATTCTGGCTTATGAACCGGTCTGGGCCATTGGTACGGGAGAAACGGCAAGCCCGAAACAAGCCCAGGAAATGCATGCCTTTATCCGAAAAACGATTGCAAAAGCTTTTGATCAGCAAATTGCAGATCAGGTTTCCATCCTTTATGGTGGTAGTGTTAAACCAGCCAATGCTAAAGAAATTTTTGCTAAACAAGATGTAGACGGAGGACTGATCGGAGGTGCCGCCCTAGATGCTGAAAGTTTTGAAGCTATTGTTAGGGCTATTTAGGGGTTTGTATTCTTTATATTGTTGTTACCAACAATTGGAACAAACAAAATGATCGGAAAAGAGAAAATAAAAATTTTTAGACTAGCTTTTAAGAAAGCTAATAATGGAAAATGCTCTTTACCTAACCGCTTCGATTTTAACAAAATAACTGAATTTGAATTTTATACTGATGGTATGCGTGGTGGGATTAACTCAAGATTCCTATTTAAAAAAAACTTAAAAGATGAGTATTTTTTAGAGTTTTCATTAAGAACGGACTACTCGTCTTGGCACAGAGTAATATTATCTGACGGAACAATTTATGGAGTAAAACAAAACAGTTCTGAGTTAGGTGGAGAAATCACACTTGACAGAAAAAAGACAGAAATACTCTTACAAATAATCCCTGAAAATGAAGACAACTTTGAAAGTGAAAACAATATTTTTGCGGAAAAACTGAACGAAAAACCTAAAATTGACAGAAGAGTAAACTACTGGTAACAACACCTATGCGATAATGCAGGATTTGGGTTTAATCGAAAAGTCATTACTTATTTGGTTTGTCGCCAAAGATTTAAATTCAGTATTTTAGAAAATATAAAAACAAAACATAAACTTTAGCTAAGTGCTTGCTCGAAAACCTTTGATTTTTGCTCCTGCACTACATATAACTAAACGTTGTGCGTCGTTTGCGTTACCGAAAATGAAAAGCAATTAATGATTAAAAAATGGATTCATAACCTTCTCAAAAAAGAAGAAAGGAACGATGTCAATCTTGATATTGTTCAAGAAGCTATAACTGATTATCGTCAAGAAGGAAAAGAACTTATGTTTAAGCTTGGAGAAAAATATGGTTTAGATATTGGGATTAAAGAAGATTACGAAAAATTAATTTCAAGAAGTAATAAAAATATTCCTAGAAGAGGAGAACTTTCAAAAAGATGGAACTACAACTTTCATATAGGAGGATGCAGATTTTATAATAAAAAACATCAAAAGAAAGTAGAGGTCGTTTTAACCAATTCACCTGAATTTGGGCATATAGATTCTTGGTTTCTTTTATCTTATATGCAGTCAGTTGATAAGTACAAAAGTGAAGTTGAAGGAATGGATCGGCAGAATTTAAAATTAGTTGTCGAAAAATTATATATGGATAATAAAATAAAAAAAGTTGAGTAAAATATACAATATATACTTAAATGGACTTCTAATTGGAACAACGGAATTGGAAAAAGCAGATGTACCTATGGGAGTTGTTATCGGTGATTTAAGATTTACCGACCAAAAATTTGGATATGATCTTTTAAAAGAATATTGTGAGAATAATCAAATTGAACTCGCCTCTGATTATCCAGAAGATAAAATGATTTCGACAACGAATATTTCTGAGCTAAAAATTACTAATGATAAGGGAATTGAAATTAAAGGAGTCGAAAATCAAATAACAGGAATGGATAAGGAAGAATATGAAATATCAATATTTGGAATTCCGTATCCTTTTTATAAGGAGGAATTCCCTCATCACGTAAAAGATTATGAAAATATGTTTAATAAAGAATAAAAACGAACGCACAACGATGTATAACGATGTATAGCCATGTATCAGCAGGCTACGCTTGTTATACGTAACGTTGTAAAAAATGTCAGAACAAAATTCAAAAACGGAAATCAACATATGAAATGTTCTGTTTGCTTCAACGAAATTAAAGAAAATTATTGCTCAAATTGTGGTCAATATTTTAAGAACACTAGAGTTACATTTCGAACAATATTTGTGGATTTGTTTGATAGTATTTTTTCTCTTGAAAAATCTTTTTTTAAAAATATTAAAATTGCTTTAAGACAACCTGAAACACTAGCTACTAACTATTGGAATGGATTTAGGAAGTATTATTTTAGTCCTGGAAAATTCTTTACGATAGCATCTTTATTTCTTTTATTACACTATTCAATCGCAAATGATTTTTTGGGAATTGTAATATCAAGTAATATTTCTTCACAATTTATAATCTTATTAACGAATATTCTCTTACTAACTTTATCTAGTTATTTACTCTATATACAATTCAAGAAAAATATTTTTGAGCATTTAATTCTGAATATTTATAATGTAAGTTTATGGGTAATTATTTTCTTTCCAATATCAATAATGTTGAGTCTGATAGTAAATAATAATAAAATTGAACAGTTATTTTATATACCATTTCATTTACTTGTTATTATTTGGAACTCCAAAGCTTTTAAATTGACCAAATTCAAACGCTTTTTCTTTGTTATGATAAACTTAGTATTGTTCTATGGTACACTGTTATTATTAGTATATAAATATGGTGAATTTTAATCTAGAAATTCTGAATTATAATGATTAGAAAAACATTGTTTACGACACAATCTATAAGCAATATGGGCTTTGGGCTTCATCAAAAGGTTTGTGTATTTTTATGATGTGCGTGGCGGAAAGCGAATGCTAGTTTGCACCAGTACTGTTCATAGCTCAACCGTTAGCAAATATTATTTTAAGCGATTAATCTTAGATCTAAAGTGATATAAACTATTAGTATTGTTGAACTTTAATACAGATTATTGTAAAATATTGTAGATATGAAAAGTATATTATTTTTTGTTTTATTAGTATTTAGTTTTACTGATTTACTGGGTCAAGATTATGTTCATGCTGATAGTCTTTTAATAGATCTTAAAAAGAAGAAAAAAGAATCCCAATTCTACAAAAAATTAGACTACCACGGTTTAATGCTTCTAATACCTGACTCTTACCACTTTCTCAATTTAATAAAACGAGATCGCCTTGCACTTACAAAACCTAAAAATTTAAATTTTGAAAAAAATATAGAGATAAAGGGAAACAACTTTTCTAATATTTGTGACTTATTATTATCAGAGGATTTTTTAAACAAAATTATTTCAAAAATTACTATTGAAAGTAGTTATAAGATAGATAATATTTATTATAGAGACGACTTGGGATATTTCTCCATTTGCAGTAAAAGCGATTCTGAATATTTTTGGAGTGAGTCTTATTTTGTAAAATTTAAAGAGGATGTTTTGTATTATACATTGACACGAAAAACTATGGAATAAATTTTATACAAAGCAATTGTTAACAACATGTAAACGCATTGCTTTATAATGTTTTAGAGCAAAAGTGATTTTGTATGTATGAAGTCAGCATTACAAATTTAATTATTTTAATAGATAATTTAAAAATACTAAAAGTGTAATGCCTTGTATTTTATTGAAGTCGCTAACTTTCTAAATGTGCAGACATTTATTCTAATCGTTGCCACATCTTAAAAATTCTTTTTAGCAAACAAGATTCTTAATTTTACTATGTAGAAAAGAAATTAGTGAATATAGAACATAATAAGCTAACTAATTCAATAGAAAATTATGTTTTAGGAGATAGAGTTAATAAATACTATAAAAATTGACGATGTAGGATATGTAAAAGAACCTAATGGAGTTACGTTAATTGTAGATAAGAAGGAGTAAAGTTTAGAAATGGAGCAATTAGATAAAGACTTTATTGAAAGAAGTAAAGAAAAACGTGCTTGATAAACTTACCCTCAAAAAATAACCTGTGGTAACACTCTATAAAACATAGAAAGATTTAAGATTATTTAAAAATTCGAGGCTTATCTACAATGTTACCAATTTTGATATTTGACATTCATTTTAAAATAGTCAACTACAAATAAATATATCAGTTTTAGTATTAATCTGAAATGAAAGTGCTTATCTCCTGCCCTATAGGTTCTTCTGCTGAACGCTGTAAACAATAATAAACAACAGATTATCCTGTATTTATAAATTTAAAGATATTATTTTTAATACTATCAAATGATAGTATCACTATGAAACCACCTTATGATATTACTCCACTAATTCTAAAATTAATAAGTAGTATTTCAGAAAAATTAGGAGAAATAAATGCTCATTTCCTTGATAAACCATCTCCTACCCTGAAAAAACAAAATAGGATTCGAACTATTCATTCTTCTTTAAAAATAGAAGGAAATACTTTATCTGAGGAGCAGATAACAGCAATACTCGAAAACAAGAGAGTTTTAGGTCCGGAAAAAGATATCAAAGAAGTTCTAAATGCTTTAAAAACATATGAACTCATCCAAAACTATAATCCTACTAATGAAAGTTCTTTTTTAGATGCTCATAAAAATTTGATGAACGGTTTAGTTATAGATGCAGGAAAATACCGAGAACAGGGAGTTAGTATAGTGAAGGGTTCAAAAGTAGAACACTTAGCTCCTCCTTATGAAAATGTACCTTTTTTAATGAAAGATCTATTTCAATACCTAAAGAGTGATGAAATTGAATTAATTAAAAGTTGTGTATTTCATTACGAAATGGAGTTTATACATCCTTTCCTTGATGGTAACGGAAGAATGGGAAGATTGTGGCAAACATTAATCTTAATGACTAAATACCCTGTTTTCGAATATATTCCATTCGAAACTTTAATAAGTAAAGATCAAGATAAATATTATAAAGCTTTAGCTGACTGTGACAAGGCTGGTAAGTCTACGTTATTTATTGAGTATATGCTTAGTGTTATAAATACATCTTTATCAGAATTACTTAACTTTAATAATAGAAATTAGGATATAAAACAAAGACTTAATTACTTCATTTCTTTAAATATAGAAAGAATTTACTCGAAAAGTATATATGAATACTTTTAAAAATATTTCTTCATCAACAGCTAGTAGAGATTTAAAAAAAGGTGTTGCGCTAAATATATTCGCAAAACAAGGAGAAAAAAATAAAACCATATATAAAATTACTGGTCACAACGTTGTATAATAAATATAGAGAGGTTTGAAATCGTTTAAAAAATTTTGGACTTATCTACGATGTCAAAAAATTTAAATCTTACGTTAAAATGGATAAGAGCAATATAGATATACTTGATTTAGTATCAATCAGAAATGAAAGTGCTTATCTCCTGCCCTGTAGTTTCTTATGCTGAACGTTAGCAATAATTGAAAATTATATAAGTTCGGTTATTATCCGAACTTTTTTATATATTAGTGATAATAAGTGAGACTTACCAATAAGAAAATACTAGAGAAACTAAAAAGGAAGAATAAAGGAAATGTCTCTTTAGCTAACGCTATTGATAAGCTTATTAAGGATATTAATGGGAATGATTGGAAAGACCAAACTGAATTAAACAAAACAAGAACCGATGCTGACAAAATACATAGCGACGGATTTTACTTCTTTAATATCAATATCCACAGAACGATGATTATGATTGAGTTTAGTGATAGTGAAGCTACTGTTGTATGGGCTGGAACACATCAAGAATATGAAACTATTTTTAAGAATAATAGAAATACTATAAAAAAGTGGTTAAAGTCTAACAATTGGATTTAAAAATGAAATTATGAAAACACAATTTGACATATCACAACTGATTGAGGCAGGAAAGATCCAAGACGAACTGGATTTTGAAAGAGCATTAATTGCAGACAGAAAATTACGTATTCTCTCTAAGGAAAATCCAAAATTTAAATCTATTAGAAAAAAATTGAGAGATTTGATTGAAAGTTATGAAAAACAAAACTGGAGTGCTAACTCAAAAATATCTGATAAAAAACTACGCGAAAGTGACATTGCAGAATTAATTGCAGAAAAGGAGCGTTTATTTATTCAACGGAGAAAAGAGTTGATCCGAAAAAAATTAAAGAGCCTAAATTTAACACAACAAGAATTCGGAGAAATTTTAGGACATCGAAATAAATCTTATATCTCTGAGCTTATGAATGGCGTGAGTCCTTTCTCCTTAAAAGATTTGATCGTAATCAATCGACTTTTAAAAATTGACTTGACCGATTTAGTTCCGACTTTCTTACCGCAATCTGACAGGATAAAAATTAGAACAACTATTAAAAAACTTAATAATCCAAAATTAAAATTAAGTAAAACGACTTGGCAATAGTATAAATTACTACTGCTACAATTGATATATTGCATATGTCGCCTTTGGCAAGCAAACGTAACATACGAGAGCCGTTATGCGCAAGCTGGAAAAACATTGTGTATTTATCAAAGTATCATAGAAAAAACTAATGTAAGCTTACGGTCTGAATTAATGTATTTTGTAAATCGGATTTATAAACATTTTCTAGGTTATTAACATCCTCCCCGCATAAGTGCGGTAAGCATATAAAAAGTTATCAACAAAATTTGCGTAAATGAAAGATTTAATTTCTTCAAATATAGACAGACAGAATATCTTAAACAATCCTCTAGTATTAAGCAATCTAAGGGATTACTTTGGTATTCCTGGAATACTATTTCAAGAAGAATATAAATATACTAAACAACAAATATCTGAATTCTATCAAATTGATATAGCCACAATTGACAGATATCTTGAGAATCATGAAAAGGAGCTTAAGCACAATGGCTATATTGTTTTGAAAGGTAAAAATCTAAAAGAATTCAAAACAGATTTTGGACATATCATAAATCTTTCTAATAAAACATCTCAACTGGGGGTATTCAATTTCAGGTCATTTCTAAACTTGGGAATGTTATTGGTTGAAAGTGAAATGGCCAAAGCATTGAGAAGTAAAATTCTTGATATCGTAATTGATACTCTAAATGAAAAAGCTGGAGGTTCAACCAAATATATAAACCAAAGAGACGAAGATTTTTTAAATGCTATTCTTAAAGAGCCACATTATAGAAAAGAATTCACTCAAGCTTTAAGCACATACCTAGATTTAGGAAACTTCAAGTATGCCATTTATACAAGTAAAATTTACGAATGTATATTCAAAGAAAATGCTGTAGAATATAAAAAAATACTCAATATAAGTGAAAAGGAGAATGCAAGAGATACAATGTATTCAGAAGTTTTAAAACTCATAGCCTCTTTCGAGACTGGTCTCGCTCACGAAATGAAAGAGAAATATGAGTCTCTTGGTAGAAAATTGACAAAATCAGAAATGGACTTACTTCTATTTCAATTTTCAGAACATCCATTATTCAAGCCCTTAATTGAAGATGCAAGAATAAAAATGGCAAGTCGAGATTATGGATTTAGAAAAGTATTTCACGATAGCTTAAAAAATTATATCAATACCGTAGCGCAATCTGACTTTGAACGATTTTTAGGAGATAAAAGTAAGGCACTAGAAGAAAGAATCGACGAAAATATTGATGTTTTTAAACGCCTTAAAAATCGATAGTATGGCATTTATGTATTTCGATTTTGAATACGCAGTCAGAGAACACGATTATATAATTGAACATTCAGGTGGATTGACTGGAGCAAAAGATTTAGGACAACTTCATGCTACCTTAGATTTCGTTCAAAACGACGACTATTATCCTGAATTGGAAGATAAAGTTGCTTATTTATTTTATTCAATAAACAAGAATCACGCATTTAATGACGGAAACAAAAGGTCTTCTATTGCACTAAGCGCATATTTCTTGGAAATTAATGGACTAGACCATCTTGTATCTAAATTCATTTCATCAACTGAAAATATTGCTGTGGATGTTGCTGATAATATTATTGATAGAGACTTACTTAAAGAAATCATTGCTTCTATTATATATGAAGAAGATTTTAGCTACGAATTAAAACTAAGAATAATAGTGGCTAAAACAAGAGAATAGCGCAAAAGCCTGCACATAATGCTGTACAAAAAAACATAGGGCGGTTTAGGCTTGCCAAAAGGACTGTGTTTATTTACAAAGTCGCCAACTATAAAATTTGGCATTTGCAAAAAATATAAATGTAAAAAGACATATTTGATTTAGTATCAATCCGAAATGAAAGTGCTTATCTCCTGCCCTGTAGGTTCTTTTACTTAACGTTGTAAATAACAATAAACAACAGATTATCCTGTATTTACAAATTTAAAGATATTATTTTTGATACTATCAAATGATAGTATCACCAAGTAGAGATTTAAAAAAAGATGTAGCGCAAAATATATTTATAAAACAAGTAGAACAAAATAAAACCATATATAAAATACTGGTCACAACGTTGTATAATAAATATAGAGAGGTTTGAAATTGTTTGAAAAATTTTGGACTTATCCGCGATATCGCTAAATATAAAATTTGAAATTTATAGAAGGAAAAAATTTATATTTAGCCAAGTAATAAAACGAAAATGCTTATCACCTACCCTACGTTTCTATATAAAAACCTTACTACCAATTTCGGAAATGACCAAATACATTAAAATTTTAGTTCTATTTTTAACCCTAGCTGCTTGCGGACAAAAAGCGATTGAAATGAAAACACCCGAAAACGCGAATGAAAAATTTACAGAATTTATCGCAAAGAAAAAATTTATAGCGGAAAATTACTATCCTGGTATTGCTGACGAAAAAATGCGACCAATTTTCACAAAGAAAATCAACAATGCTGCTTCTGACTTTAAAAATGTTGCAGAATCTGAAAATCCGACTAACAAAAAATACCAAGAACAAATTAAAATCGGACTTTCAAGATTTGCCGACGTTTATATGGAATTGGACAGCGAAGACCGGGAAAGAATTTGTACATATTTTGAGGAATTAATGGATATTGTCGAGTTGGAAAGTTCGAATGGACAATTAAATAAATTTATGTATGGATTTGACCCTAATGAAATAATAAAGAAGAAGTAAAAACTGATACTAACTTTACATAAAAATCCACTAAAACGCATTTTACACTAACTAATAAACAACCCAAAAAAGTCTACAAATTATTAATTGACAATAGAAGAACAAAGACTTTTAGTAATACGGGTAAATAAGTGAATGACAAATTCTACTTTATTAATCCCTATCCCTTAAAGAAAAAAGCTTAAAAATAGGCGTATCCACTGTAGTAGACATCTTTTTTTAGACATAGAATACATCGTATTTAATTAGCTTTGTAATTCATCGAAAAGCACAAAAAGAATTATTTTAAGGGAATGGAAAACATTATTTGCTACCACCTGGTTGAACAAAAAATTCCGGGAGTTCCACCTTTACCGGTAGCCTTTTTAGTTTCAACAAAAAACGAGCAATTACAATATATTGAAAAACAAATCACCGAAACCATCCTTTCCTATTCAGGAGTTGAATATCAAAACACGGATCATGAACAATTGTTAAATCTTTGCAATCAATTACATCCAATAGCTTTAGGAAAACGCTTTCAGCCTAAAAAATCCAGGAAAAAGACGCCATTGATTGCCTTATTTCTGGATACCCGGACGAAAGAAGTCATCTTAAATTTTATTATTAGAAAGCTTACTTCTTTTTATAAAACAATTACAAAAAATGAATTTCCCTTATGTTTTGGTGCGGAAAGAAATATATATTTAGAAACTACCCGGATTCAGACCAAACTAACACTTTTAGAACCTATCCTTCAGTTTACTAAAACTACCAATGGAATTAATTATGCATTTACCTTGCGAGAAGGTAAGAAAAATTATCTTCCTAAAGATCAGGTAATTATTATTTTATTAAACACTCCCTCCTACTTGCTGATGAACGGTCGGTTATGTAGCGTGCCACATCTCAATGCCAACAAGCTAATTCCCTTTTTCACTAAAGAACAAATCAACATCCCCGAGAAACATTGTAAAAGCTATTTGGAAAAAATTATCATTCCATTACTTAAAAATATAGAAATTCAAACGGAAGGATTTGATATTATCATTGAAAACCAAATAAGTGCATATACGTTAAAAATTACGGATAACTTTAAACAGGATGGTTATGTCGCTACCGTACTTTTTGAATATAACCACCAAATTTTTGAATATCACTGGAGTAAAACCACCGCTTCTACCATTGAAGTAGATCATACCAATAAAATTACCATTCGGCAGGTACAACGAAATAGGACCAAAGAAAAAGAAATCGTACAATTTTTAATTGACCAGGGCTTTCAGTTAAATGCCAGTCTGTTTTTAGAATTTCCTATGGATACTGATCCTTATGGCATGTTAAGTTGGGTGAAAAGTCATAGACGATTTTTAAAAGAACATCAGTTTGACGTTGAATTACCAGTTATTGACGGTAAAGAAATACTATTAGCTACTCCGGAACTTCATATAAATACCACCGCAGAAAAAGACTGGTTTGATATTAAAGGAATCGTAAGCGTAGGACATCATCAGATTCCATTCTACAAATTTATCCCCTTTATTAGGGATAATAACCGTCACTTTCCTATTGATAAAGAAACCGTTTTTATTATTCCGTTACCCTGGATGCAAACCTATAAAGCCATGGCTACTTACGGAAAACAAAAAGGGGAACGCTTTACGGTAAGTAAAAGTAACTACACCCTTTTAGAAAACATTACCACGCCGGAAGTCTTGGATATTCAGAAACACGACCTTACTGATTATCAACCTTCGAAATTACTAAAAGCAGATTTACGGCCGTATCAACATGAAGGAGTTACCTGGTTGATACAGCATTATCAAAATGCTTTGGGGGCTTGCCTGGCAGATGATATGGGCTTAGGTAAAACTTTGCAAACCATTGCGATGCTAGTTTACGCCAAAGAAAATCTTCCGACTTCAAATGTCGTCCAAGATAAAATTCAATTTGACTTATTTAGTGATCCGCTGGAAGTAAAGACGTATTTAAACGCTCTGATCGTTCTCCCCTCTTCTTTGGTTTTCAACTGGGCTAACGAGATTCAAAAGTTTGCGCCTCATTTTGCCATCGCTTTATTCACCGGAACAAAACGTAAGGAATTAAAATCTTATTTAAATACCTACGACGTCATTTTAACTACCTATTCAATTTTAAACCGGGATTTGAACACCTTTCTAAAATTTGAATTTCAATACTTAGTTCTTGATGAAAGCCAACAGATTAAAAATAAAGAGTCTAAAATTTTTCAAGCAATTAACCAGGTACGGACAGCTCATAAAATTTCGTTAAGCGGTACACCGATTGAAAATTCTTTGTCTGACCTTTGGTCGCAAATGCAATTTATCAATCCCGGGATGCTAGGTAGTTTTCGCTTTTTTAAAGAACAATTTAAAATTCCTATTGAAAAAGAGCAAGATACAGAGCGTATTAAAGAATTAAAATTATTAGTAGACCCTTTTATTTTACGTAGAACTAAAGAACAGGTAGCTAAGGATTTACCTAAACTTTCTGAACAAGTTATTTTTACAGAAATGCTCCCAAAACAGGAGAACTATTACGAAACCGAAAAATCGGCTGCTCGAAATGCATTACTTTCCTTAGATCAAAACCCAAAAAATAAAATTAAAATTCTGAATACGTTGATGAAGCTTCGGCAGATTGCCAATCATCCGGTATTAGCCAATAGTAGTGCTACCGAAGGTTCAGGAAAGTTTATAGATATCATCGAATTTCTTACAACGTTGAACAAAGCTGATAAAAAAGCCTTGGTATTTAGTTCGTTTGTATCGCATTTAGAAATTTATCAGAATTGGTGTGATCAGCAAAATACAAGGTATACCAGCCTGACCGGACAAACCCCTGCCAAAAAACGAGAACAAATTGTAGCAGATTTCCAGGAAAAAAAAGACATCCGGTTCTTTTTTATTTCGCTAAAGGCGGGAGGAGTTGGATTAAACCTTACTGAAGCCTCGTATGTACTATTATTAGACCCATGGTGGAACCCTTTTGCGGAACAACAGGCGATTGCAAGGGCACATCGGATCGGACAAACAAACAATGTACTCGTTACCCGGTTTATTACTAAAAACAGTATTGAAGAAAAGATTTTAAAACTACAAGAAAACAAAAAACAGTTATCCGAAAATATTATTGACGTAAACAGTATCCCGGAGTATGTTACTGCTGAGTTGGAGGAATTGTTGAGTTAAACCCTTATTCAATAGTCGCTTTATATAGAAAGTTGGTCAATTAAACGATCTTTATCTGCTAGTCTGGCTTCATAAAGTTCAATGATTTTATTTGTTTTTTCTTTGTTTTCCTGATAGAGGTTTTCAACATATCCTGTAGAACTATCATACAAATTTTGATTAATAGTATTTTTACCTTTTGAACTTAAAAAATCTTCGATAGGAGTTTCTGAAATTTCAGATAACTGATAAAGGCGTTCAACCGTTAGTTTGGTTTCATTTTTTTCCAACTTACTATAAGCTACCTGACTAATGTTTAATTCATTGGCAATATATTCATGTGAATATCCTTTGTGTTTTCTGATTTCTTTAATTCGATCTAAAACTTCCATCATAACTAAAACTTATAAAATTTTTATTAAAAGTAATGAAAATATTGAAATAGTTATTGTAAATAAGAGAAATTTCCCATATTATTGTTACATAAATATTTTACTAATTTTTTAAAACTTTTATTATGAAATTGGATGATTTTAAACAGCAATCCTTATCTTCAAACGAGTTAAATAATACACATGGTGGTTTAATGACTGGTCCTCTCTTACATCCAGATTTGAGGGACGCAATTAATGAATTTGGATTGAAGACTGCAGAAGCAATGTGGGATGGTGTAACCGCAGCAGGACGTACAGTAGCAGACACTTTCAATAGAATTTTCGGTTAATAAATCTGTTAGATGAGCTATCTCAATATACTTAGTACTTAATTAACTTAGATTTTAAAGAAATGAAAAATATTACTTTGCGCGAATTAAATTGACTTATCTTCTAAATTATATAATTTACTATATCTTTGAGATAGCTTTTCTATTCTTACTAAGAAACTCAAGTATTGATCAAACTTATGCTATTTTATTTTAACATTGTTTTTAATCTAAAAACTTTACCTTCCATTTCAAAAAAAAAAATACTATTGCATTTTGTATTAATTAATTTTTTAGTAGCGTTTGGTTTTATTTTTTTTACTTCTTTTCTCTCTGCCATTATTAATTATGATATTTATACTGCCTTAGAGAACAATAAAACTACTTTAGAACGATTAAAAATGTGGGGGCTTATGATGACTTTGGTTCCTTTTGTAGAAGAATTAGCTTTTAGATTACTATTACAAAAGAGTAAACTCAACTATATTGTTTCAATTTCCTTAATTTTACTATTCATATTTACAATATTATCTGACCCATCTGATTATCTTCCGTTTATAAACGAATTACCTTTTAAATTTATAGGCTATATTCCAATATTACTATTATTATTATTGTTATCGTATCTTAGCTACACTTATTTATTTAAAGACATATATATTTCAGTTAGTGTCAAAAAATTATTATACGCTACTTCAATTTTATTTGCAATTCTACACTTTAGTAATTATAAAAATATAGAGTTAATACATATAATTTTATTTCCGCTTCTTATCGCTCACCATTTTATTTTTGGGGTCTTTGCAGGTTACCTACGATTAAAACTTGGTTTTAAATGGGCGGTCTACTTCCATGCATTAACAAATGTAATTGCCGTCTTCTTTATGGCTATTAAACATTTTTCGGAATTATATATATCTAATTAAAAAATCGGGTTTCTAAGAAACCTTACTACCTACCTCTCCGGATTATTTAAAATAACCAACGCAGCAATAACCCCGGGTACCCAGCCACAAAGAGTAAGTAATAATACAATTAGTAAAGATCCGCAACCTTTACCTAATACCGCCAGAGGCGGAAAAAAGATAGCTAAAACAACTCTCCAAAAACTCATTCTTCTTTGATTATGATGAATACTTGCATCCTCTGGTTTTTTACGGATGCTAAAAATAAGACGAATGACTTTAGTTTTTGTTACTTTTTGCATTCTATTTTCTTAGTAAATACGATAAACAATCTCTTATTTCTAATCCTCATACTTTGTATCTTTACGGGTTTAAAATGAATCACCCATGCAACTGTCCGAACAAGAACTGGTACGTAGAGAAAAATTAAAATCATTAAGAGATTTGGGGATCAACCCTTATCCCGCTGATTTATACGAAATTGACCATACGTCGGACACTATTAAAGAAGAATTTACCGAAAATAGAAAAGTTCGTATTGCCGGAAGACTCATGTCCCGAAGGATACAAGGGAAAGCTTCTTTTGCAGAACTACAGGACGCCAAAGGACGTATTCAGGTATATTTTAACCGGGATGAAATTTGTCCGGGAGAAGATAAGGTGCTCTATAACGAAGTCTATAAAAAATTACTGGACATTGGCGATTTTGTGGGAATTGAAGGAGAATTGTTTACCACCCAGGTAGGGGAACAAACAGTAATGGTTAAAAATTTTACTCTGTTAAGTAAAGCACTACGACCTCTCCCCCTACCTAAAGTAGATCAAGAGGGCAATGTATATGACGAATTTAACGACCCGGAATTACGATATCGTCAACGATATGCTGATCTGGTGGTTAATCCGCACGTAAAAGAAGTATTTGTAAAACGTACTAAGCTTTTTAATGCGATGCGTGACTTTTTTAACCAGCGAGATTATTTTGAAGTAGAAACCCCCATCTTGCAACCCATTCCCGGAGGTGCAGCAGCAAGGCCTTTTATCACACACCATAATAGCCTGGACATCCCCTTGTATATGCGTATTGCCAATGAGTTGTATTTAAAACGATTGATTGTTGGCGGTTTTGACGGGGTGTATGAATTTTCTAAAAACTTCAGGAATGAAGGGATGGACCGTACCCATAACCCGGAGTTTACAGCTATGGAAATTTACGTAGCTTATAAAGATTACAACTGGATGATGGAATTTTGCGAGCAATTATTAGAACATTGCGCCATTGCCGTAAATGGTACCAGTATTGCTACGTTTGGCGAACATCAGATTGACTTTAAAGCCCCCTATAAACGGGTGACCATGGCTCAATCCATCAAAGATTTTACCGGTTTTGACATTACTGATAAAAGTGAAGATGAAATACGAAAAGCAGCGCAGGAGATGAATATCCCCGTAGATGCTTCTATGGGAAAAGGAAAGCTAATTGATGAAATCTTCGGAGAAAAATGTGAAGGTAATTACATCCAACCCACGTTTATTACGGATTACCCAAAAGAAATGAGTCCGCTGTGTAAAGAACACCGGGATAACCCCGAGCTGACAGAGCGTTTTGAATTAATGGTGTGCGGTAAAGAGATTGCCAATGCCTATTCGGAGTTAAATGATCCTATCGATCAATTAGAACGTTTTGAAGATCAGTTGAAGTTAAGCGAAAAAGGGGATGACGAAGCCATGTTTATCGATATGGACTTTGTACGCGCATTAGAATACGGAATGCCACCTACTTCAGGAATGGGAATTGGGATGGACCGGTTGATCATGTATTTAACAAATAACCAATCTATCCAGGAAGTGTTATTCTTCCCGCAAATGCGCCCAGAAGTTCAAAATGCTAAAGCCGCACTAATTGAAGCGCTTAATGATAATGCCAAAGCGGTTTATGAACTTCTGGAAAAAGAAGAAAAAACACAGCTTGCCGATTTAAAATCTCAATCAGCACTAAGTAACAAAGCCTGGGATAAAAGTATTAAAGCTTTAACCAAATCCGGTCTTGCACAGGTAGTAAAAGAAGAAGAGGTGCTTTGGGTTTCTTTAGGGGAATAGTTAGAGATGGGTGTTTCAATTCAAATAGACATCCTACTCCAACCCTCCCTTCTAAAAAAGGGAGCAAATATGTTTTACATTAAATAAGAAAATTAACAGTACTCCTTCAGCCTTTAGATTACTATTTTCTTAAGATACCTGTAATATTAATTCAATACCGAAGTATATTAATCATATTCCTATTTTAAAACAATCTAAATACAAACTACTTGCTGACAGCTATTTAAATTCATTCCAAAAACTATACGCCTTATCTTTAAGTAAACATTAAAAAGAAAAATTATGGCTATACGATTAGGAAACAGTTGTGAAAACTGTGAGAATTTAAACGAAAATAGTACTTGTAGAGTACACGGAGTAAAAGTAAGTAGCAGTTATACCTGTGATAGTTTTGATATGAAACTATCTTTAAAAGATGACCGCAACTGTGTAACTTGTGTAAGATATGAAACCAGTGATTGTGCAAATCCGCAAAAAGCGGCACCAGGAATGTTATGTTCGCACTGGGCCCCTCAAAACGCAATGGCGTAGAGGTATCTACTTAAAATATATCTTTAAAAAAGTACTACTTGTTTTATTCATAACAAGTAGTACTTTTTTTTATGGGATACAGCTATCATTGACATCCCCCTTATTGTTTTAAAAAACCTCTCCCCTGCTCTTTCTCTAAAAAGAGTTCTGAAATAATTGCTTCTAAAAATAGCATATCTAAAACAGCAGGAAAGAAACAGGCTCTTATTAGAAGAATATTTTTATCACTTTTAGAAATGTATCATATCTTTTCGCTATCTCATACGCTATAGGTAGAATTGGTTTTATCCCTTAAATTTTAGAACCCAATCGAAAAACACTCAGATAAAGTGTAATTGCATTCTTCTTCTTTTTTGGCATTACTTAATTTACAATAACAATAGGTTTTTTGAATTTGTACTTAGTATAACTACAAAGTAATTACCTGTCGATTTATTAATAAAACCTTTAGTACATGTAGGAAAAAAAGCGTCAGTTCGAGTGTTTTTTCGTAATAAAATGAAGAAAAAATAGCCTGTCCTTAACTTGATCGAGGATATCGAGAATAGCTTTTTTGACTAAAATCCTTATTGTCTTGAGCCTGGTCGAAAGACTCAATAGTTCTAATAAACGTAAATGAAGTACACTTCTTCCTTTATTTGAGGGGCTCGAATTATTGGATTTTATAATTATAATTTTTTAAATGCACTACGGGTTAACAAAGAACCCTAAAACAACATAAGAATTAATTCACAAATCATGGATAAAGACGTAAAGAACCCTAATGATTCAGAAAAATCAAAGCAGTTAGAAAACTACGAAATTGACTATACGGATAAACCTCTGACTACCCGACAGGGGTTAAAAGTTAATGATACGAATAACTCTTTAAAAGCGGGAGAACGTGGACCTACCTTATTAGAAGATTTTTTACTAAGGGAGAAAATCCACAATTTTGACCATGAACGTATACCGGAACGTATTGTACACGCCCGGGGAAGTGCAGCACACGGCTACTTTGAGTTGTATAAAAGTATCGAACAGTATTCAAAAGCAGGTATATTTACTGACACGTCCAGAAAAACTCCGGTATTTACCCGTTTTTCTACCGTTGCCGGATCCAAAGGCTCCACAGATTTAGCCAGGGATGTCCGGGGATTTGCCGTTAAATTTTATACCGAAGAAGGAAACTGGGATCTGGTGGGGAACAACATGCCGGTTTTCTTTATTCAGGATGCTATGAAGTTTCCGGATTTGATCCATTCGGTAAAACCGGAACCGCATCGTGAGATACCACAAGCTGCCTCTGCTCATGACACTTTTTATGACTTTGTTTCTTTAACTACCGAGACCATGCATAATCATATCTGGGTGATGAGTGATCGGGGATTACCCAGGAGTTACCGGATGATGGAAGGATTTGGTATCCACACCTTTCGGTTGATTAATAAAGAAGGAAAGGCACACTTTGTTAAATTCCACTGGAAACCAAAGTTAGGCGTACACTCCGTGACCTGGGATGAGGCGGTTAAAATCAGCGGTGCCGATTCTGATTTTCATAGACGGGATTTATGGAATGCTATCGATACTGGAAGTTATCCGGAATGGGAACTGGGAATTCAGGTAGTTGCAGAAGAAGATGAACATAAATTTGATTTTGACCTGCTGGATGCTACCAAATTAATTCCGGAAGAAATGGTACCGGTAGAAATCATCGGAAAAATGGTGCTGAACCGAAACCCGGAAAACTTCTTTGCTGAAACCGAGCAGGTAGCCTTTTTACCTGGTAATATTGTTCCTGGAATCGATTTTACAAACGATCCTTTGCTACAAGGCCGTTTGTTTTCTTACCGGGACACACAATTATCCCGGTTAGGAAGTCATAATTTTCATCAAATCCCAATAAATCGTCCGGTCGCACCTGTATACAATAATCAACGTGACGGGCATATGCAAATGGAGATTCATAAAGGAAGAACGGCTTATTTCCCTAATACCATCGGGGGCGGATGTCCATATCTTAGTAAAGTCGAAGATGGCGGGTTTGAATCCTATCAAGAAAAAATAGATGCGCATAAAATACGTAATCGTAGTGAGAGTTTTGCCGATCATTTCTCCCAACCTGCCTTGTTCTATCGTAGTTTGGCTCCCTGGGAAAAAGAACATGTAATTAGTGCTTATTCTTTTGAACTAGGCAAATGTGAAATCCAGGCTATTAAAAGCCGAATGCTTTATATTATCAGTAAGATTGATAAGGATATGGCGGCTAAAGTAGCAGATAACCTGGGAATGGACATACCAGATACGGTTGAAAAACCTTTAAATCAGGCCATCGGAGCAGATGCAGAGGTATCAAAACACCAACCTAAAGAAAAGAAAGTATATTTGGAAGCTTCTAAAAAGTTAAGCCAAGATCATACGGTTTTCGATACCATAGAGACCCGACAGGTAGCTGTATTAGTGGCGGATGGTTTTAGCATGTCTGATTTTGAAAAGGTAGAAAAAACGGTAAAAGATCAGGGAGGACTCATAAAAATAATAGCACCGCACGGGGGCACGGTTACTTGCGACCAAAATATGGAACACGAAGTAAACGCTGCAATTATGACGACGGAAAGCGTATTGTTTGATGCGGTTTTTATTCCCGGAGGTAAAAAATCCGTTGAGACTTTATTGTCTAAAGCAAAATTCAGCAAATTTGTAAAAGAAGCGTATAAACATTGTAAAGCCATTGCCGTAGCAAACGAAGGAGAGCAGTTACTAGCTGATTTAAAGGAACAAGATGTAAGTAAAGATAAAGCTATTTTTATCAATAAAGACAGCGAAGCCTTTTGTAAAGCGATTGCACAACACCGTAATTGGGACCGAATGCCGTCCGCTGAAAAAATTGCGGTTTAACATAGGTTAAGTCAGCTGTAAGCTATAAGAAGCATCCTTTTGATATAAATCTTTCAGAAGGATGCTTTTAATTTATTTACGTCTTGTTTTATCATATAATTTTTCATATTGGAAAAGTATAATTCACAAACATCCCACCTAAAATAGTTTAAGAACTTTGTTTTACTCTTAATTCGATTTCTTCCTGATTAAACATCATATCTTTCCAAGTCCAACCATCGTTTTGCAGGTAAGCTAGTAGAATCTTTCTTCGGTATATATTAGTTTCCTGATGGTAGTAATCCGTATCCAGGTCAGCTACCACTTCTTCAGTCAGGCTACCTTTATTGGGTCTTACAGGTTCGTCATCTCCTGGACGAATAAAAGCATTATTTAATGTTGAAAGATAGTAGGTCATTGCTTTACGCACTTTTTTTAGACGAAATACATCTTTTGCAGATAACAGATCCGTATTAGAAAGCAACATGGTCACTACTTCATCAAGCACTACCAGGTTAAAAGGTAGTGATTCAAAAGTATGAGTAGAATGAAAATAATGGATAACCGGATATGCCAAATGATATTGACCCAATTTTATAACTGCGGGTTCCAATTCTTTTAATTCGGAAATTAAATAGGTGCAGTCATTACCTTTATAAGCGTCAAGAATCTCCTTAGGATTTTGACCCAGCATAAAGATTTGAAGGCTTACCTTCTGTTTTAAGGTAACTGCTTCAATAATCGGAAGTAGAAAGGATATTCCCAGACTTATAAAAATGACCCCGGTAAAAGATATAAATCCGGTATACCACATCCATGCATCACTCCCCGGAGTATAATCTCCATTCCCCATAGAAGATAGTACATAGCCTACAAAATAAGTACTTTCAAAAAACCCGGTGACATACTGATCTTTTTGAGAAGAAAATATAGCTTCCGGACACGCATAGACAATCAAGGTATTACCTAACCAAAGCAGGTGTACCCACAACAAAACGATAAGTAAAATAATACAAGGGCCAGCGAAGGTAAGCGCTTTTTTCTTTGCATTGCTCCCGGTACTTATTAAGATCATACGCCAAAGTTTACGAGAGGTATAATCTGCAATAAATCCTGCACCTTTTGGTGATAGAATAGTATACACCATGTCGTACACTACAAACAAAGATATTAGTAACCCTAAGAAAAATAAAAAGTAGTTCATTGAATTAAAATCATACGCGATACTATCATTTTTATTATTTCTCTAATAACGCAATTACACCTAATCCTAACAATCTTTTAGACTGAATACGGTAAATACTGATCGTTATTACTATAAATCTAAGATCAGGTTGCTAAAAAACCATAAGCAAGTTCTTTTAAAACTTTAAAAGTTAAAATTAAATAGGTATACTTAATTCTTAAGCTATTCTTCAAAGGCAGAAAAACAAGAAGGTAAAGTTTGTGACACATCTTTTAGCACAAGAGATCATAATAAAATTTAGGTTCAATTACCTTTGCCATTTTTCTATATGAATTTTAAGATAGTTTACATACTTATCGCATGTTTGCTCTATAGCTTAAAGATAAGTGCACAGTTGGTAAATGTAGAGTCCAAAAGAATGCAAACGGATACCATTCGGTTTGTATTAAAAAGTGACATTTTGGCTAATTATACAGAGAATAATAATAACTATATCCTTCAATTGAACTGGAATATAGCCACACAGGTCAAATCTAAGGACTTCAACTCTATATACTTTTTGATATCTGATTACAATTTGATTCGGGCTCAAGAAAAAGATTTTCAGAATTCGCTGTTTTTACATTCCCGGTTTAACCAAAAAATAGCTACTTCTTTATGGTATGAACTTTTTATCCAGTATCAGAATAACACCCAACTTACCATAGAACAGCGAAGCCTTTTAGGCACCGGATTGCGTTACGAATTTGTAAAAAAAGACCGTACGCATATGTATATAGGCAATTCGTATATGTACGAAGTTGAAAAACTAAATTCTATTGAAGAAAAATTCTATAATCACCGTAATAGCACCTATCTCTCTATCAATCAAACCTTAAAACGTTTTGACCTAAGTTTTACCGGAACCTTATATTTTCAGCCTTTATACCGCGACTTTAGCAATCACCGTATTTTAGGTCAGTTTAAGTCCGAACTGCCTATTTCGAAGACGATCAGTCTGTCCGCTTTATACAACTATACGTTTACTAACTTTTCTTCAGATATCCCTGACGACCGTTCTTCGGTTATTAATTTTGGTATTTCGTTGAATCTTTAAAAATAGTCTTTTGCCTTTTTAAAACGCAGGTAGTTTTACTATCATTTAAACATATCTTATTGTCAATGAAGCAATATAAACTTGGATTGAAATAGTGGAAGATGTAAAAACTGTTTAAGTTTATAACTAATCTCATATCGTTATGAATCAGGTTATACGAAGATGTCCTTATTGTACTACTGAAAACCTTGACCGTGATTATTGTAAAAACTGCGGAAAATTAATTAATACAATTCTTAAGAGAAAACTAGAAAGAGAACAGAAGTTGGCTGCAAAACAACAGGAAGCGGCTAATGAAAAACCTAATAAAATTACGGAATTCTTTGAAAACGCCAGGGTTCATAAAAATCCAATGGTTCGATATCCGGCCAAAGCCTTCTATTCTATCTGGGTAATTGTTCTTGCCGTAGGTTCTTTTTTAGCTTTTGTACTGACTTATGTGGCTGCATAATTACCAATTTCGAGCATATTATTGGATAAAAAAAGTATATTTCCCGGTATTTCTAGTTATCGGAAGTCTTATATACTTTGCAAAAATCAATAATCTAACTTTAACTCCTTTTATCAACAACTACCTTAATGATTTATTATGTATTCCATTAGTTTTATGGATAATACAAACCACGGTTCGTATAGTAAAAAGTATGAGCGACTTTCAATTACCAATTCTGTTACAATTAGTAATAACTTCTGGCTATGCTATTTATTTTGAAATAATCTTACCCCCGCTACATGAACGTTATACCGGTGATTTTTGGGATGTAATTTGTTATTTTACCGGTTGGTTATTTTTCTATATGATGAATTTTAAACGAGATGTTGTTTCCGACATGAAGTCAAACTAATTTGAATCTATTATAAAGTTACGCTCTAGTTTAATAAGCGTTGTTAGTATAAGTTAGCGATATTAATATTATTACATAAAATACTGATAATCAGATTTTAAAATTAGCATCATTAAAAACATCCTTCCCCAACCCTTCCTTCGAAGGAAGGGAGCAAAAAAGTCTCCCTTTGAAGGGAGATTTAGAGGGATGTTCAGCATTATTTTAATAACAACGCTAATTTAAACTAGAGCCTAAAGTTGTTAAATATTAAACTGACTTTTTCCTATAAAATGAAAAAACCTTACTTCAAGAAGTAAGGTCCTATGTATTAATAAAGTAGTTAGTGAATAACTATTCTGCTGTATTTGATAATTGCTGTTTGATTCGATTTCTATAATCCTTCGGACTATAATTATACTTTTTCTTAAAAATTTTACAGAAGTAGCTTCGACTGGTCAAACCTACGGTGTATACAATCTCAGAAACAGTTAAATCCGAATACCGAATTAATTCCTCTGCTTTTTCTAATCGAATTTCACAAACATAATTAGATACCGTGTTATCAAATAAGTACTTAAAACCTTCTTGTATTTTAGCCGGGGATAAACCGGTAGACTGACATAGAATTCTTATGTTATGAGAAGCTTCAGGTTGTTCTTTGATATGATTACTAAGGTCAATTACTCGTTTTAGTTCACTTTGGTTTAATCCACTTTCATTTCCGGAGTCCTTCATTTCATTACTAAATTTTTGAATATGTTTTGCCAGAATAATGTAGTATCTACCTTTTTGAGACAAACTACCACTGACTTCATTTTCTTCGTGTGTTTTTGCTATTTGCTTATATTGTTCCCCAATGGACAGATCAAAATTGCCTACCTGGGTATACGTACTTTTATCTGTGATATGCTTAAGGATATCCTGAACATTCTGATCGATCAACTCGGAGGTTTTATAAAAGCTTTTAAAATATTCACTTCTATCCACTACAATAACCCTGATCACAACAGATTGATCTGCTGCTACGGTAATCTCCCCAGGATTCTCCGATTTACGTTGTAAAACTGCCGTTTGATACTGATCAATTTGTACCGGACTTAGCGTCTCTCCTGCAACTGTATATAGTATTGAGCCTTCCTGACAAAATAGAAATTGCAAAGAATCCTCTTTTATAAATTGTAAAGGTAAGGTAGTACTTATATCTAGGGATATTTGAATATTAAAAGCAACCAGTCCCGGTTGCAAATAATGATAGGCAATAAAACCTTTACCGATCGCCGGATTAAGATAAAATACTTTTCCGTCTTCTATTTCTTTAACCGTGCCTCCTATTTTATTCTTAAGGCTATTGAAATTTACTTCCATATTTTTTAAACTTTACCGTTATGGTTATAGCACAAAAAACAACTTAGTGTAAGTATTGAATTTCAAACTATTAACTTTCTATATTAATCAAAGCTACTAAGGCTTACTATCAATAAATAACATTTTTCGGTATATATTTCGCAAAATCCCGGAAGTGTCAACATTTACAGTTTTAATGTTATCCAAAACCTCAAATGGGTTAATAAACTACCGGAATAGGATATTTTTATATAACCAATATTCTATTCATATCTTCTTTTTTAAAGGGTGTACTGTAATTTCTTGTCTTGTAAAGTTTGTGCTGAGCTATCTTAATTCTTCTTTACACCTATGAATATGTGTACAAATTAATTTTAACGGATTACTTCCTTTTCTGATAATATCTGATTTTTGAAGAAACAAAGGGTTAGAAAATGACATTTAAATTATTTAAAGAATTTAAAGACTTTGCCGTAAAAGGTAATATGATCGAAATTGCTATAGGAGTTATTATAGGTTCTTCTTTTAATAAAGTAGTAGACGTGCTTGTAAAAGAAGTTTTTTTACCTCCGTTAACCCTATTGACAGATGGCCTTACTTTTGAAAAGAAAAAATGGATTTTAAGAGAAGCTTCTATACCTGGTCAAAATCCGGAAATTACGGAAGTTGCTATTAGCTATGGGAAGCTAATTGAAGTGAGCCTGGACTTCATTATTATTGGTTTTGTGGTCTTTTTAGTCGTAAAATTCATGAATTCTTTGAAGACTAAGGCCCAAGATCCTAAAGATACAACGGTTAAGACCCCAAAGGATATTGAACTATTAGACCGGGTGGCAGATTTATTGGAAGAACAGAATCGGTTTTTAAAAAATAAAGGGTAATTTAAAATATCATTTTTGTACTCCCTAATTGTGTTAGTTTTATTCCTTATTGTGTTTAAAACAGGTTTTATAATATTAAAATCGTACCTTATTTTCGTATATTAATCACAACCTATATTACTAACCTTACCCATAGACAACTAATAATATACATGTTTCGTATTAAAGAAAGTACTCCTTTAGAATATCTTACTACCTATCGCGAACAGTTAAACGGTGAACTTTATGAGAATAATGGCGTTCACACTTTACAGATAAATAATGAACATGCAGACGGATATATCCGTTCTTATACCATCTTTAAAGGCTTTCAGGTCAGGATTTATGATCTTATGTTTAAAGAAGATTTTCAATTTGTACTGGAGCATACTCCTAAGGCTTCTTACTACTTTTCATACGTAGTAAAAGGACATTATTTTCATAGGTTTTTATCCGAAACTTTGCTGTCTATCGTTGATAAAAATAAAAGCACCATTTTTCTTACGGCACCTACGGATGAGTCAGAAATTATCTTTCCGAAGGAGGAAAAGCTCAACATTTGCACCTTAATTTTTGACTATGATCAAATTAAAAAATCCGGTTCTGATACGGATAGAAAACTGGTGAATTACGTTGCCCAGGCATTGGCGAAAATAACCTATGAGGAATCTTATCGTTACCTGGGACCTATTGATTTAAAAACATTAACTCAAGCAGAAGCTATTATCCGGAATGATAGCGGTACGATTGGTAGGATTATGAATGAAGGCTCCGTATTAAAAATGTTTGCCTCCCAGGTGAATTCTTATATTAGAAATCTAGGCGGTAAAAAATCTTTTACCGGGCTTACCGATATAGAATTATCTAAAATCGCTACTATAAAGGATTATATCAGGGCTCATATTGACCAAAAAATAAGTGTAGAAAGCTTAAGTAGCAGTACGGGCATTAATCCTAAAAAATTACAGATTGGCACTAAGTTCTTATTTAACACTTCGGTAAACCTCCTGATCACGCACCTTCGTTTTTCTTATGCAAAAGAATTGATTGAAACTACGGATATGACCATGTCCGAAATTTGTTATAAAATTGGTCTATCCAATCGTAGTTATTTTTCTAAAAAATTTGTCGAACAATACGGCATTCTTCCTAACCAGTATAAGAACGCTTTACAAAATAACACCACATTGTTTGAGTTAAGTTATGAGTCAGAAGTAGTCCCGACGGTTACGCAAAAGGATATTAACGACATTATACAAACTTCTATTATTACTAATAATCAATTGAATATTACTGGGTGTTTGGTATATTTTGACAATAAATTTTTACAGCTTCTGGAAGGGCCTAAAGTAGAAGTACTGGCCTTATACCAACGTATGAAAAAAGACCATCGGCATAGTAACGTAGAAACGTTGTGGAAAGGCATTAAGTTAAACCGGCATTTTAACGAATGGAATATGGCGTTTGCCAGGTCTAATGACGAATATATGGTAAATCTCGACGGGCGCACTGAAAAATTAAGTTTTATCAAAACCCTGGATGAGTTTAAACAAACCGATGTCGCTACCGAAGAGTCCAGAGACAAAATTAGAAATATGGTACTGGCAGCTATCTAAAACCAAAGCACCTACCAACTTGATATTCTTACAACTAAGCTTAGGTTTAAATTTACCCCTAATCTTAAATAATGGTTTGTAAAATACTTTTTATATTAGGCTATAGCAAAAACCATATAGCGGATTGAACTATTCTATTAAACAATTTTTAAAACTCCTGGGTAATACCGTATTATTCTGGACAGTAGCCTTTTGCATATTTATTGTTATTAGGTACTACGCATTAGGAGATGAAGAAGGTCTGGATAATTCTGCGGTCCCTATTTGGGATTGGCTGCGAATTGGGTTTATCTTTGGTAGTATTATTGGTTTTTTTTATGCAATTGTAGACTTTGTTTTTGATAATTTTTTATCGAAACGATTAGCTTTATGGTTTGTATTACTGCAAAAATCCATAATTTACATGGTCGTTTTAATATGGTCGACCAGCTTTGTTTTTGGTTTATTAAAAAAAGAGCTCGACTTAAATTATATACATCAGGGGGACTGGTGGCGAACCAGTAAAATTTTCTGGGTAATCGTTGTATATTTTATTTTGGCTTCGCTTATCTTCTCCTTTATTAAAATAGCAAACGAAAACTTTGGTAGCGGGGTATTTTTTAAACTTTTACTGGGCCGGTATCAAAAACCCAGGGAAGAACAACAAATTTTTATGTTTCTGGACCTTAAATCCTCTACGGCGATTGCAGAACAATTAGGCCATTTTAAGTACAGTGAATTTATCCAGGATTCGTTTTATGACCTGAACCGGGTATTGTTAAAGTATGATGCTAATGTTTATCAATATGTAGGTGATGAAGCTGTTTTACATTGGCCGTTTAAAAGTGGTATTCGATCATTAAATTGTATCAGGGTTTACTTTGCCTTTATTCGAAGACTTTTAAAACGCAAAAAGTATTATTTACGTCAATATGGGTTACTCCCGGAGTTTAAAGCCGGATTACACGGCGGAAAGTTAATTGCCACCGAAGTAGGTTCGGTTAAAAAGGAAATTGCTTTCCATGGCGATGTGATCAATACCACAGCAAGGATACAAGAACAATGTAATTTCTACGACCAGTCTCTACTCATTTCCGAAGACTTACTTGCCTTTTTAAAGCTGAAATCCAGGTTTATCGCTACTTCTATTGGCAATATTAGTTTAAAAGGAAAAGAAGAAAAAGTAGTATTATATAGTATTACTCCTGCTAAGGTTAAGTTATCAAGAGGTTCTAAGAAAATTATCTCATCTAAATCCTCAGGGTCCATATAGTATCCCATACTATATTCCTTATCAAGTAGCTAAAATTTATACCTATAAATTCCATGAAATAGCACCATAGTACCCTGCAAAGAATTCCTGATCCTAAGCATTTATCAGAAGAAGAATAATATGAGTATCAGTTGAATCATAGCAGGTAATCCAAAAATTACACTGAAAATTAAAGGGTGTTTTCACCCTATAAAAAGGTTAATTTCCCCAGTTGTTATCATTAAATAGAGCTTTAGATTTGAGAAAAATTAATCTTTAAACAAATAATCATGAAAAATTTTAACGCTAAGATGCTATTGCTTTTCTGTGTATTATGGGCTACAGGAATGTATGCACAAGAACATTACTACTATTACCAGGGAAAAAAAGTTCCGCTAGAAGTCAATAAAGAATTTCTGTTTGTAGTCACAAAATCGCAGAACGATATTCAGAAAAGTTTTGCTAAGGATATGCCCTTAACCAGTATTACTAAAACGGTAAGCGATAATACGGCACAATCGCTATCTGGTTCGTCTCATATTCAAAATGCTAACGAAGGACTGGACTGGACAGAAATCAAAGTTTCTGATACAAAAATAACGGAACAGGGGTATCAAACCCTTCAAAAAAAGCTTGATTCGCAAAAAGAAATACTTTTTGTCAATCCGTATTTTTTTGATCCTTCCGGAAAGAAGATGGCACTAACTCAATATTTTAATGTACAACTTAAAAATAAAGGGGATCTGGCAATTTTAAAACAATTTGCACAAAAGACCCATACTACAATTGTCGGGCAAAATCAGTTTATGCCGCTTTGGTACACGCTTTCAGTTACTCAAAAAGAGGGCTTAAATGCGATGCAAATGGCAAACGCTTTTTATGAATCCGGCAATTTTAATAATGCCGAACCTTCTTTTATGTTAGAATGGGGATTTGATACAGACACAACAGCCGAAAAAAGAGCTGCTACTGCCGCATTTTTTACAGCAGATACGTATTATAACGACCAATGGACGTTAAATAACACCGGGCAAAACGGAGGTACTACCGGCATTGATATGAATGCAGAAGATGCCTGGAACATTACAAAAGGTTCTTCAGCTATTAAAGTTGCCATTATAGATCAGGGATTCGAAAGAGATCATCCGGATTTACAAACAAACAATTTTGGGCCGGGATTTGATACGCATACCTCTTCATCTCCTTCCTCAGTTTGGGGCCGCCATGGAACGCCATGTGCCGGAATCATAGGAGCAGTACAAGATAATAATGAGGGAGTATCCGGGGTAGCACCACGTACCAGCTTAATGTCAATAAGTGTTAGAATTCTGACCAGTACAAACTTAGCTAATGGTATTAACTGGGCCTGGCAAAATGGAGCCGACATTCTGAGTAATTCCTGGGGTGGTGGTTCTCCATCCAGTTTAATTAATAATGCGATCAATAATGCTTTAGACAATGGGCGAGATGGTTTAGGATCCGTAGTTGTATTCTCTGCAGGTAATGGTAATGTTAACGGAGCTGAATATCCATCTAATTCAAATCCTAGAATCCTTTGCGTAGGTGCCATTGATAGATGTGGTGTGCGGTCCGGGCGTATCGATATTGTCCCTGACTCTTGTGATCCCTGGGGACCTACTTCACGACCTGGCAGTAGTTTTGGTACTCCGCTGGATGTAGTCTCAGGAGGAACCAGTATCTCTGCAACAGATATGCAGGGAAGTGCAGGTTACAATGGTTATGCTAATGATGATTATACAGATAGTTTTGGAGGTACTTCTGCAGCATGTCCTTTTGTAGCAGGAGTAGCTGCTCTGGTATTAGCCGAAAACCCTTGCCTAACCAATGATCAGGTACAACAAATTATCGAAGCCAGTGCCCAAAAAGTACGAACTGATTTATATACCTATTCTTTTAGTGCGGGTCGGCCTAATGGTACCTGGAACAACGAACTGGGATACGGACTAGTAGATGCTGAGGCTGCAGTGAACCTTGCTCAAATCACAACTCCTCCGGGAACACAATCCTTTGACCTGTATTCTCAGGACAGGCCTGATGATACCGGTCAGGAACCAAACAATACTTCCTCTAATTTTTATAGAAGCCAGGATATCTGGGTACGTCAAAACCCGGATGGTGGTACCACACATCAAAACCCGGAGTACAAAGAATTTACACCTAATGCGGTGTACGTAAAGGTGCGAAACAGAGGTACGACTACCTCAAGCTGTGCGGTCGTTAAAGTCTATTTCGCACGTGCATCTACCGGATTGACTTGGCCAACCCATTTTATTAATAATTATGCAGGTTCGTTATTAAATGGTGATATCATCGGATCGGTAAATGTTCCTTCCATACCGCCCGGAGGTTCTACTATCGTAGAAATTCCGTGGTTCCCGCCTAACCCGGCAGATTATGGGGCTGGCAACCAGGCGCACCATTTTTGCCTGACCTCAAGAATCATCTCTGCAAATGATCCTATGGCTAATGAACAAAACGGAGTAAGTATTTCGTTCAATGCAAAAAATAATAACAATATAGCCTGGAAAAATGTAATGGTATATGATACGGTAACTACCGATAATCCGTTTTTAAATTTATATGTTAGGGGAATCAACCGGAAAAGCGAATTTACAAACATTGCTTTTATTGATCGCGGACTGGACAAATTTGACAGAATTGAAATTCCGTTTTTTGAAGTAGGGAACATTGAAGTTGAAATGGACGAAGAACTCTTTAAACGTATGCTTGAAATGGGGTCTTTTAAAAATAAAGGAATCAATATTATCGATGAAAATAGAGTGGTTTTAGAGGGGGCTTCAACTGCTTTTACCCGAGTGCCATTACGATACAATGAAACCTTTACGTTACGATTTAAATTTAATGTATTTAAAAAATTACCAAAAGGGCAACAACTGATGCTAGACGTTGTTCAACAAAATGATAATAAAGAGATTGAAGGAGGAGAAACTTTTTTAATAACTACTGGTGGTCAGATTGATGAGAAGGATCCTGTAAAAGGAGATGTGAAATTTACAGTCTCTCCTAATCCAAATACAGGTTTGTTTAGTGTTCAATTTCCTGGTGTTAGTACAGGTAAATATATTATCAGTAATTTTAGCGGACAGGTAATACTCTCAGATGGTTTTAAATTTAAAAAGAAAGTTGAAATAAATATGCAAAAATATAAACCCGGAATGTATTTTATAAAAGTATATAAAGGGAAAGAATCAGCAACGCAATCTTTATTTATCAAATAATCAGCGTAGTATAATTACCATAACCTAAAAACCGTCCGCAAGGGCGGTTTTTTATTTTTGAAAAGTTATCACAATATTTATCTTTTACCCGTATTAAAATTCATATCTGGAAGATAACCCCTAAGCTGAAAGTATTTACAATCTGTGTTTTCTTTACAATTTTCCATATGAATACATTTCATCATTTTAAAAAGCACCGGACGCTTACTTTAAAAAGTAGAAATACTAGTTTTACAGTCCGCATTTTTAAGAATGTAAGCATTTGTATCCATACATAATATGTAATTTGCTAAAAAAAATGCCGGAATTACCTGAAGTATATGGATATCAACAATATCTGGAAAACACCGCCCTTCATCAAAAAATTGTGGCTTTTGATTGTCGGGACGCACGATTATTAAAAAAACCCTTAGCTGATTTTGAAACATCTTTAATCGGCTCAGAATTTACAGGTACTCAACGTATCGGGAAGTATCTATTTGTAAAAACCTCCGGTAAGAAAATAGTATTGATGCATTTTGGGATGACCGGTAAGCCTACCTACTATAAAGAAGCAGAAGATCGTCCTAAATTCGGGCATATTGTTTTGACTTTTGAAAACGGTTTTCACTTTGCTTTTGAAAACAAAAGAAAATTTGGTCGTTGGGATCTGGTAGATACTATCGAGGCTTATCAAAAAGAACATAAGTTAAGTAAAGATACCCGGGATATTAGCTTAGAAGAATTCAAGGCAGCCCTCCGGAATCGGAAAACAGCCATTAAAAAAGTAATTATGGATCAAAGTGTTACCGCCGGGGTTGGTAACTGGATTGCAGATGATGTATTATACCAGGCTCAAATTCACCCGGAAAAGAATGTTGCGGATTTGAGTGAAGAAGAAATCATACGGGTGTATACTAAATTACAATATGTTATAGAAACTGCTATTGATCTTGAAGCTCATTATGAAGATTTTCCTGAGCAGTTTATGATGCGAAAAAGACGTGAGATTGGTGCTGACTGTCATTATACGAACGGTAAGATTGAAAAGATAGTTGTAGGTGGAAGATCCACGTACTATTCTCCGAAGTGGCAACACTTGTAAATTATTTTTGATCAGATTTAACCAAACCTGCTTTTTTCACTAGTAGTGCAGTCGATTCTTGCTTTGCTGACTGCGTTGCTTCTGCTTTAGTAAAAACCGAAGCTTTGCATAAGACACCATCCCATAGCCGGATTGATTTGCATCAGATTGGTTTCGGTGCTTTCTGGCATTACAACTTTGAAACAATAAGCGACGAATCTCATATATAGAAAGCTTAGGAAATTTTTCCAGAATTTTAACGGCTAAAGAAGCTACGTAAGGTGCCGCCATACTAGAACCACTTTTAGCTATCAATCCGTGCCCGGGTTCTAATTGATATTTTGAAGCAGAACGGGCTGCAACAATCTTATTTCCCGGGGCCAGAACTTCCGGCTTCACCCGACGATCAATCGTTGGTCCAGCACTGCTAAAGGACATTGGGTCGCGTTCCAGGCTTTTTTGATTATATGCCCCAACTGCTATGGTTAAAGGGGCATTACAGATAGAACCAATCGTAAAATTGGTATCGACATCTTGCGGAGCTAATCGAGATTGCCCCATATCATCCCGCTCTACATACACATGATATTCTCCGTTTTTAACCTGTCCCCCTTTTAATTTTAAAATTAGTTTTCGGGATTCCGGTCGTTTAGACAAGATGATATTAATATGATTCTTTCCAGTATTTGGTTCTTTGCTCCGATGGTAAATAATTCCGTTTTGAATTTTATCATAATTGAGTACCGCATCATTAAATGGTTCTGACCTTCCTATTAAAATTCCATTATCTGTATACAATTCGGCGGTAATACGATCTTCGCCTTCATACCAAACCTCAATTTCGTTGGCAGAGGGGTCCCTTCGTTTAAACAACCAGGTAATTTCTTTACTTTCTCCTTCTTTTAAGATACCTACATGGTGGCAATCCGCTTTAAAGTAATTTCCGGTGCTTTGTACGATAACTGTTGCTTTCCTATTTTTAACTGCATTATTTAAAGCAATTTCTACCAGGGTTTTACCAGTATGGTCACTACAGTGCCCCCCTAAGCTTAAATTAATAACACAAGGGCGCTCCCCTGCCTGCTCCAGGATAAAATCGATCCCTTCGATTAACTTAACCGAGTCTCCTAAAGATAAATCCGAACCATTTACATAGCTCGACCCCATATCCACGGCTACGATGGGAGATGTAGATGCCAATCCTCTGGCCCCGGAGGCTCCTGAACTTGCGGCAATTCCCAATACATGGGTTCCGTGCATACCTCTACCGAATCGATCATTTTTACCGGGATGGTACCCCAAAAAACGGTATGGGCTCTGAGATGTAATTGCTCGGTTCATTTCAGGGGCGTTAAAAATCTCCCCATACCCATATTTATTTGAATTGCGATACGGTGTAGGTTGTACCCATATTTTTTCAAAACGTGTTTTCCCATAGGCATCCTGAAAATCCCTATGCCCAAAATCAAAACCAAAATCAATAATCCCAAAAACCACCGGACTTCTTTTATAGTTACTACTCACCAAATTCTGGTGTAATTCCTGAAACGCCCCAATACTAACATCAGTGATGCGCGAATTTTTATAATTAGCCGGGATGACCTGTGGTGCTTTTAAACTACGTGTGGCTTTATCATCATATACCGATAAAAGATTTTTCCTTAAAATCCGGCAACTGATCACATCTCCAAACTGGGAAATAACCTTACAATTTTTGGGATATATATTTGCCTTATGCAACCTTAGCAGTAAAGAGAGTTCTTCCCGGGGATTCCCTCGTACAATTAATTTTAATTTTGGATCCATCCTATATGTTTGTAGTAGTTAACCCCTGTTCTTTAATTTCATCTATAAATGAAGTTACCTTTCTTAAAAAAGGCATAATTTGTACAATATCAGGCATTGATATTTTTCCAAGCATTTCAGAGAACTCCGCTACAAACTCTTCTGTTAAAGCACTTTGATATAATTTATAACTCTTTTTAAGTTCCAGCGAATTTTTTAAGGCTTTTACTTTTTGTAATTTCTTTTTGAACTCAGGATCTTTAAGGTTGGATTGAATTTTATCCAGGTCATTTTTTACAAATTGTTGCTGCCAGTTGTCCAGGGGGATGTTGAACTTATCAATTAAAGCTTTTGTATTAGGCTCCAGGATCATGTTAAAGTGATTGTCAAAACGTTTTTGAATTGTTTGCGTTTGCTGTTTTACTTCTTCCCCGTAGGTTTTTACTATTTCTTTAATTTCATTAATTGCAGAATTTGTAAAACTATTTTTCCCGATAGCTTCTTCTTTTTTAGCAAACTCATATATTCTATGTTTTTTAATACCGTTAATAGTATCCTTCGTTTTATTGAAAAGCTTTTCGTTATTAAATGTTTTGGTAGTACTCATTACTTTTTGTTTTTAAGTTAAAATAGAGGTTATTACAGTTGTTATTTGTTCAACCCTTTTTTAAGTTGGGTATACTAAATAGCGTTTTTTAAACTTTTATTTTATATAATAACCTCTATTAGATTCGTAAAAAACTATTTATTCATCATTAACAATAGTATAGGTAACATCGCATTTGTATCAGATGATCCTGAGTTGTTATTATTCATCAGGAGTATTAACGGTAACATCATATCATTGGATGATTTACCAGTTCCTGAGTCACCCGCAGTTGTAAGCATCGGGAGTAACAAGCTTAAGGTTTGGTCAAAATTTACCGTTTTGTTATCTACTTTTTCTTTAACGGTTACTTCGCCTTCACCATCCTGCGGAATGTTAACTTCCAGGTTAGATTCATCAAATTTCGGTTTATTTAACAACGAACTTAACATGCTCATTTGTTGCATATTTTTAAGAACTTTAGTTTGATTTGCATCTTTCCTGGCAATATCTTTTACAATAGTTGCATACTTTCCATCCAGGGCTTTCACCGTTTTTCCGTTAGAAATTACACTCTTTTTAATCCCGTTGACATCTTTAGAAATCGCATTTAATGCTGTTTTTAAATCTGTTTTGGTAATGTACTTTCCGGTTTTATTTGGTAAACGCCTTCCAAAGTTTGAACGCTTTTTAACCCGGCTGCTTAATCGTGGTGAAAGTCTTTTAAATTTGTTGTAACGGGATCTTGAGTTTCGACGGTAAGGCTTTCGTTCGTCAAAACTTTCTCCATACTCCTCCTCCAGTTCAAAATCATCTTCGTCTAACAAATCGTCGTCTAGAAGGTCATCTTCGAAGTAACCATCATCTAACAGGTCTTCTATTAGTAGACTTTCGTCATATAAATCATCTGCGTAATACATAATATTTTCTTATTTATTGTTATTATTTTTTTGTTCTACTCTATGTAAAGCTGGTAAAACCAATTCTGAATAGTAGGATGGATCGGGCATGTAAAATCCCGGGGTACCCTTGCCTTCGCATTGCTCACAATAGGCATCGCACCCAAAACAATCCGGGCAAGCTCCTACGGCCAAAGCAAAATCATAATTAATTGCAGATTCATTAACTACCTCTCTTTTTAAATAGTTAATAACCCGTTGCGAATGATGTAATGCTTCTTGTAACCTACTTATGCTTTCCGGAAGCTCTCTAGATTGATGCTTTGTTGCATCAGGATGCTGTATTTCTATAGTATCCTCGTCTTCAATTGTGCTATCCTCTTCATGAGTATTTTGCTGTGTAGCCTGTATGGCTTCAATCATCGTAATCATTTCGGTAAGCTCCGGTTTTTGTGCCTTTAGATATTCAAGAATTGGTTTCATGCTTTACTCTTTATATCAATTCTTCAATCAGACTTTCTGCTCTTTCTGCTCTTTCTTCCGGGTTGTTGACAATTAACTCTCCGTATTCATTGACAGCATACGTATCATCATCCAGTAAATCTTCTTTATAATAATCTGCAAGGATGCCTTCTGTCAGATAATTTACCGTTTCCATTAAGTCTATATAGTCATAATCATTTTCGGTAATATTTTCAGTATGCGAATCTCCATGAGCCCGCCCGAACATTAACGCCTGAAATTGAGGGTTATCGATTACCTTGGATAAGGTAGCTGACGAATTTTCGTTAAAATCTTCTCCCCACCGGTATCTTGGTCTTACCGGATTTTGGGCAGCGTAACGATTTGCTCCCCTGATTGCAGCTCTTCCTGCTCTTCGTAAATGCCTTCCGGATCTACGTAAAACCCCTCTAACTCTCGGATCCAATCTTCTTCTGCTCCCCCCACGACGACGTCTATAAGAGCGTCCGGACCGCCGAATATTACGATCTAGTGCCTTGGCTCCTGCCCCGGCAAGGTTTCCAGCCATACCGCCTACCATCTTACCTAAGTGTGGAGCTCCAAATTTTGCTCCTAAAGCGGTTCCCGCAATTGGCGCTGCTACGGATGCTACTTTTAATACACCCGAACCTACCTTTTTAGCAATATTTTTTAACTTCCCCCAGAATTCTGCAACCTCTTCTGGTGACATCTCGCTAATCTGTTCGATCAGGTACTCATCAATATCTTCCTGGCTTGCATCGTATAATTCCTGATGAAAAGCATATCGTGCTGCTTCATAAAAATCTTCTTCACTAAAAGATTCCCCATGAAAAACTTCTTCGTATAAATTCATAATAATTAAGTTTATAATAATGCCTACTCTCTCGTATAGTTTTTCGGCTGCCCCTATGTAGTTCATGAAATACAAGTACAAAGATGGCTGGCAATAAACTTATAATCGAGAGGAAAAACGCCTTTTACGTATTGGTTTTTAACGGATTATAATTGCGATGTTTTTCATCTGGTAGTAAAGGAAAAAGTATAGTAAAAAAGGGTGAAAACACGGTTTTATAGAGAGGTTGGCTTTTCTATCTTGCCGCCTTAATTAAAAAATATATAACTATCATGAAAAAATTACTTCACAGAAATCTAGTAGTACTTGTAGTAACTGTATCTTTATTAACAGCATGTGATCAAATTCAGCAAAAAGGAAATGGTGATGACCAAAGTGTTACTATAAAAAAGTTAAGGTCTAAAGTAGATAGCTTACAAAATATAATAAAGCAAGATAAAACTGTAGATGAAGAGTTTCTTAGCAGATTCTATATTGACACAACAAAAATAAGAAGTTTTGAAACTGCTTATACAGTAGATCGATTGAATATTGTTCAAAAAGAATTGGGTATTAAAGACCCAAGATCTATTTGGTTCCCCATCAAACAAATAAAAGAGTATATTAAATATACTGAATTAGAAGCACAGAAAAAAAATTATAAAAATTTAGGGCTTAAATTTTATTTTGGTGTAAACAATATTATCACTCGTGACTATATAGAAAAGGGGAAACTAACATTATTTATGATTGGAACTACGCAATCGCCAAAAAATCAAGTGAGAAAGAATAACAATTCAACTCAGTTGGTTCAATCTGTAGTCAATGAAGACAAAAATAGACCTATTGAAGGTATGGAAGCTTCAAATTTTGGACATATGGGAGGCGACTCTCTTGTACCAGAAGATTAAAATTAAAAAACCCTCAACTCAATGTATAGCACCCTTTTTTTAAAATTTAGTATTAGTTTTATGGAGTTGGTTGCAGCCATAGTTGCAACTATAACTTATCCCAAGTATAAACAAACCAGTGAAAAAAATTTCGTTTACTTTTTTTGGATAGTCTTTTTGTTTGATATTACTGGTTATTTAGTAAAAACATATACCGAAATATCAAACTGGTTTGTTTATAATGGATTGTTATTTTTTTATTTTTCATATTTTCTGTATTGGTATTCAACAATTATTGTTAATAGAAAAGCAATTTATTCTTTAATAACTTTTTATTTAATTGGAGTTTTATTACAAATAATTGATCTGGATTTTTTTAGTAAAGTTTCGGTCAATCATTTTTCAATTGGAGTAATAAGTATCATAGTTTGTACACTCTTATACTATCTACAAATTTTACGAAGTAATACAATCTTTAGTTTTAAAAATAGTCTCCCATTTTGGATAACAATGGGCAACTTAATTTTATTTGTGGGTTTATTGCCTTTAATGCTACTCGTAAGTTATTTAAAAACAGAAATGTTAAGTTATAAAATCGTCCTAAATTTACTTAACTTGATTGCTTACACCTGTTATATTTTAGGGTTTTTATGGACGAAAAAGAAATAAATGACTTATTCCTATTACTATCTATCGTTGCCTTTTGCATCGCGGTGGTGTTAGTGACGTTATTTATTATCTTTCAAAAGCGAAAAAATAAATTGCTTTTAAATCAAAAAGATGCTGAAAAGCGGTTTGAAAAAGAAATTATCACCTCAAAAATTGAAATTAAGGAAGAAACTTTTCGTAATATTAGTTGGGAATTACATGATAATATTGGGCAGTTGATTACTTTGGCTAAATTACAGTTACAAAATGATGATCATAAGGAAGCGATTAACCAAACTCTGACTAATGCGCTAGAGGCGTTACGGACGTTGTCCAAAGCAGCAAACCCTGAGGCTTTAAAAAATATTTCTTTTGTTGAGGCATTGCGACAGGAGATTGAACGTTTTAACCGATTAAAATATTTAAAAGCTTCGGTAAAAACAAAAGGAACCGTTGTAGAATTGGATGCAAGAGTTGAAATTGTACTTTTTAGAATTTTACAGGAGTTTTTTTCAAATACCATAAAACATGCAAAAGCGACTGAGTTAAGTTTGTATATTGATTTTAAAGCCACCCATTTAAAAATTGATGCAATTGACGACGGTATTGGTTTTAATAATTCGGATACGGATACCTTAGGAATTGGTTTAAGTAATATTGTAAAAAGGGCGCAACTTATCGGGGCAACTGCGCAAATTGATTCTACCTTACATCAAGGCACTAAACTCTCTATTTTATATTTTTATAAAGAATGAATAATTATACCGTTGTTGTGGTTGACGACCACGTACTGTTAGCACAAGCCTTGAGCAGCCTGGTTAACTCCTTTAATAGTTTTAATGCCAGTTACCTCTGTTGTAATGGCAGGGATTTACTGGACAAGTTAGAAAATGAAAACAAGCTGCCTGATATTATTTTAATGGATGTAAAAATGCCTATTTTAAACGGTATTGAAACCACCCGGATATTAAAAGAAAAATATCCGGAAATTAAAGTGTTGGCCCTATCGGTTGAAAATGAAGAAGAAACTATTATTAAAATGTTAAAAGCAGGTGCCAAAGGGTATATTTTAAAAGATGTTGAAAAAAATGAATTATACACCGGGCTTTTAGAATTGATGAATACCGGGTTTTACCATACTAAAGAAGTATCGACAATTTTAATTAATTCCTTAAATGGTAAATCCGATAAGATCGTACTTAAAGACCGGGAAATCGAATTTTTAAAATGGGTTTGTGAAGAATTGACCTATAAAGAAATTGCTCAAAAGATGTTTTTAAGCCCTAAAACAATTGACGGATATCGGGATGCCCTGTTTGAAAAATTACAAACCCGTAGTCGAACCGGCCTGGTCATGTACGCCATACGACATAAGATTGTTGAAGTTTAGAGATCACAAACTACAAGTAGAAAAAATCACACCAATTTTAAAAGAAGAATTATTTATCTTCTTGAACCAGTTTATCTTTTTCCCAGGTACCGCTGGCTTTTATCTTTCCTTTTTTATTGTAAAATTCACCATGACCGTTCCGTTGATCATCTTTCCATTCTCCCGTGTACCTTTCACCATTTTTCCAAAAATAGGTTCCCTGTCCCTCGCGCTTATCATTTTTATATGCCCCTTCGTAATGTTCTCCGTCATCCCAGTAAAACTTACCGTATCCATCCCGAAGGTTATTTTTCCAGGTACCTTCATAACGGCTTCCGGTTTCCAATAGTGCGATCCCAAAACCATTTGCCTTATGTTTTTTAACCTGGCCTACATAATGAAGTCCGGTTCCTTTAGAGGTTTTAAAAGTTAAATATTCGTTTTCAGCGGTTTTAGTTAATTGGTTTTGTAAAGATCGGACTTTAGATTTGGCACTATTCAATTTAGTGATCAGTTCTTCCTTTAACAGACTATCTACAGGCACTTCGTTTTTATTTACAGAATCACCTGCTATTCTATTTTTAACGATAGCCTGGTTCTCTTTCTTTGTATTTATAAGCGTACTCAATAATTTGCTCCGGGCTTCACTGCCTAGATCCGTTTGTACTTTCCTGACTGCTTTCAATTCTTTTAGTAAAGCTTCCGCAGCGACATATTCTTCTACCAGAATTAACGAATCAATTTTTTTAGATGCTTGTTCGTATTGTTCGTCAGATTTCCGGTTACTCTCAAAATCATCTGTATTCTTTCCCTCATTAGCATTCAAATTGTAATATTTAAATCCAAAATAAATTGCCAATAAAGTTGAAATCACACTAACTGACAATAATACGGTTGAGGTTAATTTCTTTTTCGTAGTCATATTGCTATTGTTAATCCCTGAAATGAACTTCCGGTAGTTTGTTCTTCTTTTTTCTGAAATCCGGTGAAAAATACAAGTGCATTCGGATCGTCCAGCCTTGTTTCCAAATACCTCCGTTATCTAGAGTCTGTCCCATATTATACATTAACCCTGTAGCGGCAGTAAGTTGAGGAGAGAAAATATACCCAAAACTAGTATGCAACCTAAGGTCTTCCATTGGGCTTGCGATAACTGGTTCGCCACTTTGCATAATTAATTCAGCTTCCGGAGCTACATAAAAAACATTAGATTCAATATGGGGTTTATTAATAGGAATCTTTAAACGGAACATATATCTCCATCGATTTCTAAAAATATACTCACTCTCTTCCTTAAACCCTTTGGACCAGCGGTGTTCGATTCTAAATCGATGGTAAGCGATAGCTCGACCAACTTCCATGGCAAATTGATACTGGTGCCAAATTCGATATTCAGGAATCATATTGCGATCTTCATTCTCATCATTTACGTCATAATTCAATCGAAGTACACCTCCCAGGGCGAAGTTGATCTTTTTTGAATAGATATACCCTAATGCATGCCGGTTATAAATTTGCGCTACTTTTCCGGCAAAAGGAATATCCTCACTTTCTTGAAACCTAAAATGTGTCTGCGCTACCCAAAATAATTTTTTGGAAATACGAATATTACCGTAAGTATTGATCCAGTATTTAGTAGTAGGTTCTTTAAATACCGATCGTTCGGGCAGTAATTCAGCTTCTTCCTGGGCGTTTGTTTTTACGGATTGCCCGAGTAGGAGAACAAGCAAAAAGATAAACGTGGTATTTGGCAAACTAAAGCAGGAAAACTTACCAATTATACATGGAAAAGATAATAGCACAGTTCTAGCAGGTTTGTTAGTTGAATTAATAATGGTTAAAATTACCGCTAACGTACTATTTATTTTATTTATTTAGAAATATAAAAATGTATAATTCTCTTAAATGAACCTCTCTTTCTCCTAATTTTTTCTTAGAACAGAATTATTAATAAGGTTTAATTTTCTAAAGTTTAATTAGGAAAATCAAATAAATTATCAAATTAGTAATACTATCCCTCTTTTAAGGTATTTATTGATCTTTTTAATAAGAATATAGTGGAAAGTGTTAATTCGTCAAGACTAAATATGAACTCGCTGTATCAAACTTCAAAACTAAAAACAAAAGACTCTGGTAATGATCTTAAACCTTTTACGACTCTTAGTACTCACAAATACAGATAAAACTATTATACGCATCACTCATATATATAAACAAAAGTTGTTCTACCTGGTATTTTTAATGCTTGGTGTTACTAATATCTGCGCACAACAAGGTGTAGTCAATGAAATTAACTATACAGGAAACAAAAAGACTAAAGCCGTTTTTTTAGATCGTATTATAAAAGTTAAAAAAGGCAAGGCCATTGATTCCTTACAAATCATCAATGATATTGAACGGATCAAACGCCTGGATGGTGTTGCCTTTGCAACCTACACCGTAGAAAAAATGGGTAACGATTATAACGTAACCTATAATTTAACTGAAAACTTTAGTATTATTCCGGGGTTACGAATTGGTCAGGCTAATGATGATAGCTTTTCTTTTAGGGTGTCCGTATTTGAGTTTAACGGACTGGGACGAAACATTATTGCCGGTGGATTTTACCAGAGAGAAGTTTTTAATTCCTTTGGTTTATTTTTAGAACATCCCTATTTATTTACAAATAAACTAGGTCTGGGGATTAATTATCAAGATATTACTACACAACAACCTATATATTCCGGTGATCAGCAAACAGATTATAATTACACCTTACGAGGTCCTGAACTTACGTTATTTTACGAACACAACTTTAACAATAGGTTTGAACTGGGGTTTAGAGCGTTTGAAGAACGCTACGTAACCATCGAGGAAGAAATGCAAAACATCATACCAATTAATGCTCCGGAACCGGAATTGAATAGCCAGGTAGTACGGGCATCTTATGAATACATAGACCTGGACTTGGAATTTCATAACCTTTCTGGTGTTCGTAATTTTTTTGATGCTAATTACTTTCTTAAAAATGAAGGATTATTACAAACCGAGTATATTTTAAATAATACCACGCAATATTTTACACGTATTGGCAAACGCGGAAACTGGGCAAATCAACTTCAATTACAATACAGTAATCCGGTGGATAATACTAATTTTGTTCCTATTACCATAGACAATCAATTAAATACCCGTGGAGCTGGAAATACTATTGACAGAGGTACTGCTTCATTTGCTGTAAATACAGAATATAGATACTCTCTGATTGAAAAAAACTGGTTTGTCCTTCAGGGTAACGCATTTGTGGATATAAGTGGAATTCAGCGCCCTGGAAACGATCTTAACGATATATTTTCTGAAGATCGTTTTAGAGTATATCCCGGAGTAGGTTTCCGACTAATTCATAAACGAATATTTAACGCGGTGATACGATTTGACTATGGTTTTAATGTCACTGGGGACGGAGAAAACGGAGTGGTTTTCGGTATCGGACAATATTTTTAGTCTGACCCCAATCTTAAAACTAGGATTGTAGTTTTATCTACTAAACACGCGGAAAAGGCATTCACAATTTTAATTTTGCAAATACTACTTTCCTAAAATCATAACTCAACTTTTCCGTTAGGGGTTTGTAAGACGAGCTTTATAGCCACTTCGGTTGCTTTTTTAATCCTAAAATCATAATTTAAGTCTTTAAATAACTCATCAAATTTACGAGGGTCAGGATGTGTACCATATAGTTCTATAAGTTGACACCCCATATTCGGTAAAAATTCCGAAGGATGAATTTCACTTTTAGACCAGTCAATCATAAAAGGAATTAGTTCTACTTCCGGTGTGGCTAGGGGCATCAGTAACTCCCATTGTAAAAAAGTACCTTCTGCGGTATTCCGGGATCCCCTGGCAATAGTACCCATGCGATCATTCCATTTGTTAAGTATATCCGCATCCTTTTGTAAGCTATTTGATTTAATGGCAAAACGTGTAATTTGATCCTTGGATAACATATCAACTCCCATCCACCTGGGTGGATTGACGTCAGCATTAGTATCATCAATCGCTATAATTTCCAAGTAACACCCATTGTCCAGATTTACCAGGGCATTTTTTGTACCTTGTGTTTTATGGTACCCTCCGAATATCGGTCGTACGCCTATTTTTTCTTCAAATTCATTTATTGCAGAATCTAAGTCTGCAACGGCATATACAATATGGTCTATAGCTCTTTTGATAATAAAAACAATGTAATGAAATTTAAAGGTAAGCTTATAATGAGATATAGATTAAAGCTTAGATAAAATAATAGGATATTATCTGTTTTAAATTACAATTACTAATACTATGGTTAACCAGTAATTTCGCTTTACAAAGCAAAGAAACTCACCATTTCCTATAATTACCATTCATTCTCGTTTTATCACTATTTAAAGGAAGAAACGTCCTCTACTTTTGTATCACAAATAATTTATAACTCTTAAATAAAAAACATGAGCAAAAGAGCATTAATCGTAGGTGGAAGCAGTGGTATCGGTAGAGCAACCGCAGAAACCTTATTGGATCAAGGATGTGAAGTACACGTAGTAGGAACTAATGATGACAAACTTTCGTCTTTTAAAAGTCAGGCAAGCGGTGATTTACATACGCATAAAGTAGATATAACTAATAGTGAGGAAACTGAGAAATTGATTGCACAAATTAACGAGCTTGACAACCTTGATTATCTTGTAAATGCCTCTGGTATTTTTGGTCCTAAAGCATTTTTGGATCATACAACAACAGATTACGATTCGTATCAGGACCTTAACAGAGGGTTTTTCTTTATTACTCAGGCAGCTGCCAAAAAAATGAGTGAAACTGATGGAGGTGCTATTGTAAATGTAGGATCCATGTGGGCCAAGCAGGCAGTAAAAGCAACCCCTTCTTCTGCTTACTCCATGCAAAAAGCCGGGCTACATTCTTTAACCCAACATTTGGCTATGGAACTTGCCGACCATAAAATCCGGGTAAATGCAGTATCCCCGGCAGTTGTGGAAACTCCGGTATACGATAGCGTTTTTGGAGGAAGATCAGAGGCAAAAGAAGGACTTAAAGGTTTTAATGCTTTTCATCCTATAGGTCGTAACGGACAAGCTCAAGATGTAGCAAATACCATTACCTACTTACTATCGGATCAAGCCGGATGGGTGACCGGAGCTATCTGGGATACGGATGGCGGAGTAATGGCCGGAAGAAATTAAGCTTAATTCTTGGTTCCAGAAGCGATAGCGACCTGCCCGTCCGCAGGCGGGTCTTGAACCCTCACTGGACACTTATAAATCAGAATATAAAACGAAGTTTACTTTAATAACTTCTTATAAAAAAAGCTAAATCAATACTGTTTGACATAAATCATAGTAAAACTTTGGTTCTACATAAATAATATTGATTTAGCCTTATAACCTAAAAAAAGTATAGTATGTACGATATGAATCACCTAAAGAAATTAGGTACACTGGGAAAAAACGCAGAACCTGCCATGAAAGCATTTCAGGCGCTTGATCAGGCTGCACTTGCTGATGGAGCAATCCCAAAAAAATATAAAGAGTTAATAGCATTAGCCGTAGCACTGACCACCCAATGTCCTTATTGTCTTGAAATACATAAAAAGCACGCTGTAGAAGCGGGTGCAACCCCTGAAGAACTGGCAGAAGTAACTTTTGTAGCGGCTGCTTTACGGGCAGGTGCTGCAGTTGTTCACGGTACGCATTTAATGGATTAAAAAATGACAGAGCAAAATACTACTAAATATGTCATAGTAGGTGCTGGTCTTTCTGGTCTCACTTCGGCTTATTTTTTAAATAAGCTGAAGGAAACCAGTTTTGTTATATTAGAATCCCGTGACCGTACCGGCGGTCGTATTTCTACTATAAACGGTATTGACCTGGGTGCTACCTGGTTTCAAAATCATCATCAAAATGTCCTGAATTTATTAGATGATTTGGATATAGAAAAATTTCATCAATACAGTAATGGTAAAAGTGTTTTGGTCTATAGTTCAATGGCACCCGCACATTATTTTGAAAATGACCCTAGTACCCCATCCGCCTATAGGATTTCCGGAGGAAGTAGTGCCATGATCCGAAGCTTAACGGCAATCAACCGAGAAAAGATACAAACTTCTACAACCGTTACGGCAATTAAGGAAACAGCAACCGGAGTTGAAGTAATTACTGATAACGGAACGTATTACGCCAATAAAGTAATTATCACCATACCCCCACGTATTGCAACCCGTATTACTTTTAACCCTGAGCTTTCCGATAGAACCATAAAGGCGATGAAAACCACTCATACCTGGATGAGTAATGCGATTAAAGTAGGATTGACATTTAAAAAACCTTTCTGGAGAGAAAAGAACTTGTCAGGAACTCTGATCGGACAGGTAGGTGCGGTCACCGAATTATATGACCATAGTAATGCCGAAGATAATTCGTATGCCCTGATGGGATTTGTCAACGAAGCTTTAAGAGACATTTTACCAAAGGAGCGGAAAGAAAAAATCTTAAGCCATCTTGTAAAATACCTGGGAGAAGAAGTTTTTGACTATCTTACCTATCAAGAAAAAGATTGGTCTCAGGATAAAAACACCTCCTGTAAACGAATTAAATCCATCTATATGAGCCCTCAATATGGTAACTCAGTTTTTTCAGAGGATTATATGAATGGTAAATTGTTATTTTCAGGGGCAGAGACATCTCCGGTATACGGTGGTTATATGGATGGTGCGATTTACAGCGGAATTGTAGCTGCACAAAAATTAATTGGAGATTATTGATTCAGGCGAACATCTTTTTCTGGCAATTCCTAAAATCCGGATGAATAAACATGACTTAAAAATGGAACAATATCACCTTCACAAAGCGCACCCGGAGAAGTTACAATTTCAAATCTATGAACTGAACGAGTACCGGAGAAAGAGTGCAAAAAAAGCTGCTATACCGCATTCTCATAGTTACTATCAGATCATTTGGTTTTTTAAAGAGGGCGGCACACATACGGTAGATTTTAAAACATTTAATATTAAGAAGAATACCATTCTTTTTATTTCAAAAGATCATATCCATGCTTTTGACAATAATCTAGATGTTCAGGGATGGTTGATACATTTTAACGAACATTTTTTTATGCATAATGACGTAGATATTTTTTTAAAATACAATGTCTTTAGTTCTAAAGAAGATCCTTGTTATGAAATAGATACTAAAACGGCTCAAACTGCCTCAGGTTATATTAACATCATGAGGGAAGAACTTACAAAAAAACACCTGTTCGGTTATGAAGATATTATTAGATTTTCCCTTAAATCTCTACTTATTATATTAGAACGTATCAATCAGGATGCAAATAAAACTCATATTAAATTTAACAGTCATCACGAATTAATTTTTGCACAGTATAAAAACCTGATCGAAGAAAATTATCAAAAAGGACTTTCTGTTGCACACTATGCCGAAAGGCTTCATATATCTTCAAAAACACTGACTACCATTACTAAAGAAGTTATTGGCAAATCCGCATCTCAATTGATCTCGGAACGTATTATACTAGAAGCACAACGCTTACTTAAATTTTCAAGCCTGCAAATAAGCGAAGTAGCTTTTAAAGTTGGTTTTGAAGATGCCTCGTATTTTGTAAAGTATTTTAAAAGACACCTGGGTGTTTCCCCAAGTCATTACAGAAACCAAACGAGTGTATAAAGCTAAATCACACAAAGCATATAACATAAAAAATCAAAGCTGAAATATTTGTTCCAGGGCAATCCACTTCTCCCCTTTTTTCGCCCAGGGTAATTCCTGTTGGTATTTCCACATTAAACGTTCCCATTCCTGTACTTTGGGATTGTTCGCATCCATTTTTGCCTTTTCTTCCGGGTTAAAAGTCTCATCCACTTCCATAATCATAAACATTCTATTCCCGGTAAGGTAAATTTGCATATCCACAATACCTGCATCTTTGATGCTTTTAGTAATTTCCGGCCATGCTTTACCTTCTGCATGATACGCTTTATATGCTGCAATGAGTTGAGCATTATCCTTTAGATCACAGGCGTAACAATATCTCTTAGTGGTCATCATATTATTTCAGTTTACTATTCAACTCCTCCAACAGGATATTTTTTATAAGATCGGAACCCATAAATCGCTATAAAAACAAAACAGATCAGTGGTAAAATATATGATGTGTTTACATCAATCGTATCAATCATATAGGCTTGTAGGTACGGAAGTAAAGCTCCTCCCCCAATTGCCATAACCAGACCTGCAGCTCCCAGTTTAGCATCATCACCCACCCCTTTTAGCGCAATCCCATATATGGTAGGAAACATAAGGGACATACAAGCCGAAATGGCAACCAATGCGTACAAACCAATCATTCCCCCAACGGCAATAACAGGAATTGATAAGAGCACCCCACCTATTGCCAATGCCATTAACAGGGAACCGGGAGTTAAATATTTCAACAAAAAAGTACATGCAAATCGGGCTACAGCAAAGACAATCAAAGCATAAATTGTATAGGAACCCGCTTCAACCGAAGCTTCGGCCTCGATCATCCCGCGATCCATAAAAACTTTAGTCCCATATTGTATGGTATAAGTCCATACGCATATCTGGGCACCCACATAAAAAGCCTGAGCTAAAACACCTTCTTTATATCGTATATTCGACCATAATCGATTCATCGTACCTTTAATATCCAAACCCTTACCAGAATCCACTTCTTTATTTCTTGGCATTTTCTTTAAAAGAATAATGATAAACATTACGGCAATGACCGAGCCTATAATCACGTAAGGAGCTTTAATCACCTGTAAATCGGACATCTTAATAACTTCAAACTCTTCCTTAGGTAAAGCTGCTCTTTCTGCGGTACTCAACTTGTTCATTTTTGCTAAAATAAAATCTTTAGCTACCCAGGCACCAGTTATAGAACCAATCGGATTAAAAGCTTGTGCCAGGTTCAACCTTTGCGTAGATGTTGATTCTTCCCCCATAGAAAGTATGTAGGGATTTGCACTGGTTTCTAAAAAACTTAGTCCGCAGGTCAAGATAAAAAAGGCAGCTAAAAAAGGCCAAAACAAACCCGTAGATGCTGCCGGGATAAAGATTAATCCACCAACGGCATAAAGTGCTAAACCTAATAAAATACCGGATTTATATGAATATTTTTTGATAAATAATGCGGCTGGTATTGCCATCAGACAATAACCCCCGTAAAAAGCAACTTGTGTAAATGAACTAATTGTTTGGCTTTGATTAAATATACGGCCAAAAGCACTGACTAAAGGATTGGTAATGTCATTGGCAAAACCCCAAAGGGCAAAACAAAAAGTTATGAGTATAAAAGGCACCAGTAATCCGGATGAAATGATAGGAGCTTTAGTTGTTTGAGTCATCTGTTATAGTTTAATTCTTATACTTTTAATCAATTAAAAAGTTAAAACAAAGAATTAGATAGCATCTATGTTTTAATTGTGTCCAAAGTTTATTCTGTTAATAAAGAACGATCTAAATGAACATATCCACCGTCTACGGTTATAAATTGACCCGTAGTATGTGATGACTTTTCTGAAATAGTGAATAAACATTGATCCGCAATTTCTGCCGGCGTAGTCATTCTGTTTTCTAAAGGAATCTTTTTTACGATGGACTTTAATTTTTCTTCTCCATTTTCGAGCGTTTTGATCCAGTTATGATAAGCTGGGGTCCAACTTTCGGCAATGATAATAGCGTTTGAACGAATTCCGTCTTTAATTAAATCAACGGCCCATTCCCGGGTTAGACCAATAACTCCCCCTTTTGAAGCAGCGTACCCGGAAGTACCTCCCTGACCGGTAAGCGCAACCTTTGAACCAATGTTTAAAATATTTCCTTTCACTTTTTTAATCATAGGTAAACAGTATTTGGTCATCGCAAAAAAACTTACCATATTTAATTGTAATGAACGCATGAAATCAGCTATTGAGGCATCCAGACCTACGCCGTCATTTACCCCTACATTATTAATCAAAGCATCAATTCGTCCGTATTTCTTATCTATGACCTGGGCGGCTGCCTCAATCTGTTTGTGATCTGATAAATCCGTTTTTACAAATAATGCATCAATCCCTTTATCCTGTAACTCCTTTTCATAACCTATACCACGGTCATTCCTACAAACTATGACTGGAATAGCACCTTCATTTGCCAGGTGCTGAACAATGGTTTCTCCGATACTCCCTTTAATCCCCGCCGCTCCGGTAACCACAACAATTTTTCCTTTAAGTCCTAAATCCATAAGCATGTATTATAAGCTATTCCAAATATATTTAAAGAAAAAAGCGTCAATTCGAGTGTTTTTTCGTAATGAAATGAAGAAAAAATGTATCGAGAATAGCTTTTTTGACTAAAATCTTTATCATTTTGAACCTGGTCGAAAGACTTAATAGTTCTACTGAACGTAGATGAAATACACTTCTTCCTTTGGTCGAAACATTCGAACTGACGGATTTCATGATATGTTCTATTCAAATGAATCATATATTATAAATTATAAAATTGAATAGCATTTTTACCCATAATATCCTCCTGTTCATCCTGGGATAAAGTTGCTATAAAATTTGTGACAATATCTTTTACCTGCTTATAATTTCCGGCAACCAGGCATACCGGCCAATCCGAACCATACAGGATTCTATTAGTTCCAAAAGTATTTAACACCATATCCATATAAGGGTGCAATTGGTCTGATGTCCAGTTATGATAATCCGCTTCTGTAATCATCCCTGAAATTTTACAAGATACATTCTCGTGTTCTGCAATCTCAGTCATAAGTGTAGCCCAACCATCAAAAAACCCATCTTTAATATAAGGTTTGGCAAGATGGTCAATTACAAATTTTTGATTCGGAAACTGTTTTACAAATTCTAAAGTTGCCCCTAATTGATGTGGAAAAACTAAGATATCATAAGTAAAGTTATATTTTTCCAAAGCTGTAATTCCATTACGAAAATCAGGCCTCAATAAAAAATTAGGATCCGGTTCGCCTTGCACTACATGACGAAAACCCTTTACTTTTTTATAGGCACTATATCGTTCTAAATCACCGTTTACCTTTTGATTTCTTAAATCTACCCAACCCACAATGCCTTTAATGAAATCATTTTCTTCGGAAAGCCGAATTAAAAAATCAGTTTCGGCTAAAGTCTGATCTGCTTGCACGGCAACACATCCGTGAACGCCATTTGCATCCAGTTCTTTTTTTATATCCTGCGGATCAAAATCACGACGGATTCCTGACATATCATCGCCAATCCAACTGTGTTTTACAGGTTCGTAGTTCCAAAAATGTTGGTGCGAATCAATAACCATCATACTTATTTAAAAATGTTTTTAAAGCGGTTTTCATTCCGTTATTGGTGATATCCTTAAGGTAGGTACAAACCTTAGTTTCCAAACCTTTGTATGCTGTTAAATCCGTGCCCCAAAAGCTAATGTTTGATAAGCTAGCTTTTACCAAAGATGGAATATCATTAGTAGCCCATTGCGCTATAAAAAATTCTAAAGCAGTAGGGTCATCTTTAAGTGAATACGTATGACCCTCTCGATCTCCTTTATAAAATGCAAGTAAGGATGCTAAAGAAAATAATAAGCCTTCTGGCAGTTCATTTTTCTTCTTTATAAATTCTAATACAGATGGTAAGACCCGTGTTTTAAATTTAGAGGTCGAATTTAAAGCAATACTTAACAATTCATGTTCCAGGTAGGGATTTTTAAACCGGTCCAAAACATCATTTGAAAACCGATTGAGTTCCGCTTCCGGAAAATCCAAAGTCGGGCATATTTCATTAAAAATAACATGCCTTAGATACGTTCCGACAACTTCGTCTTCTATAGATTCACGTACTTTATCAATACCGTATAAAAACCCAACGGGAACAAGGCTCGTATGCGCACCATTTAATATACGTACTTTACGGGTACGGTAAGGTTCCATATTATCCGTAAAGACTATATTCAAATTACAAGTTTCAGATGGAATTTCTTTTTTTACACTTTCTGGCGCTTCAATTACCCATAAATGGAATTGTTCCCCTTCAACTACTAAATTATCTTTATAACCTAATTCTGCGGTAATTGCATCCATTTTATCTTTGGGATACCCCGGAACAATTCTATCCACCAGAGTATTACAAAAAGTGTTGTTTTTATGAATCCATGCTATAAATTGATCTCCTAGTTTCCAGTCTTCTGCATATTGTAAGATAATCTGTTTCAAATGATCTCCGTTTCTGTCAATCAATTCACATGGAATTATAATCAAGCCTTTGTCCTGAGCATTGCCAAAACTTTGAAAACGTTTATACAGTAATACGGTTAATTTTGCCGGATAACTACCAGGGGGTGTATCATTTAACTGATCATTCTTCTGATAAGTAATTCCTGCTTCCGTAGTATTTGAAATTACAAAGCGTATATCCGGGTTTTCTGCAAGTGCCAGATACTCCTCGTAATTTTTATAAGGATCAATTCCTCTTTGAATACAATCAATAATTTCATATTCGCTAATAGCTTTTCCGTTTTTGATACCGTTTAAATATAAAGTGTACAAACCATCCTGGTCATTAAGCAAATGAACCAACCCCTGATCTATGGGCTGAACCGCAACCACTCCGGCATCAAAATCAGCTTCTTTATTCATTTTATGCACCATCCAATCAGCAAAAGCCCTTAAAAAGTTCCCTTCCCCAAACTGGATAATACGTTCTGTATAAGTTTTGGCAGTTACCGTATTTCTATTTAATTCTTGCATTCACTTTATTTTCTCAAGTACGCTGAGGTGTTTATAAAACCTAACGGGTATGATCCTATTTAATTGAAAATTTACTTATAACGACACCCCTCTTTTCCAGGGAATAAAATCGTTATTTCCATGCAGTACTGCCTTAGACGGCGTTTCACCGCTAGCTACACTGATAATATGTTCTAAAATCTTTTCACCCATAGTGGCAATGGTATCCTCGCCCGTGATCACCGTTCCAGCGTCCATATCAATAATATCATTCATACGTTCATATAAATTCGTATTGCTCGACATTTTTAAAACCGGTGCTATTGGATTGCCTGTAGGTGTTCCCAAACCTGTGGTAAAAACGACTATAGTACAACCGGAACCGACCAAACCGGTTGTAGATTCTACATCATTACCCGGGGTACATAATAAGTGTAGACCTGGTTTTGTAACCTGCTCCGTATAGTCTAAAACTTCAACTACGGGAGAGGTACCTCCTTTTTTAGCCGCTCCGGCAGATTTCATTGCATCCGTAATTAAACCGTCTTTGATATTTCCGGGCGATGGGTTGTTTTCAAACCCTGATCCTACCGCAACCGCCGCCGCCGAATAAGCACGCATCAGACCATAAAATTTCTTAGAATCTGCCACCGTTTCGCATCGGTTAATAAGCTCTTGTTCAACTCCGTTCAACTCTGGAAATTCGGATAATACCGGGGATCCTCCTAGGGCTACTAACAAGTCTGAGGCATAACCTAATGCAGGGTTTGCAGATATTCCGGAGAAACCATCCGATCCTCCGCATTCTAAGCCCAATACCAGTTTACTTAATGGTGCTGGTTTTCTGGTAAGTTGATTTGCTTCCATCAAACCAATAAACGTATGCTTTACCGCTTCTTCTATCAGATGCCTTTCACTGGCGCTTTTCTGTTGTTCCAGATAATGAACGGTTTTGGTACAATTCGGATCAATATCTTTTATGGCTTTTTGCAGCATAGATATCTGTGCATTCTGGCAACCGAGGCTAAAGATGGTAGCTCCGGCTACATTTGGGTTTGTGATATAGCCTGCCAGTAATTTTACCAGAACTTCGGCATCCTGCCGGATCCCCCCACAACCGCCGTCATGTTTTAAGAATTTAATTCCGTCCACATTCGGGAAGAGTCTGTTTTTAGACCGCTCTTCTTTTGTTGTAATAACCGGGGTGTTTAAAATGTCATCCGGGGATGCCCCGTTTTTATAAGCATTGATCAGCGCATCCGTATCAACGGCAAAGTCCTTCTTCGTTTCATAACCTAGTTTTTCCAATAAGGCGCCTTCCAAAACGTCCAAATTCCTGTTTTCACAAAAGGTTAAAGGAATGACTAACCAATAATTAGCAGTTCCTACTTTACCGTCTTCCCTGTAATATCCGTTAAAGGTGCTACCTTTAAAATTGGTGATATCCGGAGCAGTCCATGTGTACTTCTCTCTGTCCTCTTTAAAATTTGCAGAGGCATGTTTTACGTTATCAATAGTAATCGCACAACCAGAAGGTATGGGCTGTACCGCTTTCCCAATTAATACGCCGTACATATAAATTTCATCGCCTATTTTAAAATCATATAGGGAGAATTTATGTTTTTGTTTAATATCTTCTTTTAAGATAACTTCCTGGTCGGCAATCACAGCTTTTAACCCCTTTCTTAAAGGAGTTATGGCTACAATAATGTTATCCTTTGTATCTATTTGAGCGTAACTCTGAGTCATTATCTAGTTGAAATTAACAGATGCTTTTATCACTCCTGTTTCCGGTTGTAACCAACTGTCAAAATGTGAGATCATTTCTGTAAAATCTACGGAATGCGTAATAAAAGATTCCGTAGGAAATTGATCCAGTACATTAATTACATGTTCAAAATCTTCTGTCGTCGCGTTCCGGCTACACATTAAGGTCATTTCTTTAGCATGTATTTTAGGATGTGCATAGGTCAACTCTCCTTTGGAAAGCCCTACCAGGATAAAACGTCCTCCGTGGGACATATAGTTCGGACAATCCTCCAGAGCAAACTTGTTTCCGGTAGCATCAAATACTGCTGTACAAAGATCACCATTGGTAATATTTTCTATTTCTGTTACCGCTTCTTTTCCGGCTTTTACGATAAAATCAACCCCAATTTTCTCTTTGGCGTATTGCATACGTTCCTCGTTCGTATCGATTGCGATTACCCTTGCACCTGCAATTTGTGCCAGTTTCATAATACCAATTCCGATAGGACCGCAGCCTACTATCGCCACTGTTTCCCCTTTTTGAATACTAGCTCTTCTTATGGCATGTGCTCCGATGGCCAGTGGCTCGACAATTGCCATTTCATTATCCGAAAGATGGTTTGCCTTTAACAGGATAGTTGACGGAACGGTGATTTGCTCCTGCATCCCTCCGTCACCGTGCACTCCCAGAACTTTGATGTTGGTACAACAATTTGTTTTACCATGCTTACAAGCAATACAGGTACCGCAACTTAAATAGGGCATGACTACCACCCTATCACCCGTCTTAATGCCTCTTTCATTTGCTCCTATTTCCAGCACCACAGAGGCCAGTTCGTGACCTAAAATTCGCGGATAAGTAAAAAAGGCCTGGTTACCGGCATAGGCATGTAAATCCGTACCACAAATACCTACTTTGTTAATCTGCAACAGTGCTTCGCCTGCCTTTCTGACCGGAGGGTCTTTTTCTTTTAAGAGGAACTCCCCCGGCTTCTCGCAAACTATATATTTCATTAATTTGTATTATTTATCTCTAAAAGTGACCTGTCCGGGCACTAACTTATCAATTTGTAAAATTAGGATATTAAATAGGTATCATTATAGTATATGATTTAAAAGATACCACAGAATGTTATTTAATAGTTACCTGATTCCTATCTATAAAATTACAAATACCTGATAAAAAGAACTTTATAAAACCCCTTTTATAATCTTATCTATTCTAATGCGTTAATATTATCTAAAATCTGCGTTTATAATTTAATATATTTGTTAATATGACTACCTACTTAAAAACATATCATGCGCTCCAAAAAACGGTAAGGTTTTTTCTGATTTTACTTATTCTAGAGCCTTTTACTGCCTATACTCAAAATGCGTTAAACTTTGAACATTTGACTACAGAGAACGGTCTATCTCAAAGTGATGTCAATACAATTTTTCAAGATGATGATGGTTTTATGTGGTTCGGCACCCATGATGGCTTAAACAGATATGATGGTTACGAATTCACTATTTATAAGCCGGATATTAAAAACACGAAGAGCATCAGTAGTAACTTAGTCTGGAAAATTATTGACGATGAGCAGGGTAATTTGTGGATTGGTACTACAGGAGGAGGGTTAAACTATTTTAACAGGGAGACCGAAGAATTCACCTCATTTACTTCGGATAAAAATAATAAGAACAGTATCCATAATGATTATATAACACAACTTTTCAGAGATAGCGCAAACCGCCTCTGGGTAGGCAACTCAAGCAGTATCGATATGGTTGACCTTAATCAACCTCTCGACTCTCTGAAGTTCAAACATTTTAATTTATACCCTAACACCGAAGCTCCTACGGGGAAAAGGAATATTGTATTTTCTTTTTTTGAAGATAGTACGGGGCAGATATGGATCGGTGGTGCAAAGACGTTATCAAAACTAGCCAGGGACAGGAACGGAGATTTTTATTTTCAATGTTTAAATGATTTAACTAATTTTCCTGATTCCAATGTAATGGCTATTAATGAAGATAGTTACGGTAACTTGATTTTGGGGACTAAAGATGGTTTATACCGATACCTCCGTGAAACAGCTAATAAAGAGGTACAGTTTATTCATGAAGGCGTATTTAATTCGGTACAAATCAGTAATCAGCATATCTGGGCGGGTACGGATGATGGCCTTCTTGAATTCTCCAACTTGTCTGAAACAGAAGCTCCGGAGCTCATCAGCACCTACCGCTACGATCCTCAAAATTCGGAAAAAAGTCTTACTAAAAACACTATAAAATCATTATATATCGACAGCACCGGCATTGTTTGGGTGGGAACTAATGGCGGTGGCGTTAATAAATTCGATCCGCAACGCAAACAATTTTGGCATTTTAAGAAAAGTCTGGACCCTGGCAGCCTTAGTAATAATAAAATACGTTCAATATATCAGGACAGTTATCAGAACCTATGGGTAGGAACAGAAGGAGGAGGACTCAATTTACAAAGTAAAGATGGTAGCGACAGGGGGTTTAAGAATTTTAAAATGTTGAGTAAAGTATTTGCTCTAGAAGAAATTCAATTAAAGAATAAAAGAAGGCTTTTAATCGGATGTGAAAACTCTCCCGGTATGTTCGGAATAGATTTAGACGGGGATAAACCTATAACTGATAAAGATATTAAACCTATGGAGGATACACCTAATAGTGTGTTTTCTTTAATGCAGGACAATGCAAAAAATGTATGGATAGGTACGTATACGAGTGGCGTACGACGATGGTTGATCAATAAGGACAGTTTAAGTTTTACTAAAGATATTTTAAGATACGATGCCACTAATGAATTTAGCATTTCAAACAATATTGTTCGGGATATACATCAGGATTCTCAAGGTAATATTTGGTTTGCCACCGGAAAAGGGCTCTCTCGTTTAACCCCGAACCAGATACGGTCTAAAAACCCAAAGTTTGATGTTTTTAAAAACAATCCTAAAGATGATACCAGCCTAAGCCATAACTATATTTTAACTGTTTTTGAAAGTAAATCCGGTACGATCTGGATAGGAACTTTTGGCGGTGGATTAAACAAATTAATTCCAGGTTCCGGATCCCAGTCGATACGATTTAAAAGTTATTCTGAAAATGACGGGTTACCCAACAATGTAATTAAAGGAATCCTGGAAGACGAACAGGATAACCTTTGGCTCTCTACAAATAAAGGGATTTCCAAATTTGACCCCAGAGAAGAAACTTTTCAAAACTATGATGTGAATGACGGTCTACAAAGTAATGAATTCAGTGAACTGGCAGCTTTTAAAACCGTAGACGGCAAATTACTTTTTGGCGGTGTTAACGGATTTAATGCCTTCTATCCGGAAGAAATTATAAATAATACATTTATTCCGGAAACCGTTTTCACCAACTTCTCCATATTTAATAAACCCATTGCAATCGGTGAAAGTATTAACGGACGAGTGATTCTGGACAAATCAATTAATGAAATTAAAGAAATTGAATTAAAACATATAGAAAACAGTTTTTCATTCGAATTTGCAGCCTTACACTACGCTGCTTCAAAAAAGAACAAGTACGCTTATAAATTAGAAGGCTTTGATGAAGAATGGGTTTATACCTCATCAGATAACCGATATGCAACCTATACCAACCTGGAACCTGGTTTATACACGTTAAAAGTAAAAGCCTCAAATAATGACAATGTCTGGCTGGAAACCCCTATCAGTCTCGATATACACGTAAAACCACCTTTATGGAAAACAAATGCAGCCAAAATATGTTATTTACTTCTGGCTATAGGCTTGCTTTTAGCGTTTAGAAGGTATACTATTATAAGAGCAAACCGAAAACACCGATTGGACCTGGAATATTTGGAGAAAGAAAAAAACGAAGAAATACAAAAGGTAAAGCTGGAGTTTTTTACTAATATTTCTCACGAGTTCAGGACTCCCCTAACCCTTATAAAAGGACCCTTGGATTTTCTAATAAAAAAAGGAAACACCCTGAGTGCTAAAGAGGTGAAAGACCAGTATATCCTGATGCGGAAGAATACGGACTACCTGCTTAGGCTTATCAACCAATTATTAGATTTTAGAAAAATGGATCATGGTAAAATGAATCTGAATTTATCTAAGAGCAATATTGTAGAATTCTTAAAAGAAATAAGCGAACCCTTTCAATTTTTAGGTCTTAAAAAAGATATATCTTTTGATGTTACTATTTCAAAAGACACTATCTACAGTTGGTTTGATGCCGATGCTATCGAAAAGATCATAAATAACTTATTATCCAATGCCTTTAAATTTACTCCGGAACATGGTACTATTTCATTAAAAATCTTCGACGGAAAAGATCCTAAAAAACCTACGTTCCCGGACTTAGAGATTGACGAGTCCAAATATATTTTAATACAGGTAAAAGATTCAGGTCCTGGTATTCCGGCACATAGAATTCAACATATTTTTGAACGGTTTTATACCGAAGCTGACCTGTCTTCACATTTAAAAACGAAGGGAACCGGGATTGGGCTTTCTTATACTAAAAACCTGGTGGAGCTTCATCAGGGAATTATAAAGGTTAAAAGCAATGCTGAAACCGGAACTACCTTTTCCGTTTGGCTTCCTAAAGAAAAAGAAACCTATATTAAGAAAAGCGGTTTAAAATTTCATGAAGTATTCGAAGCCAGCACCTTTATCACCCAGGAAGACGCAGATACGCATGCAATAGGTGTGATGGATGATATTGCAGATAACAATATGATAAGGTCCCGGTCTAAATTACCAGTATTATTAATTGTAGATGATAATCCGGACATCAGGTCGTTTATAAAAAAAGGACTGGGAGAGTCATATTATATTTATGAAGCAGAAAACGGTGAAAAAGGTTTTGAACTGGTAAAAAAGGTTATGCCTAACCTGGTCGTAACCGATTTGATCATGCCGGTGATGGATGGTATTGCCTTATGTAATAAATTAAAAAGTACCAAAGAAACCAGCCATATACCTGTAGTAATGCTGACTGCCAAAATTTCGCAAGAAAAAGAAATCGAAGGTTTAAAAACAGGGGCTGATGCTTATATTAGAAAACCTTTTGATATGGAATTGTTAGAACTTAAGTTAGCTAACATTTTAAAACAAAGAGAAGAACTTAGAAAACGTTTTAATAAAGATATTGTACTTCAACCTAAAGATGTAACGGTCACTTCATCTGATGAAATATTCTTGCAGAATGCCATTGAGATTGTTGAAAAGCATATGATGAATTCGGATTTTAGTGTGGAAATGCTTGTTAAGGAAATGAATATGAGCCGAAGTAATTTGTATTTAAAAACAAAAGAACTTACTGGACTTTCTTCCAGTGAATTTATCAGAAATATTCGATTAAAAAGAGCCGTTCAGCTTTTTGAGAAAAGTGACCTTTCTGTCAAGGAGATTATGTACAGAACCGGTTTTAATACCGCATCTTATTTCTCTAAATGTTTTAAAAAACAATTTGGGGTTATTCCCAGTAAATACGTTAGACTCAAAGATAGTAAGGCATAAACAAAAGCGTAAAACATTTGTTGCCTTATAAAAATCATCTGTGCTTCCTATTTATACGGATAAACCTGACTTTTGATCTGCAAGAACACGTAGGCATATGTAATTAATGATTCGTAATTTTATTTCTACACGTACAACTATGAAGATTCCCTTTTCTCTACTAATGGCGGTTAGCCTTCTTTTTTCATGTGGTACAAAAACCGGAAAGAATACTACTACTAAACAAAAACCTAATATCGTATTTATCTTTACAGATGATCAAACCTATTCATCCATACATGCTTTAGGAAACGAAGAAATTATTACCCCAACCATGGATTCATTAGTCCGAGAAGGTACGACGCTTACCCACGTGTACAATATGGGTGCCTGGAGTGGTGCTGTCTGTGCTGCGTCCAGGGCTATGTTAATCTCCGGAAGGTCGGTATGGAAAGCTAATCATTTTAGAAAGAACTGGAATAAAAATAGAGCCCTGGATAAAACCTGGGGTAAATTATTAGAATCGCAAGGCTATGACACCTATATGACCGGTAAATGGCACGTGGATGCTCCAGCTGATAGCGTTTTTCAGCATACCCGGCATGTAAGAGCAGGTATGCCAAAAGATGCATGGGATCACAAGGTCATGGCCAGAAAGATAGACTCTATAACTAAAGTTCAAAACGCTAATTTTGCTGCCATCATGCCTGATGGATATGGTCGTCCCCAATTTGTATCAGACACATCCTGGTCTCCGTATGACACTTCTAAAGGGGGTTTTTGGGAAGATGGAAAACACTGGAGTGAGGTCTTAAAAGACGATGCTATCCTCTTTATAAATGAAGCCGAAACAAAAGAGAACCCGTTTTTTATGTACCTGGCATTCAATGCGCCGCATGATCCTAGGCAAGCTCCAAAAGAATATTTAGAGAAATATAATTTAAACACTATCTCCATTCCTGAAAGTTACTTACCACAATATCCGTATAAACAAGACATGGCAAGTGGTCAAAACGTGAGAGACGAAGCTTTAGCACCTTTTCCTCGAACAGAACTAGCTATAAAAACACATACTAAAGAATATTATGCCAGTATTACCCATGTAGATGCACAAATTGGTAAAATCCTTCAGGCTCTTAAGGCTTCCGGCAAAATGAACAATACTTATATTATCTTTACTGCTGATCATGGTTTAGCCATGGGGCGTCACGGGTTATTAGGAAAGCAAAACTTATTTGACCATAGTATCAGGCCACCTATGATTATTTTAGGCCCCGATATTCCAAAAAATAAGAAAACAGATACTGATGTTTATTTACAAGATGCAATGGCAACCTCACTGGAAATTGCCGGAGTCAAAAAACCGGAATATGTTGAGTTTAATAGTTTTTTAGATATAGCAAAGGGAACAGAAACAGCTAGTAAATATACTGCGATCTATGGTGCTTATCGGGATGCACAACGCATGATCAGAAAGGATGGTTATAAACTATTAGTATATCCGAAAATAAAAAAAACACTTTTATTTGACTTAGAAAACGATCCGGAAGAGATGTACGATATTGCTAATGAACCCGAACAAAAAGAACGTTTTGCATCTTTATTTAAAGAATTAGAACAATTACAAAAAAGTATGGATGACTCTTTGGATATTTCAGACTGTTATCAAAAAACCACTAATACTACGACTAAATTACAATTAACGCATGGCACACCTTAAAAGTGTTACTCTTATTTTATGGCTATTGACTACAACCTGTCTCCTTGGTCAGAAAAACAAAATTGAAGTAGTAGCAGACCAAAATTTTAATGCAAACTGGTTATTTTTAAATGATTCGATAGCAGCAGGAGAAACTATTGATGTAAACGATAAAAACTGGAGAACAGTAAACCTCCCTCATGACTGGGCCATAGAAGGGCCTTTTGATAAGAAATACAACGCTAGAAATGGCGGGCTTCCTACGGATGGTATTTCCTGGTATAGGAAACATTTTACCATTGAAAATAAATTTAAAAATAAGCATATATCTATTGAATTTGATGGTGCTATGAATAATTCTAAAGTCTGGATTAACGGTCATTTCTTAGGTTTTCGGCATTACGGGTATAGCGGTTTTGAATACGATTTGACACCTCATATTAACTTTGATAAGGACAATGTGATAGCCGTGCAGTTAGCCCCTGAAGTTTTGTCCGGCAGATGGTACGCCGGAGCTGGTTTATATCGTAATGTACGATTGAAAATAAATGAACCCATACACATTCCGCAGTGGGGCACTTACGTCACTACTCCGGAAGTTACCGATAAAAAAGCAACGGTTCAGATAGAAACTACCGTAAAAAACACAACAAAAGCTAACACTGCAATCCAACTGGAAACTACCATACTAGACAAAGACAACAACAAAGTTGCCGGAGACTTGCAAAGCATCACGTCTAAGAATGGAACTAAAACTAAACATATCCAGCGAATTGTTATAAAGAATCCGTTGCTTTGGGATATTGGAAAACCCAATTTATACAAAGCTATAAGTCAGTTAAAAATAGGTAATCAAGTGGTTGACGAATATGAAACGGAGTTTGGAATTCGAACGATTGAATTTAAAAAGGATGGTTTTTATTTAAATGGTAATGCCGTTGAACTTAATGGGGTATGTATGCATCATGACCTTGGCCCGCTTGGGGCAGCTGTAAATTACAGAGCTACAGAACGTCAAATGCAGATCATGCAACAAATGGGAGCTAATGCACTGAGAACAAGTCATAACCCCCCTTCTACAGAAATGTTACAGGTTTGTGATCGCCTGGGAATTGTAGTTATTGATGAGGCTTTTGATGAATGGAAAACCCCTAAAGTACCAAATGGTTATAGTAACTATTTTGACGAGTGGGCAGAAATTGATTTAAGGGATATGATTAAGAGAGATCGCAATCATCCTTCGGTCATCATGTGGAGTATTGGTAACGAAATTTTGGAACAAAGTCAGGAAGACGGGTGGAAAGTAGCAAAAATGCTAAATGACATTTGCCATGATGAGGATGATACGCGCCCAACTACGGCTGGTTTCAACTATTATCCTGCATCCTTTACTAATAAATTAGCATATCAGATAGACGTAGTAGGCGTTAACTATAAGCCTGCGTATTACGCTGAAATAAGAGAACAAAATCCGGATATGATCTTCTACGGATCTGAAACCTCTTCACAAACAAGTACGCGAGGGTACTACGATATCCCTTTAGACTACACCGTTAAAAAAGAAACCAATCAGGTTTCCAGTTATGACGTTACCGTAGGGCCACCCTGGGCGTACTCACCAGATGTTGAATTTGATGCACAAGAAGCTAATCCTGATGTACTAGGTGAATTTATCTGGACCGGATTTGATTATTTGGGCGAACCAACTCCTTACGGTGGTAAAGATAATTCTACTAATGGTTACTGGAATGACGACTGGCCGTCTCACGCTTCTTATTTTGCTCCGGTAGACCTATGCGGTTTCCCTAAAGACCGGTTTTATCTATATCAAAGCCAATGGACCACAGAACCTATGATTCACGTATTACCACATTGGAACTGGGAAGAAAAAAAAGGAGAAACCATCCCGGTCTTTGCCTATACTAATTGTGATGAAGCCGAATTGTTTGTAAATGGAAAATCCTTCGGTAAAAAGGTTAAAGGAAAAGACCTGACCGATGTATTTACAGAATACAGGGGATTTGAAACAGAAGGATATAATTTTAACCGAGGTATTTTTAAATCCAAATATCGATTATCCTGGGAGGTTCCGTATCAACCGGGAAGTATCAAAGTGGTAGGTTATAAAAACGGAAAAAAGCTGGTAAGCAAAGAAATTAAAACTGCCGGGAAACCTGCCAAAATTAAATTAATTGCAGATCGTGTTAAAATAGATGCAGATGGTAAAGATTTATCCTTTATAACGGTAAGAATTGAGGATAAAGACGGTAACTTATGCCCAAATGCGGAAAACCTGGTGAATTTTGAGGTAAACGGAAACGGTGCGTTTAAAGCTGTCGGTAACGGTAACTCTGCTTCTTTAGAGTCTTTTCAAGAACCTTTTATCAAAGCTTTCTACGGAAAATGTTTGCTTATTGTCAAATCATCTTTAGAAGAAGGCACAATCAAAATAAAAGCAAGTTCAGAAGGTCTTTCTCCAAATACTATTGAAATTAAAACTGTAAAGTTGTAGATTCAACCACACCACTTCACTCTTAAAGATTTAAAAATGAAAGTTTCGTTTTTGTTACTAATTAGTTTTTTTACTTTACAAATCGGCTATACGCAAAACAAGTTGGCTTACGGAGTAGAAGTTGGGGATAGAACTAAAACAAATTTGAACCAAGGATGGAAGTATAGTAAAACCCACGCAAATGGTACCACTCCAACAGGTATCACCTATGATGATTCTTCCTGGGAAGATGTTTCCATTCCACATACCACACAATTGGTTTCTTCTGAAATGGATAGTATTAAAGAAACCTGGGTGCAGGAAACCTATCTGCGTAATGTAAGTTGGTATAGAAAGAAAGTTAAAATTAATGCGGATTCCTCTAAAAAAGTTTTTCTGGAATTCGAAGCAGTACATAATGCAACCGAATTATGGGTGAATGGTAATAAAGTGGGGACGTATGCAGTTAACGGATACACCCCGTTTCATTTTGATATTACTGATTTTGTAAACTTTGGGGAAGAAAATACTATTGCCATAAAAGCTGATAATGGTTTTAGCCAGGTGATTCCGCCGGACCCGCATGAAACCGACTATGTAAAATTTGGTGGTTTGTATCGTGACCTTTATTTAGTTACTACTAATAAACTTCACGTAAATTATAACTGGGAAGCCTATGATGCCGGGGTTCATATTACCACACCTACGGTAAATAAAAATAATGGTACGGTTACCGTTAAAACTACGGTAAAGAACGAAAATACCACGAGTAAACGAAGTAAAATAGTAACTAATATTATCGATAAAAAAGGCTTCGTTATTAAAAAAATAACTTCCGAAGCGATAATTGCAGCAAATGCTACGTATACCTTTAGGCAAACCGCTATTATTGAAGATGATTATCATCTATGGTCTCCCGATACCCCCTATTTATATCGGGCGAATTCTGTAATTTACGATGAGGATATACCGGTTGATTTTGTAGAGAATACCTTTGGTTTCAGAAAATTCACTCTGGAAAAAGGCAAAGGTTTTGTCTTAAATGGAGAACCTCTGTTTCTAATTGGTGCTAACCGGCATCAAAACTACCCTAACATTGGTGATGCCGTTCCCAACTCATTTCATTATAAGGAAGCTTTGCAGTATAAAAAAGCAGGGATGAATATTATCCGGCTCTCTCATTATACACAAGATGATGCCTTTATAAAAGCTTGTGACGAATTAGGTATTTTTGTGTATGAAGAACCATCCACCTGGATCAACTGGGGTGATGAAGCCTGGTTTTCAAACTTAGAACGCGCTACCAGAACCATGATCCGCAATCATAGAAATCATCCTTCTATCATCGTCTGGGGAGCCGGCATCAACCATCGGGGTCCGGTTCCACAAATGCAAACCGTAGCCAAAGAGGAAGACCCATTTCGAATAACCGCCTCCGCTTCAAGTCCGTGGAACGGGGTTAAAAACCAAGGGATCACTGATGTGTATGCCACTATGGATTATCGCAGATCAGAGTTTCCGGAAACTGCGTTTACCATAGTTATGGAGCACGGAAGTTCTCCGAACTCTGAAGTAAATCAATTTCATATTTCCCGGTATAAAGGCAGTAAAAACAACTTTGCCGCTATTACCTGGCTTGGAGCTGATTACAATCATTTGCAACCTAACGTAGACGATGAGCAATGGAAACGCGATTTTATGACTACCTACGGAGTACTTTCTGCATATCGCGTCCCAAAACCAGTGTATTACTGGTATCAATCAGAACTGGTTCCCAAACCTATGGTACATATAGCCGATGAAACCGCTTCAAGAGATGGTAAAGTTCGTATTTTTAGTAATTGTCAGGAAGTGGCCTTGTATCATAATGACCAACTTGTTGCCCGGCAATTGCCGGATAATGACGTAACCAAACAACATCTAAATCATCCTTCCTTTACTTTTAGGTATAACTGGAAAGAGGGAAGGTTAAAAGCAATTGGGTATACGAACGGAGAAAAAGTAACCGAATTTGTTCGACACAAAGAAGGTAGACCAACCCGTTTAAAATTAAGTTTTAATATTACAGATCAACCTTTTTACGCCGGGGGGTCTGATTTAAGATTGGTTCATGCTTCTATACTGGATGCTAACGGAGAAGTTGTTACCACAGCAAATAATAAAATACAATTTTCTATTTCAGGTGCGGGAACCATCGTCGACAATGGAACGATAGATGCTAATCCGGCCCGTTTATATAATGGTGTCGCCAGTATTTACATTAGAGCTACTAACTCTCCAGGAACTATTACGGTCACTGCTAAAGCAGATGGAATACCAACTCAAAAAATCAAGGCAACTACCGTAGTCTATGATCCTGATGAGTTTATTCATGAACTCTCCCCTATTTATGACTTCCCAGTATCTAAAGTGGATATTGGTGGAGAGGAACAGTTAGTTCAGTTCGATTGGGAAGCATGGACAGGAAACTCTAACAAAGACTTACAATTTACTTTAAATGAGTTTAATGCTCAAATAGCCGTTATTTCTGATGAAAAGATTGCATGGTTAGGAAATAGTGCTATGCTCGGCAACTTAAGTTTTGTAGGTACGGACGGGTTGTATATTGAAAAAGGGAAACTGACCATAAAAATTTCAAATCTAAAAGCCGGGACTTACGAGTTGGAGAGTTTTCATCATTCCAGAAGACCTAAAATAAAAATGACTAATGAAATAGAAGTAGAAGTTACAGATACAAATGGGACAATTTCCAGAAAATCAGACGATCATGTGGTAAATTATTATAAGAATGATAATTCTGGTGAACGCAAACCTCTTTCTATCACCTCTCAATTTGAATCTAACGGAAAAGATGGGGTTTTACTTCACTTTAAAAATCTTCAGGAAAAAGGAGACATTCCTCTAAACGGATTTATTTTAAAACAATTAAAATAACATTCTTCACACATCTTGATCCGTAAGCTTAATTAAAAGTTTTATCTGTAAAAGCGCAATTATTTAGTTATAAAACACATATGTTTTAGATGTTAGCACATATAAGAATCAATAAAACAACAGTTGTTCGCATCTTTATACCCTTTCTTGTTTAAAGTTGATAGAAGAAGATAAAGTATGATATAATCTTATGAAAAAAATAATACTCATTTTATTTACATTAGCTGTACAGCTAAACATATATGCACAATATAACAACAACAATTATGCTCCTGTATCTACCTTTTCTGCTACAGAAACAAATACGGTAACAACTAATTCTCCTTTTTTTGATAAAATAAGAACAGAACGTGTTACATCTGACCAAAATATTGAATGGATTAATTTCTCACCGGGTACTTCAGGGTATTGCGAAGAATTCTGGTGTCACCCTACAGATGCTAATACTATGTTCAGCGGTGCTGATATGCATGCCGCTTTTGGGTCATGGGATAGCGGTAAAACCTGGAAAACCCTGAAAGACAGTGACGGTAGTGGCTTGGAAATGCGACGGGTAATTGATATTAGTTTTTCACTTCAAAACCCCGATTATGGTATTGCCTTTGCTAACGATCAGACAGGAAGTAAAACAAGCGGTAGATTATATGAAACCACAGACAGAGGAAGATCCTGGAGTATTGTATCTACGGTAGGAAAATGCCATTCAAAACTAGCGATTCATCCCACTAATGATAAGATCTGGCTTTTAGGTGCCGGTGATTTTTGGAATGTAAAGAGCAACCACCGTAGTGCTGCCCGACCCAATGGTATTAAACAAACAAGAGCTAACTACGGTTATGTATGGAAAACCATTGATAAAGGGGCTACCTGGAAAAAAGTGGCTACTAACCTGGCACCTGATAACCTGGATGTAGGTAGAATTATTTTTGATAGAAACAACCCTAACCACGTTATCATGGCAACAAGCCAGGGGATGTTTAGAAGTACTGATCTGGGTGAAACCTGGGCGGTAAGCGCTACTGGATTACCTAATAACTTACCCCGGGACTTGACTTCATATTACGATTCCGGTACCGGTGAATTTATCCTTTACGCAATAGAACAAACGGTATATAATCCTAAAGGCTCTTCGATTAGCAGTAGTGGAGGTATTTATAAAAGTACGGATGGTGGGGTGTCGTGGCAAAATATTACAGGTAATCTAGCCATAAATTTACAAACTATCACCAATTTTGGGATTAGGGATAATTATCACAGAACCATAGCTAACTGGTTAGGTATTTCAAAAGCCGTATCTAAATCCACTTACACCACTTTTCCTACCGCTGCTCTTCCGACGTTTAATCGAATTGTAGTAAATCCTACAAATAAAAACGAAATTTACTTGGTGCATAATAAACGCCATACTTTCAGCTTTGGCCCCGGTGACGTATGGAAAACTGAAAATGGTGGTACTACCTGGACGGCAGTTTCAAGAGCCGGGCAGTATTGGATAAAAAATACCAATCAGGCTTACTGGCAATCCAGAAATAACCCAACCGGAGCCAATATAGAATTTTCTCATCTACAACGTAGTATGGATAAAGGTAGAGAATCCTTATCTGCTGCTAGGATGCTTGCCATTACTATAGAAGGAAATGTTTTTACCGGAATCGGACAGCAACTATTACGATCTGATAACGGAGGTACGACCTGGACTCAAGCAGATAATTATGAATTAGCACCTGGTAGTGACACCTGGGTGGGAAGAGGAAATACCAACCTGCCCGGAAGATTTATGTTGTTAGAAACCGGAATTCCTAATCGTAAATTATTATGTAGCGGAGAACATGGCTTATGGCAAACGGTCAACTCCGGAAATTTTCAAAATCCGGATGCTGTAGCTATAGAACAAATAGAAGGGCAAAATAATGATGATGGAATGCATACTGCATCTACCGTAGCTGTAAAACCAGACGATCCTAATACCATCTACTTACTGGCATCACGTCAAGAACATAGGGGTAAATTAAGACGCTCCACAGATGGTGGCAAAACCTGGGCTAATATTGCTACCATATTTGAAGCTAGTAATTCGGAATTTCAAAATCTGGCACATCAAAATTCTTTACTGATCGATCCAAGTACGCCTGACCATATGTATTTCTGTGCTACTAGAAAAACCGTATCAGAAGTGGGTAATTCTGTCGATCAAAGTATATTAACAAAAGGCACCTATGGTGTATACAGGTCAACTAATGGCGGGATTGATTGGAGAGCTAGTAATTCCGGTTTACCTGCAAATAGTAGTGTACGTAGGTTGACAATGGATCCTGACAATCCAAAAGTAATATATGCGTCCTTAAACCAGTTTGGTAATAAGGATGTAGGGGGATTATATAAATCTACTGATGGAGCAGTAAGTTGGAGTAAAGTAAGCATTCCTCCTGTGATAAAATCAGTCAATAACTTTTTTATAGATAGAAATACCGGTTTTATGTTCATTTCTGCCGGAGCTCGTGCCGGAGCCTTATCCGATGGTGGTGTTTGGAAAAGTGAAAATAAAGGTGCTACCTGGACCCGTATTTTTGAAGCTCCATACGTCTGGCAAACGGAAGTATCACCGGTAAATTCCGATCTAATTGTAATTTCTGTGGCAGCTCAGGTACCTAGTATGATTACAAACTTCTTAAATCCGGGTATCTATTTATCTATGGATGCAGGTACTACCTGGACCAAAATTAATAAAGGTTTAGCACATGCAGAAAGAACTGTAGATGTGAAACCTGATCCTGTAGATGAATCAATTTTATGGAGTGCAGGATGGGGAAGTGGTTGGTATAAAGCCATTATAAAAAGTCAGAGCTTATCAGTACCTGTAGAGCAAGACGTAAGAACAAATCAAGAAATTAATATGTATCCGAACCCGGTTGCATCCGGAATATTTCAATTACATCATATTGATGACAATACCGAATATACCATCTGGAATTTTCAAGGTAAGATGATACAATCAGGTTATGCATCAGCTAATCAAGATATACAGGTATCTAATTTATCATCAGGATTATATATTTTAAGAATTCTATCAAATAATGCTTCTGTATCAAAATCTTTCAAATTTGTAGTTAATTGAGTGAAGGGTCTAAACCTGTTGTACATTTTTTAATTTTTTCCGTCCATTAGATTAGTCACAATGTACAACAGGCCCTTATAATTAAATGTTGAGTAAAAGAACGCCTGGGTTTACTAAAATTTCAGAGTTTATACAATTTTTCGGTGAGCTTAGAGATAGCAAAGGAGTACAGATCGACGGAATTTTCTTCTTTTACTCACTTATTACAAGTACTTTATCACAAAACATTTACTGTATCAAAAAAAACTTTAGTTCTATCATTTTATAATAAAAACATAGATATTGCGTAATATAATATAACTAAAACATAATACTATGATTCGCAAATTCATACTCTTAACTGTACTTACCCTTTTACTAATACCTTTACATACGAAAGGGCAAACTAAAATCAACTACGGACCTAATTATGTCGTTTTTGAAGCTGAAGACACTGGGAACAAAATAAAAGACTGGGTCGTACGAAAACCCGGAGATCCAAAGTATTTGGCTAAATTTGATGGGATACCGAATGCCCCTAAACCTATTAACAATACGTATCTTGAATACACAGGAAGTTTTGCAGACAAAACGCAGGGGGTTTTAATCTATACCTTTACTGCGCCTAAGACTGCTACGTACCAAATGGTAATGCGTATGTATTCACCTATCGAAAAAACAGAAAAAGCTGATAAAAAGAATGATGTATTCATTAAGATGGAAGGTGATTTTACCAGTGGTGCTGCAAAACCTACTACTGCCGATTTAAAAACTTTACATAAATTTTTTGGCCGTGGTAAACGTTTCTGGGGGAATTGTAGTCAACTAGAGCATAACGGTCTAAATCCTGTATTTTATAAATTAAAGAAAGGCAAGCAATATACCTTTACTATGAACGGTAGATCTGCCGGTACCAGTATTGATTATATAGTATTTTTTGAAACGTCTATCCCTGTAGACAGTCCGGATGGTAAGGCTGGTTTTAAAGATCCCGCGCGTTCCTTACCAGAAGAAATTCGTCCAAATGGTCGTCGAACACTAAGTATTGCTAAAATTTCTGATTTTGACTTTAACATCTATCCTAATCCCACTAATGATGTTGTTTTTATAGACCTTAATACAAAGTCAGATAGCGATTCGGAAATTAGTATTGCTACTATAAACGGACAAACTATTTATCAGGGTAATATAAGTAATACCACAAAATCAATAGACGTTTCTGGTTTTACTTCAGGATTTTACATGATCAATATTAAGAATGGAAATACGGTTACCAACAAGAAATTGGTAATTAGATAAAAATTCTAAAAAGGTCTTATTTCAATATGAAGTAAGGCCTTTTTCCTGACTTCCGAATTTTAACACCCAAAATTAAAAAGTTGACTAATTTCTCTGTGTTCGTCAGTAAGTAATAGTGTTTTGGTAATTTTTTCTTTTGTATTGGGAGTTACTATTTCTATTTGATAGATACTTTGTAATATTTCAATTACTTTTTCTGGTGATAGGTCAGATTTTTTTATTTTGAGTTGGCGCTCTAATTCTTTATAAACTTTGTAAGCTGTAAAAGTCAGACATATATGCGTCTCAATTCGTTTTTGTTTTCTGTGGAATATAGGCCTGATCTTTAAATCTGTTTTAGCAATACGGAAGGCTTTTTCTATCTTCCACAGGTGGGCGTAGTTCTCTAGAATTTCTTCTTTACTGAGTTTTGCATTGGTAATATACCCTTTAAGGCCATCCCATTTGGTATCTGCTTTAAACTTGTTTTGGTCAATGGTAATGCTTACTTCCCCGTCTAATTTCAGGTACTTGTTGTACCCCCTGTTATTAATGTTGGCTTTGGTCAGTTTTCCGGATTTTATGCGTTTTTCCAACCGTTTTAACCCTTTCTCCCTATTGTGCTTATCTTTCTTAGCTCTTTTGTCAGAATAGGTAACTATTAGCTTTAAATCGCCTTTTTGCAAAACTTCACTCTCCCCATTTTTCAGTTGTAAAGCATGTATTTTCTTTATTATATTTTTAGTCTCGTTTTTAATCCTTGCCCCTAATATAAATTCATAAGAGCCTCTTTGCAGATCAATAATGTTTTGATTTGAAAGCAAACCCGAATCTGCAACAATAACTAGTTGTTTTAAATTGTATTTGTTTTTAAAGGCATAAATCACTGGAAGCATGGTATGGCCTTCAAACTTGTTACCTTCAAAAACTTCATAAGCCAAGGGATAGCCTTCCTTGCCTACTAAAAGCCCCAGGACAATTTGTGGGTTTTGGTGCTTGCCTTCTTTTGAAAACCCTGTTTTACGCAGCCCATCTTCGTTATCGACTTCAAAGTAAAGTGTAGTTACATCGTAAAAAACAACGCTGATTTGCCCACCTAACACTTTTAAGGTGTGCTCAAAACTAATAGTTTGGATCTGTTCTTTTTTACCATCATAAAGCTTGTCCATGTACCTGTAGATATCATCTTCTGAATAACTCTTTTGTTCATAACGATACAAATACTCGGTAGTTTTCAATTTACTTTTAGGGTAAACCAACCGATATAAAACTAGATCTTTAAAAAGTGTATCATTAAGCTTATTAAAACCAATCTCGTCGAATAGCTTACCTAAAACAAGTTGTACACCTGCTAACTTATGGGAAGTGATATTATTTAGGACATTTTGATATAATAAAACTTCATTAGCAAAATCAAACTCCTTCGAACCCAACGTTTTCTTAATCCACTGTGAAGCTTTCTCTGAGAGGTCTTTGAGTTCGCTATCATCCTGGGATCCACCGAAACTCTTGGCAACTTTGTATTTACCATGAATTTTCTCAACTACTTGAATATAGATCTTGCCATTTGTATGTTTAAGTCTCCGAACGAACATGAAACGAAGATAAAAAGATGAATTAACACCCAAAATGAAAACCAAAGAAAAACCATACAACTCTAAATCAGAAACATAAAATTAATCAAAAACTAAATCCTAAAAATGTGCGGAAGTCAGGAGAATGGAAATACGGTTACCAACAAGAAATTGGTAATTAGATAAAAATTCTAAAAAGGTCTTATTTCAATATGAAGTAAGGCCTTTTTTTATAAATTTATTATCAACCAGAACTCGACGTAAGAAAATCAACGTCAGTTTAAGTGATTTTTGATAGAAAATTGTATCGAAGACGAGATAATTTTCGGTTAAAAGCCTGATTTGTACATACTAATTTTTATTTATTCCCTTGTAAAAATCACTTATTTGAACCTTTCTTTCTAATCCCAATACTTCCAAAAATCAACACTTGTACGCTTTCCGTCAGCGGTATCTCCTAATTCGGTAGCTTTTGATTTCATTTCGTTTCGCATAGAAACCACCTTAGCTGCATATTCCGGAAAATCCGCTAGATTAAATGTTTCCCAAGGGTCTTTTGAAAGGTCAAAGAGTTGAGTAACTCTGGAACCCGTTATAATATCTCCGCGTTTTTTATTTTTATCTGGTGCCCTCACATATTCTATTAATTTAAAGTTTCCTTTTCGATACGCTCTTTGATGCTGGCGATAGGCATAATAAAGATTTGTTCTTACGCTCTCTACTTCGTTATTTATCAAAGGCAACAGACTTTTTCCGGAAACCGAAGCCGGTGTTTTAATACCAGCCATATCACATAAAGTGGGCATAATATCAAAATTATAGCATAAAGCATCTTCTCGCCTGCCTTTATCTTCTTGTTTTAATAAACCTCCCGAAATGATAAATGGAATGTGCGTACCATCTTCGTCATATATATTTTGCTTACCCATTAATCCGTGGTTCCCTACGGCCAGACCACTATCACCTGCCAGGACGATGATTGTATTTTGATAGGCACCACTAGCTTTTAAAGCATTTATCACACGTCCTATCTGAGCATCCAGATGGGTGATAATGGCATAATAATCAGATAGGTGCTTTTTTGCAATAGCTTCGGTTCTTGGCCACTCCGCCAACTTTTCATCTCGAAGTACGATATGCCCGTTGTCAAAAGGATGTTGTGACATATAAGAAGGAGGTAAAACCATATTTTCTTCCGGGTACATCGCTTTGTATTTTTTAGGAGCTTGCCTGGGGTCATGAGGTGTTGGAAAAGCCAGGTACATAAAAAATGGTTTCTCCTTAGCGTACGCCCTGATAAAGTCAGATGCCTCTTCTGCCAGTACTTCTGAAACATGTGGCCCTATTTTTTCTGTTCCTGTTGGTCCTGCCTTATCATTTTTATTCAACGCCCTTTTTACAACTTCTCCCTGGTCGTTATATGTTAATAAATAGGCGTTTTCTTTTTTATAGTTTCCATCTGCCTGCCAGTCGCTGTAAGGCATTCTAAATTGATCGGTCAGATAGGAGGGTTTTCCGCTTACCTTTGCACCACTATGAGCAGACCGGGCTAAAGATTTCATGTCCTGATGCCATTTACCTACATGATAAGCATAATAACCTGCCTCTATAAAGGTCTCTCCCATCATGGTATGCTCTTCAGGGATTGTACGACCCTGTCCGTCTAATTCAAATAAATTACGCCCGGTCAGTAACATGGCTCTACTGGGAATGCAGGTAGCACCACTAAAAGCTCCCATAATGTAAGCATTCGTAAAAGCAATCCCGTTGAGGGCCAAATCATCAAAAGCAGGAGTCTTAACTGCTTGTCCACCCAAGGCATGTACGCCGGTATACCGGTGATCATCCGTATAAATCACAACAACATTTGGTTTCTTTTGTGCCTGGCTTTTAAAAGATAGTATTAAAGTAAGCAAGCTAAAAAGTAGTATTTTTTTCATAGGATCTAAGTCACAAATTATACTTTGCTTTTTGTGAGTTTCCGAAGTTATTTTAATTGTCTTTAAATACTCAATACAAATGTCTTTTGTTATAGGACGAATAGGTTATCTTAAAGGTATTATAAACCTCCTGTTTACTTTTACTTCTCTCAATAGATCATTTATGGTAGTATTCTGTATATCTCTTGTATGGTGCGCTATACAAAGTCTGTACTTTTAGATCATGAATTTACTTCCCCTGAGGGAGGGATTTAAGACCGGATATTTAGCTTTAGTAACTATCTTATTCTTAACCTTCCCTCATTTAGAAGGAAGTAAATACGCCTTAGAGCATGTTTAAACTAAATTTTCGGATAATTTTTTTGTTAAAAAGCTGGATAGTCTAAACTTTGTAGTTGACTAAAACAACAATGTTTATGCAATCTAAATATAACAGATTAACTACCCAGCAATGGGAATATATGGAATTATTTTTACCTAAGAAAACCCGGGGGCATTATAAACTACGGGATATTGTAGACGCTATTTTATGGCAACTCCGTACAGGTACTCAGTGGCGTAACCTCCCGGATAGTTTTCCAAAATGGCAAAGTGTATACTATTACTTTCGCAAATGGCAAAAAGATGGGACACAAGAGAGATTAAATATTGAGCTTAACAAAATGGAGCGGAACCGACAAGGGAAAGAACCAACACCTAGCTTGTTATCCATTGATAGTCAATCCATAAAGTCCGGTCCTTTTACAAGTATGTCAAAAGGGGTTGACGGTAATAAAAAGGTAAATGGCCGTAAACGTCACGTAATTACTGATACGTTAGGTTTAGTTTGGGGGGTTGTTGTAGGGGCTGCCAATGAAGCTGATGGGGTAGTAGCCAACAAAGTTGTGGAACCTTTATTAGGGTACCTGGATAGGATGGAAAAAATAGTAGCTGATCATGCCTACAAAACAATATTTAAGAGGTGGGCTGAAGAAAATGTAATTGGACTTGAGGTAAAGATATCATCAACTCCCCCATCCACAAAAGGTTTTGTTCCCTTGAAGTGGAGATGGGTAACTGAAAGGACTTTCGGTATCTTCAACTTCTTCAGAAGACTCGATAAAGACTATGAAAAAACGAAGGAAAGTCAAGAATCTTGGGTATTATGGCAGAATTGTCAAATCATTCTCAATAGAATAAGGTAATTTATAAGAATCTTATTTAAACATGCTCTTAAAGTTAATCAGTAATTTGTCGTACATTTCTATATCATACAAAAATTCTTAATAATATTTTGAAAAACCTACTTAATAAAAATCAAGTGCTACATTATATACTTTGTTTTTTTACCACAGTAAGTGGTTTTACCCAGATGAATGTAGTATTTATAGAATCTGATGATCAAAGCAATCAGGCGGTTGGTGCCTACGGAAATACCTTAATGGTTACTCCTAATATTGATCAATTAGCCTCAGAAGGTATATCATTTACTGCAGCATACAATATGGGTTGCTGGTCACCCGCAGTCTGCATCCCAAGCAGAACCATGCTGATGTACGGAAAATATTTATGGGATGCTAAAAAGATTAATAGGAAAAACGCCCCAAAATCATTACCCGAAAAATTACAGGATAACGGCTATTATACTTATATGACCGGTAAATGGCATGCTAGTGGAAAACCGGTAGAATCTATATTTAACGAAACAGGAAGCATACGATCCGGACAATTCAATACATATTATACGGAAGAGGGACATATAACAGATGTTACCGCAAGCGAGGCTGCTAACTTTATCACGAATTATAAAGGAGAGAAACCCTTCTTTGCCTATGTGGCTTTTAATGCACCCCATGTACCCAGAGAAACCGAACAACAATATTATAATTTATATCCCACCGATAAAATAACCCTACCCCCAAGTTTTTCTGATCAAATGCGCTTAAATAAAAATATAAAGTATCAATACGCACCAGATCCTTTACGATTGAAAACCATGCAAAAACGCGTTCAACGGAATAACGCCATGGTTACCCATATGGATGTTCGGATTGGTGATATTATAAAGGCATTAAAGGATAAAGGAATTTATGACCGTACTTTAATTGTTTTTACTTCGGATCATGGAATTAACTTTGGCGAAAACGGAGTGTCAGGCAAAGTATGTCTCTATGAACCAAGTGTAACAGCACCGTTAATTGTAAAAGCTCCGGGATTTGATGCCAATAGAAAAATCAATCAGCGGGTGTATTTACAGGACATTGCCCCTACCCTATTTGACCTGCTTAAATTAAAACCCATGGAAGCTACGGATTTTAAAAGTTTGCTTCCGTTAATTTCAAAAAAACAAAATGTCAGAAACTCAATTTATCTCGCTATGTTTGATGATCAGAGAGGTATGATTTCCGGAGATTATAAGTTAATTATATATCCTGAAACGAAGGTTTTGGAACTATACAATATAAAAAAAGATCCCTGGGAGACTACCAATCTCTATCAAAAGAAGGAGTCTAAAAAGATAATTACAAAACTTCTTAAAGAACTAAAAATTTGGCAACAAAAAACCGGTGATATGGCCGATTTGACAGCAATATTCACACCATATAAAATATAAATGAACGTATTTATTACCTTTTTCATATTAACTATTTCAATACCTATTAGTGCAACCACTTACAATGTGCTGGATTTTGGGGCCAAAGGAGATGGCATCACGTTAGATACGGAAGCTGTTCAAAAAGCGATCGATGCTTGTACGTCACAGGGAGGGGGAAAAGTAGTCATCCCTTCCGGAAAAACGGTTTTGGTCGGCACTATTTATTTAAAAGATTTTGTGACTTTACATATTGAAAATGGTGCGGTTTTATTAGGGAGTCCTAATTATCAGGATTATACTACAGATACCCATAAAAACACTTATAAAAACGAACCTCATATGGATCGTTGCTTGATTTTTGCCCGCAACGCAAAATCCTTCTCCATAGAGGGGTATGGTACTATTGACGGAAACGGATTCCCAAGAAATTTCGCAAAAGCCAAAGGAGGACGCCCTATGTTAATGCGGTTTTTAAATAGTGAAGATATTCGTTTAAAAGATATCACTTTGATCAACCCTGCTTCCTGGACTTCCGCCTGGTTGTATTGTCATGAAATTGTAGTTGATGGTATTAAAATTATCAGTCGGGTGAATCATAACGGAGACGGATTGGATTTTGACGGTTGTACAAACGTTCGTGTTTCTAACAGTTCTTTTGATACCAGTGATGACTCCATTTGTTTACAAACTTCAAAGCCGGACAAGCCCTGTAAAGACATTGTGATTACGAATTGCGTATTTACCAGTAAATGGGCAGGAATGCGAATAGGCCTGGCCTCCAGGGGAGATTTCGAATCGGTCACGGTAAGTAATTGTACCTTTCACGACATACAGGATTCCGGGTTCAAGATTCAAATGAATGAAGGAGGAGAAATGAAAAATATGTTGTTCTCAAATATTGTAATGAAAAACGTACCGAGGCCTATTTTTATGACTTTTTGCCAGCAACGTGCGGGGGTGGATGCTCCTCAGGAAGTGTTACCTATGAAAGCCATGCATGGCTTTATTTTTAATAATATGATTGCGGACAACCGTGAACTGGATAAAAATGCTGCTATATTCATTACCGGAATGCCTAATCACTATATTTCAAACATCCAATTAAATAATATCCAATTTACTGTTTCCGGTGGCGGTACAAAAGAAGATGCTAACAAGACAGATTTAAAAGAATATACCTTAGAAACCTTAGGCAATTGGTGGCCGGAATTTAAAAAAGTGGGAACTCTGCCTGCTTCCGGTATTTATGCCAGGCATGTAGATGGTCTGGTTATTACTAATTTTAGTTTACAAACCATTACTAAGGATGACAGACCGCCCATTGTTTACAAGGACGTATTGCACGTCCGGCAGCAAAACATATTTTTAAATAAAAAGGAAATCAGCAATTCTATATCTAAGTAAATGCTTGACATCCGTTTTATACGCTTCATATAAAATTATATAAACAAATGAATAAATTTAGAAAAATTCAAATAGTAGCTTTTTTAGTTACAATAAGTAGTGTAATTGCACAAAAAAAACCGAGCTTCCAAAAAGGCGAAGATCCTAAACCCCCAAATATGATCTGGAAGCTAAATAAACAAATGTCTGATGAATTTAAAGGTAAAAAGATTGATGAAGATAAATGGCAGATTTCTGGGCAAGGTTGGATTGGTCGTCCGCCGGGTCTATTCCTTCCTGAAAATATAAAAGTTGCTGATGGTAGTTTACAAATTACCACCACCTTGTTGCCTCAGAAAATTATAAGGGATGATAAAATTTTTACTCACGGCGGCGGTTACGTAGGCTCCAAAGCAGGAATGACTTATGGCTACTATGAATGTGAAATGAAAGCTAATAAAACCTTTATGTCCTCGACATTTTGGTTAATTAATAACCGTAAAGGTGTAAAAGGTTGTGATAAGAGAACAACAGAATTAGATATCCAGGAATGTGTAGGTGAAATAACGAACCCGGCGGCATGGATAAAAAACTTTGATCAAGCTATGAATTCGAATACTCATAGCAGAAATATTCCTGAAGGTTGCGACTATATGAAAGGTTCTCATAAAGCCAGAGCGGACGCCAGTGGAAAGGTTTATGATGATTTTCATGTGTATGGAGTATGGTGGAAATCAAAAGATGAAATTCTATTCTTTCTAGACGGTAAATTTCAATCCAAAGTAAAGCCGCCAGCAGATTTTGATATTACCATGCATTTACGAATGGTCGTGGAAACCTACAATTGGAATAAAGTTCCTGAAAATGGTGGTATGGAATATACCGAAGAAGAAAGGACTACTTATTACAACTGGGTAAGAACATGGGAATTAGTCGCTAATCGATAACAAGAATGCGTACATTGCTAGTAAAGAAGTATGGTAGGTTTTTGATTTTTTTTTGTAGTATTGGAGTATTATATGCTTTTCAATCCAAAACTAGAATTTATGATGTTGAAAGTTTTGGGGCTAAAGGCGATAGCTTAACTATAAATACCACTGCCATACAGAAAGCTATTGATCAATGCTCTGAAGAAGGAGGAGGTATTGTCCGTTTAAAGAATGGAATTTATATTAGTGGTACTATAATTCTAAAAGATAACGTAACACTTCATGTCCAGGAGCAATCAAAACTTGTAGGCAGTTCTAACCCTACAGATTATAAAAGTATAGACACTTTTACTGATGCCGTAGGTCAGGAAAGAGGTACCTGCCTAATAGGAGCCTTACAAGTTACTAATATAGGAATCAGCGGAACAGGAACGATAGATGGAAACGGAGCTTCATTTCTTGCTAGAAACCTTAAATTGAAAAGGGCAGAACTTGGTTTATCTGATAAAAAAATTGGTAAAAATCGTCCTTTCTTAGTTCGCTTTGTAAAATCCTCTCAAATTCGTTTACAGAATATTCATCTTCGGGAAGCAGCTGCGTGGGCTTGTCATTTTTATCAATCTTACGACATTTTTATTGATGGTATTTCCATATACAACCATGCTAATAAAAATAATGATGGAATTGATCTGGATTCCAGTCATAATGTTTTCATTAAAAATTGCAATATAGACTCCGGAGATGATTCTATATGCATTAAAACTACCAGTCCGTTACCTACTTATAATGTAAAAGTTAAAAATTGTACTTTAAAAAGTGATTGGGGTGCAATCAAACTAGGTACGGAATCCATGGGAGATTTTTATGATATTAGCTTTAAAAACTGTGAGATTTACGATACTAAAGGGGGAGGCATTAAGATATTAAGTGTGGATGGTGCTAATATTCATGACGTTTTAATGGAGGATATACGAATGACCCATACAGAAATGCCTATATTTATTCGGTTAGGTAAACGTTTAAAAACATATCGAGATGCTGTAAAACGTCCGGTAGGCTCTATCAAAAATGTACTTATCAGAAATGTAGTGGCTCAAACCCGAAGTTCAGCAGATTCAAGAGTATCACCACCCTCCGGAATTTTGATTACGGGAACACCTGGTCATAAAATTGAATCGGTTGAGCTCGAAAACATACAAATTACTTTACCCGGAGGTGGTACGGTACAACATAAAGACATAGTTGTTCCCGAAGATAAAGAACGTTATCCTGAATTTAAACTCTTTGGCGTTCTCCCAGCCTTCGGTATGTATGCCAGACATATCGACGAACTAAAATCCATTAACGTTACCTATAAAACAAATATAAAAGACTTTCGCTTTGAAACCCTATTAAAAAACTAATTAATGAAAACAATTCAGCAACATTGGTATTTACTAGTTTGTATAAGCTTTTTATCCATTCCTTGTGGCGCTCAGGATAATCATTTTCCCTTTATGTTACCAGAAAAAAAACCGGACTTTCCGTTAAGCAGGGCATTAGAACGCAATTACGAAAATTATGTAACTCCAAGCCCGGAGACCAACGAATTATATACTCAATTCAAGTACACTAAACTTAACGGTTTTGATTATAGTAATGCAGATGGCACGATTAGTAGGCGTGATCCGTCAAAAGTAATTTTTGAAAACGGAAAGTATTACGTCTGGTATACTTACAGGCATACGGTAACTTCGCCAAAAGGAGCAAAATCAAGTACGGAAACCATTCCTTCTTCAGATTGGGATCTTTCTGAAATTTGGTATGCAACCAGCCTTGATGGTTTTACCTGGGAAGAACAGGGAGTTGCCATCCCGCGACCACCGAAACCAAATCCGGGGCATCGATCCGTAACCACAGCAGATATTTTAAAATGGCAAGGTAAATATTATATGTATTACCAGGGATTTAGTGAAGCTAGTGGTTTACGAGGTGACGACTGTCCGGTACTATTATCTTATGCCGAATCTCCGAATGGGCCCTGGACAGCCACTAACAAAATTGTCATTCCGAATGGACCTAAGGACAGCTGGGATCAATACTCTATCCATGACCCTTATCCCCTCGTCTATAAAGATAAAATCTATTTATACTACAAATCAGATTTTAATCAAAAACCGAATTTAGTCCGTATGCAAGGCCTGGCAACCGCTGAAAGTCCGTTTGGGCCATTTACAAAAAGTTCAATGAACCCTGTTTTAGCCTCCGGTCATGAAACCACACTTTTTCCTTTTAAACAGGGAATTGCCGCATTGACCATAAAAGATGGGAACGAACACAACACCGTTCAGTTTGCAGAAGATGGGGTTAATTTTAAGATAGCTTCTATGGTAGAGTTAATGCCTACTGCAGCCGGTCCTTATATTCCTGATGCTTTTACCAACACAAAAGACGGTAGGGGTATTACCTGGGGTTTAGCGCATTTTACAGCGGTTAACGGATGGTCGACCAATCATGCAAACCTGGTTAGGTTTGATTGTGACCTCAGTCTGGACATTGACGATCCGGAAATGAAAAAACACCACGTTTACCATAGTCCGGGGGTGTATTATAAACAGCAACTTACTAAGGAACAAAAGGAAAGAATCATAAAAAGTAATAGGGAGTTAACCGGTAAAACGGATTAATTTTTAGAAATTAACACAATATTTATGTAATTTTAGCATTGATTATAACAAGGAATTAAAAAGCCTTACACAACTACTCAACTTTTTTACATTTAATATTGAATTATGTTCCGAATAACTAACATTTATTTGCTCTTTCTCTTATTATTAACAACTACAGTAAGTATTGCCAAAGATGTCTACGTGGCTACAGATGGAAATGATACGACCGGAAACGGATCGATTAACAAACCGTATAAAACATTTGGCAAAGCAGTGTCGACCATGTCAGCCGGTGATGTTTGTATTATCAGGGGTGGTCGTTACGAACAACCATTAAACATTAACAAGAACGGTACTAAAAATAATTTCTTAACCTTTAAAGCTGCACCCGGCGAAAAGGTTGAAATTAGTGCTACTACTAAAATTAATGGGTGGCAAATACATAGAGGTAATATTTACAAAGCTACCGTAGATATGAAGATTGGCGAACGGTATAGAGCTGTCTACCATAATGGTAAATATATGGATCTGGCAAGATGGCCAAATAATACGGACAACAATCGTTGGACTATTAACTGCACTCCGGTAACCGGAGGAAACGGTAATCACTTTACCGTCAACAATATGCCGAAAATCAATTGGACCGGTGGGTTAGTTTATTACCTCGGTGCACATTCAGGAGCCAGTTGGACCCGGAGAATTACAAGCAGCACCGGTAATAGAATTAATCACAATGGTGTTAATATAAATAATTGGCCCTTTAACCCGCATAACCCAACAGTTAAAAGAAACTATCCTAGAAATGAAAGAGGTCAACTCTATTTATTTAATAAATTAGAAGTATTGGATTATGCCAACGAATGGTTTTATGATGCCTCAACAAAAACACTTTACCTCCAGCCTGCTAACGGCACTAAGCCCAATAATGGCACTGTTGAATTTGCAAGGTCTAAATATATTTCAGAAATAAAAGGAGATTATGTAAGACTTCAAGGATTAAGCTTTTTTGGCGGAAGTGTGAAAATTCATAATAATGCAAATAATAATCAGATAATCAATTGTAAAATCATTCATGGTAGTGAGGGTTATGATGATTTAACTAATAAATCCGCTCAAATTAGTGAAGCGTCTCTGGAAGTTCTTGGCGATAATACCTTGGTAAAAGGATGTACCATCAACCATAGCTCGGCAAACGGTATATTGGTACCAGGCTGGGCAGCTACTAATTGCACTATTGAAGGAAATATGGTAAGTAACACGGATTATTTAGGGATTCATGCATCGCCTATCAGAACCAGTGCTAATAATATGAAGGTATTAAAAAATACTATCTTTAATGCTGGTAGAGACGGAATGTATGTAAACGGAAATAATTGTACAATCGCTTATAATGATGTTTCAGCATCACAAAGAATTAATAGTGATTCCGGAGTTTTTTACACTGTAGGTAATGCTAACTTAAAAAACTCTGAGATACACCATAACTGGTTTCATGATGCTACGGCACCCGCCTATTCTCATTCTAAAGGCAAACCTGCCAAAGCCGCAGGAATTTACCTGGATAATAATAGCAAAGGGTATACGGTTCACCATAATGTGGTTTGGAACGTGTCCTGGAGTGGATATCAGGTAAACTGGAATAATACACATTTGAATTTTTACCATAATACGATTTGGAATGCTGAAAGAGCCATGGGTTCCTGGGTAAATGGTTACGTTCAGGAGAAAAATAAGGTTTATAATAATTTTGCGAATACGGAAGGTTGGTTTAGCGAAACGGCTAAGGATTTTGATATCCGAAGTAATTTAATTTCAGCTAAATTACCTTTTGAAGATAAGGCAAATAAAAATTTTATGCCTACGCCGGGAAGTGCGGTAGTTGATAAAGGTATCATCATTGCAGGTTTTAAAAAGAGATTTAAAGGGAAGGCACCGGATCTTGGTGCTTATGAGCTTAACGGTACCTATTGGACGGCAGGTATCAACGCTATTGAAGATACGGAAAATACTTTAAGCACTCCTGAAAACTTGGTTGCAAAACTTCAAATTTTTCCGAATCCCGTCAGTGATCATTTGAATATTGAGTTACCTGAAAATACAGGTTTTAGAAAAGGAAAAATTCAAATATATTCGTTACTTGGTCACCTGGTTAAGGAAAGCATTATTCAGGAGAATAACGACAACCAAACGCTTACCGTATCCGTTGCTGATCTGACAACCGGAGCTTACATTGTAAATATCACCAATCAAAATGAGGCATCGATAACAACAAAATTTCTTAAAAAATAAAACTTTTTCCGTTCATAAAAATAGTAAGAAAACCTGCTAAAACTGGATAACTCCTTTTTTAGCAGGTTTTAAAATTTACTTGAAAATGTTTAACAATCTACCCTTGACTTAACTCCTCGTTTTTATCCCACTATTTCTGGTGGTATTATATAAAGTAAATAGCTCTTGTACCTTTGAAGTGTAGCTCGGATTTTTAATTAGATTGCCTTTTTCCTTTTCTGTAGGGTTATTGTTCAGATTGAACAAAGCAATAGGTTTTCTACTTCTGTATGTCTTATCAGTTTTATCATGTTGCATGATTAATTTAAAACCATCTTTAATAATAATACTTTGCTTCCCACTACCGGATTGTGTCATGATAAACGGATGGACTAATGTGTCTTCTCCTTTTAATATAGGTAGCAAGCTTGAAGAGTCCATTGCATTATCCCCTTCTATTTTTTGATCGGTGATAGCAGCTAAAGTGGCCATAATATCGATCCCCAAAACAGGAGTTTCAGAAACGGAATTAGGTTTTACATTTCCTGGCCACCAAACGATTAAAGGCACTCTATTGCCGCCTTCATACATCTTGTTTTTCCCACCACGGTAGATATCACTGGAATTATGCCCGGATGCTTTTGATTGTTTATTAGATAATCCTCCATTATCTGATGTAAAGATTAGTAAGGTATTGTCATAAATACCTTTTTCCTTAAGTGCATCTATAAGCATTCCTAGTTGTACATCCAGTTCTTTTACCATATCCAAATGACGGGAGGGAGTTGTATTGGCAATAGCAATTTCGTTTAAACTTTTAGTAGGTGTATGTGGCAGATGTACGGCCAGCGAACAGTAATACATGAAAAAGGGATCTCCTTTTCTGGAGTTTTTAATATAATTAACCGCTTTATTTACCAGTAACGGCCCCATATTGTGCGGATCCCAGTGGGTATCGCCAGGACCTTCACTTTTATCCAGTACTACCCCAATTTTAGTCATGTTCTCCTGTGAAATAAATCCGATTTCAGAATCTGCTTTTAAGGGCATCCACTTTTCATTTTCATACACTACATATGGAATATTTTGAATGCCGGAAGGAAAGGTAAGGCTATAATCAAACCCATTTTCTTTGGGTCCTTTACCTGCAATTTGGTGTACGTCAATATTTTTTTCAACCTTTTTTCCGGAAGTTTTATAGACCGTAGTGGTACCTTTTTCATAAAAATCCATTCCAAATCCCCATTTTCCGAAGAAAGAGGTTTGATACCCCGCTTTTTTCATGAGTGATCCTAATGTTAACTGATCCGTTTTGATGGGTGAGGTTTCATAAAACCTCCAGACTCCCCAGGGTGCATAACTTCTATAACAATGATTACCTGTCATAACCGCATAACGGGTAGGTGCACAAAGTGCTGCCGGAGTACGTGCATTAGTAAAGGCTATACCTTCCTTTGCCAACCTATCTATATTAGGAGTTTTTGATATAACTTCTTTTGTATGTTTTTCACGATAGTAAGAGACATCTCCTAAACCAATATCATCGGCTAGAATGACAATAACGTTTGGTTTTTGTTGCGCAAAAACCCCAAACATTAAACCCAGACTTAGCATTAATAAGAGACCTTTTTTCATTTGTATTTTATTTTACTTGTTTTTCTAATTATTCGGTTAGTGCAAAAAATACCGACCTGCCATTTTCTAAAACTTTTTTAGGACCTTTTAATGCTATCTGAGATTCCAGTCGAACATCTGTACTGGATGCGGCAATCATAAATTTATAAAGCCCCGGCTCAATCACCCATTGGCTATTTTTATACTCTGCAAATTGCTGTGGAGAAACTTTGAATTGTAGTACTTTTTCTTCCTTCGGTTTAAGGCTTACCCGCTGAAAACCTTTTAATTGAATAGGTTTCATTGTACTTTGAGTATCTAAGGGGGAAATATATAATTGTACGATTTCAGTACCTTTCACCTTACCTGTATTCTTCACTTTAAACGACATAGTAATACGCTGATCAGTAATTTTAGCTTCAGAATTTATTTTTAGATCAGAGTACGTATAGTCCGTATAAGAAAGCCCATAACCAAATGGATATTGCACTAAATTCTGATCAGGATACCCGTTTTTATAATTAATTTCTGCTTTGGATTCGGTTTTCGGATAGGTTACACATAACTTAGCAGACGGATTTACTTTTCCGGTAATGATATCTGCTACTGCGTTACCGCCTTCTTCTCCCGGAAACCACGCCTGGATAATTCCTGCACATCGGTCTTCAAACTTACTTACTAATTGTTGGCGGCCACCAAACATCACTAAGATAACAGGCTTACCCGTTTTAAGTAACTGTTCTACAAAAGCCTCTTGTGATCCTGGTAAACGAATACCTTTACGTTCTCTACCTTCACCACATAAATATAAGTTTTCGCCCATTGCGGCAATAATAACATCACTCTGCGTTGCAAATTTAATGGCACGTTGTAAATCGGGTTGTGGCAATCCTTTTATAGTCAACAATTTTAACTTACTTAATCGGTCATCTCCCAAACCACTGGCATCAATTTTTGATTCTAAAGGGGCACTCCAGTCACAACCTCTTTCGTGAAGGATCTTCACCTTAGAATTTAACCTGTTTTCTAATCCTTCCTTAAGGGTTACTAATTTGGGATTAGTAGGGTCAAATTCTTTACTATGCCAAAAAGAAATCATGGATTGGTAGGTGTAATCTCCCAACAAGCCGTGAACGGTAGCTGCATTTGGCCCTACCAGAGCTATCGTTTTTACTTTCTTACTTAAAGGTAAAATACCGTTGTTTTTTAATAAAACAATAGATTGTACCGCAGTTTCATAAGCTAATTTACGGTTAGCCAAAGGATCAAAATCTAAAGTTCCTTCTTTTCCTATAACCGGATCTTTATCTAACAATCCTAGTTTGGCTTTCATCAATAAAGAGCGTTTTACTGCTGCGTCAATCGTTTCCATAGATACATCCCCCGTTTGTAAAGCTTCCGGTAATAACGGATAGGCAATGGGCGATGCTAGTTCTACATCTACCCCTGCATTAATTGCCATGGCGCCGGCAATCATCTCTGAAGGTGCTTGCTTATAGCCTTTATACGTTTTAGAAACAGAAAAGTAGTCGCTCACTACTAACCCGTCAAAACCAATCTCTTTACGTAACATTTGATCTAACATGGTAGGGTTAGCCACAACCGGTAAGGCTTTGTATTTCCCGTAGGATGGCATTACACTTTTTGCCCCTGCGATTTTAATAGCTGCTTCATGTGGCATTAAATATTCTTCATATAATTCTTTTTCGTTATTGTTAAAAGTTCCGTAACCGGCAAAATGTTTTACGGTAGCTGCTACGCCCGTTTTAAAATCGTCACCCTGCAAACCTCTTACAAAGGCAACACCCATTTTTGAAGTCAAATAAGCATCTTCACCATAACTTTCTTCTAAACGATTCCAATGTGCTGTTCTGCTTAAGTCCAACATAGGGGATAATGCTAAGGTAGCCCCGGCAGCGCGCATATTTTGTGCAGTAGAACGTGCATTGTTCCGAACGATTTCGGGATTCCAGGAGCAACCTACGCCAATCTGTTGCGGAAAAGTGGTTGCACCCTGCGTAGCAAAGCCGGTAATGGCTTCTTCATGAAAAATAGCCGGAATTTTTGTTCTGGTTTCTGTGACCAAATATTGCTGAATCTCTCTAACCAGGTCTCTCAATTCTTCAGGAGATAAGGTTAGTCCTGATGAAAACTGACAAAAATGACCAATACCATGTGGAATATGTTCTCGACATTTCTCCAAGGAAAGTTTACCATCTACCATGATTTCCCGTAAACGCGTACCCGTGATTTGAGCCAGCTTTTCTTCTAAAGACATGGTTTGTAAAAGCGCTTCTACCTGTTCTTCCATCTCTGGTGTGGCATAATTTGCAACTTCTTTTGATTGGGCAAACATATAGCTGTTTAAACCTAAAAAAAGTACTACAAGCAGGTTTATGAGTCTCATTATCTATGTTATTCTGATATTTAAATTATGACATAGCTAAATCAACATTAAATAACATGAATTTTCTATGCCATTTTATACTCATTTAGCTATATGTTTATGGGTTTTAGTATTAAAAAGGTCAATCCACGCATCACCTATCGTAAAGTAATTGTGGTTTCCAGAGGTACGGTTGCTCCTAGTTTTTTACTTAAAGGTCCCGGGGAAGCATTTCCAACCGAAATTTTATAATTACCCTTTAACCAGGTCTTTTCTCCGTTTTTATCAATTACTTTTAATTCTTCGGGAGTTAAAGAGAGGTTTATCGTTTTAGTCTCCCCCTTTTTTAATTGAACACGTTCGAATGCCTTTAGACTGTGTATAGGTAAATTTTCACTAGTATTTTCCGGACTTACGTACAGCTGAACGACTTCTTCTATATCGAAATCTCCGGTATTAGCAACTTTTAATTCTACCTCCAAAGAATTTTTTGATTTTAGCGTTGTTTTGTTTACCAATAGGTCACTAAACTTCGTTTTAGAATAGGTAAGTCCGAAACCAAATGGAAACATAGGTTCTTTGGTCATATATTTATAGGTACGGCCTTTCATCGAATAATCGTCGTAGGGGGGTAACTGCTCTACATTTTTAGGGAAGGTGATTGGTAGATGACCGGACGGCGAAATTTTACCGAAAAGTACGTCTGCCACAGCATTCCCACCTTGTTCTCCTGGATACCAAATTTGTAAAATAGCATCACAGTGTTCCTCAATACCTTCTAAAGAGATAGGACTTCCGCTTGCCACAACCAGGATTAAAGGGCCTTTCTTCTTTTCGACCAGCTGGTGAATATAGTTGATTTGATTTTCCGGTAGTTTAAGGTCTTTACGATCTCCACCATGATCAGAGGCGATAGCATCTACACCTTCCCCTTCTCGATCGGCCGTTAATCCTACCACGCATATTACAATATCGGATTCCTTTGCTACGTTAGGCGCCCAGTTTTTCTCATTTATATTTTTATGAAAAGGTAAGGCACCGCTTCTGTAATTTAGAGAGGTTCCTAAAGATATGGCATCCGTAACTCCTTCCAGGATACTTACCACATTAGAACTTACTCCGTAATAACTCCCCATTAACATATCATTAGAATTAGCAAACGGGCCGGTTAGATAAGGTACTTTAATATCTTTTGAAATAGGAAGTACATTATTTTTATTCTTTAACAACACTATTGATTTTTGGGCAGCCTCACGAGCTAATTCAATATGTTCTGTACTATGAATATGATCTGAACTGATGGTTTTGTAAGAACTTGTATCCGGTGAATCAAACATACCTAAGCGGAACCGGGTTTTAAATAACTGTTTGGTGCGCTCATGAATAAGTTCTTCCGTAACCAATTCTTTTTCTAAGGCCTTGGTTAATAATTTATATGCCTGTCCGCAGTTTAAATTAGTACCGGCTTTTAAAGCCATTGCCGCAGCTTCTACAGGGGTGCTGACAAAACCATCCTTCCCGGAAATGCCTGAAATTGCTCCGCAATCCGAAGTTATATATCCGTCAAAATTCCAGGTATCCCTTAAGATTTCCTGGATTAAAAAAGAATTTAAAACGGCTGGTTTTTCATAGACCATATTATATGACATCATCACCCCTTCCACTTTTGCTTCGGTTACCAATGCTTTAAAGGCAGGGAAGTACGTTTCATATAAATCCTGTTTTGAAGGGCTTACGTTAAATTTCAGCTTATCATGTTCCGGTCCTGAATGTAAGGCAAAATGCTTAGCACATGCAGCTACTTTTAACTTATCCGGGTTATCTCCCTGTAAGCCTTTTACAAAAGCTACCCCTATTTTTGATAATAAATAAGGGTCTTCGCCGTAACACTCTTGTCCGCGCCCATACCTAGGATCTCTAAAAAGATTTACCGTGGGTGACCAGAAAGTCAGGCCTGCAAATTTACTATGATTTCCCATTTCCTGAGATATGGCATATTTTGCTCTTGCCTCGGTTGAAATAGCATTAGCGACTTTTTGAACCAAGTCAGGATCAAAGGTTGCACCCAAGCCAATAGCCTGAGGGAATATGGTAGCTTTACCATTACGTGCCACGCCATGCAAAGCTTCGCTCCACCAATCGTAATCAGGAACTTGTAATCTTGGGATAGCAGGAGCACCATTCGTAAGCTGGTTTATTTTTTCTTCAACGGTCATTTGAGAAACCAACAGCTCTATCCGGGTATCTACCGGTAAAGATGCATCTTGAAAAGACAAATCCACTTTTTGAGAAAAACAAGTGACTATATGTATAAAAAAAAGCAGTATTACACTTCTCACCGGTAGCCTGTTCGAATTTATGGTAACTAATTTATGATCTATTTTACTATCTGTTTTTAGCATTTACGATATTCCTTTTACTTGATTTAAAATAGCTTCTAAAATACGTATTCTATACTTTTTTTGTGTTCATATTAAGTGCAATTACAAAAGCGTAATCACAGGGTTTCTCCTTTGGCATATCAACCATCAATCCCTTATCGGTTTGAGACCATTTTATCTGATCGGTACTCCCTAACACTTTTACATCAGTTATTTTTGTATCTTTCAGATATTCGGCATTTTTTGCTAATGTCTTAATATTTACTTTGCCATCTTCCGGCCAATCTAAGACTATAGCATATAACTTATTAGCTTTTGTTGTAAACCGAATATCTTTTGAAGAGAATCCTTTATTTTTCCCTTCTGAATGATGTCCTTTTTTAACCTCGGTAGGTCCTTCGCCAAAGGTTTTCCAATATTTTGTATCATAGATGGCTTCGCCGTTTATGGACAACCAGTTCCCCATCTCCAATAAAATTTTCTTCTGATCTTCCGGAATAGTACCGTCAGATTTAGGTCCTACGTTCAGCAGTAAGTTTCCGTTTTTTGAAACGATATCTACCAGGTCATCGATTAATGCATTAGTTTCTTTAGACTTCCAGTTAGTTACATAAGACCAGGAATTTTTTCCAATAGAAGTATCGGTTTGCCAGGGTAATTTTCGAATTCCAGGCAGTTTACCGCGCTCCAGATCGTAGATAACCGTTCCTTTAGGAAATGCTTCTTCATAAAAATTTTTGTCTTGTAATACGACTTCTTTACCCCATTCCAATCCTTTGTTGTAGTAGTAAGCAGCCAATTTAGGTCGGTACTCCCTAAAGTCCGGAGTATCCAGCATAAAATCAAACCATAAGATATCGGGTTGATAGTTATCTATCAGATCTTTTGTTCTTTCCCACCAGGCAGCTTTAAACGCTTCGGAAACCGGTTCGTTTACGTCTGTTCCTTTACTTGAGTACAAATCTGCATATTGAGGGTCAGTAGTATCAAAATGATTTTTCTTGTTGTAAAAAGACCAGTTAAATGCATAATGGGAAGAGGCTCCCATAATGAGTCCTTTTGCCCGACCTTCTCTCATAAGTTCGCCTAAAATATCTTTTTTAGGCCCCATATCAACGCAGTTCCATCGAGTAGTATTCGATTTATACATGGCAAACCCATCGTGATGATCTGCTACCGGAACTACATATCTTGCACCTGCTTTTTGAAATAGGTCAATCCATTCTGTAGCGTTAAAATTTTCACCTTTAAACATAGGTATAAAATCTTTATACCCAAAGGTTTTTAGGTTTCCCCAATTTTTTAAATGATGTGTATTTTCTCTTGACGGACCATCTTTTTGATGCTTTAACTGTGCCGTAAAAACGGCGGAGTCCATATACATATTCCTCGGATACCATTCTGAACCGTAAGCAGGAACCGTGTAAGCGCCCCAGTGAATAAAAATTCCGAATTTTTGATTGTTAAACCATTCCGGATCTTTGTAGTTTGTTTTGATAGATTCCCAATTAGCTTCAAAAACCGGTTTTTGACGTTGCGCAATATCTCTGTTTTTATTTTTGTCTGCACATGATAATGATATCAGCAAAACGGAACCTAACAGATATGTAAACAACTTGTATATTTTTAATTTCATAGTACTAATTGTTAGATGATTTTTTGAGGTTTTAATTTCCTAAAATAATGCGTTACGAAGTAACATTTACAAGTATTAATATGACAAAACGTATGTCTTTTATAATAGATGATATGACTAAAAAATGCTCATTCCCTATTCTAACTTTGAAATCAGGATGGCGTCTGCTGTACCGCTCCAAGGTGAAACAAATTTCCTAATATTCTGTATGGTTTTCACCTCCGTCATTTCTCCGGTTAAGGTATGAAACCATTGATAGTTCCTCGGTTCTTTTTTATTTTTTAAGAAGGCAGCATCTATCCCATAGTTTTCTTTATGAATATATAATAAAACCGTTCCTTTATCATCCGTCAAATTATAGGCACTTCCATTTTTGGCAGGGGTTGGTTTTAGTGTATTGAATTCAAATTGAGAGAACAGTTTTTTCATAGGTTTAAAATAATCAAACCTGGGTTTTATAAAATCAACGGGTTGTTCAAAAGGATTGTAAATAATTACATTCCAGGAAGTGCCCTGCCAGTAATACGTCGTATATACGCCGGCAAAAAGGCACATATAATTACGACGCAGACAAATTTCGGGATTCGTATAATCACCGGTAAAAACCACATAAGGTGACTCTTCATAGCCCCCGTGTTCTATATTAAAAACCGGTTTGTCTTTAAACCTTTTTTTAACTTCCATCATCTTATCATAAATATTATGCGACCAGTTTTGTATAGAAATAAAATCTACTTTCTCAGGATAACGCGAACAATATTTAAAATCATGAACTGAGAGTAATCGGTTATATGCATCTTGTTTTCGGATTCTATCTATTCTACCATGTACATAGTCAGCATCTGCCCTGCCGTAGTACAAAGCTTCTTTGGAAATATCCCAAACCATATTAGGAAATGCCTGATAACGCTTTACTACATAGTCAAAATACATATTATCTGCTTCTGTGTTCATATCTGGCCAGGCTACTAATTTGTTCCAAACATAAATCATTAAATGCGAAACTATCCTTTTATCGTGCATGGCACTAATGGTTCGATCTAATTTTTTAAAAAATTCAGGATTTAAAGCTGAATAGTCCGGTTGGTCATTAGTACCCAAAAAAGGAAATATATCTTTTGGAGCGCCAAATTCATGTTCAGGATGTTTTTTTAACCTTTCGTCTTTTTTCCAACTTACGTCATAAGAAAATACGTTCATAACGATCTGGTTAAATCCATTTGCTTTAATTAAGTTTAACAAATGATCTGTTTTAGGCAAGTTCTTATCGTTATGGTAATCCAGTGCGTACAACCAATCACATTCAAAAGCGGTTAAAAAATAAGGGGTGCCATCTTCATAGAAAAAATGTTGCGGATTTTTTTTGTTAATAACAATGGCTCCGTGATTATTGCTATTAGATGCTGTTACCGTAATTTTTCCGGTTTTTCCATTTAATTCTTTAATCTCGGATACTGTTGTAAAACGCCATTTTCCAGTAAGTGCGCTGGAGAATCTGATGATCCAGGTGTTATCTCCATTGTAAAAGCCAGGCACTTCTATTTGTGCACCACCCTCATGAGTAAACATAGTTGTAAAAGCTGTGGTGAATGGTGATTTTATTTTGTTTTTGGTAGTCAGTACTATATCCAGGACTTCCCATTTAGGAATATTATAGATATAATTTTTTTTAAATTTTTCCTGCTTTAGTTGGCTAAAACTGTTTATTGAAAAAAGTAAAAAAAAGAGTATAAGGGTTTTAAAAGTAGCGTTCATTATGCAAATTCTAGTCGTTCCAATGTATGTCAATCACTTTTTGAATGTGTGGGTATCTTTCTTTATCTTCTTCATCCAGTTCTTTTCGTTTTGCTAGCAATTGTGTTTTTAGGTTGGTAATAATATCTTTGTATTTCGGATCTTTATAAGCATTATTCATTTCTTTAGGATCTACGGATAAGTCATAAAATTCCCAGGCAACGGGTGTATCTAATTCAAAACGGTTACCCCAGCTTTTTTTATTCCAATCCGCATCCGGATCTTTAGTATCCACCCAGTATTTACCGTAGAAAAAAATCAGTTTATACTGTTTTGTACGAATCCCAAAGTGGGCAGGATTAGCATGTGCATGTGCCATATGCATCCAGTACCTGTAATAGGTGGATTGTTGCCAATCTTCCGGTTCCTGACCGGTTTGCAATATATGCTTAAAACTATGACCCTGCATTTGCTCGGGAGCCTGTCCTCCTGCCAAATCAATGAGCGTAGGTGCAAAATCAGTATTGTTAATAATGGCATCTGTTCTTAATCCGGCCTTAATTTTTTCAGGGTACCTTACAAAAAAAGGCATACGCATGGATTCATCGTACATCCACCGCTTATCTATATAATCGTGTTCTCCAAGCATAAATCCTTGATCTCCGGTATACACAATTATGGTATTTTCGTATAATCCTTCCTTCTTTAGATAGTCGATTAAACGAGCAACGTTATCATCTACGCCTTTTACGCATCTTAAATAGCGTTTTAGATATTCCTGATAAGTTTCCTGAGTATGTTCTCGATCACTAAGATTTTTTGTTCGGTCTATGTCAAAATCGGGGTTATTTCTGGAAGTAAATTCTGTACTCCATATCCGCATTCCCATATTTCGAATGGTATTTCTTTTTGAAACTGAAGAACCAATTACGGATAGTAGCGAATCATTTTTTCCTCTTGTTGCTACGGAACCATTATTTTTATTATCATACAGACTTGAGGGTTCCGGTATAAAAATATCCTTCAAATAATCTTTATAACGGGGGGCATATTCAAAATCATCATGAGGTGCTTTGAACTGATGCATTAGAAAAAAAGGTTTGTTTTTATCCCGTTTGTTTTTTAACCAATCTAAGATAATATCAGTAATAACATCAGAACTATGTCCTTTGTATTGTTTCCCTTCATAATCAGGCATACTATTAAAGGGCTCGTAATGCATCGTACTTTCTGTTAAATAGGGGTCAAAATAGGAACCTTGCTGATGATGCTCTGTAAAAATATTATAGTAATCAAAATTGGGTTGGTGAGTTAAATGCCATTTGCCTACCAAAGCAGTTTGATAACCCAGTTTTTTCATTTCTGCCGGCAGGTATTGATTGCTAGTAGCCACGTTGCCTTCTAAATCCAGTACGCCATTTGCCTGACTGTATTGCCCGGTAATAATGGTTGCCCTACTGGGGGTACAGATAGAATTGGTGACAAAGCAATTTTCAAAGATCATTCCTTCTTTTGCTATAGCATCCAGCGTTGGGGTTGGGTTTAAACCGGCTAACCTGCTCCCATAGATACCAAAAGCCTGTGTGGTATGATCATCTGACATAATGTAGATAATATTCGGTTTCTTTTCTTCTTCAATTTTCTCAGGAACCTTTTTACAGGAGAAAACGGATAGAATTACAAGAAAACTGAATGAAAATAGTTTCAACATTACCGAACATTAAAGATTACTGGAATTTCAAAACGTTGCGTATCTCCGGCCAAGTTATCCGTTGGATCTCTTTTTGAAATTAATAAACCCGTGAATTCTCCTACGCCTGCATCAAAAGTAATGGTATCAATTGCCGATGTCATTTCTTCACTATCATAAACTACCTCAAAAGGATTACGAGAGGTTATTCTAAAGGTAGTAAGATCGGGTCTTGCATTATTACTGGGTGATCGTAAATCTTCAAAAATCAATTGATCGCCCTGACTAAGGTTGATAACATCTGTGCTTTGCAAATCTATATTGACTCCATTAATATCCCTGATACGCATTTCAGGAACAATGGTATCATACACATCCAGATTCAGTTCGTATTCATATACCCATTTATCACCCATACGAATGGTTCTGGTAAGAGTATCTACGACCGTACTATCTGCCGGATTCCAACGTCTGGCTTGAAAAGCAAGTGAGTCAGCAAATTCGTTGTATAGTGTTACCTTGGTACTAGAACTTCCATCTTTAAACAGTACGTGCACGGTTCTATCCGTAGATACGGTAGTTCCGGGATTGATAATAAACGGATCAAAAATTTTAACCTGGTTAGGAATAGGCCCTCTTAAGAAAAATGCTCCTTCCGGTATACGCCATTCGTGACGTGTAGCCCCGGAAGATAAGTCCATAAAAGATTCAAATTGGTTTACTGTAGTTTGTTTATTTACCCCCGCACCAAAGCTAGTTGTAAATCCTAAAGCAGTAAAGGCATTATCCCTGGCCACGGTACTTTCTTCCTGACAACCGATCACCACTATAATCAGTAAGAAAACCGCTATTATATTTTTAATATATTTCATTGTTCTCATATTTATTATTCAAAAATATTCCAATTTAAATTTGCATCAATTTCATCTTGAGGCATCGGTAAATAGGCATTGTCACTTTCTGTAAATCTCTGGGCACCCAGGGTATTATCAGCAATGGTAGGCTGACTGGAAACTACAGGCCCATGGGGTGAGAAATGCGCTGGCAAGTCCTCACCGTCTCTAAACGAAAAGGGTTTAAAACGCCTGGGGTGTTTCCCATTACTATTTACTTCCATATTGACAAAACTATAACTTACACTGGCTAAATCCTGTAAGCGTTGTTTATAAACTCCCCAACGTCTTAAGTCCACCGGTCTATTACCTTCAAGTGATAATTCTAAGGGACGTTCTGTAAATCGCAAATGTTCTGTTAAGTTAGCCGCATTTACCGTTTGCATACCGTTGTCAGGATTAAAATCGATATCATCCATATAGGTAGTTTGTCCATCAGCAAATTCTGCACTCGGATCAGTTTCACTTCCTAAAAGAATAAGGTGAGAGCGCTTTCTAATTCTGTTAATATAACGTAAAGCTTCAGAAACGTCTCCTTTTTCTATCATACATTCTGCATACATCAAATATACATCTGCTAGTCTTATTAAAATTAAATTGATATCCGATTGATTATTAAACTCTGTAGAGTCATCTTCACCTTCACCCTGGTTATCTATATTCCAGTGAATGTATTTTTTAAACATATTTTGCCTGATTCTACCGTGTGGAGGTTCTCCTCCCGCATTCCCCAACTCCCCATTAGTAACTCCGTAGATCGGAGCATCGGGATCATCTGCAGAAGACATACTATTCTGCATTCTCAAACTGTAGATTCGAAATCTGGTTTCGGTACCTGTAATTTCACCCCGGTTATCAAAAATGGGAGCATCCGTACGGGTGTTTGCAGGATCTAAGGTGTCAATTTTTTCTTCTCTGTATTTTAGGGCTAGCCAGGTAGCGGGTTGTAAATTAAAACTTTGCAACCTATGGGAAAGATTGTGTGTAAGGCTGCGTTCTCCAGTTTCAATTAATTGAATATCGGTAGTATAATTGATTTCAAAGATAGATTCTGGTCCAAATTCTTCAATTCCGGTAAATATTTTTGAAATATCGTCTACCAATTGGTATCCATAATTATCTATCACATTTTTCAAATGTATTTCTGCATTTACAAAATCATTTTCATAAATATAACTTTGCCCAAGTAATGCTTCACAAGCTCCCGCAGTAATACGCCCCAGGTTATCACTACCAAATTCACTCCAGGCGTCGTAGGAATTAGGAAGGTTATCCATCCCAAATTTAAGGTCTTCCCTGAAAAACGATTTTACATCATCTGAGGTAGAAAGTGCGGTTTGAAATTCTTCAAAAGTAGATGGAACTTTTCTTAACAAGGGAATATTACCTTCATTAAAACTATGATTTAGGGTAAAATAGTAAAACCCCCTTAACGCTCTTGCCTGCGCTAAAATCCGTTCACCCAGTTCTCTTTCAGTATCTGATACATAGGTGTCTTTTAATCTTTCATAAGCTTCTATCACCTGATTTGCTCTAAATACCCCTAAATATAAATTATTCCATCGATCTCTGACATATCTAGAGTTTACATTAAAGGTCTGATCATACATCTCATTAGGTGCCAGCATATTTCTCCATTGTAAATGGGTAGCGATATCTGCTCTAAGATTTTCATTTTCAATCCCCAGAATATTATTATTCTTTAGGACGCTATACACCGACGTTAATCCGGCATTTAAATCGTTATTATTTTGCCAGAAACTACCAGTGGTCAGTTCATTTGGGTTCACCTGTTCTAAAAAATCTTCATCACAGGAAAGTAAAACTACACTGATTAGTAATAAGGTAGCTACTTTGACGGTGGCTAAGCTGTTAAAGTATGTTTTTATATTTTTTTTCATAACCTTAATTTTAAAATTTTACTTGTAGTCCTAGTTTATACTGACGACTAATGGGAAAGGTTCCTAAATCAATTCCCCGTTGACTAAAACCATTGTTTCCTACTTCCGGATCGTACCCGGTATATTTTGTTAATGTAACCAGGTTTTGCCCCTGGAGGTAAATCCTAAAAGTACTTATTCCTAATCTGTCAATTATTTTTTTAGATAGCGAGTAGCCTAAGGATATATTTCTAAGTCTGATGAATGAACCATCTTCTAACCAGAAATCAGAGCCCCCCCGATACGATGCCGTGTTTCTCGATTCCCATAAGGGTATATTAGAAGTTGTGTTTTGGGTAGTCCATGAATAATATAAATCCTGATGGGTACCGGATTGGTAGGCATAGGCCTTACTTCCATTCATAATTTCAGCTCCATACGACCCGAACCAACTCATAGAGAAATCAATACCTTTATAATTAGCATTAAAGTTAACCCCCATTTCAAAATCCGGAACACCGCTACCTTTATATACTTTATCATTTTGGTCAAGGATACCATCTCCTGCATCCGGAACCCCATCACCATCCGTATCTACGGTAAGTTGATCTATATACCTAAAACTACCGATTTCTGCATCGGGATCATCAACTTCTGCGGTATATGCATCTAATTCTTCTTGAGTGCTAATAACACCATCTGTTTCTCTTAGAAAAAAGGATGCTGCTTCAAAACCTTCTGTAATTACACTTACACGTTCAGGAACATCACTTCTGTTTGAAACAAAACTTTGGTCTAAAAATATAATGGGATTGTTATCACTGGTTTTAGTTACCCTATTTGTATTTTGAGAGTAGGTAATACCGGTATTCCAGTTAAACCCTCCTTTACCACGATGTCTGTAATTTACTGCATATTCAATTCCAATATTTTCCATATTTCCAACATTCAGGATAATATTTCTATTATTTCCAAAAACCCCAGTTGACGGTGCATTTACCACGTTGAAGAGAAGGTCTCTCTTTTCGTTTCTATAATAATCTCCGGAGATAGTCAGGCTATTTTTAAATAAACCCAAATCAAATCCTAAATTGGATTCAACAGAGGTTTCCCACTTTACGTTTTCATTAGCAAACCTTTCCTGAATCGTACCAAAGGATAAGGTTTGACTACCACTTACACCAGGCGAAGCATTCGTACTTCCAAATACGTAATCCTGGCCTAAATTTACAACGGCTTGATTACCATACGGAGTGAATCGGTCATTACCCGTGGTTCCATAGGTGGCTCTTAATTTTAAACTGCTGGCCGAAGCGCCCAGGTTTTCCCAAAAATATTCGTCTGAAACATTCCAGGCAAGCATTACTGATGGAAACATCCCCCACCTGTTTTGAGGACTGAACTGTGAGGAGCCATCTCTACGGATACTAGCGCTAAACAGGTATTTCCCATCATAGTTATACTGAATTCTTCCTAGATACCCAATAAGTGTTCTTACATTATCCCTACCATTTGATGCGATATTAAAGGTCTGTGTATATCCGTCAAAAACTGATATTTGCTCATTAGCCTGATCTCTTTTTTCTGCTTCAAAGAATTGTGTTTCGGACCTTTCAATAGAATTTACTAAAAGTAAGGATAGGTTGTGTTTTCCTATAGATTTATCATAATTCAAAATTCCTTCAAAAGTTAATTTTTCATATTCAAAAAGGGAAGTTCTTTTTGAAGTGACTTCAAAGGGTTGCGGTGGAATTAACACTCCTTGTGTATTAAAAACGTTCAGTAAAGGAATAATTCTATCTCCTTTTCTAGTGTTGTATTGAGCTCCACCACGAGCGGTGAGTTTAAGACCTTCTAAAAGATTGTAGTCAATCTGAACATTAGCTCCGGTATTGCTTCCGTCTAAAACATTCGTTGAATTTAAACGCCTGGCGACAAATCCTAAGTTTCGTACCTGACCTAAACCTTCTGCGAAATCCGGTTCAAACTCCGTTACATCTGTTAAAGCTGTTTCTCCCAGGTTAATAGGTGGCTGAAAAGGTTTATATTCAAATATCTGAGAAAATACATTGCCCAGTGGTCGTTCTTGACGGTCTCTGCTAAAAGTCAAACCTGTAAAAACTTTCCAATTTCCTTTTTTAAACTGCACGTTAGATCTTAAGTTTAAACGCCGATAAGCGGAATTAACCATGATCCCTTCTTGATCAAACAGGTTGATATTAAAATTATAAGTTAAGCCTTCTGCCCCTCCTGCGACGTTTAGAGAATGGTTTTGAACCGCCGCCAAATCATTTAAAATATTATCTTCAATATTTGTATTATTAGTAAACCAGTTGGCATTTCTGTGAATTTCTGCATTAATATTATCAAAAGGTTTATCAGATGTATTGGAACTTCTTAATAAATCCAGATAAGTATATTGATACGATTCCATAAACGGAGTGTATGAGGTAATTTCCTGAACGCCATATTCGCCATTTAATGTAATATCCATTTGACCCACTTTACCTCTTTTGGTTGTAATTAGAATCACCCCCCCGGCACCTCGGGTTCCATAAATAGAAGAAGAGGCAGCATCTTTTAAGATATCAATACTTTCGATTTCGCTAATACTTAATTGCGGATCAAAGTCATAGGGGATTCCGTCTACTACATATAAAGGACCGTTTTGTCCATCTTGTAGAGAAGAAAAACCACGAATAAGAATATTTGCTGTTTCTCCCGGCTGTCCTGTACTTGAAGTAACACTTACCCCGGATATTTGTCCTTGAAGCGCCGTACCAATATCCGTAGTTGTCATTCTAACCAGTTCTTCTGCTTTTACCTGACCCACTGCACCTGCGAGCTCCTTTTTTCTTTGGGTTCCATATCCTATGACTACAATTTCTTCGAGGTTTGATACATCCGGTAGCATTATTACGTCAATTATAGTATTTCCAGATATGGCTATTTCTTGTGTTTGGAAACCGACATAACTAAAAACCAAAGTTGCATTTTCATTTGCCTTAATTTCATAATTTCCATCAAAATCCGTAACTGCTCCTATCGTACTACCTTTTACAAAAATACTGACTCCGGGTAGCGGTACCCCTTCACCGAGGACGTTACCGCTTATGGTAGTTGTTTGCGCTTGCATTACAAAAATGAACATAACAAAAAGAAATGTTATATAGATAGTTTTGTGTGAACGCTTACTACTGCTAAATTCCATATTATGAATCGTTTTAATTAGTTCTACAAAGATTCACTATACGAATACTTCTACTTGCCACAGATGTTTTTTTTCATAAGACAAATGGTTTAACCTTAACAAATTGTTAATTAACCTAAAAAATTAGTTAATGCGTCTCTTTATCAACGGATTGAATACATTATTCAAAATAAAATAAGTTAATAATTTAGGTTTTCTTTAAATAAGTAGTACTTTTTTAACTATTGTTTATTACCAAAAAATGATGCTACCTTAACAAATAATTAATTTTAGTCCGTTCAATTAGTAGGGAAATATGTGTCTTTTTTCTATTGTAGGTTTAGTTTCTTTAGATACTTATTTCTTAACATTATTGTCCGGTAAAGATTCAAGACCCGCCTGCGGACGGGCAGGTCGCTATCGCTTCTAGAAACAAGAATCAAGACTAATCCTTATAGTATTGAAAATCAATATTTTAATAGATATATAGGTTAAAGAACAAATTATTTTTAAAAAAGTGAAAAAGCAACCTCCAAACAGTTCAAAGTTTGGAATTACCTTATTTTACTATGTCTTCTAAACTTTTATTTATTTTAACCGGATACTAATAATAACTAAAGTAAGTTTGTGATAGCATGGTTTTCGTTTAAAAACAATCCACTACCACTTAAAAATGCCTTAAAAATGCACCTGGGTTAGTTAGGAACGATTTGGTAATTGAATAATGATCAGTTTCATCAAGTGCAGTTTTTTTCATACCCATATCTGTTATTTCATAGATCGTAGCATCAGGATACGCCATCAACATGGGAGAATGGGTAGCGATGATAAATTGAGAATTAAAATTTTGCAAATGCTCTTGTAAAAAATACATAAATGCTAATTGTTTTGAAGGGGATAACGAAGCTTCTGGTTCATCCAGCAGGTAAATGCCCCGCTGATTTACCATTTGGTTCATAATGTGCATATAGGCTTCTCCATGAGAAAAGGTGTCCAACTCTTGTCCGTAATTTCTGCGAACCTGGTGTAATTGATAATTCGCACTATCTTTCATCTGCTGAATAATATGATCCGGAACGTCCTCATCTAAAATTCCCATTTGATTGTGTAAATTAACATCCGCACGATGCACACTATTTAGATAATCCCCAAAGTCTTCTGCCCTAAAGAAAAAACCTACGGAACGTTCAATATTCCATTTTAATTCTAAATAAGGCAGTAATTTTCTGGCTGCATCAAAACATTTTTTATGGTATCCCCTCCCATCCATATGAGGAAGCTGTAATCTAAAGGCAATAGATTCTAATAACGTAGATTTTCCAGAACCATTCTCCCCAATAATAAAGGTGATGTTATCAGACACATCAATATTTTTAGCAAATTTTATAGCCGGAACATTATAGGGATAAGGATGATCTCTATCTGTTTTTAAATGTATGGACGCTAAATAGGACATAATCTCATAATAAACAAACTACTACTTCAATAATTTTTACATAGATAAGCATCGAGAACTAATATTTTATTTTAGATAAAAATGACAACTTCTGTTGATTTAGAAATTACTACAAATTCAATATTAATTTTTAGAGAAAATAGCTCTTATAAATGGCCATTTAGGTAGCCTTATCATAAATAAAAATTCTTCTATAAGGTTTGTTTCTTCATCTAAAAATTTAAACAAAATATTTACTTTTGACAATTGAAACATGGCTATAAAAAGCTTGGTGCCATTGTGTTCCTGATGCTTTAACACTCTTAATAAAAGCAAATCATAATACCTAAATCGCCAGGGTATTAATTTATTTACATGCTTTTGAGGCTTTTCATTTTTTAAATTCTGAATAATCTCTTTAATAAACTTCTCTGATCTTTTAAAAGTGAACCCGGAGGAAGGTTTTGTCCATCCTGCCGCAATACCAATTTTAATAATCTTTTTAGAAGGGTTTTTGTCGAAATCAAATGCTGTCATGGGGACAGGTCTTATCGGATACTCCTCTTCCACAATTTCATAAGTTACATCCGGGTAATATATATTTAGGTATTCCTCTAATTTTTGCTCATATATTTCTCGTTCTAAACGATAATTAGCAAACAGCGTAAATTCAACTAGAGCTTCTGTTGTTGAGGTAGGAAGAATATAGGTAAAACTTGTTGAATTTTCCCATTGTAAGCGAAAATCCATAAAAGTAAAGGTATTTGGATCAAAAATAGGTTGATCCGTTTTAATAAACCAACCTACAAAAGTCTGTTTGATGTATAAATGATCTTCCTTTTTTGAAAAAAACTTTTCTTCTACCCGACTATCAAATACGTAATCACTAATAATTTTATGAGCATCCGTTTGAAGCGTACATTTACCATTAGCCTCTGCGACAGATAAAACGTTTTGGTTTAAAAAGGTAAAACAATCGTCTTTTTTTAAAGCATTAATACAATAGTTATAAAAATCTATAGAATTTATTTGTTTGTAAACTAAAGGAGCTATACTTTTTATTTGTTTGTTTTTTTTACGGTCAAATACTTCTATATGCTTCCAGCTTTTCTTGACAATCTCATCCCAATGTCCTTCGCCATATTCCCAATAGCAATAAGTTTTATCATTTTCGTTTTTAATTTCTGCATCTACAATTAATATTTGTTTATTACTGAAGAAGGGGTCTGATTTCATCTCCATAGCCAGTTTTAAACCGGCAACCCCCATACCTATAATGGCATAATCAAAAATAAGTTTGCTGTTAATGGTATGGGAATTAGAAGAAGCTAAAGTTGTGTGAAGAACGTTTTTCATAATTCTAAATTTTATTTAATAGAAGCGATCATTTTACCAAAAAGGAGAAAATGAGGCGCTGTCAGAATAGATATAAGGATAAAAAATAATAAGGTATAATCTCCTAGTAAATTAAAATACCGATCGATAATGATAATACCTATTAATCCAAAAAGGGTTAGTATTGAGTATAAGAAGGTTTCTTTATAGTATTTCTTAATAGTATAACTTGCCCCTTTCTTTGACCGAAACATAAAGATTTGTTGCATTGCTTTTATAGAATGCCATACTCCAAAATAAAATATAAAGCCAATGAATAAAGGCGTGTAATAAAAAACACATATCAAACTAAACAGAATCAGGATCTCCAGGACAAAATCAAGTGTTTTCATAAATTTATTAATGAATAAATAAATAAAACCAAAAAGGTTTGCCAATTGAAGCCCAAGGAACAGGAACAATGCGTTCGATTCGATAAATTTATAAAAGTCATGCTCTTGGGTAAAATATGGAAATATGCTAAATAACGCCTTTTGTGTGCTTTCTAAATGAATGATCATTATGGAACATAATAAGGTAACCCCCCAGAGTAGATAGAGAAGTTGTGATACTTTTCTATTTTCTGAAGGCAGGTAGCTATACAATTGTGATTCACCAAAATGATAGGCAGACATTAATATAAAAGCTACAAAGCCTATTAATGGAGAAATAAACCAAACTAAAGCAAACAATACCATTTTAAGGATAGAAGAATATATATATGCTTTGTCCGTAGTCGATTTCTCATCCTGACTATCTCTTAATTTTCTAAAGATAATATGGTCCATTGAACCGTGAGGTAAACCTAAAAAAGTAAAAACTATTAAGATAATTGCAAATTGTACTTGCTCAGATAAAATTGTGATCGAAGATATAAACGGAAATGCTACCAGTGTAATTATTAATAGTAGCAAATTAAGCCATTGAACCGGCTGTGATTTTTTTTGTACCCCTAGCATATTGAATGTAATTGATCATCTAAATATATCAAATATCTTAAGAGAATTCTATAGGACTCATTAATTTAAGAAGTAATGTTAATGGATTTATAATTTTTTTAGTAGTTATATATTTGAATCAACCAAAATTTACGGATAGAAGTTTAAAAAATAAAAATTTCTCAGGCTATGCCATTATGGTTTATTCCCTAGAACTTGATATCTACTTAAAGTTTATAATTTTAAGTTCTCATTCTAATATTTCCAAAGTTCTTAAGTATCAATCAAATAAAATCCGATTTTTAATATTATTTTTAGTACTTATTATTTAAGGCTTATGGATTTAGAACACCCACCCCTGTATAATGAGGTTATTAAAAAGAATGATACTCATCAAGTAATTCAACAGGCAAGAGAAGCATTTCAATTATGGTCTGCTTATAATTATGATGAAAGAAAGCAATTTTTAAAAAAATTACGAACTGAAATCACTAACCGGATAGAAGATATTGCTGCCGTCATACATCAAGAAAATGGCAAAACCTATGAAGAAGGGCTCCTGGAAGTTTTTTCTGTTTTACATCATACTACTTATGTAATTAAAAGATTAAAAAAGGTTCTTAAACCAAAAAAAATGTCTTCCGGTTTTATGATAAATTACAAGGCCGAAATACAATACCAGCCTATGGGAGTTATCCTCGTGTTAGCTCCCTGGAACATGCCTTTTTACACACCATTCAACCAAATAATTGAAGCTATTGCTGCCGGAAATTCGATTGTTTTGAAATCCTCAGAAGTCACTCCGGGCGTAGCCGATATTATTAAAGAAATTACGGAAAAAGTTTTTCCTGCTAAAAATATGGTCCAGGTAGTACACGGTGGTAAGGAAATTGGAATAAACCTGGTACAATCTAACGTAAATAAAATTGTACTCACCGGACGATATCAAACGGGGCAATCTGTAATGCGCAATGCCTCAGAAAATTTAACTCCTCTATTATTAGAATTAGGGGGCAAAGACCCTATGATTGTTTTAAGTGACGCTGATCTAGATATAGCAGCTCAAAAAGCCGCATGGGGTGCTTTTAGTCTGGCAGGTCAAGCATGTATATCCGTAGAACGTTGTTATGTAATGGAGGATGTATTTGAAACTTTTTTAAATAAAGTTGTTGATGAAACCAAATACCTAAAAGTTGAAAAAGATATTCCCAAAATTGCGCAAACACAACAAGTCGATATTATTGTAAACCAAGTTCAGGATGCCCTTTCTAAAGGAGCCAGATTAGTTTTTGGAGCTTTAGAAAATATAACAGGAAATAAAGTACCTCCCATGATTATGGTTGATGTTACAGAGGATATGTTGCTGATGAAGGAAGAAACCTTTGGACCTGTTCTAGCAATTATCCCCATTAAAAATGCTGCACAAGCTGTAGAAAAAGCAAATAATCACGATTATGCTCTGGGAGCCTCTGTTTTTGGAAAGAAAGAGGTTTCAAATATCACCAAAAACCTGAGAGCGGGTATGGTTTCTATCAATAGCATGTGGGTATATACTGCGATTCCGGCACTTCCTTTTGGAGGTTTTGGCAAATCCGGTTTTGGGCAAATCCACGGGGATCAGGGTATCTTAGAATTTTGTCACCCTAAATCTGTCGTCAAAGAAAAGTACAAGCCTTTTTTAGACCTAACCCGTTTTAGAGTTAAAGAAGTCATTTCTTCTCAAAAAATCATTTCAATTTTACGTTTCTTTTATGGCAAAGGTCGTTTAATGGATGTCTTTAAAAAAGAATAATTGATGCTTTTTTATTAAATAAGAAGATGTTGTGAGAAGCCTTTAGAAAATGGCCTAGCTATTATAATCCATTAGTGTTCGGTAAAGATTCAGGACCCACCTGCGGACGGGCAGGTCGCTATTGCTTCTAGAATCAAGAATCAAGACTAATTATTACAATTTTGAAAATCAATAATATAAAATTATCCAGGTCAAAAAAAACAAATTACTTTTAAAAAGTAAAAAAGCAACCTCTAACTACTTTAAAGTTTGGAATTGCCATATTTGACTATACTTTATAAGCTATTACATATTTTAACCGGACACTAATAATCATAATCTATAAAAAAAGTCACAACAATTAAGTCATGACTTTTATCTTAGTAGCGGGAACAGGACTTCCCTCGACTCGTACCTCACTTGGGATAAACTTCTCGCCCTTTACACTCACTTTATAAAATAAAAAAAGTCACAACAATTAAGTCATGACTTTTATCTTAGTAGCGGGAACAGGACTCGAACCTGTGACCTTCGGGTTATGAGCCCGACGAGCTGCCTACTGCTCTATCCCGCGATATATATTTTAAGATATTAAAGATAATTCTTTAATAAATAATTTCAAATTTTCAATAATAGCACTCTATGCTGAGGTTCTCGAAACTTATGCTGAGGCTCTTGAAGCATCCCGCGCTATTGGACGGCAAATATACAACCTTTTTCAACTTCAAAACAAAATTTTAAGAAATATTAGTAAAAATAATTATTGAACAATGTAAATACTACCTTAGTCCTTTGCCACTTCTCCTACCTAATCCGATTTTAATATATTGACAAATAAATCTTTACTACTTAAAACACAAATTTTCAAAAAACACAATACAATCCGGTAATTTCTTGACCATCGTAGAGGCTTTTAAGAATTTTTAAGGATGTTCGGTTTCAAATCTGTATTTTTGCAGACAGAATTTTAGTGAAAAAGCAAAATTAACCTGCTTAGTTTACAGGTTTCGGTTAGATCTTCCCGGAAAAATTAGATTGTTAAATGCAAAACGATGAGTAAAACATTATTTGATAAAGTTTGGGATTCACATGTAGTACGAAAAATTGAAGATGGACCGGATGTATTCTTTATAGATCGCCATTTTATTCATGAAGTCACTAGTCCGGTTGCTTTTCTAGGTCTTAAAAGTCGCGGGAACAGCGTTTTATACCCTGAAAAAACCTTTGCAACGGCAGATCATAATACGCCTACTATTGATCAGCATTTACCGGTAGCAGACCCATTGTCTGCCAACCAGTTAAAGGCCTTAGAAGAAAATGCAAAAGAATGGGGTATTAGTCACTGGGGGCTTGGGCATCGAAAAAACGGAATCGTACATGTAGTAGGACCAGAAAACGGAATTACCCTCCCCGGCTCCACCATTGTTTGTGGAGATTCACATACTTCGACTCATGGGGCGTTTGGTGCTATTGCTTTTGGTATTGGAACTTCAGAGGTAGAGATGGTATTGTCTACGCAGTGCATTATGCAACCTAAGCCTAAAAGGATGCGTATCAATATTCACGGTACTTTAGGATTAGGAGTAACCCCTAAAGATGTGGCACTTTATATAATTTCCCGTTTAACTACTTCGGGAGCTACTGGGTACTTTGTAGAATATGCCGGTGATGTTTTTGAGAATATGACCATGGAAGGTCGTATGACGGTTTGTAACCTTAGTATTGAGATGGGTGCTCGTGGCGGTATGATTGCGCCGGATGAAAAAACCTTCGATTATATAAAAGGAAGGACGTATACGCCAAAAGGAGCTGAATGGGACAAAGCAATGACTTACTGGGAAACTTTGTATACGGACAAGAATGCCATTTTTGATAAGGAATACAACTTTAATGCTACTGATATTGAACCTATGATTACCTACGGTACAAATCCGGGTATGGGTATGGGTATTACTAATAAAATTCCGGAAGCACATACGATTGGTGGCGGAGAATCTACTTATAAGAAATCATTAAACTATATGAAGTTTGATGAAGGACAGGATATGATCGGTAAAAAAGTGGATTATGTTTTTTTAGGAAGTTGCACAAATGGCCGTATCGAGGATTTCAGGGCTTTTACTTCGCTAATTAAAGGAAGAAAAAAAGCGGAAAACATAACCGCATGGTTGGTGCCCGGATCGCACGAAGTGGAAGACCAAATTAAAGAAGAAGGATTACTGGATATTATTACGGAGGCTGGATTTATGCTAAGAGAACCTGGTTGTTCTGCCTGTTTGGCTATGAACGCGGATAAAATCCCGGCAGGAAAGTTAGCGGTAAGTACTTCTAATCGAAATTTTGAAGGGCGACAAGGACCCGGTTCCAGAACCTTACTGGCAAGTCCACTGGTAGCTGCGGCAACCGCAGTAACCGGTGTTGTCACCGATCCAAGGACTTTATTAAAAGAAGAAGCAATTGCTTGAAATAGTTCAGAGTTCAGAGTTCAGAGTTCAGAGTTCAGAGTTCAGAGTTCAGAGTTCAGAGTTCAGAGTTCAGAGTTCAGAGTTCAGAGTTCAGAGTTGTAAGGAATTGAATTCATAATAGAAATTGTAATAACGACTTTATAAAATTAGAATGTTAATTAATTATGAGTAATATTTGGCACTAACTAGCTTAGTTTATAACTCATAACTGATAATAATGCAGAATACAGGATTATAAATTCAGAAGTAGTGGTAATCAATCAACTTCACTTCTTAACCTTTTAAAATTCATAATTAAAAAAATGGCCTACGATAAGTTTACAATATTGACCAGTACCGCTGTTCCGCTTCCTATAGAAAATGTGGATACGGATCAAATCATTCCTGCACGTTTCTTAAAAGCTACGGAACGTAAAGGTTTTGGCGATAATTTATTTAGGGATTGGCGGTATAACAACGATGATACGCCAAAAGAAGATTTTGTTTTAAACCAACCTAAATATTCAGGTAAAATCCTGGTAGGTGGTAAAAATTTTGGTTCCGGTTCTTCCAGAGAGCATGCAGCTTGGGCGGTTTACGATTATGGTTTTCGATGTGTGGTATCTAGTTTTTTTGCAGATATTTTTAGAAATAACTGCCTGAACGTGGGTGTATTACCTGTACAGGTAAGTCCAACATTCCTACAAAAGATTTTCGAACAAACCCAAAAAGATCCGAATTCTGAATTAGAGGTGAACCTTCCTGAGCAAAAAATAACAATTAACGCTACCGGGGAGTCCGAATCTTTTGATATTAATAGTTATAAAAAAGAAAATCTGCTTAATGGGTATGATGACATTGATTATCTTACCCGGATGAAATCCGAAATTCAGGAATTTGCAAAAGATCGACCATTTTAGACAACTATTTTGGGCGTTCGAGCGGGCTATCCATTACAATTCCTCGCACTTCTCCCGAAAGCTTTCGGGATCAGGCTGTGGGATTTTCATTACTATCCCTAACGCAAATTTAATTTATAAGATAAAGATATACTAAAAAAATGACCAAGCGAGCCCTGGAAATTATGGATACTACGCTCCGTGACGGAGAGCAAACTTCAGGTATTTCTTTTTCTGCTTCTGAAAAATTAACGATCGCCCAGCTTCTTATTGAAGAATTAGGCGTAGATCGTATTGAAGTGGCATCTGCCCGGGTCTCGCAAGGTGAATTTGACGCGGTAAAAAATATTATCGAATGGGCTACCGCAACTAATCATCTAGATCAGGTAGAGGTCTTAACTTTTGTAGATAAAGGAAAGTCTTTTCAATGGATGGAAAATACCGGTGCAAAAGTGCAAAACCTTTTGACCAAAGGTTCTTTAAACCACCTGACTTATCAATTAAAAAAAACAGCAAAACAACATTTTTCTGATATTGCTGATAATTTAAAAGAAGCAGCAGAAAGGGGAATTACCAGTAATATATATTTGGAAGACTGGAGTAACGGTATGCGTAATTCTAAAGAATACGTTTTTGAATACTTTGATTTTTTAAGTACCCAGCCCGTTAGAAGAATAATGCTTCCGGATACCTTGGGGGTTTTGATTCCGGATGAAACATCTACTTTTCTTAAGGAAATAAGAGAAAAATATCCACAAATTCATTTTGATTTCCACGCACATAACGATTACGATCTAGGTGTTGCTAATGTTATGGAAGGGATTAAAGCAGGAATGAATGGCTTACACCTGACCATGAATGGGATGGGAGAACGGGCGGGTAATGCTCCGCTAGCCAGTGTAACCGCGGTAATTAACGATTATTTTCCGGATGTAAAAATCAACGTAAAAGAATCCGAATTGTATAAAGTAAGCAAACTGGTAGAGACCTTTTCCGGATTTAAAATCCCGGTAAACAAACCGGTGGTCGGTGAAAACGTGTTTACCCAAACCGCCGGAATCCATGCGGACGGTGATAATAAACACAACCTGTATTTTAATGATTTGATGCCGGAACGCTTTGGCAGAAAACGAAAATATGCCCTGGGCAAAAGTTCCGGAAAAGCCAGTATTGAAAAAAATCTGGAAGAATTGGGCTTAAAACTAAGTCCTGAAGATATCAAAAAAGTTACCCAAAAAATTATAAAACTTGGGGATAAAAAGGAAGTGGTTACCCAGGATGATTTGCCTTATATTATTTCTGATGTTTTAGACAGCAATTTATACAAAGACACGGTTAAAATTAAATCCTACGTGCTAAGCCATGCCAAAGGATTAAAACCTACGGCTACGGTAGCAATCACTTTTGACCAAGAAACCGTGGAGGAGCATGCCAGTGGTGACGGACAGTACGATGCCTTTATGAATGCTATTCGTAAAGTATATACGGCTAAAAGTAAAACACTTCCCTTATTAGTGGACTATGCCGTACGCATTCCCCCAGGAAGTAATTCGGATGCGTTATGTGAAACTGTTATTACCTGGAAAACTGAAGAAAAAGAAATTGTTACCCGCGGACTGGACTCTGACCAAACGGTATCCGCCATTAAAGCTACGCAGAAAATGTTGAATATTATAAGGGGGTAGTTGGTAGTTGGTAGTTGGTAGATGGTAGATGGTAGATGGTAGATGGTAGATGGTAGATGGTAGATGGTAGATGGTAGATGAAAAATAAATTTTAAATAATTAGAAGTGGTTTAAACTTTTCTGATTGAAGCGAAAAATAGGTATTTTTTGCTTAATTGAAATCATTTTTCAGTTGCATAGCCGTAGCTACGGAACTTAAAAATGATAAAAAGTAAGTGAAAAAGAACATTTTGCAGCCAATTAAGGAAAGTTTAAACAACTTCTTAAAGTAAGAATATCATTAATAATCCTTTTAGCAATTATTATTACTTCTTTGTATTCTGATAACAGTACGGACAATGGAGCTTCAAATAATTTAATTGATACCAAGAATTGAACTTCCAACATTTAAATGAAAAATAATATGGTGATTTCAAACAACAAATTGATAGAATTTTAGACGATATAGTTGGACTTACATATGAAGATTTTGAAGGTAACAAAGATTTATTTTGAAAAAGAAATAAAAAATTAGCGAAACTACTGTAAAATGAAAGATTTAGATAAATGAAAAAGGAACTTTGATAAAAGTATCTAAAAGAAAGTGATCACATTAAAATTCTGAAGACTTAAAAATATCTATATAAATTATAATAACTATTACACTTTGTACTTAATACATAGTACCTAGTACTTAAAACAAAAAGTAAACCAAAAAAATGAACCTAAACATAGCATTACTTCCCGGAGATGGGATCGGTCCTGAAGTTATTGATCAAGCTGTAAAAGTTTGTGATGCGATCGCAACAAAATATAATCATCAAATTAACTGGACCAAAGCATTAACCGGTGCCGCAGCTATCGACGCGGTAGGTGAGCCTTACCCGGATGAAACTCATGAGATTTGTGAAAAAGCTGATGCAGTATTATTCGGAGCTATTGGTCATCCCAGATTTGATAATGACCCTTCAGCGAAGGTAAGACCGGAGCAAGGATTATTAAAAATGCGTCAAAAGTTAGGTTTGTTTGCTAACGTTCGCCCTACTTTTATTTTTCCTTCTTTAATTGATAAATCTCCTTTAAAAAGAGAACGTATTGAAGGCACGGACCTGGTTTTCTTTAGAGAATTAACAAGTGGTATCTATTTTGGTAAAAGAGGACGAGAAGACAACGGCGATACTGCTTACGACACGTGTACTTATAAACGTGAAGAAATTCAACGATTGGCTAAAAAAGGTTTTGAAGCAGCCATGTCCAGAGGTAAAAAGTTATGTTGCGTAGATAAAGCCAATGTATTAGAATCTTCCCGATTATGGAGAGAGACTGTACAGGCAATGGAAAAAGATTATCCGGAAGTAGAAGTAAGCTACGAATTTGTAGATGCGGTTGCGATGCGATTAGTACAGTGGCCTAATTCTTATGACGTATTAATTACCGAAAATTTGTTTGGGGATATCCTAACTGATGAAGCGTCAGTAATTTCCGGGTCAATGGGGTTAATGCCCTCTGCTTCTTTAGGCGAAAAAGCTTCGCTTTTTGAACCTATTCACGGGTCGTACCCACAAGCTGCAGGAAAAGATATTGCAAATCCTTTAGCTACCGTATTATCTGCGGCTATGATGTTTGAAACTGCCTTTAACTTAAAAGAAGAAGCAGAAGCTATCAGAAACGTAGTCAATAAATCCTTAGAAGAAGGATATGTAACCGAAGACCTGGCTGAAGGCGGTACCTCCTATAAAACCAGCGAAGTTGGAGATTGGTTAGTTAACAATCTATAAATATTAGAACTGTTCTATCATAAAACCCGGAAATAAATAACATGCGGTATTTATTCCCGGGTTTTATCAATTTCTATTATCAACTTTATTAGTGTCTGGTAAAGATTTAAGATCAATATTGCTTCTAGAACCAACAATCAAGACTAATTATTATAATACATAGCTGAATTAATATTTTAAAATCTTTAGTTAGCGCCTAAAGCCCCATAAAAACCTTAGAAGTATATAATTGATCTGTTAAATACCGTAAAGAGGATTTCCATTTATTGCTTATACCAACGTTTGTATTTAGAGTAGAAGGACTTCTCTTAAAAATAGTTTCAAAGAAATCTACTTCATATGCTTCAACTTCACTGTCTGCATCATAAACTCTTAAATTAGCACTCAACTCCGTTTGTTTTTTATCACTGGCAGATGTAGCTACCTTCTCTTCACTACTTAAAAAATCATAACCTAAAGAGGTTGTAGGGTTAGCTTCTTCTCCTTTCTCCTTTTCTTCTAGGGTTACATACAATAAATATTCGGTTCCCAGTACTTTTCTTAATTCCTGAGGTGAAGAGTTTCTTAGTTTTTCATAATTAATTCCGGCAGCAAGTAGTTTTTTAATGACATCTTCTTTACCCAAAACCTTGATTCCCGAAGTTGCAGCTTTTTGTGAAGTCAAGGATACCATAAGGTCCGTAGCATCTTTAGATAAAGTTTTATCGTATAGCTTTCCTTTCGTAAATTTTACCGGAATAATTGCCATGGTTTTTTTAGTGAATAACGGAAGTTCCGGAGCTTTTTCCTCAATAAAATCCGAATAAATAGAGGCACTTTGATCGGTAGTATTCGTGCCGGGAACTACCGTAACTGGTGCTGTTTTTTCAACTTTCGGACTGACAACTTGAGCTTGAACCTGAGAAGTATTTCCTTCCTTGCTTCCAAAATTTTGAGTTCTTCCGTTGGCAAAAATGATCTTATCAACCCCTTTTGAATTAATTTCGTTAGTAACACTTTCTCCCGGATAGGTAAAACTAATGGTATTATCAGTAACCTTTGTTACCTTTACCTGTAGTATCTGACCATCTTGAGCCATGATAATATCGTTTTTTAACGAGTTCTCCTGTGCAAAAGATTGTAATCCCCATAAAATTGCCACTGCAATAACTAAATTTCTCATTTTCATCTCCATAATTTTAAATATCATTTTTGTTCTCTACCTAAATTAGAAAATTTAATTTTCTATATTATTCGTTGTTTTTATTATAAGTCAAACCGCAAACCTACGGATACAAAACGCTCATCTTCTACCCCATTGTTAAATATGGTATTCAGATCGTATTTTCCATAAATAGAAAACCCTCCAACTCCGATATACGCACTTAACCCATAGATATAACGATTCACATCATAACCATCGATATATTGTCTCCTTAAATATACCAACCCTCGGTTACGCTCATAAGTTTGCAGCGTTTGTCTGGCATGTACATTAAACCCTGCATACCCTCCGAAACCTATCTTTAATTGACCTTTAGTGGAGTAATAATTAGACTCACTGGTTTGTTTTAGTCTGGTAGACCCTATTTCAAAATGAATAGGTACGACCAGGTTGTTTACTACAAAACGTGACCTTCTAATCTCCTCATTTGCCACCCTTAACTGTGTTAAGCCATTACGCTCTGCAAAATAGCGATTGCCGTTAGGTGCCAGGATATTCGTTTGATAAGATAATCCGTATTTAATACGAATTCCGTTTCTACGTACTAAAGGGGTCTTTAAGGCAAACCCAAATTCAAAGAAACGAGAGTTTTCCAGGTCATAATAACGTTCATCTTCTATATTTTCCTGGCTAACTTCTGTAATTTGATCAAATTCCTCTCTTATTGTATTAGATAAACCTCCGGCTAACACCAGGTCTACAGATGTTGGTGTTGATATCCATAATTTCTTTTTACCTATAGGTGCTATCTGTTGATTTCGCTGAATAGGTTGCTGATATTGATAACCTCTGGCAGGTTGAGGATATTGATATTGTCTTACCGGTGGTCGTTGCGGATATCCTTGTGGCTTTGCAGGAGATACGCTATTTCTCTTGTCAAAATAAGTATCTATATCTGAAAAAATCTCGCTGTCCCTAGTTTCTCTTACCGTATTTCCGGAACCGTTTAAGTGAGTAATAGCTTGTCGTAAGTACGTCTGGCGTTCTTCAATTTTCTTGGCAGTTTTTTCCGCAGCTTGCATTTTTAACCGGTTGGCTTCGTTAACCCCAATAACTCCGTTGTCTAACAAGCTATTAATATTGTTAATTTGTACTTTTAAATTTTGTTTTTCCTCTTCTTTTATTTCATCCAATTGTTGATTTAAAATAGCAAGAGTTTCCGTTTTTCCGACGTTTTGAGCAGTAACCTGTTTATTTACAAATAATAAGAGCAGTAATAGGAATAGAAAGTGTTTCATAGCGTTAATATTTAAATAGTCTTTTTAAAAGATTGACATCTCATTTGAATAAAACTGGATGAACAACCAAAATATGTGAGTTTTTAATTTGAAAGAATTGTTTTAATTTTTGAATAACTGTGTTTTATATTTTTTAAAAAATTATTTTCTTTTTCTGTCAGCGTTTCTTTATCCAGGTCAGAAAGCATTTCGTAAGCGATCATTTTCCTATTTTCCTGAAGATGTAACTGCTCCTTTTCTATAATTCGTTGCTGGGCTAAAGTCAATAAAGAATCTACTTCACTTCTCTCTGTAATACTAACAATACGGTTAGCACTTGTATCTTTCTTTAATGTATTCTCCTGAAATTTATCCCATAAGAGGTCATTCTCTTTATGTTCTTTCTTCAAAAAAACCTTTAGCGTCTTATTTTTAGGAAGGCTAGTTGAATTTGCCTTATTCTTTACAACTTGCGTACTTAATGTATTATTAGTCACAACAATTGATCCATTATTAACCTTATTTGTAGAATTACAATTAAAAGCAAGTGTATTTGTTGTAAAAGGATTATAAAAACCATACGGATTTAGCGGAAGAGCTGAAATAAAAATAACAACACCTACCGCAGTCATAATTTTTACTCGTTGTATCCTTTTTTTTCTACGTGTTGCAGACTTCAACTTACCAGAGATTGTAGTCCACGCATCCTTATTAGGATCAATCGTAAAATCTTTTAATACCTCTTTTGTATACGCATCTACATCAAAGTGATTCATATCGCTGTTTATAATTTTTTATATTCTCCTGAAGGATCTTTCGGGCTTTACTCAATTTTGACTTGGAAGTACTTTCAGGTATTTCAAGCAATTCAGCAATTTCACTATGCTTATATCCATCAATGGCATACAGTATAAAAATTGACCTGCAATTATCCGGAAGTCTATCTATAAATTTCAATAAATATTCCGCATCATTCTTTAAAGTGATTCCTGAATTAGTAACTTTTTCATAGCCTTCTGTATTGGTATCAAAAACTAAACTTCGTTTTTTCTTTAGAAAATTGATGGATTCATTGATCATAATTCTTTTGACCCACCCTTCAAAACTTCCTTTACCACTGTAGGTATGCAATTGTAAAAAAACCTTCAAAAATCCCTGTATCGAGACATCTTCGGCAAATTGAAGATCTTTTACATACCTTCTACATACCGCTAACATTTGAGGGGCATATTTTTGATAAAGCGTATGTTGTGCCGTATGATCTCCCTTTTTAGCATTTGAAATCAATGCTTTTTCATTCGTAAAGAGAGAAATTATTTTCATACGGATCTTATTTCAGAGCTTACCTTATATTATAGTAGACAATTATTTGTCTAAAAAAGTTTAATAACTATACATTATTCATAAAACTTTAACATTTTAAGGTTAACATGTTGTTTTTTAACGCCTAAAGCATCATTTTGCCGTTATGGTCTATTCTAAGATTATTTTGAGCTAACCTCTAATTAATCTTATTTATTAAAACTATAATCTCAAGTGTTAAAATGTAAAAAGGAGTTTAAATACTTTTGAGGTACTCATTTTACTCAAATCAATTTTATCCTAAGAATAGGAACTTTTATGTTACAAATTATTCCTGAAAACATCTTTGATTCTTTTCAAACTATTGCTTCTGAACTTGATGCTGATATACAAGTACTAAGTGAATTTTCTACCATACTTACCCTACAAAATAAAAGTACAGAAGGAGAAATTCGATTATTACAGATTTTTAGTGGTGTATATGCCATATTATTTGATTTAAGCGTAAAAGAAAAAATCACTTTTACTTTAAAGACCACAGATTCTGCAGTTATCTCCTGTTTATACCACCGATCCGGAAAAGTAAGCCACAAAAGTGATTTTAATATTGAGTATAATAAAATTGAAATTTTACAAAATATTATCATAGCAAATAATACTGAACAGAATGACCATTTGATTTTTGAAGGAGATCGACTGGTACAATTGAATATGATTATTATGGTAGAGGACCTTCTGGTAAATACTGAAGATAAAGAGATTGATATCTTTAAAAGTTCAATTTATAAATTGTTTACAGAATTGCACCAGAGACAGTCGTATCGGTATTTCGGACAAATTAGGGCACAGGTACTGGAACAACTGGAGTTTCTGATCGAAAACAGAGGTACGGATACGTTAAGCCTTATGATGAACAAGGCTGCTACCCTCATGTTATTAGCCAGGCAGTTCTTTTTCCAAGAACAATTTGCAAATAATTCTGATATTACTATTCCTTTAAAAAGGACGGAAATTGAAAAGATTGCAGCGCTTAAAGAATATATCGTGGCACATCTTGGACATCAAATTACAATAAACAAGCTTATTGAAATTAGTGGTTTAAATTCTAAGAAAATTCGATCTGGTTTTAGGTATTTGTTTAACAGTACTCCTCAGGATTATACGACAAAGCTACGGATTAAGAAAGCTGTTGAATTATTAGATACTACGGATAAGAATATTTCTGAAATCTCCTACGAAATTGGGTTTTCTAATCGTAGCTACTTTTCTTCGCTCTTTCAGAAATATATCGGAATGTTACCAAAGCAGTACCGAAGTTCGGATAAAATTAAAAATTCGTTATATCAGCTATCTTACAAATCTGTTGCCAAGCCCGGAATTACCCAGGCAGATATTGACGATATTTTAAATTCTTCTTACCGAAACAATGGGGATCGAATTGTTACCGGATGCTTGATTTATGATTTTAAGGAGTTTTTTCAAATTCTGGAAGGTAAGAAAGAAGATGTTTTATTTATCTATCAGAAAATTAAAGAAGATTCCCGACATCTTGATATTAAAGTACTTCAACAAGATTTAACCGAAGAAAGATATTTTACTAATTTCTCTATGGCTAACCTTAATGCCGTAGGTAATACCAAAATTGAGCAATTACTAACCATTTATAAGTATCACTCAAATGATATCAATCGAACTTCTAAAAAAAATACTTCGGATTTTTGGGTTGCTATAAAAAAGCTATTGCTTACTATCTAGATAAAATTAGTCTCCGGATTTTCTTTAAGAGAGTTTACATGCGCTCTTAATACCTGTATACTTGGAATTTCAGGCTCTTCTTTAAAACGATCTACCAGTACTGATTTCATAAAATTTTCATCTTCACTCTTAAAATCTTCAAATAGCTTTACGTTAAAAAAGATCATATTCCATTCTTTAAACAGACGTTTTGGTGTCTCCTCATGAAATAAAAGTTCAACCGAATGATGGCGGTTATCTTCCTGAATTCTACCGTATAAATCGCTAATAGTATGCTGCTCGCCTTCTATCATTTGTAAAAACTGGGAGTTTCCATAAAAGATACATCCTGACACTTCATTTATTTCATTAAAATGTCGAGCATGATACAACATAGATCGAATTTGATTATGCGTAAAATCCGGTGCCATCGTTGACTTGTAGATTAATGTAGTCATAGCTTTATGAAAGAGAAGTATCTTTTAGTTTTTTAAAATCTTTAGGTAAAATATTATAACGTTCTTTAAAAATTCGGGTAAAGTAACTTCGACTAGATAAACCGATTAAGTATGTAATTTCTGATAAGGTCAAATTGGTATTACTAATTAAATTCATAGCAGTTTCTAACCTAACATCACGTATGTATTCATAGACGGATTGTTTGTACAAATATTTAAATCCTGCCTGCAATTTTACCGGAGAAAGTCCGGATAGTTTTGTCAATTTATCAATACTTATCTTTTCACTTAAATTATCTACAATAAAGTCACAGATATATAAAATTTTGGACAATTCCTTTTTTGATATCGAATCTATTGTTGGATTATCTTTTTGATAGGCCTCGTATCCTCCTATTTGAGAAGAAAGTATGTTTAAAATACTTGCTTCGACAAATAATTTACCTACCACACCTTTTTTATCATTTTCTATTAAAAGTTTGAGGTAATTAGCTGTCTGACCAGAGAGTAATCCTTTATAGTCATAAATCTTATCCGTATTAAAGTCTGCAAACATTTGCTTTAAAGCCTCCGTTAGGTAATAAAGTGATCCGCGTTGATTTTTTTTGATCTGTTTTTTTAGAACATGGATATCACTCATTTTAATATGAACTCCCGGTGCTACCGTAGTGAAATTTCTTTTGTCTTTGGGACTGTGTAAAATGATGTTATTATAAGCTTCTAAAAGATGGGATTGTTTTCCGTTCTTAAATTGATGAATAATTTGACCTTCTAAAAAAAATAGAAAGTAAATAGGGTTCATAAAAGTTTCGTCAATATCAAATTTTGTTTCTTTAAAAAAAGTGATATCATAAATAAGGGCATCTAAGCCGGGTGATAGTACATGACCCGTAATACAACCTTTAGCCTTTTCATTATCAACCTTAAAAATATAAGTATTTCCTGAACGCATTAATTTACCACCCAATTGCTCAGCAATTTTCTTAAGCAATTCTTTAAGATTATGTTCTTTGAGCTGAATCATTTACTAAAATTTACATCAGTACCACTTCACTCGGAAATATAAAAATAATAAATAACATATATGCGCACTTATTACTTTAAAATAATACTTACATATCAACAGATTGTAGCTTAAGCTTAACTCATTCAGAATTTAATAACTGGTTTATGCTGCCACTGCGGTAACAGAATGGTTTGTTACTTCAAATTGAGGCTCTTCAAAAGTATGACCAACATCTGTCAATACTACATCTTTAATAGCATAGGTATACCAGATGGCAGCTAATCTTAATGGAATTTCTAAGGAATCTTTAAGACCTAATTTAGAATCCTCCATATGTACCCATCTTAATAAAGGTTGTTCGTAGATTGCCTTAACGGTATTAGCTTTACCTAGGTGATTCTTTAAACGTATAAACATTTCCACATCAAACAACCATTTGCTTACAAATTGCTTTTTAAATAAAACAGGGACTAAATTAGCTCTAAATACTTTAGCTCCGCATTGCGTATCTTTAATAGCCAATCCGATAATGAAAACAATCAGTAGGTTAATAACATAAGATATTATCTGACGGAAGCCGTCTTTCTCGATAGTTCCGGTTCCTTCTTTAGCTCTTGAACCGAAAACAAGATCTAATTTGCTATTTGTTTGTAAGGTATGTACTAAACCCTTGAAGTCGTTAAAATCAGTTGACAAATCCGCATCCATAAAGCCTATAAATTCCGTATCAACTTTGTGGTGTAAATAATTTGCCCCGACACGTACGGCTTCTGCTTTCCCCCCATTTCTTTTCATGTTTACAACACTGATCTGATTAGAGTTTGTTGTTTGAATTTCTTTTAAAACTTCCAGCGTTTGATCCTGACTACCGTCGTTTACAAAACATAAGTGATAATTTTTATGCGCTTTTATAAAAGATTGGAATGCATTACGATCTAATCTCTTTTCTTCGTTATAACAGGGGATGATAATTCCGGTTTTCATGATGTACTATTTTGGGGTTATGATTCAAAAGTACTTTGAACTCCGGCTGAATATTCCCACTATTCGATGAGTAGAATCTTACTTTAGGTAAATACCGTTTATCGATAGATTTACCATTTATCGATGATTGTTTATAGAAATAACTTTTTTTAAAGAAAAATTATTAACTTTGTAATATCAATCCCTCGCACGCCTCTGATTCAAGCGCAATTTGCGAGGCTTTTTTTTGTGTTTTAATGAAATATGAAAAGAAACCCATAACTATAGATGAGCAGATTAACCTGTTAGTCGAAAGAAAATTATTTGTATCTGATATTGACCGGGCAAAAAGGTATTTATCAACAATTGGATACTTTCGTTTAACTGGTTATATGTATCACCTTCAAGAAAAAGATGGTAGTCATAGATTTAAGGAAGGGGTCTGTTTCAATGATATCATAGTGCATTACCAATTTGATAAGAAATTAAGAACAATACTAAGTGATTACTTGGAACGTATTGAAATAGCTCTACGTTCAAAACTAACTTATTACTACTGTATAAATCATGGTTTTTATTGGTATACTAAGTATGATCTATATACTAATAAGCATGTTTATAATTCTATAAATAAAGAGATTAAGAATAGTTATGAAAAACCTCAAGAGAGGTTTCTTAAATTTTTTAAACAGAAATATACTTTTGAGACTTTACCTCCATCCAATATGGCTATGGAAACACTTACTTTAGGTAAACTTGCCAGATTATATAAAGGTTTAAGGAATAATGACCAAAAAAATGCAGTAGCAGAGGATTTCGGATTGCCTGTAACTATCTTATCTTCATGGATAATTTATTTAAATGAAGTAAGAAATATTTGTGCTCATCATGGAGGTTATGGAACAGAGGTATTACAGTAAATAGGCCAATTATTCCTAAACGAAAAAAGTATGAATTTTACGGAGATCAACCGGAAAATTTCAATAGTACAGTATACGGTGTAATTTCAATAATTGATAGGTTGTTAAAGAAAATTAATAGTTCGAATCATTTTACCAATAAAGTTCAAGAACTAATTTCAGAATACCCTAGTATTAAAACTATAGATATGGGTTTTACTGAAAATTGGAAAGATGGACCAGCATGGAAAAAATAATTTTAAATTATTTTTTACCAGGTTTCCTTTATTCAATTTACCTTTTCTAAAAATTTTCCAAAATAAATTCAGATATTTAAAGGGAAGTTTTCTCTTCATTTTTTTGAAAAGAACCTATGCATCCTGAAACTACCAACAAATACTTGATTACGGCATTACTACTAGGATTGGTTTTTCATGGAACTACCATCTTCTTTACGTTAGAAAGTACTTACGATGCCCTGATCCACTTGTTTTTTGCCAGCCACTACGCCTCCGGGTGGTTTGAACCCTGGAGTTATAGTTGGTACACTGGCTTTACAGTCATGGGATACCCCCCGCTGGTACATCAGAGTATAGCGCTGTTTTCATTTATTGGCGGATTAAAGTTCGGGTTGTTTAGCGTTGCGCTACTTGCTATCTTACTTTTTATTACCGGAGTGTATCGATTTTCTTTAGTAATTACGGCAAACCGAAAAGCTTCGGGGTACGCCGCCATACTTGCCGTATTTTCCTCTTCTTTTGTAGAAACCTTACATATTTTTGGTCAACTTCCTAGTATCATTGGTATTTCTGTACTTATGCACGCATTGCCGGAAATCTATCTCTGGTTAAAGTCTGGGAAATATACTTATCTTATTAAATCCTTCAGTTTACTAGCGGTTACAGTTACCTCTCATCATGTAACCCCTATTTTTGGAATGGTCTTTTTTATCTTCCCATTAATTGGAATGGTGCTTATGGATGCTGCCAAAGATCAAGCTGGAAGCTATCAAAAGGTTCGCTTAAAAACATTTAGCACCCAATTTTTAAAACATTTACGCCGAATTTTAGTATTTGGATTTGGTTCTTTATTACTTATTATACTTTGTATTCTTCCTTATTGGGTCAATACTAAAAACAACCCAATCACCCAGGTTCCTATTCCGCATGGCTCCCGGGATCATTTTCTGGAAGTTACCTCGTCCGGGTTAGTCTTTTTTTTAATTCCATGGGGGATACTTTTAGTTTTTCTCCCCTATTTATTTTACAGGTACTATAGCAAACGGTATTTATTTTTTGGGTTGTCTTTAACGCTACTTACCATTTTAGGAACCGGGGGAACTACACCGATACCAAAAGCCATTTTGGGTGAAAACGCTTTTAACATTTTAACCTTAGACCGTTTTACACTTTGGGCTTCGATTATGGCTTTACCTATATTTGGAGAATTTTGCTACCGTTTTGCAGAGGGTGATTTACGTAATAAACTACAAACACTGTACGGGAGTGTTTATCATAGGTTATTAGGAGGTTTCCTGGCAGGTTTGTTTATCTTTTTTAGCATTTTTACGATGACCTTAGGGTATTTCAGGCCTTCGCAACCAGCAAAAATCAAGATGCTGCCTATAATTAACTTTTTAAATCAGGATCAACACGATCACTGGCGATACCTTCCTTTAGGGTTTGGAGATCAGATGGCATGGCTATCAGCGCAAACTCAAGCCATGACGGTTGATGGCAATTATCATTCAGCCCGGAGATTACCAGAATTGACTTCAAGAGCAGTAGAACGGCTAGAAAATTCGAAATTCAGAGGGGTGGAAGGTATCGGATCTCTACAACAATTTTTAACAATTCCTGAAAAATATCATCTTAAATATGTTTTTTCAAATGATAAATTCTACGATCCTCTTTTATTTTTTTGTGGATGGCAGCGACTTCGTCAATTAGAAAATGGTATTATGGTTTGGGAAAAACTAAATGTTCCCCCCATACATGGAATTTTACCGAAAGATGATGTTGCTACATCTCTAAAATTGTTATGGGGCACATTACCTCTACTAACTGTTATTTTTGCTTTTGCTTTAAACATTCAATCTCTTTTTATACGTGCTTTAAAAAGTAGTCCAAAAAAAACACCTTCCTTTCTTTTATATGCTATCTCTTATCAGGAATTTAAGACCCGATTAATAAAAGTTCAACATACATGGGGTTTGGGCCTGGCACTACTTACTTTATATTCATTATATATATTTTACCTGCAAAATGACTCGCAAATAAGTCCTACTAACGTAGTCAAAGCATATTTTGATGCTTTGGATTTTAAGGAATTCGAACGGGCGTATTCCTATATAGACCCATTAAGTAAAAAAAACTTAGACCAGTTTATGTTGGAGGTTTCTGTTTCTGACGGTTTGCTAAGTTCGTATGCTAAATTAAATGATATTAAGGTAAAAATTATTTCGAAAACAGATAGCACCGCTACTGCTACCGCAATAACCCGATGGGTAACACCACTAGAATTAGCAGATAAATCCTATGAGCTGCAATTGGTCAAAAGATCAAATAGCTGGCATCTATTACCTATGGCGGCAAACCCTGACCTACCCCCGGATCAATTTTTAGCTCAGAATAATACACAATTTTACAATCATGGCAGACGCAAAATCTCCGTACAAAAAACCTATCACGAAGATGTGCTAAAGCAACCGGAACTTAGCGTTTTAGAAGCTAAATTGGTAAGTCAGGATGAAAAATATAGCATTATTGGTATCATACAAAATATAGATAACGTTCCGGCAGATGTAGTAATTAAAGGCACCTTATACACCAATACCAACCTGCCACTAACTACCTATAATGCAAAAGACTATATAAAACATAAATTAATGCCAAAGGAGACTACGGTATTTCGCATTGATTTTGAAGCTACTGCCTGGATAGAGAAAGGAAGTACAAAACCAGAAATATATAATCCCAGTCAGTTTACCCCGGTAGAATTAGCTGCACTTCCATTCACATTTGACCTGCATTGTGCCGGGAATGTAGTCACACAAGATCTTTACAAGAGTTTATCAGTTAATACCCTAACAGTCAAAGACAATTTACTACAAGGAACGTTGTTCAACGGGGGGTTACAGGAGATTACCATTCCGCAATTAGTGACTTCTTATTATGATAAAAAGCAAAATTTAATCTGGGTGGATGGCTATTATCATAAAGAAGGATTACGACCTCAGCGAAAACAGGCTTTTAGCTATACAATTGAGGATATATCGAAGTTGAAGGTGATAAGCAGTAATTTTAGCAACACTTATATAAACGGATTGCCGAATACTGTAGTTAACAATAAAGACCCTAAAACCAAGAACCTATCCTTTTTACCCGTAAACCAAAAGTCATTTCAATATCTTAAAGTTGAAGCTAACGCTTATATCGGTTCTCCTCAATGAATTTAAAAAAGAAATACATACTCTTAGCTGGTTTCTTCTTTGCAGTAATTTGTACCGCACTATCCTTTGTGTTAATCACACCAACTTCTATAACTAAAATAGAATTACTAAATGATCATTTAATCTATACCGCTGGAGACACCATCGAACTTTCGTTTAAAACCAATCAACCAAAAGAGGTACAGTTACTAATTACTACTGCTTACGGAAATCAAATTATAAAAGGAGAAATCACATCTAATAATATCTTAAAATTTATATTACCTGATTTTATATCCAAACAAGCAGGAGTTGTTACTTTTCAATTATTAGATCAGGAAAAACTATTATATCAAAATACGCTTCGAATTCAATACAATCCGGAATTACAAAACGTACTGGAATCTTACCTGGGACCAACACGAATCACCACAGAGGTTAGCGATTTTAGCATGTTGACCGTAATTCCTACGGATATTTTTGACAATCCAATTACAGACAGCACCGAAATACGGATAAAAAAACAATTTGAAATTCAGGAAACCGAAAACCTTATGTATACAGAGCATAGTCTAGCCTGGCAAAAAATCAGTACAAGCCAAAAAAGTGGTAAAATGCTGATTGCTGCCTCAACTCCTAATAGTGCTTCAAAGGAGTTTAGTTTAAATATCTATCCTACTCATGCAGAAAATTTTAAAGTTTTTGCTACCCGAAAACATCCCTATGCCGATGGAAATCAAACCTTAACCTTATATACTTCAGTAATAAAAGATCGTTTTGATAATACAGTTAGTGACGGGCAATATGTAGAATTTTTAATTATAGATGAACAAGGCACTGTTACCGTTGCATCTGGCACAACGATTAATGGAGTGGCAAAAACCTTCCTGGTACATCCTGACGAAAAGAGTATTTGGACCTGTACTGCTCAAATTCCTTCGTTTGCAGTTAGCGAAGCTTTAAGCTTATCATTCTTGCCTGCACTTTCTGATTTTCCAGTGAACTTTAAAAATGACACCATTCACGTCGGTCCGATAAGAGGATATTTAAACCAACTGCTTCCGGATGGGTCTGCCATTTCTTTACGCATCAGCACCAATCATAAGGAGAATATCAAGATGCATAAAAAGTCAGTAAATGGGAAAGTTAAGTTTATCATTAATCCAAACGCATATAAAATAGCAAATCCGGTAACTGTAGAAATTAAAACCATGGGAATCCAAAAGAAATTTGAAAGGATATTTATCAAATGAAAAATAAAATACTGTACAGAGCTTTGTTATTAGTATCCTTTATAGGCATCAACGCTGCCTTACTCTTTGGGATTGGAAAAACATTCGCCTTTTTAAACAGCGGGGCAGATCGAAGTAGTATGCTCCGTATTCAGGATAAAGAAGTTGCCGCCTATATGCCAAAACTGATTTGGAAAGATACTTTAAACCCGGGACGTACATTAGATCCACAGGCATTATCAGATATTGCAACGGATTACGTAAACTCCTGGTATACTAAAAACAAAGCACAACAACTTTCAGACACTTTGTACATCCCTGCTATAGGTTGACCACTTTTAAATAAAGTGATTAATATATGAGAGCAAATTTAAAGAGTATTCAGAAGAGAAGAAAATATTCTGAGGATTTTAAAAAACAATTGGTCAGTGACTTTGAATCGGGTAAGTTCAGTGTCCCACAATTGGAGCGGATACATAAGATATCCCGCTCAAATATCTACAAATGGATTTATAAATATTCTACCTTTAACGAGCATGGATCAAGAGTTGTAGAGATGAAACACAGTAGTTCGGAGAAGTTAAAAGAATTAGAGAAAAAGGTTAAAGAGTTGGAAGCTGCCCTGGGGCGTAAACAAATCAAGATTGACTATCTGGAGAAGGTGGTGGAGATAGCCAAAGATGAACTTAACATCGATATTAAAAAAAACTTCAACACCCCACAATTAGGTGGTTCCAAAAGCATCAGCAAGTAATGGGTTATTCATTAAATAAGCTATATAACGTTGTAGGTATTAGCAAACAAGCCGTACACCAATACGCTAAGCGCCAAGAAGTCTTTGATCGGAAGATTGAGGGCTTAGTAGTAGAGGTAGATGAGTTGCGCAAAGACTTTCCGGGTTGTGGGGTAGAAAAGATGTACGATATACTACAACCTAATTTTATTGGTAGGGACAGGTTTGTAGAAACTATGATGTTATTGGGCTATAGGCTCAAGATCAAGAAGAACTATAAAAGGACGACTATTGCCGCTAAGGTGTATTACCCTAATTTAATTAAAGGGATGGAAGTAGCTGCACCGTCAGTAATTTGGCAAAGTGATATTACTTACATTCTTATTTGTGGGAAGCATTATTATGCAGTCTTTATCATTGACGTTTATACAAAGAAAATTGTAGGTTACTGCCTATCGGACCATATGCGTGCTACGGCTAACCTAAAAGCTTTACAAATGGCACTAAAGGACCATAAACCACCAAAGGTACATCACTCCGATAGGGGCGGTCAATATATCTACAAAGCCTATATCAAGCTTTTAGAACAACATGACTGTAGGATCAGTATGGCACAATCTGCCCAAGATAACGCTTATGCAGAACGTATCAACAGGACTATCAAAAGGGATTATCTTGACTACTGGGAGATTAAAACCTTTGATCAACTAAAGAAAAGAATGAAGCAAGCTGTCAACCATTACAACCATGTAAGGACACATAACAACATCGATAAGAAAACGCCAGTCCAGTTTGAAGAAAACTTTCCTTCAATAAACAAAGATCAAAGGAAAACAATAACTATTTTTAACAATGAAATATAAACCTAAAAGCGGTCAACACTATTTAGGGATGTACACTTTAGTATTAGAATCTTATTTTACCACCAAAGCTCGACAAAAACTAAAAAAGTATCTAAAAGATACTGTCGATGTTACCATAAACTCATCAACGCTTCGTCACGAACTGGATGCGAATTTCTTTAGTGAAGATGGCCAGATTGTTGCATTTACGGATCGTAATGTATTAGAAGTTCAGGAAATCATACCCAAAAAAAATAATCCTTTATATTCAAAAACAAATTCTAATTATCAGGTTATTATGCTAAAGGAAGACGGTTTTTGGAGAATACGCCACCTGACCCGAACCCAACTAAATTTTGATAAAACCAGGATTCTAAAGAAAAGTCCTTTGGTAAACGATACCATTATTTTAGTAGATAACCAACCCTTTCCAATCAAAGGAATTAATTATTACCCAAAAGATACGCCTTGGGATTTATTTGGTGATAAATTTAACGCTGAGGTAGTTGATCAGGATTTTCATTTAATTAAAAATGCCGGTCTAAATACGATACGCATATTTATACCTTATACGGACTTTGGAAAAGAGTATGTGCTACCTGAAAAACTAGAAAAGCTTAGGTTGGTCATGAATACAGCTGAAAAAGTTAATCTAAAGGTAATCGTAACCCTTTTTGATTTTTACGGAAATTATGCGTTGGAGGATTGGACTTTTACCCACCGACACCTCGAACAAATCGTAGATTACTTAAAAGATCACAAAGCGCTACTAGCATGGGATTTAAAAAATGAACCAGACCTAGACTTTGATTCCCGGGGTAAATCCCGTGTAACCTCTTGGCTGACTGAACTGGTAGCACAAACTAAAGAAATAGATAGTATCCACCCTATAACCATCGGTTGGTCTAGTCCGGAAGCAGCTAAACTCTTGCAAGATCAAGTAGATTTTTTATCTTTTCATTATTACGGTGAAATTTCAGATTTTAAGGAGCGGTATAAACCCTTGAAAGCATTTCAAAAGCCTGTTGTCCTACAAGAATTTGGACTTTCCTCTTACCGGGGATTATGGGCTCCATTTGGAAACTCTGAAGAAGATCAAGCCCTATATTACCAGAATTTCCAAAATATCTTAAAAAAAGAATCTGTACATTTTTTATCCTGGACACTTTATGATTTTACCAATGTCCCTAAAGGTGTTGTAGGAAGTTTGCCCTGGAGAAGAGCTATTCAAAAACATTTTGGTTTTATCCGAACTAATGGTGAAAAAAAACCAGCTTTTCAGTTTATTTCGAATTGAGAATCTGTTAATATTCTTGAATTAAAACCTCAGTGGGAATATTAAGTTTGTTATGAAGTTCCCTAATCATTTTTAAAGTAAGTTTACGTTTTTTATTTAGTATCTCACTTACCCTACTAGTAAACCCTACTACTTCTGCAAGGTCTTTTTGCTTCATTCCCATTTGTTCCATACGAAATTTAATCGCTTCAATGGGATCAGGCATTCCTATCGAATCATGTTGTTCTTCGTATTTTTCGATAAGGATAACAAGAATATCCGCTTCATCGCTCTCGGATGTATCTTCTTTGGCATGAAAGATTTGTTCTAAACGCTTTAATGCCTGCTGATAATCCTTTTCTGTTTTAATAGCTTTTATTTTCATGTCAAATATGGTGAAAAAAAACCTGCTTTTCAGTTTATTTCGAATTGAGAATTACAATTATAAATCCAAAGATAATTTCAAACTACCCCCTAAACCTTCACGAACGATACGCATTAAGGTAGATAATCTAATATCACTTGCGTTATTTTCTATTCTTGAAATATAGTTTTTAGTAGTTCCTACTTTTTCTGCTAGTTGTTGTTGGGTTAGTTGTTGCTTTTTCCTGGCTTCTTTTATTAAAACACCCAGTTTAAAAGCTTCAAATTCTTCTTCAAACTGATCTCTGGATTCGGTTCCTTTTTTACCATATTGTGTATTAAGGTGATCTTCCAGCGAGTACAAATAACTATTTTCTTTCATAATATTCCTTTTTCAATTTCTTAGCCTTATCGATTTCTCCCTTAGGAGTTTTTTGTGTTTTCTTTTGAAAAGCACTGAGTATTACTACTAAATTACCATCATCGAAAAAACAAAATATTCTATAAATTCCATTTCCGGCAGCAACTCTGATCTCCCAGAGTCCTTCTGTGCTTGTAAGATGCTTTAAAAACTTTTCCGGAACTATTTTAAGGGTTTTAATAAGTAAAAGTGTCCAATCAATTTTCTTTCTGACAGGCTTGGATTGTTTATTATAGAAATCAATAAAGTGATTTTTAAAGAACCTTATCTCACGATTGAACGGCTTCAAAACTTATAAATTAAGACTATAAAGTTACCTAAAAAGACAACTTTATGCAATAGAATTTTTTAAAAAGAAACCTTTTCCTGACTAATTTCATACTTTTCACTAGATATTTCCTTAAATACATCTATATACATATCTGTAATCTTAGACATTGGATAAGCGGTTGCGGCTTTATAGTTTGCCCGTTCTAATTGATTTCTATAGGATTTATTCATGGCAATTTTTTCAATAGCATCCGCCATACTTTCTTTACTTTCCGGATTGAAAAATTCACCTCGATACCCTTCTTCTCTAACCAATATCCCAAGATCACCTAAATCGGGCATGACCACTGCTTTTCCATAACTTCCAGCCTGATGCAATACTCCGGAACTCCCTGTAGTAGAAGTGTATGGAAAAACAACCATAGCACTTTCTTCAAACAATCTAGGAACATCTTCTTCGGCTACATAGCCGGTAAAGGTAAGACCGGAAATATGGCTGTATTGCTTTTTAACTTCATCCAAGTATCCGGGTACATTCGGGTTATCAGTACCTGCAATCACAATTTCCAGGTTGGCTCCGGTTCTTTCCCGAACGTCTACCACCGCTTCAATCATAGTTTCTACTTTTTTATAAGTTCCGAATTTACCAAAGGTCATTACCTTTAAAGTTTTTAAATCTTTATTAAAATTCGGAGCTTCCGGAAGTTCAAAAGTACCATGAGGGATTAAAACTACATGATCCGCATCATATTCCATTTTTAGAATATCTACGTATTTACTAATGGTCACTGCTACCTTATCTGCTTGCAAGATAAACCGGGTCAACAGTTTACCTATACGGGTATACAAAAATTGGGAAATCCTATTTTTACTAAAACCAGCTTTATCTAAATCTACTTGTTCTAAAATGTTGTGTAATAGCACTATAGTCGGAATTTGTTTTAGTTTGCATAAAAAGGGTAATATTAATCCCAATGCGGCAGCAATTTTTTTATCCCCAAATTTCATAAACTGTAAATTGAATAGTATCGCTTCAGGTTTGGTTTGATTAATTGCCTTTAATACCGAAAATATATTCGTCATACTGTTAAACTTCCAGCATTGTTTAACGACAACCTTACAACCTGCTTCTTCAAAAGCAATATCTGCCTCATTCTCGGAAGTATCGGTTAATAAAATCAGTTCCGTAAGGTCTTGATGTTGCCTGAAGTGTTTAACCAAATGATAGGCGTATTCATTTAAGGTAACTTTACTAGGTGGATATGAAGTAACTATAGCTAATCGCATCTTAATATTCTTTTTGGGGTTATATTACTTCAAAGATATAGTAGTAGACTTAGTACTGACTTTGATTTTCGATAAGTAACCGTAACCTTTCGGTGAGTGGTTATATATTGCAGTTGTTCTTTTTACACCTGTCTCCTATTATTTACTAAAAAATACCCTAACTGTATTAAAAGTAATACGGTCATTACCAGAATCTGTACTTCTACCACCTGTGCTAAGGACTGATGCCATATAATCACCAATCCTACCTGTGCAATACCAGCAAAACCTGAGAAAATAATAGGTACATAATGATCCAGGGATAGATAATAATATGCAAATAGGTTTGCTACAGCAAATAAAGAAGTAGCAATAGCATATTTATACAATAACGGGGCAATACTAAGATAGTCAGAACCAAAAGCGAGGCTCACTAAAGTCTCAGGAAATAAGTAACAAGCCAGAACAATCGAGCCAGCTAAAATAAATATGTAACCGATATATTTAAAAAGAATGGGAGTCGTAGCTTTGTTTTCTTTCTTTAATTTAATTACAGTAGGTAATAATAACATGATAAACATCCAGGAAACAAAATACACCAATCTACCAATCAAAGCAAGAGAAGCATATAATCCTGCCTGATATTCTTCAAAATAATGTTTTACCAGGATAATATCACTATTATTGATAATGATCAGGGTCATCTCATAAAAAGCCGTGATTATAAAAAAAGTTAGCATTGTTTTGTTTACGGTACCTTTAGGAAATAAAGCTTTATCTGAACTAGAAAACGAAACTTTTTTAAACGGAAACATTCCGAAAATAAAAGAAGCGATAATCCCAATTACGACTAATAGAGAAGAACTTATAAAAGAACAAAAGTAGACTAGAGCTAATGTAATAAGGAGTCGGCTAAACATTTCTGACTGGTAGGAAAGTCCCAACTTTTCAAAGCTTTGATTTCCCTGGAGAATTCCACGATTTACACTCATCATAAAATAAAAAGGCACCCCAATCCCAAAAACCACAAACAAAATGGAAGATTGCGTGCGAAAGAGTTGTTGTAAAACATTAGCAAAACCAATTAAACATAGTCCGGTCAACACCCCGAACAGTAGTGCAATACCATACATGCTTTTAATAAAGGCTTTTAGTTTTGCAGAAGTTAATGATACCGTAAATTTAGCAGTAGTTAACTGAAAGGTCATTGCCATAAAGGATAGTATTAATAAGAACGTAATAAATAAAGCCGCATCTGCAAAAAGGGTGGGTCCCAGGATTCTACCCATGGCAAGATTATAAAAATAGTTGCCAGCATTAACAATTACACCGCTAATTAGAAACTTTTGTTCCCCGGAAACTTTTGATAGGTATGATTTAAGCGTTGTCATAAGTTATTCTTTTAGGGAAATATTACAAGAGCCTCTGGTGCATTAAGGGAAAAAAGCGTCAATTCGAGTGTTTTTTCGTAATGAAATGAAGAAAAAATGTATCGAGAATAGCTTTTTTGATTAAAATCCTTGTTCTCGATAGCTCTGCTGAACGTAGATGAAGTACACTTCTTCCTTTGGGCGAAGCACTCGAACTGACGGATTTTACCATAACTATTATCTAAATGTACCACGGGTTATAAAAATTAATTTAGGTAAAGATGCCTATTCTGTTTAGGTTTGGTGACATATTTTCGACAGATGACCAATTACTGTCGGTAAGTGGGGAAAATCAACTGATTTCAGAAGGGAAAATTCTTTATTTGTTTAAAGTTATGTACCTTGTTAGTTAAAATACCCTTTTATGCCCCGAATTTTAACCTGTACTTTCTTTTTACTTTTTACCTTAGGTATTATGGCCCAAGACATGACCGAAGGCTTTGTTTATCTGGAAAATGGGAATTTTGAAAAAGCACAGAATTATTTTAAGAAAATGGTAGCGATTTACCCCACTAATAAAACAGCAAAACTTTGCTACGGAAGAGCCTTAGGGTTATCCGGAGATCCGGAAAAAGCCATTTCGATTTTTAAGGAATTAAAAACAATATATCCTAAAGATTTTGAAATTAAAATTAACTATGCAGAATCCCTTTTATGGAATAAAAATTATAAAAAAGCGAAAGAGTATTACCAAAACCTAAACCATGATTACCCTGACAACTTTGCTGTAATATTAGGTTATGCTAACACTTTATCTAACCTTAAAGAGTATCCTGAAGCACTTCTTTGGGTCGATAAAGCTTTACAATTACAAAGTACTAATCAAAATGCTTTGTTATCTCTAAAATACATACGATTAGGATATGCCTTTCAATTATCTCAAAATAAAGAATACGAAGAGGCTTTACACCTTTTAGAACAAAATATTAAGGATTTTCCCTCTGATAAAGATACCTTGTTGAATCTTGCCGAGTTGTTTCTGAAGTTAAAACGTTTTGATAAAGCTCAAAATACCTATAAAGCTATCGCTACCAATAAAAAAGACAGTATCATTGCCTTAAACGGTTTAGCTCTAGTAATGCATAAAAAAAATCAAAATAAGAATGCTTTACAACTTAGTAACCAAGCGGTTCAAAAAGTTAAAGAAATTCCTAATGATACTACGTTATACCTAACTACCCAAGAGCGATATATTCAGGCGTTACTCTGGAATCGCAAATTTCGCGCAGCTAATAAACAAACAACTCTTTTAGAAAATACATATCCTACGAATCCAAAAATCTTAAGTTTAATAGCTACCTACGGAATGTACACCGGAGATTTTAAACAAAGTCGTACAACCTACCAGGAATTACTGGAAACCTATCCCTCTTCTTTTGATGGAAACCTGGGAATTGCCAATGCGTATCGAGCCTCAGGTTTGGACATCAAAGCTTTGTCAGCTGCTTATAAGACCTTATTCTACTATTCCAAACAACCTGATGCCGAACAGTTAGTAAAAAAAATTAAAAAAGCTCATACCCCTTTTCTCACTCAAAAGACCGCTTATACTTTTGATAACGGAGATAACCGCGCCATAAATTCAGAATTTTCTGCTTTAATTCCAATAAGTCCGAAGCTTAAATTGTCCGGACAATATGTATATCGTTCGACTGAAAATAGTGTTTCGGAACGGGAAGCAACCGCACAAGAAGCCAGCTTGGGTGCGCGTTATAAACTTACCGGAAATACCCTTCTAAAATCTACTATTGGTATCAATTATTCAGAGGGTTTTACTACTGATTATTCACAAGTATTAGGAACCCTGGAAGTAGCAACCAAACCTTTTAAACTTCAAAATGCAAGCCTAGGATATCAGCGACAATTACAACAATTTAATGCAGACCTTATTGATCGGGAAATTGTCATGAATAATTATTACCTCACTTATAACCTTGGCACTACTTTTAATTTGGGTTGGTATACACAATTGATGCATACTTCGCAATCTGATAAGAATACTAGAAATCTGTTGTTTACTTCTTTATATTATACTTTATTACACCGCCCCGTTCTTAAAACCGGGATCAATTATCAAAACATCTCTTTTAAAGATCAGGTTCCTACCATTTATTTTAGCCCTTCTAAATTTAACCTGGGAGAAATTTTTATTGAAGTATTAAATAGTATGGAAAAACCTGTTTTTTATCATTTAAGTGCAGCTGTGGGTAGGCAATGGGTTGAAAACGATCCATCTTCAAATACGTTTAGGGCAGAAGCAAAACTAGGGCATCATTTCTCAGATCGGTTTATTGCAAATTTATATGCGAAGTACAGTAATATTGCATCAGCAACTGCTGCCGGGTTTGAATTTACTGAATTTGGTTTTTATCTTAAATGGTATTTCTTGAAAAAACCTTTATTTCATAAGAAGATAGATTCTCTACAAAACAGCAACGAAATCAATAAATGATTCCGTTGCTAACCCAAATTTGAAATAAAAAACCCTAAACTATTTTATGATAAACCTTTTTGAAATTCGGTATCCTTTATTATTAGTAATCTCGTATACATATAAACCAGGTGCTAAATCGTTACGATTAAACTGAAAGATTCCCGTTTTATTAGTTTGTTTTTGTTGCGTACCTACTTTACGACCTGTAGTTGTATATACTTTTAATGTTATGCTTTGATTTATTAAAGGAGTTTGAATGGTCGTTTGATCAGTAAAAGGATTCGGATAGTTATAGGTTTCTGTTACAACATCAACTACGTTATTTGTGGTCATATTTAGAAAGGCGGCCAATCTTACATTTTTAATTTGAACCTCAAAGTTCTGATAAGAGTTGTAGTCTCCTTGTATAGAAAATACAATGTTTTTTAAAGCAATCCCGTCAGCTGTTCGTCCTTGTGTATTTGTAAAATCTGAAAACGAAACATGATGTGTTTTCAATACTGATGAAGCTTTAATGGTAAAGCGTAACCTATCTTCCCAACTGTCTAGGCCTTCTTCCACCATTATAACTTCGACATCTTTATCTGATTTCAGGTCGAAGCTTAAAGCTTCAAAGTTTGTAGTGGACATTGCCTGATCACCGGCAAGAGCATTTCTGAAAATATTTACCGTTTCTTTAATGCTTCCGGACAACAAAACATTTCTTTCAAAAGCAATTTCGCTTGTAGTTGAATTATGATTTGATGACTCAACTTGAAATTCTACAATATCAGCTCCCTGATCCAGGTAATCTAATCCCCAGGGACCGTCTGCCAAATACAATCCATCGGAAATTGTGCTGTGCGCACTTTTAATGGCTATCCCAATATCAAAAAGACTTTGTGTATCCACACTGATTTCTTCTTCATAGGCACCCGTTAACGGGATGTTCTTAATTAAATTTTCTTCTGCTGAGAGCTCAGTTTTTCTATAGTTCCCGGTTAAAGAAATTGAAGTTTCTTTAGTTTTATTAATTAGCGTCAAAAAGAGTTTTCCAGCTTTATAATATCCTTCTTTTACAAAAACATTCGGAATGAGTTCACTTTCGTTTTGAGACTTTAGTTCTTTTTCTTCTTTCAAGGAGGTTAAAACGCTTTTAGTTAAAAAAGCCAACTGTGGCATGGAACTTCCCCATAATTGAAAATTCTTATAGGTACCGGAAGGATAATCTTCAATATTCCATAAACTTAACAGCGTATTAAAATCTGCTGACTCTTTGATAGAGAAATGTATGGTAAACTCCTGCTCTCCAGATTTCTTTTTCAGTTTAGTTAAAATCACTTTATATCCGTCAATCATTACCGTTCGAACGTCGTCTAGTACTGCGTTATTTAATCGGTCACAGATAGTTTTAGTGTGGTTATAAACGTTTTCTTTTGTATAAATAGCTAAAGCTGCAGCTGTTCTATTTCCTTTATCATAATAATCAACTGAAAAAACCTGCGCTGCATTTGTAATTGCTACTAAATCCTTCGGACTGGAAATATGAGCCACTTCAGTACCTTGTAAAGAAGTTTCCGGTAGATACGTACTAAGATCAATGCCGTTGGACTTATAAGAAAACATTCCCGGTATAAACCTGGTTTGTACATTTTTCTTACTTAAAAAACTATTACTTTTTGTCCGGTTAAAATTACGTTTTGCAATTAAATCCGCTAACCGCCCGTTACTTTCTAATCCTCCGTTGTTTGCCGAAGATACATCGGTAGCACTGGCAATATCTGCATAATTCTGAGTTTTTATGGCTGAAAAAGGATTTGCCGTAACATAGAACAACGCGTCATTGAAATCATTATCGCAGGATCCGTAATCTCGTCGTATATCTTCAAACCCAAGAATGATTCGTTCATTTTCCGGATCTGCAAGTAAAACGTTATGATATCTTAATGCTTCATCTGCTTCCGGGTTAAAATTAGGATTTGAGAAGAGCTGCCATAATCCGTTACCTACTTTATTATCAGACCAGGCATTTGCTAATAGTACCCATCCAATTCCGGTATCCGGAGGAAAAGTACCAATAGAAACTTTATTCCCTACCTCAAGGCCTCCCCCACTGTATTTTTTAGAAACATTAGGAAATACAATAGTAATCTCCTCCGGAGTGGGACGTGTTTGTTGGGGATTGTTTATATTATAAGTATAAAAACCTAATACGTTTTTATATCCTGCCCCTTCTCCTACAAAAGTGACCCATACTTCGGCTGGTTTCTCAATAATAATATCCGTATCATACCCTGAAGATATGTAATGCGGATTATAATCCGGTACAGGAAATCCTTCGGGTAAGGCTTTGGCAATCGTATCTAATAAGGCTTGCGAAACTATATCGCTTTCTACCAGGTAATCCGGAACTCCTTCGCTATCATATCCTCCTAAAAATTTGTAATTCTGGCTTGTTGCGGAAAAGCTTAAGGTTAAAAGTATTACTAGTGTAAAAATTCTCATATTTTCTAAAGATTTGGGTTATATCTTCAAAAATACTTTAGAGTTAAACGATACCGGGGGAAGAATCGATGAGTGGAAAATTACCTTCGACCAATGGTGAATTTGAATAGTACAACAAGTACTACCTATAACAAATTCAACCGTTTCATTAGTTCCGGACGCTTAGAACGGCTTACAGGAATGACTTCCTTTTTAATTAGTACACTATTATCTTCAATATCTACAATTTTGGTAGTATTAATTATGTAAGATCGATGAACTTTTAGAAAAATTTCCTGCGGAAGCTTTTCTTCGATCTTTTTCATGGTAGAATGTACAATGTAATTTTTAGTATCTGTTTTAACTGTGATATAATCCCCTTTTGCTACGATTATTTCAATACTGTCCATATCTAATTTAATTAATCTTCGGTCAATATTAATATAAAGGTCTTTACGATCTGTAGTTGTTTCTTCAGTGAGTGTATCCGCTGGTTTAGAAACAATCGATTTTTTGTTGAATAGTTGCGCTTTTTGAATTGCTTTTAAAAATCGGGGTAAAGTAACTGGCTTCACCAAGTAATCTACAATACAATCGTATTCAAAAGCTTCTAAAGCAAAATTTTTATCCGAAGTGGTCAGTATAATTTTAGGAGGATGTTTTAAGGTTTGAATAAAATCAAAACCGGTAAAATCCGGCATATGTATGTCGAGAAATATAAGGTCTACTTCGTTTTGATTCAGGTATTTAATGGCTTGTATAGCATTGGGAAAAGATGCATGAACTACCAGGTCATCTACCTGGGTACAGAGTTGTTCTATAATCGCTCTGGCAGTTTCTTCATCATCGATAATAATGCAATTCATAAATAAGGAATTAAATTTTAATCAAAAATGCTTCTATGGATTCTAAAATACGTATAAAATCAGGATAAAGGGAATATTCTTCATCTTTTAATTCGTTTTCAAAAGCTATTGCTACTTCGTAGCCTTTTTCAAAACCTAACATACCGATTTTATGTTTTAACTTATGTACATTCTCCGCAGTAAGCTCATACCTCTTTGCTTGATAATTTGACAAAAAAGTTTCTTTTTCTTCAGGAAACTCCCGTTTTACAATGGCAATTAATTTCTGTTTAAAGGCATCTGACCCAGCAGCCAGTTCTTCAATATAATTTAAATTGGGTTGTTCCATAGTCGTTATTTAACAATGGTAAAATAAAACGAAGTTCCCTCCCCTTCTTTGGATGAAAGCCAGACTTTACCTTGATAATAGTCTACAATTTTTTTTACAATAGACAGTCCGATGCCTGTAGATTTTTTTTCAGTATCCAGGCTTTGAAAAATTTCAAAAATTTTTTCGTGGTAACGCTCCGGTATTCCCACTCCATTGTCAATAACATAAAATTGCCAGAAGTCCTCTTTTTCTTCATGACCTATACGGATCAAACCTTTGTCTTTTTCTATACTCTTTACCGAGTTGCTAAGTAAGTTTTGAAAAACCTGTTTGATTCGAAAAGGGTCTCCTTTTACAACTGGTAAAGAGGTGTCCATAATAAAATCAATATGGTCACCACTGGATATGCTATCAATGGTTTCTTTTACTAAAAGATGTAAGTCAAACGCCACGTCGGGTTTGGTTTGTGTATCAATCCTGGAATATTGTAAAATACCATCTATCAGGTTATGCATTTTTTCAAGATTCTTTTCGATATGACCTAAATGGCTTAATGTTTCCCCATTTAAACTATCCGTATCTTCTTTTATAAAAGCAATAAGTGTATGTACGTTATGTAATGGAGATTTTAGGTCATGTGAAACTATCTGAGCATAATTACTAAGCTCTTCATTACTCTTTTCCAAATCTTTTAAAATTTGGCTTTGTTCTTTTTCAAACCTTGAAATTTTTAGCGCCTGCTCTTCAATAAGTTTTGCCAGTTCTATTCCCGTAAGGGTCTCACTTTTATGATTACTAGCAATTTCTTTATTTACCTTCAGGGATTTTAGGATTTTAGTTGCATCTGTTAAGCGTTGAATAACTAGACGTTGCTGTTTAGATTCTTCTTTTAATTTTTGATTAGCAGAAAATAGTTCTTCAGAACTAATGGACATAGCTCGTTGTAACATGGCAAATTGATCTTCATAGTTCACATAAGACTTTTCAATTGCCGCTAAAAACTCTGCCAACTCCGGATCATCCTGGTATTTTTGAGGTAAATTTTTACGTATTTGACGTTTTAATAAAGAATTCATTATTCGCTAAAAAGGGTTAAGGTCATCGTTTGATTATGAAGTTCGCATTTTTGACTCCCATTAAACGGAGCCAACTCTCCGTAAGAGTAAAAACCGGTAATTGTAGCAGAAGTACCAATAACTTCTCTTACCTCCTCAATTTCTTCTTCGACCCGCTGATCCATTACTAATTTACGGCCGATACAACTAATCAAAATAGCAAGTTCGGGTTCTTGTCTACGGGTTGCCATTCCGAGTTCGGCTGCTTTTGCTGCTCCTTCTGCAATTTTATCAATATTTGCCATCATCAGTTGCACCATTGAACCTTCGGGCACGTCTCCTGCTAATATCATAGCGTTATTGTCTTCATCAATAGATAGTATGGTTCGTACAATAGCTTCTTCTTTATTTGCTGATTTTACACTTAGCGGATACAATAAAGCGGATTGTGGTAACTGCGAAGCTTTTTCTCCTAAATACTTTTTATAAAGCTGTAATGCTGGTTTTTCATCTAATTCATACAAAATATTATCAGCAGACCGGGTAATTATCCTTTCGGGACCAAATGGAGTCCATCCTCCGAACTGTGCTTTGGTTATCTCCAGACTTTCTCCGTAAAAGGCAATAGCTAGTACCTCTCCTTCTTTAGGTGATTCGTTATACCCTAATAATGTTTTTTCAAACCTTGCATCATCACCGCATAGCCCTCCGGTAAAAGAAACCGATGTGTGCTTGGTTTGTAAACCGTCTACTAACGCCGAACCGTTAACAAAACTGCCTTCACTAATAACCAGTACATGTTTAAGCTTTTTAGCATCAATTTGAGCTGCCAGGATTTCCCCAGTTCGGAAAGCATCTCTATTATAATTAAGAATATTAGTACGCTGTACGGTAAAAGTACTTTTTTCAAATTCAATCGCAGTAACCCCAATAGCATCGTCGTATACATTTTCTCCTAGTATTTCTCCGGCTGAAGATCCTATTATCAATTCTCCATCCGGAAATAAAGATCGTATTTCTTCATAAACCTTATCATTTTCTAATTGAAATCGGTTTCCAAAAACAAAAACCAGAGGTCTTTGAAGTAGAAAAGTTTCATCTGATAAAAGCTTCCATGCTTCACCGTTTTGTTTTAGGTACTGTTGAATTTTCATTTATTTTATTTTTCAATGTTCAAATGAACTGATAACTTTAAGCCTAATTTATTTTTAACCTAATACTCGGACTTTTCCTATTTATGCAGGGTAAAGCGAAAGGTTGCCCCATTTTTATTTGACAAAATTTTAATTTCCCCTTTATACAGGTCTACTACTTTTTTGACGATTGACAATCCTACCCCGGTAGATTCTTTTGAATTAGTAATGGTCTGAAAAATCTCAAAAACTTTTTGATGGTAGGCTTCCGGAATGCCTGGGCCATTATCCGAAACTTCAAACTCCCAGTAGTCTCCGCTATCCTTTACAGACAAAGTGATAATTCCTTTTTCCTTATCGTTATATTTAATAGCATTACTAATCAAATTCTGAAAAAGCTGCTGTAAACGGAAACGATCTCCCTGAATTACTGGTAATTCATCGATAATTTGTACTTGAATATGATCCGGATAATGAATGACTTCCAGAATTTCATTAATTAACTGGTTAAGGTCGATTGCTTTATTTTTTTGCTGAGTACGCTCAATACTGGAGTAACGAAGAATTCCTTCAATCAAATGATCCATCTTTTCTACTTTAAGAAGAAGCTGATTAAAGGATTTTTGTGCATTCTGATCCAGTACTTCCTGATAGTCCTCTTTTAACCAGGTGATCAGTGCATTCATGCTCCGAAGGGGGGATTTTAAATCATGCGATACCACATGCGCAAAATCCTGTAACTCTTTATTATTACTTTCTAATTCAATCAGTAATTCTTCACGTTGCTGCTCCTGTTGTAATTGCTCGGTGATATCACGTACAATACCCTGCGCTCCTATAATGCTATCATTATTTTTAATTAAGCTTGCATTGATATGTACGGATCGTACTCCCTTATTTTTTGTATACACCCTTGCTTTATAATCGGTAAAAGCACCTTTCTGCAATAATTCCTGAAATGACTTCATCGCATAAGCCTTATCATCTTTATAGATTAAAGTAGTTACATTAAGTGGTTTTTTTTGGATATCATAACCAAATAGTTCTTTGGCGGATTGGTTCATTTCAATGACCTTCCCTTCCGTATTCATTAAAATGTAAGCATCTACTAAATTGTTGAATACACCTTGTAGTTCGTTATTTTTAGTATCATATAAATTTTCGAGACGAGTATTAGCGGCTTTTAGTTCCTGAGTACGTTCGTAAAGTTCTTTACTTTTTTGCTCAAGGATAGCTTCCGCTTGTTTTCTGGCAGTTTTTTCACGTTGTAAAGCTCTTTCTAAAATTTCGGTAGTGGCTCTAGTCATCCAGAAGGTATATATCAAATTTCACTTCGGTTCCGTCAGTCTTAAGTTTAGTATAAGTAATAGTGGCTTTTTTATCAAAATATCGAAACGCACTTCGCATCAAGCCCAGACCAAAACTATACATTGCCCTATCGGATTTATATATCATTATTAAAGAGTTATCGGTTTTTTTCAAAACTTCAAAAGAAGGTAATTCTGCTTCGGGATATATTTTACGAACCTCTACGTGAATATGATTTTCTATTGCATTTAACAATTCGATAGGTCCGGCATATTGGCGTAACATGGTTCCGTAGCTTTCTTGCAGAACTGTAAAGAAGTGTTCTCCGTAGATCAGTAGTAATTCTTGCACATCAATCCCGGTATTTAGACTTAAATTAGTGAGAAGTTCGGCCATCTCAGAAAATTTATAAGTTCCGATAGCCGTGTAAGCTCCGTTAGAATTTAACGTGGATTGTGTAATGATCCGATCTACCATTTCGAGACCGAATTTAGATTCAACCAGGTCTAAAAACTCTGTAAATACAATACCTTTCATTCATTTTGTATATACTAGTTAGCCTTTAAAGATCCTGTGTGATAATTGATGATTTACTTATAACTTTATAAACCAAACTACAATCTATCTATAAATTATTCAAAATCAATCAGTTGTTGTCAACTTTTCCTAATTGCTTTCTAAAGATATAGATTTTTCTATAAATACTGATAATTCCCTTGATTGAATTTTATAAAAAAGCTATGTACTAACTAGTAAATAATTCATTCAGACTCCAATAATTAAGCAGTGCCTTCATTTTATCCACATAAGCTTCATATTTGAGTGGCTTGATCATATAGCCGGCGATTCCCGCCTCATAACATTGCTTAACATCTTTATGGTTATTGGAAGTACTTAAAATAATAACTGGTATATATTTTAACCTTTCGTCCTTTTTCAACATAGTAAGAAACTCGAGACCGTTCATTTTTGGCATATTCAAGTCTAATAAAATCAGATCTGGTAATTGAGAAGGGGTTTCTAAAATTTGTATAGCTTCTTCTCCGTTAATTGCTTCCTGAAGTTGATGTGGATACCCATTCTTACTTAAAACTCTCCCGAATTTTAAACGTTCAATTTCATCATCCTCAATAAGTAGAATTTTAAGCGTCTTCATTTTAGTTGTACTTTAATAGGTGATAAAAATGCAATTTTATACCGGAAATTGTCGTTGAACTTCGACGAATGGTAAATTAAGTGTAGACAAATGGTAAATTAACTTCGGTAAGTGAGAAGGAGGTGGTAGTAATTAAAATGGTTGTACGACAAAAATCCGTTTAGGAAGAAATAGTTATCTTAGGGATAAAAATATAATGAGTAAAAAAGCCGAAGCTTTAGCTATATTTGAGAAGCATTTTACAGAATGGGAGTCCGATCCAAAGCGTATGGAGAATGGTTATCAATATGAGTTTACATATGCCTTTATGATGGAAAAGATAGAGCAGGAAGTCCTACAGCTATCAGTTGGAGCTATACCAAATGATAAGAACTTAAAAAAAACTTCACACCCGATACGGAAAGATAGAAGTATGTAAGTCTCATATTATAGCTAAAAGTCCGGGTAGTATGGCTATTAGTAGCCTAGCCCAAGAGACGATGTGTTTCATAGGGCAACACTTAGTTTTCAGCGATGCCGAACAAGTTATCAATAGTTTAACGGGGGCAGGTGTCAATGCCAAACAAATAGAGCGTATCTGCCATAGGTATGGGCAGTGGATAGAAGATGCTGATACCAAAGTTATCTCAGAGCAGGTTTACAAAGAATATGATTATCAGAAGGCTAATGAACTTCATTACGTAAGTGTCGATGGAGCTATGTACCTGACACGGGAAGAAAGTTGGAAGGAAAGTAAGTTAGGTAGGGTCTACCAACCCAAAGATATTGTTGAAGTAAGCCCAAGCCGGACGGAGCTAACTAGCTCGACTTATATTACCCACCTGGGGGATCATAAAGAGTTCACCTCTAAGATGGACTATCATCTAGAGAACCTGAACAACCTTGTCTTTATCGCTGATGGTGCCAGGTGGATTTGGAAGTGGGTAGAACGATACTATCCCGAGAGTATACAAATTGTAGATTATTACCATAGTAAAGAACATTTATGCGAATTTGCCAAATTATATTACAAGGATGAAAACAAAAGGCATGATTGGATAAATAAGCTTTCCCAACAGATATTAGACAAAGGTATTGACCTTATTATCGAAGTACTTGAAGAATTACCTAAACAACAAAAAACCACAGCAAAGAGAAATAGACTAATCAGTTATTACAAACAAAACAGAGACAGGATGCAATACCACAGATATCTCGAAAAAGGGCTTCTTATCGGTTCAGGTGCTATTGAATCTGCTCATAAAGATGTATTACAACAACGCTTAAAACTATCAGGCCAGCGATGGACTATGGAAGGGTTCCGACAAATGGCACAACTCAGAGTGGTATATAAAAGCAATCAAGAACACAGAATCAAACAATTAGATTGTGTAGACTAAACTCTGTCTAAATTTATTTTTACGTTTTAAAAATAATTTGATTTTTTCTTTTCACAAAATTGATTTGAAAAAATCGAATTGTTTTTAAAATGAACCCTAGCGGTAGCGTCACGAACTACCTGGTTTTACCTCCAAATCAAGTTCTACCCGATCCCCAAATTTGATATATAATTGCTGGATAATTAAACTCCAGTTCTGTAAAGGGGATGTCCATTTCTTCTGAATGTTTTTAGTGGCTAAATAAACTAGTTTGAGCAGAGCCATATCATTGGTAAATGCACCCTTAGTTTTAGTTACCTTGCGCACTTGACGGTGAAAACCTTCCACGGCATTAGTGGTATAGATCATCTTACGGATAGGGGCACTAAATTGAAAATACTGTGAGAGTTCCTCCCAGTTGTTCTGCCAACTATTAAGGACCACTGGATATTTACTACCCCATTTCTCTTCTAACCGTAAAAGTTCCTCCTCGGCCATATCTTTACTAACAGCACGATACACCTTTTTTAAATCCTTTAAAAACTCCTTTTGATCCTTGGAGGCTACACATTTTAAGGAATTACGAATTTGGTGGACAATACAAAGTTGAGTGATGGCTTTGGGAAAAACACTGATAATAGCATTAGTAAAGCCTTTTAGGTTGTCTGTGCAGGCAATTAAAATATCTTGCAAACCCCTGTTTTGAAGATCCGTAAGTACTTGTAGCCAAAAATTAGCCCCTTCACTCTCTGAGACATACATCCCTAGTACTTCTTTGTATCCGGACTTATTAATACCTAAAATGTTATAAAGAGCCCTGTGTACTACCTTACCGTCAACCCGGACTTTATAGTGCATAGCATCTAGCCAAACAATACAGTACATCGATTCTAAAGGACGACTCTGCCAAGCCTTGATATCAGGAATGATCTTATCAGTAATCTGACTCAATACCGTATGAGAGATATCGGTATCATAGAGCTCCTTAATATGAGCTGAGATGTCGCGTAAACCCATCCCAAGACCATATAAACCAATAATCTTCTCCGATAAGTTCTCTGCTAGAATCGTTTGGCGTTTTTTAACTAATTCTGGCTCAAAATTACTTTGACGATCTGTGGGGACTTCTATCTCAAAAGTACCTTCACTGCTCTTAACCGTCTTTTTGGATTTGCCATTGCGCTTATTGCCTTTTAAACGCTCAACATCGCTTAAATGAAACTCTATCTCTGCTTCTAAAGCTTTTTCTATAAAACTCTTTAGTATCGGTGCAAATGCACCGTCCTTGCCAAATAAACTCTTGCCCGTCATAAATTGCTCAAGGGCTTTCTTCTCTAATTCTTGTTGTTCTGTAGTTATCATCTTATCTGAGTAAATATTAAAATTAGTAATTCTAAATCTTCAGATAAGGTTTAATTTACACTCTCAGCAAGCATTTAGAGAGATACTCTAATCCATATTTGAATATAGATACAGCTCTTCTACCGTGTTTTTTAACTTTTATTGGTTTTAGTTCCCTATCAATAAAATCACCAATCTTATAACACCATATAAATGCTATCATAACTAGTAGAATTAATTTCTCTAGCCTATCAAGATGGGTTAGGTGAGTATCCTCGAGGTTAAACCCACTGGTTTTCAAACCCCTGAACAAGGTTTCTATCTGCCATCTTTTAGCGTAGTACTCCAGGGCTTGCTCTGGTTTGTTAAAGGAAACAATAATACAGAAGTCTGTTTTTCCTTCTTTGATAGTTTTACTACCTGATACATAACAATATTCTCCGTGCATTTTAACTATTTTTGAATAGTGCCTTAACTCTCCAACTTTCAGGTTATAAAACAAATGTTGTGCTGTAATTTCCCGTTGCTTTCTTGGACAAAATATTTTAAAGTTATTACGTATGCGGATGAAGTAAGGTATATTGTTCTTGTTAAGGAAGTTGAGCCACTCTTCCCCATAAACTCCCTATCTGCTAACAAACAGTCAATGCAATCCTTACCAAAGCAATCCATAAAACTTTGAACTAATTCAATACGTTCATTAGTATTTGAGTTTCCCCTTTTGTCAAGCATTTTAAAGAGTAAGGGGAAAGCAACGTTTTTATAACTAACCCCCAGCATAAGGATGTTTATGTTTTTATTACCAAACTTCCAATTGGTCCTATCCATAGATAAAACCAAACCCTTTTTCTGGGGAAGTAAGCTAAAGATAAGCTTGGCTACCTATATTGCAAATAAATCGGCAAGTGCCATAAAGCGTTGGATACGCCTGTAATTACTTGAGGCATCCACTAATGTGGCAAAGCCAGCAGCAAGTTTGACAAAATTGACCGACTTTACTTTGCACAAAGCATCTATAAACAAGCAGATAAAACGGATTCTAGCTAGATACCCGTCCAAAAAAGTGTGTCTGTGTAATGAAAAAGTTTCCAACAATTTAACAATTTTACAAAATTAACATCACTGTAAAATTTTAAAAATTGAAGGAAACCATGAACCTTACAAAGAAACAAACAGAATTTGTACTGAGCAAATTTTTAGAAAAGCCAACCGGGCTCAATGATGTCCTGGAAATGGTACTTAACGCAATGCTTTACAACGAGTGCAGCGAATTTTTGGCTACAAATGCTACTCAAGGTAATAAAGCCAATGGCTACCGTTTGGGGAAGGTCTTTGGTCAGGGTTGCCAGTTAGAACTGCGCATCCCCCGGGACCGTCAGAGTATGTTTAGCCCAGTACTTCTAGCCCTGTTCAGGGAGCAAGAAGATTACCTTCGCGAGGTAAGTTTTCAGCTCTACGGTAAAGGGCTTACTACCCGGGATATCGGTGAAGTAATGCAAACTCTCTATGGGCGTCACTATAGCAAAAGTAGCATTAGTAATTTCACCCAAAGCTTTTATGATCAGATGCGCCTATGGCGAGAGCGTACCCTGGAGTCCCACTACCTTGCCATCTTTATAGATGGGTTGCAGGTAAAAGTCAGGCGCAACGGTAAATACCAAAACGAATGCTATTATATTATACTAGCCTTAAAAGAAGATTATACCCGGGAGGTCATTGCTATAGAAACCCTGCCCAATGAATCAGCTACAGGTTGGAGGTTGGTGCTACAGGGACTTAAAGAACGGGGGTTACAAACAGTTGGACTGGTGGCCTCGGATAACTTGAGTGGTATTACCTCAGCTGTAGCCAGCGTGTGGAAAGCTACCCCGCATCAGTTGTGCTGCGTACACTTGCAGCGAAACTTGCAGGCAAGGGTACGCCATCAGGATAAAGCGGAACTGGCAAAAGACCTCAGAGAAGTACTCTCGCCAGGTGTAGTAGGTCATACCCGGGAAAAGGCAATGAAAAAGATAGGCCAGATCAAGATCAAATGGAAAGACTACCCAAAACTGATCTCTCATATAGACAAAGTGCCATGGGAAGATTACCTTACTTATCTGGATTTTGACCATAGGGTACAAAGAATGCTCTATACTACCAACTGGATAGAACGCTTTAACAGAAGCGCAAGAAGGACCCTTAAAGTAAGGTCCGGACTCCCTAGCGAAGAATCAGTATTGACCTTAATTACCAGTGTCGCTATAGAAAAAGGCAATAAAAAGTATGCCTATCCCGTATATAATTTTAAATTTGAGAATAAACTAAAAAAACGTGATTGTTAATTTGATTGAAAACTTTTTCTAAACAACCCCAGACACACTAAAATGGACACTACCTCTAGCTAGGTTTAGGTTACCTTTAAAATGGGCTTTAAAGAGTGTTAACAATTCCATATTTTTAGCCCTGATACCGGAGTTCTTTTTTAAAGTCATTACTTGAAGAATAATACTTTAATATACCGAACTCCGGTATTTTTATATAACAAAAAGCAAACTTATTTTATGGACTTTTTAATAGTTATCTGTTTTTTGTCATGTACTAAACTAAAAAAGTTTAAACCAGTTCATTTATTAGATTTCCGTCAATGGGTTTTCGAAGTAAAGGAAAAAGAAGGGCATACTTTAGAATTCTTGCCACCCTATAGTCCGCAATTAAACCCTATAGAAAAGAAATGGGCACAAGCTAAAAACGTTAGAAGAAAGTTTAACCATACCCCAGAGCAACTTTTTATTTATACCAAACTATGACATTTTATTTTAATTTTGCTATACAATAATCTCACAATGGTTTACATAGAAAATTTTTCTTTCCTTCAGCATTACAAGTTCTCCATCCTATTATCTATAGGCAACAATTTGTTGTTGTATTCTAAACCCAATCAGGTCATACATAAAAACTCCCACCTTACCAATTATCCCTTACTCTACCCGTATCATCCATCACCATTCAACAACATCTCCTTAGTAGCTACGGTTCTGAATCCTACGTGATCTGATCCGGAGTCGGCGGTGGTTCCCATACGTGCCGAAATTCTATAACTGGCACAATAAGAGGCATGACACAGAAAAGATCCTCCTTTGATTACATGTTCTACGGCGTACGGATTGTTTGGGTTATAGGATTTATCTGCTCCTTTTGGGTTGGTACTGTCTTCATCTGTTCGATTAGCGTAGTAAGAGACATTAAAATAATCACTGGTGATCTCCCAAACGTTACCGGACATATCATAGATCCCTATGGAGTTAGGTTCGTAAGATTTGACCGGGGATATGTATTTGAAACCGTCTACCGGATCATTAAGGGTTGGAAACGTACCCTGCCAGGTATTCGCTTTTTGATCCAATAGTTCCGGGTTATTTCCCCAGGTAAAAATGGCATTGGTATGTTCGCCTTGTGCTGCAGCTTCCCATTCTGCCTCGGTAGGAAGCCTTCTATTTGCCCATTTACAGTAAGCTACCGCATCTTCGTAGGCAATATGCACCACTGGATAATAATCCTGCCCTTCTATAGAAGAACCTGGACCCTGGGGTTGTTTCCAATTGGCTCCAATCTTCCAGGTCCACCATTGCGTATAATTTTCCATATTAGCCACAGCTTCCACATTTTTATTAAAGGTCAAGCTGCCAGGCTGTAAAATAGAGTCATGAGGTTTAGGCGTACCCGGAGGCAAATCTTTCTTTAGTAGTTCCCAGTCAATTTCACGTTCGGCAACCGTGATGTAGCCCGTAGCATCCACAAAGTCTTTGTATTGTTTATTGGTAACTTCGGTAATATCTATAAAAAAACCATCTACGCTAACGTAGTGTGCAGGTTTTTCACGCATCATAGCATACGGATCATTAGCCTTACCGCCCTGTAAAAACTTCTTTGGTGCTACCCACACCATGCCTTCGGGTGTTTTAACAGCTATAGTTTCTTCCTTTTTCTCTTCTTTATCTTCGTTTTTTTTCTCATTTTGAACTTCATTTTTACAGGAGTAAACCATTAATAATATTAGTAAACCAATAGTAAATAGAGGCGTGTTGCTTTTAGATTTCATTAAGACGGAAGAATTACTTTATCTCTTTTTGATAAATATAAAACTTTTAGAAGCTTGTCAAAGTCATTTACTGTTAATAAAGATAACTTTATATATTTCCTAAAAAGCCTATTCGAAGTTTATAAAAAGTGCTAAAATTGCTTTTGTCTATTTTTTTATACACTCTTTCTTATTTGTAAACATATAGAAGCACATTTGAACATATCATACCTTGCATCTATAAATCTATCAGAAAAATAAAAATTACCATACCAGTACCTACCAGTTTGTTATTAGGATTTTATGTTTTATATTTGTCAAATGGAAATTGTAACAATTGAAGAAAAATCTGGTACGCCCAAGTACAAGCAAATTGTTGCTTCCATTGAAGATGCAATTATAAAAGGCACTTTAAAAAGAGGAGATAAACTACCTTCTTTAAATAGTATTAAGGAACAACATTCTCTCTCTAGGGATACAGTTCTTACGGCATTTAACGAACTAAAAACTCGTGGAATTATTCAGTCCGTGGTGGGCAAGGGTTATTATGTAATGAGTGAGGATGTAAATGTAAATCAAAAGGTATTTTTACTCTTTGATGAATTTAATTCTTTTAAAGAAGATTTATACAATTCTTTTCTAGCTGGCATGGGTAAAAACGTACAGGTAGATATCTTTTTTCATCATTTCAATCCGGATGTATTTGCTAAATTAATCAATGACAATGTTGGTGATTATAGTTATTATGTAATTATGCCTGCCCACCTTAAAGGAACTGAACAATGGATGAAGCGACTTCCAAAAGATAAAGTTTACATCCTGGATCAAACCCACAAGGAATTGATCCAATATCCTTCGATTTACCAAAATTTTAAAAAAGACATATATCAGGGTTTGCAAGAAGGATTGAAACTGCTAAAAAAGTATCAAAAAGCAGTTTTACTTTTTCAAAAACAACTCCAACCTAAAGGAATTTTAAAAGGGTTTAAATCTTTCTGTACGGATTATCATATTGCGTATGAAGTTACCGAAACACTTAGGAACAGAACATTATCACAAGGTGAAGTATATATTATTTTGGATGATAAAAATCTAATTCGGGTGATAAAAAACATTAAAAAACAACATTTTAAGATAGCTAAAGATATTGGGATTATCTCCTATAACGATACGATTTTAAAAGAAATAGTAGAAGGAGGTATTACAACCATCTCAACAGATTTTAAACTTATGGGGGAACGATTAGCGCAAATGATTTTAACTAATGAATTTGCACAAGTAGAAAATTTTAATAGCCTAATTATTAGAAAATCACTGTAAAATTACATTTATAAAAGAGAAAAAATACAAATGCTACATACATGTTATGACCTATCATATTATATAAGAAACTTCTTAAAAAGTCACTTATCTATACGTTCAAGCATACAGGTGTAGTAAATATTAGATAATTGTTTTACAAATCATTATGAATAAAAAATTAATTAAAGAAGTAAAGCGCAGTTTTAAAACTCAGTTTAAAGATAAGGATAAGCCCTTACTCATATTTTCGCCCGGTAGAATTAATTTGATTGGAGAACATACGGATTATAATGACGGATTTGCTTTTCCGGCTGCAATAAATAAGGGAATTGCTCTCGCCATTAGTAAGAGTGACTCAAAAAAGAGTAAAGCCTATGCCTTGAATAAGGAAGAAATGTATGAATTTGATCTGGAAGGTATAGCACCTTTAAATAAAGGCGGTTGGAGAAATTACATTTTAGGTGTAGTAGCAGAGTTACAAAACTTCGGAAAAACTGTGGGTAACTTTAATAGTGTTTTTGCTGGTAATATACCGGGGGGTGCTGGGATGTCTTCTTCTGCCGCGTTAGAAAATAGTTTTGTATACGGATTAAATGAATTGTTTGATTTAGGTTTAACCAAACATGAGATGATTCTAATTTCTCAAAAAGCAGAACATAATTACGCAGGCGTGAAGTGTGGTATTATGGATCAATACGCCAGCATGTTTGGTATCAAAAAAAGTGCCCTATTACTAGATACCAGAACCGTAGAATCGGAACCCTACAAAATTGATTTCAAAGATTATAAATTAATGCTGATCAATACAAATGTAAAGCATGATTTATCCGAAAGTGCCTATAATGACAGACGTGAAGTATGTGAAAAGGTTTCAAAATTACTAAATATTGTTGCTTTACGAGATGCCTCTAAAGAAGATTTAGATAAAATTAAATCTGATATTTCTGAGGAGGATTACCAAAAGGCACGTTATATTATCAATGAAAACAATCGGGTACTAGAATTTTCTGAAGCTATTCAAAAAGATGATATTAATACTTTAGGGGATTTATTATATCAATCTCATGAAGGCTTAAGTACTAAATATAAAGTAAGCTGTGCCGAACTGGATTTTTTAGTGGACAGAGCCAAAGAAAATGAAAATGTACTGGGTTCTAGAATGATGGGAGGAGGTTTTGGTGGTTGTACCATTAATCTAGTTAAAAAAGATGAGTTTAAGAAGTTTAAAAAAGAAGTGTCTAAAAAGTTCAGACAAGCGTTTGAAACAGACTGTTCCGTTTATAGTGTAAAGCTAGCACAGGGAACACAAATAGTTAATTAACAAATTTAGAAAAAAAGCATGGAAACATACCTGCAAGATTATTCACATAAGCGTTTTAATATTCTTACCGGAGAATGGGTTTTAGTCTCTCCGCACCGGGCTAAACGACCCTGGCAAGGACAAAACGAAGCTATTGCTAACGAGCAACGTCCTGCATATGACCCTAATTGTTACTTATGTGCCGGTAATACCAGGATCAACGGAGAAAAAAACCCTGAATACAAAGATGTTTATGTCTTTACTAATGATTTTGCCGCATTGCAAACCACTTCTCCAAAATTTACCGTAAACGAAGGCTTATTTAAAGCTGAAAGTGAGCAGGGTATCTGTAAAGTAATTTGTTTTAGCCCGGATCATTCTAAAAGTCTGGCAGATATGAAAGTGGAAGACATTAATAAGGTAGTTAACACCTGGCAAAAGGAATATGCGGAGTTAGGGGCTAACGAGATCATTAATTATGTACAGATTTTTGAAAACAAAGGGGCGGTCATGGGTTGTAGCAATCCGCATCCTCATGGTCAGATATGGAGTCAATCCACCTTACCAAATGAAGTTGCAAAAAAAGACCAACATCAACGTGCTTATTTTAATGACAAAAAAAGCAGTTTATTAGGGGATTATTTAAAACAAGAACTAGAAGCCAACGAGCGTATCATTTATCAGAATGAAGATTTTGTGGTATTAACTCCGTTTTGGGCAATTTGGCCTTTTGAAGCCATGATTGCACCTAAAAAGCAATATACGGATATCACTAAAATTTCAGAACAGGAAAGTTTAAACTTTGCAGATGCAATTTCTAAAATTACGAAAGCTTTTGATGCCCTGTTTCAATGTTCGTTCCCTTATTCCAGTGGAATTCATCAGGCTCCTACTAATGGAGAATCTAATGAACATTGGCACTGGCATATGAGTTTTTATCCACCACTTCTTAGAAGTGCGACCGTCAAAAAGTTTATGGTAGGTTATGAAATGTTCGGTTCGCCGCAAAGGGACATTACCGCAGAACAAGCAGCAGAAAGGTTAAAAGATTTGATAGTAAGCTAATAAATTGTTGTTAATACTTTGATTTTTAGTTAAAAGGATAAAGCAATTATTTAAGATGGCATGTTTTTAGCTAATGAAGAATCAAAGGTTTTTAATTTTTACTAGATAGTTGCTTTTTTAGGCATAACTATGGTTTGGCGTATGTAGATGTCATAGCTTTTTACCAAAATACTTATTTAAAATTTTAACTTATTTACTTTTTGCATTTTAGGATTATTACGTTTTAACCGAAAATAGGAGGCACTATTATTAGTGTCCGGTTAAAATAAAAGTCTATTAAGCATCGTAAAATAAGGTAATTTCAAACTTTAAAATATTAGAAGGCTGCTTTTTTACTTTTTTAAAAGTAATTTATTTTTTGAACTAAGGCTCTAGTTTATTATAGTATTGGCGTATTAAAATTAACCCAACTATTTAATTTACAGCTAACTATCCTATCCTAAATCTTTTCTAAAGGAAAGGAATTTTAGCTACCTTCCCTTTGGGAAGGGCTGGGATAGGATTGATACCCGTGCAGGCGGGTCTTGAATCTTTACCGTACACTAATGTTAAACTATGTATCAATGAGAAAAATACTAATTTCGACAATAATTTTACTTTTGAGTTTAGGAAACCTAAATGCGCAGGAAATTAAAAATAATGGTTTTTATGGTATCGAAACAGGTTACACGATAACCAAAGTATCATCTGCCCTTAACAACGGGGAATCCTATATTATCGGAAATAGTTATGAAGGCACCCTTCTAGGTATTTCTTACAATGGGGATATTTTATGGCAAAATAAACTTTCCGGTTTTATGAACCACGATATCTGGTGCAAGGATATTAACGGGGACGGAAGGGATGAAATTCTGGCGGCAAATGCTGACGGAACCGTTTATTGCCTGGATTATCAAGGAAACTTATTGTGGAAGTTTAAAAAAAATAGTGCCCCGATGTATGCGGTTTGTACAGTTCAAACGGGTACGGAAACCTATGTGGTAGCTGGTGGTTTTGATAAAAGTATTTATTACTTATCCCCTCAAGGAGAATTAGTTAAAGAAATAAAGTCATCTACCTATTCTATAGAAGTACCCAGATCGAAATACAAAACAGACCTTCCTGAAAAAAATGTAAGTACTGCTAATTTTATAAGACCTATTCAGCAAAAAGACGGAGAGGATATCCTGGCAGTTTTAGGAACTAACAATCATATGAATGTTCCGGGTACCATGTACCTTTTTAAGGTACTGGAAAACTTACCTTATAGAAAGGATCAACTAACTGCCAATGGTCAAAAAAGACTACGGGTTATCGGTGATTTTTATTTGGCAGACCTTAATAATGATGGTATGCAAGAAGCAGTTTTAGGTACTTCTGCGCATTCTAATGATAATGCTTTTTTAATTTATAACCCGGTTACTGGTAAATTTGTTTATAACAAGTTAAATAAAATTAGAACGGGTTATGATGTAGTAGAAGTTGCAACTATAACAGAAAATGATCAACAACTTTATGTAGTTAAAGTTGGCAGCCAACTACGTTTAATTCCTTCGGATCTTAATAATGACAAAGCAGAAATAGTAGAAGGTACTTATGCATTTAATGATTTGTATAAAGACCCAAATACAAATAAAATTTTATTAGCAAGTGAACAAAGTGGTGGCAGTAACATTTATGTAATTGATACAGATAAAAACGGGTGGAAAAAGGGATTTTCACAATCAAAGCCACAGGGGAAGATTGCAGAAATTTTAAAAAACACAAATGCCATAAGAGCATCCCTTAAAAACTTTAAAAAACCCTCCTGGCAGAGGGATAACCTACCAGTATATTTGATGACTGAACAAATTCCTGAAAAGGTAAAGAAATTAAAAGAAGAAATTTCAAGCACTTATAATAGTCCAGTGTTTTTAAACCATGGCAATATCCCTCGGGAAAAATGGGATAGATCCAAATTACAAAATGAAGTGTATAGAAAAAAGCGGGACAGACGTGCAAAATATATTCTATCACAAGATCAGGTTTTAAATAAGGTGAGAAAGAAGTTTGAAAATGAAAAAGGTTATGCTTATTGGGGAGGTCATGGTAACGATCCTTTTATGTATCAGTTAGAAACCACTAAAAAAGTGCTGGACCTTGCTAACGGAAAGAAAACAGTCTTAATTTATCCCGAATTAGAAGATCATTCTGAAAATTTAAATTTTGTTGTGGATAGCTTATTATATCCACTGGCGGGTTATGCCAAAGATAAAAATGCAAATATATTTTTACGTTCAAAAAATATATTTTGGTTGGGTTCTAATTACTTAAAACCTTGGTCAAGATTAATGTCAGGTGAATTTGCAGAAGTTTTTGTACCTGCCATGGAAGAAACTTCTGACAAGGTGATGGAATTAAGTATATCCGGCCGTTTAGGAATGTGGGCCAGTGGCGCGGTTAATTCCTGGGGAACCAGGGCAGTCAGGGATAATACTACATTGGATCGGTCAAGACAGTACGGGTATCAGAATTTACCCAATCACTTTTTAAAGATGTTAATCTACCATACGGCTTATGGTGCACAATTTATAAATAATTATGCGGTAGATCAGGAGTATCTCAGTCTCTATTGGGAATTAATTGCAAAAGGGGCCATTTATGTTCCAAAACGTGAAGAAGTTTTAAGTTTTTCACCAGTTCATGTGAGTATGAAGGAACCGGATGCACATTTTCTGGATGATGGTGCTAATATAAAATGGACGGTTTTTTATGATGAAGATTTTGAAAAAGACAAGCCTTTTGTATTTAGTAGGATGAATGGTTCATGGCCTGGAGCACCTGTTACAGAATGGGATTTTTCAAGATATGCAGCAGGTGTTACCGAGAGAAGATTAAACTTTTTACCGGAATATAAAAACGGAATGGTGCTTATCACACCTCCTCAGAATGGTATGTTTGCAGATCTAGATGCACCGAGAGGAACTTTACAAAGCCATTTGCATCCGCTCTACAAAAATATTATGAAAGAGTATATTACAGATGGTAGAAATTACTATTCATCAGATGGTAAACAAAGCTTTCCTGCAGATACCTATTTTAAAACTATAGAAAAAGACATTCAGGATTTATCAAAAAAACTACCAGTGACAGTTTCCGGAAATGTTGCCTGGGTAGTTGCCCAAACATCACCAAAGCATTTAAGGTTAACGCTTATCGAGAATGGCTATATCAATCCGAATAAAGCAACCGCAATAGTAACCTTCAATACAATTGCACCTACAAAAGTTTCAGATATTTTAACTAAAGAAACTTTTAAAACCAGTGAAAAATCAGAAGTTTCAATTGAAATTCCTCTAGGGGGTTTTCGATTTATTGATATTGAATTGGATGAAGCTTTATAAGCTTACCATAGGCAAATTAGAATTCAGAAGGCTATTACTTTAAAACTAAGATTTGGACACAAAACTTGGGCGGTACCATTTTAGTAGATCCGGAAGGGTTTAGAAAAAACGCTCAATTAAATTAATCTGTTTTCTTATTAAATTGTTTTGAAATAATAAATAGAATGTACTTTCATTATACATTATTTAATTTCCTGACCTATCTCATACCTTCTTTTATCCACAAAGACGTTTTATGTATTGAAATATACATAAAAATATAGTTTAATTTCTTTATTGATATGTATAACACACTCTTAAAATGAATATCCGTATTTTAAAAATTTTTGCTCTACTTTACTCTTTTACTATTTCTTTGGGAAATGCACAAAATGAAGATGAAGTTCAGGTGGTGTTACTTGCTGGTCAATCAAACATGGTTGGCCATGGAAATTATGATGAACTGTCTGCATCTGTAAAAGATCGGATTGAAAAAGTAGCTTCGAGAGTGCTGGTTACGGATTTTAGAAACCGACCAAAACCGTTGTCTGAAGTAGATGGAAAGCAAACGGAAAAGTACCCTTTCTCAAAACATTTTGGTCCGGAACTATTCATGGGGCTAACGCTAGCTGAAAAATATCCGGATCACCAATTTTTAATGATAAAAACTGCTACGGGAGGTACTTCACTACATGGAGCATGGAACCCTGATTGGAGCCAGGAAAAAGCAAATATTTCTGAAAAAGGTGAGGTTAGAAAGAAACTTCAACTTTATGCTAAACATATAGATAATAGTAAAGTTCATTTAAAACGCTTACTTACAGAAGGAAAAAAGTATAAAATAATGGGTATAGGTTGGCTACAAGGAGAAAATGATGCTGGTAAACCTATCGCTGCAAACAATTACAAAGTTAACTTACAAAATTTAATCAGTAGCTATAGAAAAGAATTTGGCATCGCTGATTTACCCTTTATCATCGGACAAATAAATGTACCCCCCAGAAAGTACGCTGAAGGACCGGAACAGGTAAGAACGGCAATGCTGGAAGTGGCAAAAGCTGATAAAAAAGTAGCAATCGTAACAACAAAACCTGACAAACCCTGGACTGACTATCCCAAACATCCGGACAATGTACACTACAATGCCGAAGGACAAAAAAAGCTAGGAATTGCTTTTGGAGAAAAATTAATAAACTTGATGGACTAAATTCTTAAAACATGAAAACTAAATTAAAGATTCAAAACTACTTAGTAGTACTCCTAATCATTTTTGCAAGTTGCAGATTACATTCAATACCTGAACCTATTAAGAAAAACCTTGATAGTGTCGTAAATGTTGTTTTATTAGCTGGGCAATCCAATATGGTAGGTTTTGGTAATTACGACGATTTATCAGAAGAACTTAAAGATAGAATAGCTAAAGTTGCAGATAGAGTTACCGTAAGCTATACGTACTTAAATCAAGTACCCTTATCGTATTCTAAAAATAAACCTAATGAGAAATATAGTTTTACAAAACGATTCGGTCCGGAACTATTTATTGGTTTAACCCTGGCAGAGAAATACCCAAATAAGGAATTTCTTTTGATAAAACATGCAAAAGGAGGCACTTCTTTATACGGTGCCTGGAGTTCTGATTATACACTTGAAAAAGCAAAAGAAATAGAAAAAGGAGAAAAAAAACAAGGTTGGAATTTACCGCAGATACACATTAATTTAATTAATAAAAACCTAAACATCCTAAAAGAAAAAGGGAAAGATTACAAAATTATTGGTATGGCCTGGATGCAGGGTGAAAATGATGCCCTGAAAGAATTTGCTGCAACCAGTTATGCAGAAAACCTTCAAAAGTTAATTGAAAAGTACAGAACTACCTTTAATGAAGAAAATATGCCTTTTGTTTTCGGACAAATCAATTCCAGGTATGGTATAAAAGGGGGTCCGGCAATAGTACGATCCCAAATGGAAAAGGTGCCAACCATGGTACAGAATACTGCCATACTTAAAACAACCACCGATAAAACTTGGTCTGATTACCCAAAACACAAAGATAATGTACATTACAATGCAGAAGGGCAAAAAAGACTGGGTATTGCCTTTGCTAATGAATTAATTAAAATGATCAATGAATAGATCCAGTTATAAAGTGTAATTAGTTTTCTGGTTAAGGCATAGATGCTATTTAAAATATGATAGAAAAAGGTATTCTGATTTGTTTGACATTCTTTGTTACCTCTCTATATGCAGAGGTAATACCAAATGGGTTGTTTAAAAGTAACATGGTTTTACAGCGTAATAAACCTATTGCTATATTTGGTAAGGCTACAACGGAAAAAGTAGTAGAAATAACTTTTAAAGGAAAAACCTATAAGGCAAAAGTTAAGAGGGGTACCTGGAATATCTTTTTAGAAGAAGCAAAAGCAGGTGGCCCTTTTAGGCTTACTATAAAAGGAGAAAACAAGATTGACCTTTTAAATGTTATGGTGGGAGAAGTTTGGGTTTGTTCCGGGCAATCCAATATGGAAATGCCGGTAAAGGGGTTTGAAGGTCAGCACGTAAACGGAAGCAATTTAGCCATTTTAAATAGTAAGAATAATCAATTACGCTTTTTTAACGTTGGCAGAAAAATAGCAGATGCCCCTTCAGATACAATTTCCGGACAATGGCAATTATCAAAACCCGAAACGGTTAAGAATTTTAGTGCAACCGCTTATTTTTATGGTAAATTATTACAGGAAAAATTAAAAGTCCCAGTAGGTTTGATTTTAAGTAGTTGGGGTGGTACTCCGGCAGAAGCCTGGACACCAAAAAGTAGTATAGATGCAGAATTTGCAGGTTTTGACAAATGGAATACAGATGATAAAAAACCTCAAAAAAACCCGTCTGTTTTATACAATGGGATGATACACCCCTTAATCCCTTTTACCATAAAAGGGGTTATCTGGTATCAGGGAGAATCAAATAAAAGTTATCATCACAATTATACGGAACTATTTACTGCTTTAATAAAGTCATGGAGAGTTGCCTGGAACCAAGGGGATTTTCCGTTTTATTTTGTACAAATCGCACCTGTAGGATGGGGTGGGGATGCACAGGCATTCTTACGGGAAAAACAATTAAGGACTATGATGAATGTTGAAAATACAGGAATGGTAGTAACTTTAGATATTGGCGATAAATACTGTATTCATCCTCCTGAGAAAAGAAAAGTAGGAGAACGATTGGCATTATGGGCATTAGCAAAGGATTACGGCTATGATGGTATTGAGTTTAGCGGACCAATTTATAAATCAATGGAAGTCAAATCAAATAAGGTTTTATTACATTTTGATTATGCACCTAATGGGGTTACTACAATGGGAAAGGAACTGACAGGTTTTGAAGTTGCTGGTGAAGATCGAATATTTTATACCGCAACAACTAAAATTACAAAAGGAAGTTTAGAAGTTTGGAGTGATCGCGTGGCAAAGCCGGTAGCAGTAAGGTATGGCTGGTCTCAATATATAGATGGAGCTTTATATAATACCGCAGGGCTGCCTGCCTCTTCATTTAGAACAGACAATTGGGATTAATAGGAAATTATCTAAGGATATTGAAAATGGAAAGTTTAACTGCTCGTACTTTTTTAGGATGCATAGTACTACTCTGCTCATCCTGTCTTACGACTAAAGAAGCAACAACCGTTGTTAAAAAGAATACAAAACCAAATATCATCTACATTCTGGCAGATGATATGGGGTATGGGGATGTAGGTGTGTACGGCCAGGAGAAGATTAAAACCCCTAATATTGACCGGTTGGCCAGAGAAGGTATTAAGTTCACCAATCATTATGCAGGACAAACCGTTTGTTCGCCATCAAGATGTGCCTTAATGACCGGTATGCACATGGGGAACGCTTCTGTAACTAGAAACGGACAATTAATGAATCCCGACGATGTTACGGTTGCAGAACTTTTAAAAAAAGCCGATTATACCACAGGTATTATCGGTAAATGGGGGTTGTCCGAAGGCACTTTTGCAAAAAACAGTCCGAACCAGCAAGGTTTTGACCATTACTTTGGATTTCAAAATCAAGGTTTTGCACATTTTTATTACCCTGAATATTTATGGCGAAATCAAACCAAAGTGGTCTATCCCGAAAATTTAAATATTCGGGATAAAGATGGTTCTTATATGGTGGGTAAAGGCACCTATTCACATGATGAATTTGCTAAAGAATCTTTAGAATTTATAAGAAATAATAAAGACAAACCTTTTTTCCTGTACTTGCCCTTTGCGATTCCTCATGCGGAGTTAACGGTTCCTGAAGATTCTAAAGAACCCTATAAAAATTTAAACTGGCCGGAAACACCTCATAAAGTGGGTGGTGGCGCCCAAAAAGGAAACGGATATGGAAGTCAATATACTGATGGGTACTGCGCACAAGATCAACCAAATCTAACCTATGCGGGTATGATCTCACGGATGGATAAAAATATTGGGCGTATCATCGCATTGCTTAAAGAATTAAATCTGGAAGAAAATACCATTGTCATGTTTGCGAGTGATAATGGACCTTCAAATGAAGGTGGGCAAGACATCTCGTTTTTTAATAGTTCCGGAGGCTTAAGGGGTAAGAAAAGAGATTTATATGAAGGTGGGATTCGGATTCCATTTATAGTAAGATGGAAAGGAGTCGTCAAAGAAAACCAGGTTTCTGATCATGTGAGTGCCTTTTGGGATTTCTTACCTACAGCGTGCGAATTAGCGGCAATACCCATTCCCGATCATATTGACGGGATAAGTCTGGCACCTACTATTTTTGGCAGAAATAATTTTCAAAAGAAACATAAATACCTATATTGGAATTGGGAACACGGAAAAAATCCTTATTACGAAGCTGTACGTGTAAACGATTGGAAATTGTTTAGAATAACACCTAAAAAAGGTGAAAATAACCCCTCTTATTTTGAATTGTATAACTTAAAGAACGATATTTATGAAACTACAAATGTGGCAGATAAACATCCGGATTTAATTACAAAATACGCTTCTTATCTGGATGAAGCTTCCACTAAATAACAAGAATGAAACAAGTATCTAAATTTATCGTATTTCTCTTATTCCTTATAACTTCTTTTGTTCAGGGACAAACAAAACAAGATTCTTTAGATATTAAACAGGTTGCGCTGGATTATATAGAATCACAACATAATGTAAAGCCAGAACAGTTTGAGAGAGCCGCTCATCCTCGAATGGTCAAAAGAACATTTTGGACAAATAAAAAATCGGGAAAGGAATATTTACGAGAAACCTTTACGGACGCTATGATTTTATTAGCTGAAACGTACAATACCAACCAGGATAAGTTTCCTATAAAACCAAAAAAAGAAGTAATTATCCTGGATGTGTACGATAAGGTTGCTTCTGTCAAATTAATAGCAGATGATTGGATTGATTATATGCACATAGTAAAACTTAATATGAAGTGGCAACTAGTAAATGTACTTTGGCAGTATAACGATTCCGCCCAGCAGTAATTTTATTTATAGTCCAAGATTATACAGAAAATACTAGTCAATGTAGCCTATGTTAATTCTTTTTTTAAGCTTAATGTATTTTGCACATCAAATTATTCCTACCTAATTCAAAAAATCCATAATGACTATTTAAAATAAATTTAAAGCTACTTGTAAGGTTGGCAAATAAATCAACACTAAGTTAAAGTCTATTGAAAATACGAGGAATTATGGATGAGAGGTTATTACAAACCAGATGTAAAAGCATCTAATAATCAATCTTAGATTTTTTTTAATTAAAACTGTAATAAAAAATATTACATTAAATAAAATTGAATTGTAGTAAAAATGACACAGACCTCGTTTTTGCTTTAATAGTAGCAATTGTCTGTGGATCATAAGAACCAATTAAACTTCCTTTTTTAAAAAGAAGAAAAAAGTAGAAAATGTAAAGCTCACTAGAAACTTAAAAAACACCTAATGAATACAAAGAACAAAATAATTGAAATTAACGGAATCTCTTTATTTTATAGAGAAGCCGGAATAAAGAATAAGGAAACTATCCTTTTATTACATGGCTTTCCCAGTTCCTCCTATATGTACACGGGATTGATAGAAGAGTTATCTGATGACTATCACCTTATCGCGCCGGATTATCCAGGTTTTGGATTAAGTGCAACCCCTGCCCCATCAGCGTTTGAATATACCTTTGATAATGTATCTAAAATAATGGATGCATTTATAGATGCTCTTGAATTGAACTCTTTTCACCTATTAGTTCAGGATTATGGCGGACCTATCGGATTTAGAATCGCAACAAATAGACCGGAATTAATTAAAAGCCTGATCATTCAAAATGCCAATGCATATATGGAAGGATTAGGCGAATGGGCTATGAAAATTGGTGAATTTCAAAAAGCAAATGATATGGATGGCCTTCATAATTTTAAGGATTATCTACTATCCATTGACGGACTGAAGGAGCAACATCTTGGTGGTGCTTCCAGGCCTTCGGATATTGATCCCTCTTATTACTTGATGGATAATGCTTTTTTAAGTAGAACAGGTGCTAAAGAAATACAAGCTGCTATGTTTTTTAATTATGGTTCTAATTTTCCTAAATATCCGGAATGGCAAAATTATTTTAAAACTCATCAACCTAAAACTTTAGTTGTTTGGGGTGAAAATGATAAGTTTTTTACAAAAGTAGGAGGAGAAGCATACGGTAAAGATTTAGAAAACATTGAAATGCATTTTTTTAACGGAGGTCATTTCGTATTAGAAGAATATGCTAGTGATATAGCCAAAATCATCAATAAATTTATAAAATAGTAACCTTTAAATTAAAATGATGAAAAAAAACAAAATTATATATTGGGTGGCAACTGCCATTATGATCCTGGTCTTTTCATTTTCAGCAGGAATGTACCTATTCAGTTATGGAAGAGCCAGTGGTTTTTTTATACATCTCGGATTTCCTACCTGGTTAATTTACCCTTTGGCTATTCTTAAAATCTTAGGAATAATGGTTATACTTCTTAAAAAGTCTTATTTCTTAAAAGAACTGGCCTATGCCGGATTTCTATTTGATGCCCTCTTAGCATTCTCAGCACATACCGTAGCAAATGACGGGAGTAGTGCCATGTCAATCATAGCTATTGTAGCTACCATTGTATCATGGATTTATGACCGAAAAGTATTTCCTAGAGTAAAATACAAGTTTAATTACTTCGCCAAAATTTAAATAACAATATTCATTAAAAATATAAAATCATGAAAGTAACCATTATCGGAGCCGGTGGAAACATTGGACAAAGAATTACAAAAGAAGCCACAACAAGAAATCATGAATTACGATTAATCACTTCAAAAGAAAAGAGTTTTTTTGGAATAGATGATGTAGATATTAAGGCGGTTGATATTTTTGATACGGAAACCCTGGCAGAAAATTTAAAAGGAAGTGATGTAGTGATCAGCGCGTATGCACCACCTCATGAAAATACGGACTTAATTATAGATGCCACAAAATCATTAGTAGAAGCATCCAAAAAAGCAGAGGTGCGATTAATAGCTGTAGGCGGAGCCGGTAGTTTAAAAGTTAGTGAAGATTTATTATTAGTAGATGCTCCCGATTTTCCGGCAGATTATAAATCCATTGCGGTTTCTCATCAAAAAGCACTGGAAGATATCTACCTAAAAGAATCCGAATTGAACTGGACAAATGTTTCTCCGTCTGCATACATTTTTGAAGGCGAAAGAACTAATCAATTTAGAATAGGGGAGGATTATTTATTAGCAAATGATAAAGGGGAAAGTGCTATCTCTATGGAAGATTTTGCCGTTGGTATACTAAACGAGGTTGAAAATGCTTCTTTTTCTAAAAAACGCTTTACTATAGGGTATTAGTAAAATAAGCTATACACAGCGGTTAAGGGTTAAACTTTAACCGCTATTGTAAACTCCTTCGAAGCAAATTTAAGAATTAACTATACTTCGTTACTTATCTAGTGACCAAATTTTAAAATTATCAAATTCTACAGCAGCATTCCATAATGCCAGAACTGTTTCTTTCTTAAACTTATGATCAAATCCAGGGGATTTTTTACATGCTATAAGCTTTTCATTTATAAACACAGATAATTCGTCTTTGATAAAAAGCAAAGTCAAGGTTCCCCATTCTTCTAATTCTAAATTTATAGGGTACTTGCAATACTTATCTTTAACCATCTCCCTACCCTTCCGTTCTTTTTCTGCACTTCCACTTTTAATAAGTGCCCAGACGTCATTGCGGTGCACTCCTGTAAATTGATCTACCAGTTGAACTCTGGTTGGTGTAATAGAGACCTGACATACGTGACCATAATGCACAAATTCCGTAGCATCTTCATCATTAAAATTAATATGAAACCCTCTTTTTTTATTAAACCCCTTGTCCAGCATTCTGAAATCTACCTGTAGTATGCCATCATCAAAAGGTACAGTCCGGGCAACAGACGCTCCATGATTAGCATCTGCGCTTACTTCGAGATATAATCTATTTTGTACAATAGCACTTTGTTTGACATTAGTACTACTTAGATTGGGTCTCCATTCCTTATTCAGATAATTTACAGAATCTTTAATTTCCAATCGGTTAAAATCATCTTCAAATAGTAAAACTGCGGTTTTCAAATAATCATTTAAGGCAGTTTTTTGAGCATTCATTGAACTTATGACAACTAATAGCATACATATGAAATATCTCATATAAAGAAAGAATATCAAATTTTAATTTGGTTTTTTCTGACTTAATAATTCTTTAATACCCTTCTTTTTTGTATTAAGATTTTCTGGTGTAATGATATCGGGATGATGTGTAAAGCCAGTAGCTTTTATATTAGTAATTTTAACGTTATTATCTTTTTTGAATAAATGGGCAACGGCAGCAATAGACGGACCAAAAAACTGTTTTTCTCCGTTAGTTGTAACTACTTGAATTTTAGGATGTAATTCTATGGGATACTTGTCCAAATGAGCATATTTTGTCTCAATGGGACCATCTTCATAAACTGCTTTTACCTTATCAATAGTTACAGATTGAAAAGTGCCGTGAGTCTTTTTTGGGTTTTCATCAAAGTTTTTTCTGGATACAAAAGCAGCTTCCAAAATAACGGCAAATTCGCTACCATAAGCACTGATATCTTTGGCAACAATATCTCCATGATCTAAAGTATGTGCCTGTAATAATAGTGCTGCCTGCCCTTTTCTAGAGATCAAATTCTCAACAGTAATATCGTATAAACCTCCGGTACCGGAATCGTTCATTTTTTTATAACCTGTTTCTAATCTTACGGCTACACCCCCTATACTTTCAATATCTTTAAAAACTATATTCAGACCGGATTGTGCCTGTACAGCTCCAAATTCGTAATTTGCATTTATCGCTTTAAAATTTTCTACAAGACCGTCCGTTGGTATTAAACCTATCCCATTCTTTTCTCCTATCCAACCCAGGACAAGGCTACTGTAAAGAGTTTTATTATCATCGATAGTAATATTAGCAATTTTAAAATTTTTACAATTGCCAATATTAAAAGCTCTTAACATAGCGGTTTCTTCAGAAAAATTAATTCGTACATTATTCTTCTTTGAACCTCTTATAGATACATTTTCAGTAAAGTTTTTTCTACCTAATTGAAAAATATTTCCGGATTTTAAACCCTTTTTTAAATGTACCGGAGCTTTTTCCATATCAGGTCGAATAATCACATCTTTTTCAAAGATGATATGTACATTACTTTGCAGGTTTATGTTTAATATTGTATATGTTCCACTAGAAACGACAACATGTCCCCCGCCTGCTTTATAAACCTCGCTTATTGCTTTTTGAAACAAAACATTATCGTTACTATTTGACTTTTTGATTGTTAGTATTTTCTTAGGTTCCCGGTAACTATCCGGTTCTTTATATTGTGAGAACGTGTATTGACTTAAGAAAATAAGAACCGTTAAGACAAAAAACTTAAAATTCGTTGTTTTATGTATATTCATTGTTTCAATTTTAGGTTTAGGATTGTTATTAGTTAGTTTTAGATAGAAAACCTACCTGTTTCCAGGTAAAGTTGATGGCATCATTCTTTTGAACTTTACCCGGTGTGCTTCTTCCTTCTTCAATATATTTTATAAGAAGTTGCTCTAACTCCTGGTACTTAGTTGAAGAATCACGATATAAATTATTAGTTTCCGAAGGGTCTTCGGCTAAATTATACAGTTGATATTCCGGTGCTTCAGTTTCTGACAATTCTTTTAATTCTTTATATCCTCCATCCCCTTTACATAGAATTAGTTTCCAATCTCCCTTTCTGATTGAAAAAAAACCTCCGCTTGAGTGATGAACAGTTGCCTCTCTAAAGTTTCCAGAAATCTCTTTACCTTTAAATAAAGGTACTAAACTATAGCTATCTTCGCCTTCGTTATCCGGAATTTCATAATTTAATATTTCCGCACAGGTGGCATAAAAATCCGTAGTACAGATAGTTTGATCCGAAACAGAATTAGGTGAAATTACCCCGGGCCATTTTGCGATAAAGGGAACTCTATGCCCCCCTTCAAAGATAGAAGCTTTCATTCCCCTAAAATGTTTAGTTGGGTGGTGACCAAATTGATGTAATACTTTTGCGTTTGCCTTAGGAGAAGTACCGTTATCACTGGTAAAAATAATCAGAGTATTATTTTCCAACCCTTGTTCTTTTACTGTATTAAATAACGTTCCCAGGTAGGTATCTATCATCATGATAAAATCAGCGTACGGATTGATTCCGGATTTTCCTATAAATTCTTCGGTAGGTAAGATAGGGGTATGCGGAGAAGGTAATGGCAAGTACAAAAAAAACGGTTGTTTAGTATCCTTTTTAGACTTTATATACTCAATAGACCTGTTTATGAAGTTAGGGGTTACTTCTTTATGTTTGAAATCGGTGGCAATAAGCCCTTTCCTCCGGAAAGCGTATCCGTTTTTTCTATCAATGATCCTTTCTGTCTTTGCCGTAGGCATTCTGTTTTCCACATAAATATAAGGTCCCATATCCAGGGAACCATTAATCCCATAAGCATAATCAAAGCCTAAATCATTAGGAGAATGACTTATAGGTTTTGAATAATCGTAGTTGCTTTGCTTTTTAGGACTCCCCTTAGGGTTTTCTATTTCTGCCCAATTCCACCCCAGATGCCATTTACCGATAAAGGCAGTTACATAACCCTGACTTTGAAGTAAGGAGGCAATCGTTTTTCTTTTCTTCGGAATTAAGGCAGGAGAAGTTCCTTTCAAAACCCCTTTCTTTAAAACTGTGCGCCAATTATACCTACCAGTCATAATACTGTAACGAGTAGGTGTACAAACTGAAGATGAAGTATGTGCATCTGTAAAACGCATTCCTTCTTTTGCCAATTGATCTATATTCGGAGTTTTAATTTTTCCTTGTTTATTAAAACTACTTATATCACCAATACCTAAATCATCTGCCAGGATATAGATAATATTTGGTTTTCCTTTAATTCCGGAAGATTGTGCCCTATTATCCTGAAGTGTACTTATCGTCAAGATAATTATAAGTAATAATATGTATTTCATATGAACTGAAAAATTATAATAGGCACTTATTTAATGCATTTATGCTAATTTGGTATCAGATTGGTATTTAAAACAAACTTCTTTAACTACTTCTAAATTCTTGTACCTCTACATGATTAATTTGTATGCTATAGTAAAAATTACAGATTAATCAGCTTAACAATTAGTTAATTATTACAGGTAAAAACTTAAAATGATTGATTTCTAATTAACAAAAATTTTATCATTATTTCAATCAAATATGAATTTCATTTTAAAATATTAGGTAAAGCTTCCCTTTGAATTTTAAAGTCAAGAATCTGTTTAAAATCTATACGCCAACTAAAATTTCCGGTTTAATTTTAACTAAATAATAAGCTACTCCCCTATTATATAGCCTTTCTATTATTTTACAATGACATTTTTTGTCAATGAAATAGGCTCTAAGTTTTTTGATTCAATTATAGTTCTCACCATTAATTTTTCTCCTTTTACAAAGGTTCCGGAAGACTTAATTTTTACTTTTTCCTTTCCAAAAGGTTCGATCTGACCTACGGTAGCTGTACCTAAAACTATTTCTCTTCCGGAAATATCAATTAAGTTTATTTTTAGTTTTGATTTATTTGAAACTATTTGTCCAAAATTTTCTACTTCTACATTTATATTAAGACCATTATTAGACAATGTAAATTCAGGAAGTCTCGAGGATAAAATAGGTGTGATATAAGTGATTCCCGGTAATTTAGAATACCCAAAAAGTAAATTTCCATCCATTGTTTTACCCAGTAATTTTCCGGCAAAATTATCTTTTGTTAGCCCATTTCCTTTACCGCTAAAAACAACAATCAGGTCTTTACCGGATTTTACTGTTTTCAAGACTTTACTACCTCCTCCAAAATTAACTTCTTCAGATGCTCCAAATCTAAGAGACTTAATATTTATGGCGGTATGTGGGTCAAAATCATCTTCCGCAAGAATTTTGATTTTAATTTCCTTAGTTTTAGAATCAATAAAATTTTTATTTTCAATCTCTGCTAGCACGCCTTTGTTTAAAGGAACTGCTATCCATTTTGAACTATGGGTATCATTACCTAAATCCGAATGCTTTAATGTATCGATTACGGCAAAATTAGCTTGATATACTCTACCGAATTTGTCCTGGTTTAATTTTACCCGCTCGTATTTAAACCAATCTTCGTGAATACCGTTTTCATGTTTTGAAATACTACCGGGCATATAGGCTTCTCCGGGATCTACTACCCAATCCACACCATCTTTAGAACGCAGGTACCAGGCCATCCTACCTTTCCAGTCGTTGACAATCATATAGTATTGCACATGATCTCTCCATACAAACGGATCTTCAAATTTACCCGCTACCTTGGGATAATTTGTAGTTTCTGAAACCCGGTAAAAAGTGGAAATTCCATCTTTGCTAAACCACGATTGTCCGTGTCTGTTGATCATTAAAAAACTACCATCCTCTCTTTGGGTAAAGGTACAGTTGGTCATATAATTTTTCTGTTTGGTATCTTTTCTGTCCCGATCATCAAATTGGTATCGAGAAGTTTGCCAAATACCATTGATACTATCTGCAATGTATCTTTTATCAATTGTATAAATTACGCACTTTCCATTTTTAGAAATGTACCATTCCGGATTATGACCTTTGCCTAAACCCTCACTTTTAATCACCTTATAAGGACCGTAAGAATTTTTTGAAACTGCATGTACCAATGTAGATTCCGGCCATTCAAAATGCCCTTTTTCGGCTTTCTCCGGCCATCTGCAAACTATTAGATGAAATAATCCGTCCTTGTCTAACCGGGTATTCCCTCCCCAATAAGACCAGTCTGGGTCTTCAATCCCATTATTAACATCCCTGGGAATTACGTTTGCGCTTCCCCAGGTATCGCTAGTCATTCCACCTAGATTTGGCATAAGTTTTATCCTATCCACAAACCTACCGCCCAACACCAGGTTTTTCCATACTGCGGGTTTTTCTCTTACCACCACCTGTTTTTCCTGTTTTGAGCATTTATTTGAAAAGGAAAAACAAATAGTAATAGCAATACTATAATTTTTAATATTGAAGTATACATAAATGAAAGTCGATTTTAGAATAGTGCATTTTAGAAACTTTTACTTACTATGACCTGTTGTTTTGTATTAGTTTACACCTTTCAAAACAATATACAATTAAGTTATAAAAGTACTTACCAGCAACTTTAAAACCAGTAAATACATATCGTTTACGTACGGGTACATACTTATTTACAAAGAAGTTGAATTTTGTGAATTAATGTACTGCTTATTATGAGTATTACCATCATTCAACTGTTAAAGCCACTATTCTTTTTTACCTTCATCTTGTTTTTAAAGTACTGCAAGAAAACAATGAAGTTAAAAAATCGAACACTACTTCGGATTATAGCCAAAGAAGGATCACTATACATAGATGCTTACAGAGATACTATGGTTAAACATTATATTCCGGTTTTAGATCAACGTCAACCATGTACGAAATCGGTTATAGTACTAAACAAGGATAGTAAGCAATGATATATAAAATACCCTTGATACTGCTGTTATTAGTCACCTTAGTGACAAACTCACAAAACTTTTCTACCGACGGTCATATGATTAGGAATGCTGAGATAGCTACTGTAAGCGGTAATAGTGTATTCTATTTTTCAGAATTGTCTGGTAGTATTTCTTTATATTCTCTAGAAGGGAAGAAGATTTGGGAATATCAAACACAAACACCAGCGGTTATATTTGAAATAAAAGCCGTAGATATCACTAATGATCAAAATGACGATGTATTAGTAGCCAGTGGAGACGGAACCATATATGCTTTAAGCAGTTCCGGACAATTACTATGGGCCTTCAATCCCGGGCATAAAGTGCGGTTTTCAGAAATCGCAGTAGTAAATAACAATAATCAAATTCAGGTTTTTGCCGGTGGTAATGATTATAAATTATATGAATTAGATGACCAGGGACAATTGGTTTCTACAACCACCATAAAAGGTGTTGTACGAAAAATTGAAGCCGGAAATTTTCTGGAAGCGAACAAGCCATGCCTTTTTTTACTAACCTATAATCACGATAAGTATCGTTGGGAATTTATGGGTTTTTTAGATGCTGAAACCAAGCAAGTGATTAAACAAACCTCTTTTAAAAACGATAAATTAAAAGAAGTTAAACAATCAATGATTACCGATATTAAAGTAGCAGATCTTGATGGCGACAATAAAGATGACCTCCTACTTTTTAATGATCTGAATTTTTTAGCACAATGTATTGGAATAAATGGCAATTTTGACATTATTACGAATTTTAAAGCTTCTAATAAGGAAAAACAACGGTACGCCCATTCCAAAGGGGTTTTTCTGGCAAATAGAAAGGAGATTGTTTTACAACATGGCGGTATACTGTTTGTACTGGACAATAAAGGTAATTTAATCGCTAGAAACGGAACAAGGTACGGAAGTCCGGTACATAACGATTTTGTATTTGATCAAAGGTCAAATCAATTAGTGGCAACAGGAGAAGTTGACGGAGGAAATGGGGTGTATTTTTATAATACCTTAAAAGATAAATGGTGGCAACAAAACCACCCATTACAAGGGAGAATGCTGGAAGTTGCACAAAACTTAACAACACTTTACCAGCAGACACTTAACTTTACACTCCCGGATTACCAAAAAAAATCAAACCGTGATTGGGTTATGATTACCTCAAAAAAAGTAAATCCTAAAGTAAAAAATTTAAAAGGAGGAACCCTTAAATTTGTAGTCCAAAAATCTCCAAAAGAAAATACGGATCGCTCTTCTTTAGTAAAAATTATTGGAAAGAGTGCTTTAAAAAGGGACAAAAGAGGCAATTACAATGATAGCAGAGAAGATATTGTCAAAACAGCCATAGAATATGAAAAAAAAGGGCAGGCATTTACCTTCTGGGCCGGTCATGGAAATGATCCTTTTTACCTTCAAATAGAAACCATGGAAAAAGTCCTGGAGGTTGCACCCACTACCTGTTACGGATTTATATATGCTGAAATGGATAATACGGAAGATCCTAGGGTAGTTCATTTAGTTAATGAATATATGCCTCGATTGGCTAAAGCAATCCGAAAAAATAATAAGGCAAAGGTCTATTTCAGGTATAAAAATATGTTCTGGGCGGCTACCTCTCATTTGCCACTTTGGAAAAATTTGTTTTTTTCAGGAAAATACAAGGATTTTTTAATTCCAGCTTCTGAAGATACCAGCAATAGGGTTCAGGATCTAAATCTGGCTGGAAGAATCGGGATGCATTCCGGGGGATATGTAGATGACTTTGCTATGCGCCTGGTAGATGACAACCCGACAAGTTGGAGACCGTTATCACCCGGAGGACAAAATTCCATATCACCTTATTTGAGACAAGGGGTTGCTATGGCTAGTTACGGAGCTCGCTATGGAATTATTTTAGATAATAGTTTTACTAAGGGAGAAGGATTAGATATACTATTTGCCCTAATGAAATCAGGAGTTTTACCTGTAGTAGAAAGAGAAAATATTCAATCTATCAGCTCCTGGCATCTTATAAAAGATGTTGACGAAGATTTAATCCATTCTGTGGATAACCATCATAATCTTATGCAATATAAAAGTGATGATGATAATGCTGTTTTCTCTGTTGCGCAAATGCATTGGGCTGGTGCTTCTGTTCCTGAAAATGACTTTTCTAATATCGGCCTGGGTGTAAAATACCGTTGGCTAAACTACATACCGGAATTACCAAACGGAATGGTACCCATTGCCCCGGTAGAGTCAAAATCTTTTGTTGAAAGTCAAAAGTTACCCTATTTCATCTCTAATGGTAAAGTAGGTTTTGATAATGGAAATAAAATTAATGCTAAAACCTTCAGTAAAACTATTGAAAACAATGTAGAAGAAGGTAAAAAAAAGTTACCTATCCTGGTAAATGGTGCCTTTTGGAGTGCAATTGAGATAGACCAAAATCATACAAGAATAGTGCTGGTAGACCAGGGATATCTGGACCCACAGGACAGAGCCGTAAGGATTAGGTTTCAGACAAAGCAGCCCGTTGCCGTTCAGGATATTTTAAGTAAAGAAACGTTAAAACCAATTGATAAAATTATTGCCTTAACGGTACCTGCCGGATCTATGCGATTTGTTGATGTGACCTATTAATGGCAAAAAAACAGTATAAATAAGTAATTAAAGTACCTATGAAATATAAAAGCTTAATCCTATTCTTGTTAGTTTGCATGAGCACTATCAGCGACGCTAAGAGTCAGCAAGTGGCATCTGCTAAGCCTAGAAAAGAAATGGTTTCTAACACTTCAAAAAAACCGAATTTAATTATCATTCATACAGATGAACATAATTTTAGAACCATTAGTGCTTATCAAAAATTATTACCAAAAGAGCAAGCATTCGTCTGGGGAGAAGGTAATAATTCTAAAACACCTAATATCGATAAGTTGGCTGACGAAGGTGCCATAGCAATGAGCTACTATGCTTCAAGTCCGGTGTGTACACCTTCCAGGGCTTCGTTAGTTACCGGTTTGTATCCTCAAGCAACCGGCGCTCCTAAAAATGGATTACATATTAGAGAAGATATCCCAACTTTTGCCACAATTTTAAGAGATCAGGGATATGCAACTTCATATGTAGGTAAATGGCATCTGGCTGGAGAGGAAAAATACACCTTTGGTATAAAGTACAAAGCCGGTTTTGAAGACAATACATATATGATGACCGGAGGACACGCCCCTTATTTCCATATAAAAAATGGTAATTTTAGAGGTATTAATCAAAACGTCGCTTCAAAATTACCACAGGACGAAGTAATACATGCTACTGACTTCTTTACCGAGAAAACCTTAGCAATTTTAGAAAGGGATAAAGATCAACCTTTTGCCATAATGCTTTCTATCCCAGATCCTCATACCCCGGATTATGCAAAACCTCCGTACAACACCATGTATGAGCATTTAAAAATCGAAGCCCCAAAAACTATGGAAGCACAATACACTGCCATCAAACCTTCCTGGGCCGGTGGTCAAAACGAAAACGATAAAAATGAAGCCATAGGTAAAAAAGCATTCGCAAATGAAAAAAATGCCTTAAAACAGTATTTCGGAATGATTAGTCATATTGATGATAGTGTAGGCAGCATTTTAAAATTCCTGACAGATAATAATTTAACTGAAAATACGATTGTTATCTTTACCTCAGATCATGGAGATATGTTTTTTGAACATAACAGACGTAACAAGAGTGTACCATACGAAGGTTCTGCCCGAATCCCTTTTTTAATTCGTTATCCGGAAAAAATCCCTGCTAAAAAAGTGATCCATACAGCGTATACTAATGTAGACTTTACGCCTACCATCTTAAGTTTAATGGGAGTAAACACAGAAGCTAATTTTCACGGGCTAGATACTTCAGATGATTTTACAAATGCTCAAAAAGAAATTACAGGTGATCGAATCACCTATTTTGCTAAAAGTGGCGGATGGTGGGTATCTGCTGTAAATCATCGGTACAAACTCATTATAGATAAAAGAGAAAAACCCTACCTTTTTGATTTACAGAAAGATCCTGATGAAGTTATCAATTTTTATGAAGATCCCGAATATAAAGAAGTTGCAAAAAGAATGCAGGAAGAATTATTTAACCAATTAAAAAAGTATGATGAACCTGGTTTAAACCAAAGACAAGCCTACGTCACAAAATAATAGAACATATGAATGCAAAAATCTTAACATACTTAACTCAAACTACAGATATGAAATCTTTACTAATTTTAAAAGCCCTTTTTTTAGGAACCTTTTTTTGCCTCGCCCAAAATCCATTAGATAGACCCCTACCTCCGGACTCCTACTTTTACAATCCCAATATCAATACCACAAATAGAATGACTTTCCCGAACGGAGATAATTCTACCAGTGCACTGCAGGGGATGATAGATTCGCTGTCTTCTTCCGGAGGTGGAGTATTAACTATTAGTCCGGGTACTTATACTTTAGAAGAAGTCGATATAAAAACTGGGGTTCATATACGCGTACGCCCAAATGTTGTTTTTAAATCACCGCTTCCCGCTGAAACAATCTTTAGTGTTGGATTTGCGAATAACTTTAGAAATATAAGCAATTGGAGTTTTCAAAGTACAAATGGTACAAAATGCACATTTGATTTTACAAATTTGCAACCTAATGATAAAATCAGAGCTTTTAAATTAGGGAATACTACTAATTTTAAAGTAGCAGATATCCTGATTCTTGATAATTATACTAAGTTTAATGCCCTTTCTTCCGGTGCCGCAGGTAGTTCACCAGCTAAGTTTGCAACCTTTGGGATTATAGAAAACATGGATATTAAAAATGCACATTACGGGTACGGTCTAACCCAAAATCAAGTGGCTCAGGATATGCTATTTAGAAATTTATCAGGAGAGGGTGGAGTTACTTTGAGACTGGAATCAGGGTTTAAAGGCCTTGCCAATTTATATCTTACAGATAAAACCCCGATAATTAATAATGTATATGCCAGAAATATATCTTGTACAAACGGATCACATGCAGTGATGTTGTCCCCACATACTATTATGCAAGGGATGGTGGATATCAGAGACGTTTCCGGTACTAGTTGCCAGGCCGTAGTTTCCATTAGTTCCGGTTTTTTATCTAAAAGTAAAGGGCAAGTGGATAGCAATGGCAACCCATTGGATGGTCATACTCCCGGTACATTTTCAGAAGAATCTGTTGTTGCTAATATATCAGCAACCTATGGTACAAAAGCTCAAACCAGAGGCGGGCGTTTAAGGTACGTACCTTGTGCTTTGAGGGGAGCTATCAACTTATCCATAAATCCGGATAATGAATCTTATACCTCACCATCGATAGCACCTGTTCTTTATTTATCATTAGAAGATTATGTATCTTTTAATAATCCGGCAGGTAAATTTAAAATAGTTTTAGATAACCTTACACATACTGGTTTTTCATCAGAAGTAAGAGCAGATGGTTTGATAACCGACGGTGGAGAAAATGACTTTGAAGGATGTGATATTGACGGGCCACCAATTTTTATCGTTCGGGAAGATAGAAATACACCAAATCCTTTACAAACAAGTACAAAAGCTCAAACTTTAAATATTGAGAAAAATGAAGTATTCGGGGAGGTTAAGGTATACCAGGATTCCGGTTCAAATAAATTAATTATTAGTTCGGAGGCTTCGACAGAAATCAACCTTTATTCCGTTTTAGGTAAACTTGTGTTGTCAAAAAAGAGTAAAAACCAGAACACTGAGTTAGATGTTTCTTCGTTGTCAAAGGGATTGTATATCATACAACTTAAAACTCCAGATAGAAAGTTATCAAAAAAGATTATTTTAAACTAGGATAAAATTAGGATAACTCCCTAACCTATATGATATTGATAAACCTTATAAAAACCATATTACTTTTTTATGCCATGAGTTTTTATGCTCAAGGCAAACCTAACATTGTCTTTTTATTGGTTGATGATCTAGGTTGGGGAGATTTATGTTGCTACGGAGCTACTTTTAATGAAACACCTAATATAGATGCATTGGCAAAACAAGGGATGTTATTTACTAATGCGTATGCTTGCAGTACCGTTTGCTCTCCTTCCAGGGCAGCGATCTTAACTGGTAGATATCCTGCACGAACCCATATAACTGATTGGATTTCAGGACACAACTTTCCTTACGCAAAGCTTTCCATCCCAGATTGGAATATGAAAATCGAACATACCACAACAACCCTGGCAGAAGCGTTAAAACAAGGTGGTTACCATACGTCTTTTTTCGGAAAATGGCACCTAATACCCGAAAACCCGGGTGACTTGGCATCACATTACCCAACTAATCACGGATTCGATATAAATATAGGTGGTAATCATTGGGGAATGCCTAAAGGAAAAGGGAAATATTTTTCACCTTTTGAAATGCCTAATCTAGATGATGGAAATCCGGGAGATTTTTTAACCGATAAATTAACAGGGGCAGCCATTACCTACTTAGACACTATTCACCGGGGAAAACCATTTTTTTTGTATTTATCCTATTATACCGTTCACGGACCCCTAATGTGCCCGGAAAAATTAGAAAAAAAGTATACTGAAAAAGCGCAAAGTTTTAAGAATACAAAAAAAGAATTTATAGACCCGAAAAGAGCGGGTATGCTCACATCCTTAGACAATAGTGTAGGGCGTATTGTAAAGAAGATAGAAGCATTGGGAATTTCGGACAACACCATACTCATTTTAACTGGGGATAATGGGGGTAATTTTGACCAGACAACTGCCGGTCTTAGGGGGTATAAAGGTTTTTCTTATGAAGGTGGTGTAAGAGAACCCTTTATAGTAAGATGGCCTGGAAAAATAGCACCTAATACTACTAGCGATGAAGTTATAATAGGCACGGATGTTTACCCTACGGTTCTAGAATTAGCCGGCTTGCCTTTAAAACCGGGCGAACATCAGGATGGTATCAGTATCGCACCTTTATTAAAAGGAGATTCAAAAAATATTAATAGAGATGCTGTTTACTGGCATTATCCACATTACCATCGGACAAAACCCTACGGTGCGGTGAGAAAAGGTGATTATAAATTAATAGAGTTTTTTGAGGATGGAAGCTTAGAATTGTATAACCTGAGAAAGGACCCCAGGGAAACCCAAAACCTTGCAAGTACCCACCAAGTATTGAGCCTGGAACTATTACAAAATTTAAAAAACTGGAGGCATAGTGTCGGAGCCCAGATGATGAAAGAAAACCCTAAATATGACCCGTTAAAAGCCGAATTGAAGGTTAAAAATTAATACGTTGGTATAGCTAGTTTGATATTGATCCGGCTATAGATAAATACAGATATTTCAAATAAATCAAATGAATATATTCCATACCATAGTAATATTATGTATTACCGCTAGTTTTACAACTTGTAAAAGTCAGGAAGTAACACTCCGGGAGAAGGTACCCCAACCAGAAAAGCCGAATATAGTTTTATTATTTGTCGACGACTGGGGATGGGCAGATGTAGGTTATAGAAATCCGGTTTTTGAAACGCCCAATATCGATCAGTTTAAAAAAGAAAGTATGGACTTTACCCGTGCCTACATTCCTACTCCCACCTGTAGCCCAAGCAGGGCATCTCTTTTAACGGGTAAAGAAGCGGTAAGAATGCAAATGGTACGTCATATTTCCGGCAATCCTGAAATAGAAAAATACAGTTTGTGGCCTAAAGATCCGGTACAGATGCCTTCTATCAATTACCTACCCCTGGAAGAAATTACGTATGCAGAGCGCTTAAAAGAATATGGATATTACAACATGTTCTTGGGAAAATGGCATTTAGGACATCGAGCACATTATCCGGATAAACAAGGTTTTGACGAAATGTACGGAACTACGAACGCCGGACATCCCAGAAACTATTATTACCCGTTTTTTAAAGAAGAACAAGATGTTTTAGGATATCAAAATTCAGGGGTTAAAGAGGGTGACTACTTAACCGATGATTTAACGGAGAAAGCTACGAATTTTATTAAAAACTATGATCGTGAACAACCCTTTATGCTGTCTTTCTGGTACTACACGGTACATGGACCTTCTGTAGGTAGAAAGGATCTGTTAAAAAAATACCAGGATAAAGGATTAGAAGGTAAATACGCTCATCATGCTGCCATGATAGAAGCTTTAGACGAATCTGTAGGTAAGATTAGAAAAAGCATTAAAGAAAAAGGAATTGAAGATAATACAATTATTATATTACTATCAGACCAGGGTGGTGCTTATACGAATGCTCCGCTAAGCGGAGGTAAAAAAGGTGGAAATGCATTAGGTGAAGGTGGTGCCAGGGTGTTATTAACTATTAATTATCCGGGAGTAACGACAGCAGGTTCAGAAACCACAATCCCGGTGCAATCCATAGATATATACCCAACCTTGCTGGAAATTGTATCGGGTAAAGCATGTAAAGACGATTGGATTCAGGGTAAAAGTTTACTTCCTATTTTAAAAGGTGACAGTATCGCAGACCGGCAATTGTTCTTCTTTAGAAGTTATGAAGACCAGTATGCTGCGGTTATTGATGGCGATTATAAGCTTATAAAATATCATTCCGGTAAATTTCAACTATTTAACGTTGTAAAAGATATTAGCGAAACTACTAACTTAATAGGTACGGGACTGGAAATTGAAACGAAATTAAAAAAAGATATTGCAACCTGGGAGAAAGAAGCGGTTCCTGTATTTTAATACCATTACGTATTCCAGGAAGCAGTAGGATTATAAATTGGTTTATAGACTTTTATAAGTCATTCCCGGGTGTCAAGGAATTTTATCAGTACATACATATCCTAAACGAATAGATACAATGCTTCCTGCATTTTTAGGTTTTTTTGTAAAAAACAATAAAGGTGAATTTATGAAATTCCTTATATACACTTTTTGCTTTACCATTCTTGTTGCTTCCTGTAAAAAGGAATCTAAGAATGAGAAGAAATTTAAAGAAGAAATAGCTGCTGTTACTAAAAAAGCAGTAAAACCAAATATTATCTTTTTGCTGGCAGATGATATGGGTTACGGCGAATTAGGTGCCTACGGTCAAAAAGAAATACAAACCCCTTTTCTAGACTCATTACTGCATCAAGGCAAAAAATTCACCGATTTCTATGCTGGTACTTCCGTCTGTTCACCTTCAAGAGCCTCTTTAATGACAGGGATGCATACGGGGCATTTAAGTATTCGTGGTAACAAAGGAGCGATGGACGGTAAATGGACTAGAATACCCTTACGTAAAACGGAGATTACCATTCCGGAACTATTAAAAGAAGCGGGGTACCAATCTGCAATGATCGGTAAATGGCATTTAGGTGTTCCTGAAGACACCTCTACCTGGGCAAAAGGCAGAGGTTTTGATTATGCTGTCCAGGAGCAATGGGGAGAAGATAAAAACGGAAAAGAAATTGACGAACGTGTTCACTGGGTAAACAATGACCAGGATTCTATTTTTTATGACTATACCAAATATAAAATTCTGGATGAATTCAGAACTAATTTTGCCTTAGACTACTTAAAAAATAAAAGAAATCCTGAGAAGCCCTATTTTTTGTACATGTCTTACCGAATACCACATGCACATGAATACTATATTTCGCATAATGATTTGTATAGAGAAAAAGGCTGGCCGGAAGAAGAACGTAATCACGCCGCGAGAATTACGCTATTTGACAATCAGGTAAGGCGTTTGTTTCATCTTCTAAAAGAACAAGGCGAACTGGAAAATACATTGATCATCTTTTCCAGCGATAACGGACCACAAAAAGAAAATCATGACCCCCTTTTTTTTAAAAGTTCCGGCGGATTAAAAGGTCATAAAAGAGATTTATATGAAGGTGGTGTAAGAGAACCAATGTTTGCCTATTGGAAAGGTAAAATCAGTCCGGGAACGGTCTCTAAGCATCAGGCAACCTTTTATGACGTTCTGCCTACCCTGGCAGAAGTTGCTGGTATAAATGCCCCGGAACAAGTGGATGGCATTTCATTTCTACCGGAATTACTGGACCAGGAACAACAAAAGCATAAATATTTATATTGGGAGATTCAGGAAGGTAACAAGCCCGCAGGTTTTAAACAAGCCATCAGAGAAGGAGACTGGAAAGCAGTACGGATTGCAGATTCTTACCATACGGAATTATATAACTTAGCTAATGATATTTTTGAAACCAAAGATATCTCAGGACAACATCCGGAAATTGTAGCAGCGATGAATGATCTTTTTAAGAAGGAAAGTATTAAAAATGAATTTTACCCCTATTCAGGTGGAATTTTTAATGAAAATAATTGAAATTTAGTAATAACATAACTAAAGTATCGAATGGGTATAATTTGTATAATTTATTTAGAAAATTGAGTATACTACCCTTCTACATGGTACTTTTCAACACAAATCTGTAATGATAAAAGTAAAAATATCCAATACTTGGTTTATAGCTAGTTTATACTGTATAAGTTTACTTTCCTGCGGGCAACAAAAAAAAGAAATTGCCCAAATTGAAAAAGTACAAACAGCAGAAGCAGTAGAAATACTAAAAAAACCTAATATTATTTGGCTAATGGCAGAGGATATTAGTACGGATATTGAATGTTACGGTATGCAGGCTGTAAAAACGCCCAATCTAAACCGAATGGCAGAAAATGGCGTTCGTTTTGAAAATGCGTTTGTTACCAATCCGATCTGTTCTCCTAGCAGGTCATCGATGATGCTGGGCGTACACCAGGTTAAAAGCAATACGCATCACCACCGAAGTAATAGAGAAACTCCCCTTGATCCTCAATTTACCCCTTTTACCCAATTATTACGAGAGGCAGGTTATACAACCATTTTAGGCAACCATTCCGTAATGAACAAAGGAAGGAAAATAGACGTGAACTTCAAATATGAAAACCTGGGGGAATGGGATGGAAAAACAAAATTCGGTTTATTTGATAAATATGACACGTTTGAAAAACAAGACGAACCTTTTTTCGCTCAAATTCAATTGGTTGCAACACATAGAGGGGATTGGTGGGATGAGGTTAGGGCCAAATCAAAACATCCCGTAAACCCGAATGATGTGGTATTGCCCGAATTTATGGCAGATCATCCGACCATTCGACTGGATTGGGCCAAGTATCTGGATCAAATGGAATATATCGATGCAGAAATTGGGGTGATATTTAAAGAGTTGGAAGACAAAGGAATGGCGGACAATACGATGGTCATTTTTATTGGTGATAATGGTCGTTGTAATATTAAAGGAAAAGGCTATCTACATGATCCGGGTTTAAGAATTCCATTGATCGTTTATTATCCTGAGCAATTAAAAAAAGGAGAAATAAGAAAAGATGTGGTAAGTGCTACGGATATAACAGCTACCATTCTAGATGCGGCAGGTGTAGAAATACCTGATTTTATGACGGGTAAACCTATGTTTGATCCTGATTTTAAAAGAGATTATGTGTATGCTGCCCGCGATTTATGGGATGAAGTCGAAGAAAAGTCAAGGGCGGTAACCTCTGGTGAATGGAAATATATCAGAAACGATATGCCGAAGGTTCCTTTTGATGCACATCAGGCATATCTGGAATTTTATCGTCCGGCAGTACATGTAATGAGAACCTTAAAAAAGCAAGGTAAACTTACTAAAACACAAGAGTTTTTCTTTAAAGACACTAAACCCAAAGAAGAGTTGTATGATTTAAAAAACGATCCTTTGGAAACGAAGAATCTGGTAGCAGATCCAAAGTATGCAGAAATAGTAAAAGAGTTAAGAGAAAAGACCTTAACATTAGATAAAGAAATGGAACCGGTAAGTACTACCTATGTTCCAATAGCGTCCAAAGCTGTGGCTATTCTGGAATATGTAAAAAAAGAAAAACCTGCCTTGTATCAGGAAATGCAAAATGGTGTGGAAATCGGTTTTAAGAAAATGGCTGACGACTATAAAAAACACCTTAAAGAATCTCAAAAACAGCAATAACCCATTAACCTAATTTATGATCAAAGTTAACTCCATACTATGCCTGCTCTATACTTTTTTAATAAGCATACAAGCCTTTACACAGGAAAATTATGGCGTGGTAAAGGTAAATCAGGATTGGAAATTTAAGATACTAAAAGACACCCGTATTTCTGAAGAAGGCTTTGAACTTCCGGACTATGATGATTCTCAATGGGAAATGGTTACCTTACCTCATACTGCGCACATAGAACCACTCGTAGTAAACAACCAGTGGCAGGGAAACTGCTGGTACCGAAAAGAAATCAGCTTACCGGAAAATGATACGGATAAAAAGGTGTTTCTGGAACTAGAAGCCGCTATGAATTATTCTAAAATCTGGATTAACGGCACTGAAGTTTCTACGCATCATGGAGGCTATTTGCCCGTGGTAGTTGATGCTACCAAATATTTAAAAAAGGATACAAAAAATGTAATTGCTATCCGTTTAAATAATGAAGATAATGAGATTACCGGGCCTAAACCCTTAAAAACGCTAGACTTTAATATGTACGGTGGACTGTATAGAAACGCTTTCCTGACTTTTAAAGAAAAAGTGTACATCTCACATCCCGTATTAGCAGATAAAGTAGCTGGTGGAGGTGTATTTATTAGCTTCCCAAAGGTTGCAAAAGAAAGTTCTACAGTACGTATTAAAACACATGTGGTTAACGAAGAAGGTTCGGATAGTAACATCACTTTAGTAAATACCATATCATTTCAGGACAAAGTGATTATAAAAAAAGAGATAGTCACCACTATTGTAGCCGGTAAAGATGCAGAATTAAGCATGAATCTTGATGTCATCAATTCAAAATTATGGTCTCCTGAAAATCCGAACTTATACGTACTGGAAACCGCTATTATAAATAATGGAAAAATTGTAGATACGCAAAGAACCAGATTCGGGATTAGGGAATTTACTTTTGATAGCAATAACCAGTTGCATATTAATGGAGAAAAAACCTTTTTACGTGGGGTCAATCGCCATCAGGAATATCCTTTTATTGGTTATGCGCTTTCTGACAATGCACAATACCGGGATGCAAAGAAAATAAAAGAGGGCGGGTTCAATTATATAAGACTGTCTCACTATCCGCAATCCCCTGCGTTTATGGGCGCTTGTGATGAACTGGGCATTGTTGTGATTGATGCCATTATGGGTTGGCAATTTTACAAGGACACGGATTCTTTTAGAAACTACTGTTATCGGTCTGCCACAGAATTGATCCGGAGAGATAGAAACAGACCTTCTGTATTGGCCTGGGAAGTTTCTTTAAACGAAACAAAAATGCCGGTCTTTTTTATGGAAAAACTACATAAAATCGTCCATGCTGAATATCCCGGAGAACATGTATATTCCTGCGGATGGATGGATGAGGTATATGATATTTATCTGCAAGCCAGGCAACATCGGATTTTACATCCGCATAAATTAAAAGATAAACCCTATTCGGTTTCAGAATACGGGGATTGGGAATATTATTCTAAAAATGCAGGTCTTAATCAGGATAAATTACCTAATGACCTACGAACCGAAAAAAGTAGCCGGCAGGCAAGATCCTTTGGTGAAGAGCGCTTATTAAACCAGGCGTACAACCTACAAGAATCTCATAATGACAATTTAAATACCGTGGCGTATTCAGATAGTTACTGGGTGATGTATGATTACAACCGGGGGTATCATCCTGATATTGAATATTCCGGAATTATGGATATCTTCAGGCTTCCTAAGTTTGGATATTATTTTTATCAAAGTCAAAGAGACGCAATTGAAGGGAATGTTTTAAAAATCGCAACCTATTGGAATGAGAAATCTCCGAAGGATGTAAAAGTATTTTCAAACGCAGAAGAAGTTACCTTATTTTTAAACGATAAAGTAATTGGTACTCAAAAACCGGATTCTGGTAAAAATACAGACAAGTTATCGCACCCACCATTTACGTTTACCCTTCCTTCATTTAAGGCCGGAACTTTAAAAGCCATAGGTTATATCAACGGAAAACAAGTTTCAGAAGACCTTGTTCATACGCCTAAAGCACCTACGAAATTAAAAATCTGGTTAGATAAAAGCGGAAAAGAACCACAATCAGGAGTTAATGATGTAGTTTTTTGTTACATCGCAGCGATGGATGAAAACGGCACGGTAAACCCGAATTTTTCAGAGGAAATAAAAGTAAGCCTGGAAGGAGCTGCGTCCGTAATTAACCCGGAAAAATTAGAAGCAGAAGCAGGTATTGCCACCGCTTTATTACGAATAGGTAACGCAAAGGGTGTTCTAAAAGTTTCTGCAACTTCAAAAAAATTAAAAGGGACTGCGCAATTTAACATTCAATAGCACGCTTTTATGAAATTCTACATTCTAGGAATGATCAGTTTACTCTGTTTTAACTTGTCTTCACAACCAGAAGTCAAGCAACATATCAGAATAACAGAAAATTTTAATAAAAACTGGAAATTTCAGTTAGCCGATAGTATAGGTTTTAAAGAACCTGAGTTTGATGATACAAATTGGAGAATACTGGATGTACCTCACGATTGGAGTAGGGAATTTGATTTTGATCAGAAAAATTCCGGGCGAAATGCCTGGTTACCCGGAGGGATCGCTTGGTACCGTAAAGAATTTACCCTTCCTGAAAGCTACAGGGATAAACATATAGAAATTCAGTTTGACGGGGTTTACCGGCATGCTCAAATTTATGTAAATGGCGAACATGTAGGAAATCAATACGATGGATATACCAGTTTTTATTATGACATTTCGTTATTCTTAAAATTTGATGAACCTAATCATATTGCGGTAAGAGTAGATAATTCCGTACAGCCTAATTCCAGGTGGTATACTGGTTCAGGTATTTATAGAAACACATGGTTAAGGGTTACTGATGAACTCCACATCCGTAATTGGGGTACTTCTATTACTACTCCTAAAATTACAAAGGAAGAAGCTACGGTAGCTATTGAAACCACCGTAGAAAATTATAAGGGAAACGTAGATTTTGAGTTAGAAACCGTAATTTATAATGCTGAGGGTTTAAAAGTAGGAGCTACTTCTTCACAAGTACATGCCGGACTATTAAAGAATTATCAAGTTGATCAGCAAATTATCATCTCGTCTCCTGAATTATGGAGTGATGAAACCCCGGTTTTGTATACAGCACTATCCAAAATAATTGTGGGTGGTAAAGTAGTCGATGACTATACATCTGTTTTTGGAATCAGGACTATTGAATTTGATGCCGAAAAGGGTTTCTTCCTAAATGGTAAAAACAAAAAACTAAAAGGCCTGTGCATACATCATGACGCCGGGGTACTGGGTGCTGCGGTTCCTGTCGAAGTATGGAAAAGACGCTTACAAAACCTAAAGGATATTGGCTGTAATGCGATTAGAACTGCGCACAACCCTGCTTCCCCCGAACTTATGGATGTATTTGATGAAATGGGTTTTCTGGTGATGGATGAATTTGTAGATAAGTGGTATGATAATGAGTCCAGAGCAAAGAAAGGTGGTAACTTTTTTAATCCTAATGGGTTTGGGGATCCTAATTTTTATTTGGAATGGAAAGAAAATTATCGGCGAACCATTTTTAGGGATAGAAACCACCCCAGTGTCATTATGTGGAGTGTAGGTAATGAAAATCATAGCCCGGATGATGCCAGGCAAAGTTTCGGACTAAAAAAATATACCAACTTCGTAAGAACCCTTGACCCCACCCGGCCGGTTATCTCCGGAATGGAAAGAGGTAAAGATAAAAATCCAGCGGAAAAGGTTGACGATATTATTAAAACTACCAAATACATGGATCTGGTTGCCTTAAATTATGGAGAACAATGGAATGAAGCCATTGCAGAACGTAATCCGGGCAAAGCGTATGTAAGTACTGAAAGTTATATCTATTTTAGTAGTTCTGAAGAAAAACGCTTTTCAAATATAGAAAAGTTACCCTGGTTTGATGTGCTGGAAAATGACCATAATATCGGGGCTTTTTTATGGACGGGTATTGATTATCTGGGAGAGTCCAGAAAATTTCCTAAACTAGGTACGGATACTGGTCTGCTTGATATTGCGGGTTTCAGAAAAGAAAGATCGTACTTATACCAGGCATTTTGGACAGATACACCCATGGTAAGGATTGCGGTATATGAAGGAGACACAAATGACTTTTCTACTTCCGGTAAATGGTACTGGCCTCCCATAAATGAAACCTGGAACCTTGAACAAGGCAAACCTTATGACCTGGTCACCTATACCAATTGCGAATCTGTGGACTTATACGTAAACGGAAAAAAGATAGGAAATAAAAAACTGGCAGATGTGCCTAACTGGATTATGAAATGGCGAAAAGTAAATTATCAACCAGGCATTGTAAAGGCAGTAGGTATTATCAACGGAAAAGAGGTTTGTAAATTTGAAATAAAAACACATAATAAACCCAAAAAGATTAATTTTAAAATAGTCGAGGAAGAAATTTCTACCAACGATATTGTCCAAATAGAACTTTGTATTCTGGATAAAAAAGGTGTTTTAGTAAATAATCAGGAAACAGAATTGAATATTCAACTCCTGGGGGATGGTAAAATTCTTGGAATCTCAAATGGAAATATTAGCGATACTACTAGATTTACCAACACTACTTCTATAAAAACTAAGAAAGGCAGGTGTCTCATCGTTTTAAAAACCGGTCATAAAAAAGGAAAATTACAATTAACGGCACAATCTGAGAAACTTAAAAATTCTATAGAAATTAAGGTAAACTAAGATATTTACTTATACAGAGTTAACGTCTTGAAGGCGTATTTTTATCAGGTAACAATTTGAAAACTAAAAGATACAATAAAAGTACGCTTACCTACTTTTTAAAGCTGAAATTGATCCAAATTTATATGCTGTTACCACTGGTAATTAAATTTTTTAAAATGACTAAAATTTATCATATCAATGACTTTTAGAACCTATACTGTAATTCTTTTTTTTACATTCCTAACCACAAACTTTTATTCTAATATAACTACTGAAAAGAATGAAGTCACAGAAGTGGTATTTACAACTGAAATTAGTGAAGATGCCACCCCTAGTGTTCTTGCTAAAATTTTAGAAAATAAAGCGTTAACATCTATAAAATTTGAAAAGGGAACGTACCACTTTTATCCGGACAAAGGTTTTGAAAAATTTGTTTTTTTATCTAATCACGGAGATTTATTAACTACTACCCCTTTCCCCCTGGATGACTTTAAAAACCTAACTATAGATGGGCAAGGTTCTTCCTTTATTTTTCATGGAGTAATGCTACCTTTTTTAATTGAGAATAGCGCAAACATTACGGTTAAAAATGTTACTATAGATTGGAGCGAAGCTTTTCATAGTGAAGGGTTAATTGTTGCAAATAACAAAGAAGAAAACTCGTTTGACATGCAAATTTCGGATGAATATCCGTATGAAATCAGAAATGAGCAGATTTATTTTATTAAACCTTATTATGAACATGAGTTAGGACAATCCATTTTATATGACACTAAAAGAAAAGGGATTGCTTTTAATACAGAAGCTGCAACTCAAATAACTTCAAAAGGTAAGATTCCTAAAACAAATAGAAACCATACAGATAAGATCACCTATAAATATGCATACGATAAACGTGCACCGGAGTATAAAAACCTGGGTGCTGAATATATTATAAAAGTCAAACAGTTAAAACCTGGTTTGGTACGTGTTTTTGGACATAGAAAAGAACTGCCCCCGGTTGGTGAAATATTAACTATGAAAGGTGCACAAGGCTTTAACCGGGTTTCCCCTGCCTTTAGTGTAAAACATACTACTGGTTTTAAGGGAACAAATGTAACGATTCACCATGCAGGCGGTATGGGAATTATTGCTGAGAATTCTTCGGATTTAATTCTGGACAATTTTAACGTTACCCCTTCTAAGGGAAGGATGGTCTCAACTACAGCAGATGCCACTCATTTTGTAGGATGTCGGGGAAAAGTAGTCCTGAAGAACAGTAAATTTACAAACCAACTAGATGATGCCCTAAATGTACACGGGACGTATCAAAGTATTGTAGATATCTTATCTGAAAATTCTATCGGTGTGCGCATGGAACATCATCAACAATTAGGGTTTAAAATAGGAAATAAAAAAGACACCTTGGGTTTTGTAAGATTAAGCAACTCTTTTTTCGCCTACGATAAAGCCACTATAAAAAACATTCAATATATCAATCAACGCTATCAAATTATTACTTTAAATGAAGAGTTGCCTAAGGATTTAAAAATTGGTGATTTGATAGAAAATCTCGATGCTTATCCGGATGTATTAGTTCAAAACTGTATAATTTCTAATAATAGGGCCAGGGGTCTATTGATTTCAAATCCTAAAAAAACGGTGATAGAAAATAATTTTTTTAGCACGGAGATGGAGGCCATTCTCATTCCGGTAGAAAGCGGGCATTGGTTCGAATCCGGAAACGCAGCTAATGTTATTATAAGAAATAATATATTTCAGGATAATCAACATAGTGGTTTTAACCGGGGGGTAATTCGCTTTGCCACGGACGATGATAATAAAAATATTGCTTTTAGAAACATAGAAATATCAAACAACACCTTTAATCAATTTGATAATTTAATTTTGGAAATTACGAATACAGATGGTCTGCTTTTCAAGGAAAATACGATAACCAATTCAGGGACTTTTCCACAATTACATCCTCAGAATGCAGCAATACATATTAATGCATCGCAAAATATAAAATTTGAGAAAAATACCTATTCCGGTAAAGCAACGGAAATGATCAAGTCTGATAAGAATGTACCTACCATACAATTTCAGTAGCCCTTATCTATGTTACAATGCAATCACTAACCTGCTACACTGATAACTCCAAGTCCGGTTAAGCAGGTTTGTAATGATTGTAGCTTTTCAGTTGGATTGTAAGGGATAGGTGTTTTAACTTCTATAGACAATTCCTGTTTGCCATTTAACTACTTTACTAAAAAAATACCTATATTTATTCGCATATCAACTGCTATGTGACAGTCAAGGTTTTACGGAAAATCTGTAAATTCTGATGTGACTGGCTTTTATGTTTTATCATATAACAAGTAGAGTACCGTTGTCAATTATAATTTCTTAACCTTTCGTAACCGGATTTGAATGCTTACTGTAAATAAATACCTATTTACCCTATTTTATCTTATCTCTTTATGTCTGTATAGCCAGGAAAAATTTTTAGAAGTAAAGAAAAACCTTACGATCTCTGATGGTTTAGCGCATAACGGAGTTACTTCAATACTAGAAGATTTCAGGGGATTTATCTGGTTTGGGACGTATGACGGACTAAATCAATACGATGGGTATGGTTTTAAAGTATTTAAAAATACCGTTGATAAAAATGTACTGGTAAGCAACAGGGTAAGATGCATGGCTGAAGATGATCAGCAAAATATCTGGATTGGGACGGATCAGGGTATTTCGATTTATAACTATCAAAAGCAAAAATTTACCAATGTATATTCAAACAAACTAAAAAAATCAGGTACTACGGGACCGATCATCCGTAAAATTATATACCATAAAGAGAAGCAATTACTCGTATGTACCACAGAAAAAAGAGGCGTTCTCTTATTTAATCAAAATCAAGCTCTTATCGGTAATTACCGACCTCCCGAAAGCGAATTAGGAGAGAACATTATTACATTTGACATTGTGACATTAGATAATGCTAATTACCTGCTCACTACTTCCGTAGGTCTGTTTATATTTAATGTAGAATCAAAAACGTATAAAAAGATTCTAAGTGATTCTATACCTTACTCCAAGGCAATTGCTAAAATTAATGATCATTCTTTTGGAGTACTTCTGGAGAACGGTATTGCTATTATTGAGGCTAAGCAAAATGGAAGTACATTTTCCTTTGTTTTTAAACAAACAAAATTAGAAGCATTTAGGTTTCATTCGTTACATATAGACCCTTTAAACAATATGTGGCTTGGAACCTTAAACGATGGTTTAATCTATATTGATAATATTGATTTATTTCTAGGAGATAAAGCCTACAAAACTTCCTACTTTAAACCGGATACTGGGGTATTAAGATCAAGTTCAATTCAGGTTACAAGTACAGGAGTTTGTTGGTACAGCACCTTTAACAAAGGTATATTTACCTTTGATGTAAACCAAAATCCGTTTAAAAATTATCAACTGGGATTAGAAAACGGACTGGGACCGCATGCAGGTATTGTCACCAATATAGCACCTCTTGACAGTAGTCAGGTGTATCTGGTTGCAAACCTGGAAGGAATTGCTTTATACGATACCAATAAGGAATTATTTAATCCGCTACCCTTTGCAATATCTAAAACTGATGCTAAAAATACGGAAGACGTATATGTAGACTCTAATAAAAATGTATGGCTAACTATTAAAAACAAAGGACTCTACCAGGTAAAGGCAGGTTCAAAAACACTTCAGAAGATTAAAGCTGATCATATACCCAAATTTGATATGATAACGCCAAGGTCATTTAGTGAAGATACTGACGGTAATATTTGGATTGGTGGTCTTTACGATGTGTATAAAATTACTATGAATACGGATAATACCGTAGCTAACATAGAATCTCTAAACGCTAATGTTTTCTTTAAGGATAACAAACTTTCCCTAGTTCGATGTGTATACGTAGATCCTTTGTATGATTTCTTATGGTTCGGATCGGATTCTAATGGTTTGTTCAGGATAAAACTAGAGGCAAATGTTGCAGTAAACAAACTTAAAATTGATCAATTTACACAAACTATTGATGACAAATATTCATTATCAAGTGATTTTATCACCTCCGTAGTTCGATTACCAAATAAAGAATTATGGGTGGGTACGGAAGGTGGTGGTATATGTCGTGTAAAGAACAGTACGGGTACCCCAAAATTCGAAATCTTTTCAGAAAAACAAGGCTTATCGAATAATGTAGTCAAAAGTTTACAATCAGACGATAATGCTAATTTATGGATCTCCACCAATATTGGCTTAAATAAATTTGATCTTGCGAACCGGAGTTTTAGAAAATTTGGTATTAATGACGGATTACCCTTTGAGGACTTCTGGTTTATATCAGCTAAACTTAAAAACGGATATTATATCTTCTCAGGACTGGATGGCATTTGCTACTTTAATCCGGAAAATATTAGCAATACGGAATCCCTACCCCGATTAGCCTTTGGCGAATTTAAAATTTTTAATAAATCCGTAACTCCCGGTGATAAAATCTCCAATCGGGTTTTATTTGACACAACATTAGATCAGGTAGATGAACTACAATTAAAATATAACGAGAATGTTTTTTCTGTTGAACTAAAATCTTTACATTTTTCTAATCCTGATAACCACAGCTTAAAATACCGGTTATTACCGGTAAATGAAAAATGGATTCAAGTACCATCTGATGAGCAAAACATATATTATAACGGACTGCCCCCCGGACAATATACGCTACAAGTAAAAGCCTCTAATTCATTAGGAGAATGGACAAAACCTAAAATTCTATCCATCATAATCTCCCCTCCGTTCTGGAAAACATGGCAAGCCTATCTATTGTATGGCTTAGGCGCTTTACTACTATTATTTATAGTTATTAAAATTATACTTAGAATCCAGAAATTAAATTATAATCTACAGCTTGAACAGGTAGAGATTGATACTATTACCCGGTCTAATGAAGAAAAGCTTCGGTTTTTTTCTAATATTTCTCATGAATTAAAAACACCGCTAACCCTTATTAAAGGACCGGTAGATAATTTATCCGATAAGTTCGGGTATATCCCGGATATTAATGAAAAATTGCAACTTATCAGAAGACAGTCCAAAAAAATAGGACAACTGGTTGACCAGACGCATGACTTTCAAAAAGCAAATGCAAACCTGTTAAAAATGAATTATACGCGTTTTCATTTTAACGCATTTATAGAAGAGCTGATTATGGACTTCAGGTTCATGGCAAAAAATGATCAGAAACAATTAGAAGTCATCAGTCATCATCCGGATATTATCGTTTCTGCAGATCAGGATAAATTAGAAAAGGTATTCAACAATTTACTTAACAACGCTTTTAAATATACAAAAGCAAACGATGCTATCACTATTGAACTGGAGAGCCATGGAAAAGACCTTATTGTAAAAGTAAAAGATACCGGCAATGGGATAGATCAGAAAGATCTAGTTCATATTTTTGAGAGGTTTTATCAGTCGCATAAACAGCATAACAAGCATATTAACGGTTCGGGGATAGGATTGGCTTTTGCCAAACGATTAGTTGAAATGCACTACGGTTATATTTATGCAAAAAGTGAATTGCATAAAGGTACTACGTTCTTTGTCAGGCTTCCCGTGGTGAAAAAGAAAGAAGCTAAAGATGAAGATCTCATTCAAAAAACCATATTAACCGCTGAAGATGAATTTACCTTTGAAGAACAAATGATAAAAGAAGATGACTTGTCTAAAATTGTAATTGACAGTGAATTTTCTGAAATACTTATCTTTTTTGTTGAAGATAATTCAGATATGCGTATGTATATTTCTGAAGCTTTATCTAAATTCTTTAAAGTAAAAACATTCAGTAACGGAAAAGAATGCCTGGATGAAATGGATCAAATGTGGCCGGATATTGTAATAAGTGATGTACAAATGCCCGTATTGAACGGTCTAGACCTGTGTAAAAGTATAAAATCAGATATTAAAACCAGTCATATTCCGGTTATTTTACTTACCGCTCTTGCCGATATCGAAAATCAGATACAAGGTATCAGGGACGGAGCGGATGACTACATTAGAAAACCTTTTAATATTGAGCATTTAATTACCAGGATAGAAGCCTTACTCCGTAACAGGCAACAATTAAGAAAGCGTTTTCAGATAGGTATCCCCCTTACCAAAGAAAATAATATCAACAATCGAAACGATAATGCTTTTCTTGAAAAATTATACAACCTAATAGAAGACAACCTGGATAATCAAAACCTTAACCTGGACGATTTTATTAAAGAATTGTATATGAACAGAACTCATTTTTACCAAAAAGTAAAAGCATTAACCGACCTTACACCTTTTGAAGTCCTAAAAAAATACCGTTTGAAAAAAGCTGCGGATTTATTAGTGCAACAAAACAAACTTTCTGTAAACGAAGTATATGTGATGACAGGGTTTAAAAGCAGGACTCATTTCAGCAAACTCTTTAAAGAACATTATAACGTAACCCCCGGCAAGTATGCTAAATCGCAAACTGAAAAATACGGCTAAATTAAAAATAACAAGACGTAACTGATTTTTAGCTTTTATCTAATTGACTTATAACTACACTTTTATTACAGAAAAATACATATTCCTACAAAAATCTACCTTCATTTGATATAGTAACCTTTAAACTATATTCAAATGAAAAAACATATACTTAAACCCCTTCTTCTGTCTTTAACCCTACTTATAGTTAATTTTACCTTTGCTCAGGTCGATGCTAATTTTAACACAGACGGTGACCTGGAAGGTTTTACGACCGGCGGTCCCGGAGTAACCGGTACGGTAACCGGTGGTTTCTTTAATTTAGGTACAGGAACCGGAAATAACGCCCAATTAAGACGAAGCAGAACTTCTGTAGGAGATCCTGCTACGTTTACAGAGATTGTTATAGATGTTATTAATAATTCAAATGCTAATGAGGTTGTAGTTCAAACTTTAGCAGGTGGTACAACTACAATTGTAGCCAGACAAAATATAAGTGCTGCGGATACTTCTGAACAATCCTATATCATAAGCATTCCTTCATCAGAAGCCACGTGGGTAGGAACCTTTCAGTTCAGGCTTCGGTTTGTTTTTGACGGAGGGGGCATGTTAGACGGAAATACTATTCAAATTAATCGAATACAAATTGTAGAGCCAACTACTCTTAATGTACCAAGTAAGACGTTAGAAGGAGTTGCAGTATATCCTAATCCCTTTACTAACTACATTAATATCACTAGTCCGATAGGCAGTAATGTTAGTATCTATAACCTTTTGGGTGTAAAAGTAAAAACTATTCAAAATTCAGATATTACAAAAAACCTATCCGTATCAGATTTAGGAAGTGGTATTTATTTTGTAGAAGTAGTAAATGAAGGTAAGGTTTATAAAACTAAAATGATAAAGAGTTAATAATCGCTATGTTTACCATGACAAAGGAGAGATTTTATTGTGAAATAAAATCTCTTTTTAATTGTAGCTAAAGGGAAAATCATACTATTTAATATTCATTTAGCTAAACAATTACGTTACAAATAGTCTTTACCTATTGAATAATAATTACATGACAAAAATTCAAAAAACCCTTCTACTTAGTTTAACATTTGTACTGACATCTATTATCATAGGCTGTTCCGAACAATCAAAAAACAAAACAAAATCAATAATAACAGTAACCGAAACCTCCGGTAATTCATCAAAACCTAATATCATCTTGTTTGTAGCAGATGATCACGGTCTGGATGCGATTGGCGCCTATGGAAATCCGGTTATAAAAACTCCAAATCTCGATAAGTTGGCAGAAGAAGGCGTAAAATTTAATAATGCTTACTGTACGAGTGCCAGTTGTGCTGCCAGTAGGTCCGTAATTCTTTCCGGTCAATTTGGTCATGCCACCGGATCTTACGGACACGTACATGACTACCATCACTTTAGTACTTACGATTCTATAAAGTCACTACCCGTATTATTAGAAAAAGAAGGTTATGAAACCGCCCGGATTGGTAAATATCATGTCGCACCGGAAAAAGTATATCATTTTAATACGGTACTGGAAGCAGATCCGAGAAATACCGTAGCGATGGCACAAAAATGTGAAACGGTATTAAATTCTAAAAAACCTTTCTTTTTATACTTTTGTACAGACGACCCACATCGCGGACATCCTTTTGAACCGGATCCCTGGGACGCTCCTAACAATTTTGGAAATAAAAAAGAAGGATATACCGGAGTTGACCAAATAATTTATGACCCAAAAGAGGTGCTCGTCCCTTCGTTTCTACCAGATACTAAACAGAGCCGTGAAGAAATAGCGCAATACTACCAAAGCATTTCACGTATCGATCAGGGCTTCGGCAAACTTATGAAAATGCTGGAAGAAACCGGTAAGGCAGCAAATACCATTGTATTTTATATATCTGATAATGGAATGGCTTTTCCCGGTGCAAAAACCACCGTGTATGAGCCTGGCATAAAATTGCCTTGTATTATTAAAGATCCAACAAAAAAAATTAGTGGTGGAACAACAAATAATGCTTTGATATCCTGGGTAGATTTAACCCCTACCATCTTGGATATGGCGAAGGTTAATTATACTAAAAACACCTTTCACGGAAACTCATTTAATGACATTATAGCAGAAGAAAACCCTACCGGATGGGAAGAAATTTACGCTTCTCATACCTTCCATGAAATTACTATGTATTACCCAATGCGCGTTATAAGGCATAAAAATTATAAATTGATCTGGAACATCGCTTACCGTTTAGAATATCCGTTTGCTTCAGACCTTTGGGCGGCTTCCACCTGGCAAGCTAATTACAGGGCAAAAAAGGAATTCTTCGGAAATAAAAAGGTAAAGGATTACCTGTTTAGACCAGAATTTGAACTATATAATTTATCTGATGACCCGGACGAAATACATAATCTTGCTACTATTGAAGGACATCAAGCCACTCTGAAACTTCTGAAAACTAAAATGAAAGCATATCAGGCAAAGACCAAAGATCCGTGGATGATTATCTGGGGACATGACACCTCTTTACAAGGTAGTGGCGTTAATTTATAAGATCACAACAAACATTTATCTGTTTCTTTAAAAGTATGCAATAGCTTTTAAGGTGCTAATACAACTAAAACCCTAGATAAAGCCTGTTTGGAATTTTGACCTACGTAGACAACTAATAAATGCACAACCACAATTTTGACATGCCTTTCAATGTATTTTAGAGTATTCGTAAAGATTAATCCAAAATAATGATCATAAACAAGAATTTTCTGGTTTTCACCATTCTATTTGTATCCTTAAAAACAATTGCTATACAGGCTCAGAAGACGATTGAAATAAAACATTCCGAAAAGGATATGACCCTGGTCATCCGGGAAGCCTTAGAAAATGTAAAAGAAAAAAATTTAAAACTGGTATTTGAAAAAGGGATTTATAAGTTCCTTCCGGAATATGCTTTAAGTAAGTACTCCTTTATTACTAACCATGGCAACGGATATAAAAGAATCATATTTCGTTTTGAAGATTTTGATACTATCGACATAGAAGGAAATGGTTCCGAATTTATATTCAACGGTTTGACCGCACCCTTTCAATTTGAAAATTGCAAAAAAATTACCATCAAAAACTTAACGATTGATTGGGATATCCCTTTAATTTTTCAAGCTGAAGTTACCGCAGTAAACGAACAGGCAGGTTATTTTGACGCTATTCCCTTTAAAGATGGTTATAATTGGCTATATAAAAATGATAAAATTTCGTTTCCTGATATAAATGACTTTAGCTTTAAAAGCTTTGGACATGCACATTGCTTTGACAAGGAAACAAAAGCAACCGCCCATGGAGCCTGGGGATTGCACCTTAATTCTACCAAAATTGAAAAACTGGATGGAGGTGTTTTTAGGTTTTATGAAAAATTAAAACATTACCCACCGGTAGGATGCATTCTTGCAGCTAAAGGTGAAAAAGAACTCAATCGTTACGCACCTGCATTTCAAACCCAAAACTCCGCTAACATTCTTATCGATCAGGTAATTATACATCACGCATTAGGTATGGGGTTTCTATTTGAGCGTACTGAAAATATCAAAATTACAAATTCTGGTGTTTATACACGGGATGGGTCTGATCGATATATTTCCAGTACCGCAGATGCTACACATTTTGCTAATTGTAAGGGAGATATCTTAATTGAGAATTGTAGGATTGAAGGAATGCTGGATGATGGTACAAACGTGCATGGCACCTATGTTACTGTTAATAAAATAATAGATGAGTACACCGTCAGGGTTGCATTTCAGCATTTTGAACAGATGGGTTTTGAATTTGCCGGGGTTGGTGATGAAATTTGGTTTATTAAAAAGCCCAGTCCGGATAGGGCTGAGGTAAATACGGTAACTAAAGTAAATATGGTCAATGAAAAGTATACGACTTTAAAATTTAAAGATAAGTTACCTACTAGTTTAAAAACAGGAGATGTACTGGAAAACAAAACCTGGAACCCTTCATTCACGATGCGTGGTTGCCGTATTTCTAAACATCGGGCCAGAAACATGATGCTAAAAACCCCTTATAAAATCCTTATTGAAAATAATTATTTGTCTTCGGAGATGTCTTCGATAATGTTAAGGGGAGAGATGGTCAACTGGTACGAATCCGGTGCAGTTGAAGATTTAATAATTAGAAACAACCATTTTGAAAATTGTGCTCACGGCGGTGCAGAACATGCTGTATTTTACATTTCACCAAAGTTTAATAAAGGCTTTAATCAAAATGAAATATATGACCGAAATATTATTTTTGAGGATAATATTATAGAAACCTTTGATAATCGAGTTGTCTGGGCACTAAGATCTGAAAACCTCACTATTAGAAATAATCATATTACTCAAACTACTGGTTTAAAGCAATTGTACCCTGAAGCTTATTTATTTCATTTTGAAAATTGTAAAAACGTAGAATTAATAGAAAATAGTTATCAAGGCACCGTTAAAACCCATGTGATGGCAGATAAAAGTACAAAAGAAACCTTACAAGTGAAAAATAATAAAGGATTTGACTATAAAAATTAAAACTAAATTTGATATTTATGTATCTCTAAGCGAGATAGTTAACTTATACTGATATACTATAAAACACATTAAATTTACGGAAATATACATACCCCTGACTGAATTTAATGACATTTACATAAAAAGTGTTAAAATATTATGTGTTCATTAACTAATGTTGAAGCATATATTTCAACCCTTTTTAAATTTTATGACAAACTTATTAAGTAATACAGCCTACAATAAAGTAGTATTAACAATACCTAATTTTAGTAGGATTTCAATTAAAAACATAAATAAAATACTAATTAGCGTGTATAAGTTATAGTGTTCATAATATGAATTTCTAAACCTATATTCAAATCCATTTAATAACCATAATATCTTTTAAAATTCATTAAGCATTAACACAATTACACCTGTATGAAAAATAAAAAATCCATAGAAAAAATAACTTTATTAAGAAGTGTGTTTTTCTCTTTGTTATTCTTTGTAGTCATGGTTTTCGGTACGTATGCCCAGGAGACCGATCCTATTGAAGTAACAGGATTCGTAAAAAACCAGGTAGATGATTCACCTCTTCCAGGGGTTTCTATTGTAATTAAAGGTACTACAGTAGGTACCACGACTGATTTTGACGGTAAATATTCCATAAAAGCAAGAATAGGGGATATTTTAGAATTTATATACCTGGGTTTAAAAATAGAATTAGTCGAAGTGACAGGTACTACACTTAATGTGACGATGGTAGAAGACAATGAGAGTTTAGAAGAGGTGATTATTGTAGGTTACGGTACGGTTACAAAAAAAGAAGTAACCGGTGCGGTGAACAGATTAGAATCAGAAAATATTAATCAATTTATAACTTCTGATGTTGCTTCCAGATTGCAGGGGCAAGTGGCAGGAGTAAGTGTTTCCTCTGCCTCCGGTGAACCCGGTGAAGCCGCAAATATTCAGATCAGAGGGATTACTTCCTTGAGTGGCGGCAATACCCCTTTATATGTAGTTAACGGTATTCCTCAAATCGGAGATCCCGGTCTTTCTCCTAATGAAATTGAAACTATAGATATTCTTAAAGATGCAGCATCCACAGCAGTCTATGGTTCTCGTGGTGCAGCCGGAGTAATTCTAATTACTACTAAAACCGGAAAGGAAGGAGCTATGAAAATTGATTTTGAATTAAACAACGGTTTTCAATTCTTAGGTCAGGGTACACCCCTAATGAATACCGAAGATCAGATATTTTTTGAATTAACTACTTTTGAAAATTTTGGTGGTTTTGAACCCCTTATCAATAATAACCCGGAATGGCTTAATAATGACAATACCTTTGATAATTTTGTTCTGGTAGATGCAGCTGATATAGCTACTTATAACTTAAACATCTCAGGAGGGTCAGAAAAGTTTTCATATAGTGCTAACGGAAGTTTATTTGATCAGGACGGAGCCTTAATAAATTCAAATTTTAAACGATACAATGCACGTATTACTGCTATCTATAACACTGATAATTGGAAAATAAATGCCAGCGTCGCTATTACCAATGAAACCAGGCGTCAATCCAGTACCGGTTTAATTGTTACCGCCAGTAGATACCTACCCTATTTTCCTGAAATTGATCCGGATGCAGATATTGCACTGGTAAATAGTAGTGGTGGAACCCGAACTCCTACTATCGGGTTAGGGCAGGCCTTAAAGCAGAAAAATGATAGTAATAGAGACCGTACTAATATAAGCCTGGGTATTACTCGTAAATTAACCGATGATTTGGATCTTATCACTAATGTCGGTTCTTCTATTACCAATGACTTTAGAAACGTATTTAGACCTAGATTTGATTTGTTTAACGTAGACGATGGCAGCGTAGAAGTAGACCCTACACGAAGTGGAGTTACTACCAGTTCTGCAAGAACTACCAAGTTTAGCTGGGATGGTGGGTTAAGTTATAAGAAAAAAATAGGTAAACATAGTATCGGGGTTCAGGGTGTAGTTACCCTGGAAGAGGATAATAACAAACAGTTCTTTGCTTCCATAGAAGGAATTACGGATAACTCAATCAGTATACTTAATGGAGGTACAATCAACGAAAACGTAGGTAGCGGATTTGATTTTACTACAAAACGTGTAGGTACTTTAGGTAGAATTCAATACAATTACGGCGGCAAGTATGTACTTTCCGCATTAGCACGTTATGATGGCTCTTCCAGGTTTGGTAGAGAATTTAGATGGGGAACTTTTCCTTCTATCGCCGCTGCATGGAATGTTTCCGGGGAATCTTTTTGGAAACCCATAAAAAAAGTAATTAACAACTTTAAGCTTAGGTTTAGTCATGGGGAGGTAGGAAATGATAGTTTTGATGATTATGAATTTGCCCTTACCCTGGCACCGTTTGCTGATTATGTTTTTGACCCGAATGATAATTCAATAGATTTTGGTTACGCTATAAGATCTTATGCTAACGAGGATGTAAGATGGGAAACGTCTATATCAGATAATTTTGGTTTTGACCTTTCTATGTTCAATAATAAGTTTGACTTAACCGTAGACTATTACGACACAGAAAAGAAAGATATGTTATTTCCAGTCACTCTGCCCGGGTCCGCAGGTGCTTTTTATGACCCTCAATTAACCCTTAATCTTGGTAATATGACCAATCGAGGTTTGGAAATATCAGCAAATTACAGAAGTACCCTGGGAAAAGGTAATTTTAGTATCGGAGGTGTCTTTACAACAAATGATAATGAAATAACTAAAGTAGTGAGCAACGGCGTAGTATTTAATAGCAATTCTGCTTTAATTAGCGGAGACCCTACCTCTACAGTAACGGTAATTGCAGAAGGTTTTGAAGCAGGATCTTTTTTCTTATTTGAAACTGATGGTACTATTAAAACCCAGGAAGAACTTGAAGCCTATAGAAGATTTCCATCCAGGTCAAATGCAAATCTGGGGGACTTACGCTACGTAGATTCAAACAACGACGGGGATATTACTACTGAAGACAGAACCTATCAGGGCAGTGGCCTTCCTGATTTTGAATACGGTATTAACCTGAATTATAATATTGGACGTTTTGACTTTTCCATGAACTGGTTTGGTACCGTAGGTTCAGAAATTTTAAATGGGAATAAAGCTGCAACTTATGGTTTTCGTCGTCATCAGGACTTGGTCAATCAATGGACCCCGGATAACCCTCAGTCTGATATTCCCTCATTTAGAGGGCGATCCACAGAACATCCCAACTTTGCCGGAACAACGGATTTCTGGTTAGAAAGCGGAGATTATTTAAGACTAAAACAGGTTACCCTTGGATTTTCGCTACCGGATGATACTTGTGAAGCCCTTAAGCTAAACACCTTTAGATTGTACCTTAGTGCACAAAATCCTATCACCATCACAAACTATGAGGGTTATGATCCGGAAATAGGTGGCAATAACGTGGCCAGGCGTGGTATTGATGCTTCGCGTTTTCCGATAACTTCCACGTACAGTTTGGGTTTAAGAATTATATTTTAAAATTACACAGATGAAAACATATACTATCAGATTACTTATCGCTTGTACTTATATGCTTAGCATTTGCTCTTGTGAAGACTATGTAGAAGAAGTGAATCCTAATGAAATAGCTGCGGAGACTCATTATCAAAGTTTGGATGAATCAAACATTGTTCTGACATCTGTTTACGGAGCAATGCTAAATGAATCTATTGTCGGGGCAAGAGAAGAAGCCTGGCGTTCTGATTTTGCTTTTCCGGGAAACAGAGGTAGAAATATTGAGATTGATGCCTTAAATATTTATCAACAGATTATTAATGAAGATAATCAGTATATCAATACTAAATGGAATGCGCTTTATCAGGTTATATGGAGGGCTAATCAACTAATTGCCGGATTAGAAGGTATGAATGATGACTTAAAAAGTGAAGAATTATGGACTGTTCAAATGGGTCAGGCCAGATTTTTTAGGGGTTTGGCTCATTTCTACCTGCATTCACTGTATAACAACGGAGAAATTGTGATTCGAGATGTAGCTCCGGAAGAATTAGAAGATTTTTCAAAACCCGTAAGTTCTTCTGAAGAAGTAATTGCCTTTTTTAGAGAAGACCTGCGCTATGCCTATGAGAATTTGCCACCAACCTTGAGAGATCGTTCCCGGGTAACTGCGGGTACAGCAGCTACTATTTTAGGAACCAGCTATCTATATTCTGAAGATTATGAAAATGCAAAAATACTCTTTGAAGATGTAATCAATAACGCCGCGTACGGATATCGTCTGGTTCAGGATTGGAGTATCATGTTTACAGAAGCCGGTGATTTTAATTCGGAATCTATTTTTGAAATTAATTACACAACGGATCAACAAATAGAAGATGGTAACTTTGACCAGGAAAGTTTCTTTACCCCTCTTGCCAGATTTTCAGCTCCGATTGAAGGCGGAGGTGCCAGTTTTAACCAGCAATTTACGGCTGCCTCCTGGCTTATTCATGCCTATGCCACAGAACCTTTGGATATAGATGACCCTAGAAATATAGTAATGGACAGAGCAACCGGAAACCGAAGAATAAGAAAGGTATCCCTTAGGTCGTCTGCAATGATTGCTGTGGTCAATGATGAAGATACCGAATACTATAATGCACCTTCAGCACCAGTTTTAGTCAACTTTGGCAGTAATCAAAATAAATACGGTTATTTTAAAAAATATTCAAACCATGATATTGTAAGCAGGGAAGAAGAAACCGGAGGTACCAGTTGGAAATCCGGAAAAAATGTTATTGTCAATCGCCTAGCCGATGTGTACCTTATGTATGCGGAATGTCTGCTCAGAGGTGATAATAATATTGCAGGAGCTATTGACTTTATCAACCCTATCAGACAACGCTGGGGCTTACAATTACTAGATCCGGGTGCAAGTTTAACCGAAGGTATCCCCTATACGGTAGAAACCTTGATGGATCACTTAATGTTTGTAGAACGTCCGCTTGAATTATCCGTAGAAGGGGTATCACAAAGAATTATTGATCTAAGAAGATGGGGGATTGCAAAGGAAAGATTTACCGATTTAGCATCTAGTTCCTATTATCTGGCAGATTATGAATATTATGATGATCGAACCGGAACAACTCAAACAAGAGCGAGATCCTTAGTCAGACAAGGTACAAGCCCGGACCCAAGAAACAATCCTCAAATCACACAGGAGTATGTAGGTGCCGCACAGTTCTATGCTACCGGTTACTTCCCTTTACCCATTTCAGAGACCTTGAATAACAATGCAGTATCAGGTAATGCTAACTAATCCTTAAAAACTATGAAAACAAAATTAATTTTAGTGGCCGTTGCATTAGTACTTATCTTCGGTTGTGACTCAGAAGAATATGAAGCGCCATTCGGAGATTTTTCAGCGTTAGCCTGGATCACTACCGAAGGAACTGAGACATCAGATTACATCACAGCGGTCAACGAATATGTTGGTTTTAGGGATGTATCACAAAATGCTATTGAACATACCTGGCGATATCCTGCGGGAACCCGGATATTAAGAAACGACTTTAATCAAAATGACACCATATACACTAATTTTATTAGTGGTTCGGGACCTGCTGCTACGGGAAACAATTTGCTTAATCTATTATTTGTAGAACCAGGAGTCAAAGAAATTGTATTAAGAAACGTTTTTAACGATTCTGTAAGGGAATCCGTTCCGGTTGAAGGAAAATGGGTAGTCGAAAAAACATTTACGGTAAATGTATTAGATGAAGTTTCACCATCATTTCAGGTTTTAAAAGGATCTGATGTAGTTCTGGAAGTTAGTGAAAGTGATATGCCACTCTTAACGGATTCAGCGTCGTGGCCTACAGTTACCGTTGAAGCCGGAGAACAACTTACTTATGTAGATAGAACTACCGTAGGTGCTCCGGATAACCGAACCTGGACTTTTAACGGTGGCTCTATAGCAACCAGTAACAGAGAAAGTGAAAACGTTCAGTATCGAAATTTAGGCACCTTTCAGGCAGGTAGCATACTTTCCAGAAGAGCAGATATTACAAAACCTGCCGGGGAAGCCACAAAATTGATTCCGCTTACTATTGAAGTAGTCCCTTCAAGCCAGCCTCTTACTATTGATGGTGCTATTACAGAAAATGAATCCGAAGTCCTATCCTTTAAGGTGTCCGGTCAATTGAAAACCATAGTAAATGAAGAAAACAACTTTACGGTAAATGTTACCAATACGGTTTCCGGGTTTAATGAAACCATACCCGTAGCATCTGTTACGATTAATCCGGATGATGCATCTCAAATTGACCTGGTGTTATCTGCACCGATTTTTAATAGTGATGACATCACCGTATCTTATACCTCGGGTGCTATTCAATCCGAAGATAGTAGAATTCTAGCAAGTTTTGATGCAATACCTGTCGTAATGAATTTTCGGGGTGAAATGAATATTGAAGGTTTTACTGGTTATGAAGTAGCGTGGTCAGGTTCCGGAAATCAGTTTAGAAAAGCAAATACCGAAGGATATTTTGCGCAGCAAAACGGAAGGTCTAATGCGGGCCCATTGTATTATTTCAGAGATACCTCAATGGCATTTGAAGGTAATAGTTCAATGAAGTTTGAGACCCCGGCAGAAGGTATTCCTGATTCGGCAAGGTTACAAGGTGGTGGTTTTCCTATGTTAAGTCCTGTAACGACAGGTGATTATATACCTTCCGTTTGGGTTTTTATTGATAATGCAAATACTATGAATAATTTACAGTTTACTTTTAATGCAGAAGGTATCAAATTTATTTTTGACATTTCCACTACGCCCCGGGGACAGTGGGTGCGTTTGACTTTACCGGAAGTTAGCCTTCCAGATATTTCTAAGGGACGCTTTGATCTGGAAATTACTAATATCGGTCAGGACGATCCTATTGTTCAAAAGCTTTGGCTGGATAATTTTGATCTGTTAATTATTGAACCCAGATTATAATATCATTAGTATAAGTGCATTTAACTCTAAAAGAATTCAATAAATTTGTTTTACTTTTAGCAAAATATAATTTAATAGTCATGAAAACCATTTTTCAGTTAATACCTCTTCTTTACATTTTCCTTTTTATAAGTTGCAAATCAGAAACTAAGAAATCAGATACAAAAGATGATACGTTAAGTGCTGAAGTTATCAAAGAAAATGATCCTAACATTGTCATTATTTACCTGGATGATTTAGGGTACGGAGATTTAAGTTCTTACGGAGCCACAGAGTTATCTACTCCTAATATTGATGCGCTGGCAGAAGGTGGTCTTAAATTCACGAATGGATATGCATCTTCAGCAACCTGTACTCCCAGTAGATATGCTTTATTAACCGGAATGTATCCCTGGAAAAATAAAGATGCCAAGATTTTACCGGGAACTGCCCCGCTTTTAATCAGTACGGAACAGCAAACTTTACCCAAACTTCTAAAAACACAAGGATATAAAACCGCAATTGTAGGTAAATGGCATTTAGGTTTGGGAACCGGTGTGGTTAACTGGAATGAAAAAGTAAAACCGGGTCCTAACGAGGTAGGCTTTGACCAATCATACATATTAGCTGCAACTCAAGACAGGGTACCTACGGTTTATATAAAAGATGGTAACGTGGTTGGTTTAGATAAAAACGATCCGATAGAAGTTAGTTATAAAAAGAATTTTGAAGGGGAACCTACGGCAATTGACAATCCGGAAATGGTAGAGATGAAATGGCACCACGGACATAATAGTAGTATTGTAAACGGTATTGGTAGGATTGGGTTTATGAAAGGTGGTGATAGTGCCAAATGGGTAGATACGGAGATGGCGGATCATTTTTTAAAGAAAGCTCAAGATTATGTAAAGGAAAACAAAGACGAACCTTTTTTCTTGTATTATGCAATGCAGCAACCGCATGTTCCCAGAACGCCACATCCGCGATTTGTAGGTAAATCAGGAATGGGCCCAAGAGGTGATGTAATTTTAGAAGCTGACTGGTGTATCGGTGAGTTTATGAAAACCTTAGAAGAAGAAGGTATTTTAGAAAATACTTTAGTCATCTTCTCCAGTGATAATGGTCCTGTATTAAACGACGGATATTATGATGATGCTGTTGAAAAGATAGGAAACCATGATCCTAATGGTGGTTTAAGAGGTGGTAAATACAGTATTTTTGAGGCTGGTACCAGAGTTCCTTTTATTACTTACTGGAAAGGTAAAATTGAGCCCGGAGTATCTGATGCTATTGTTTGTCAAATGGATTTATTAGCTTCCCTGGCAAATTTGACCGGTACGGAAGAAACTACTACGGATAGTAAAAATGTTCTGGATGCTTTACTAGGTAATGCAGAAGAAGCTCGGGAAAGTTTAATCCTTGAAGCTTCCGGAAGAACTGCTTTAAGAAAAGGTGACTGGTTAATGATCCCTCCATATAAAGGAGAGAACTTCAGAAAAGAAGTAGGTATTGAAGTGGGTAGTTTTCCTTACCCGCAATTATATAACTTAAATGAAGATATGGGTCAAAAGAATAACCTGGCAGAAGCAAACCCCGAAAAACTTGAAGAAATGATGACTACTTTTACATCTTTAAGAGGAGCAGACAATGCTGCGGACGTTAAAGAAATTCAGTTTAGATAAAGCGTACTACTACTTAAATAGTTAAGTCATAAAGAAGAAGTGGTTTGGATAGTTTACAACTGTTTAAACCACTTCTTTTATATAGCTAAATCAGTATTAAATAACTTGAATCTTCATTTAGCTACACTTGTGCCTTTAATTTTTTGAAATTTTAGAACCGCATTACCATCCGTAAGACTGGCTACGTATTTACAAATACTAATCAAACGGGTATAAAGGTCCAGGGACTGATAAGTAAAGCAGTCTTTTTCGGATTTTAAGATAAGCTTGTCGTAGTTTGTACACTCGTTTATAGTATAATTATCAGCAGCAGTACAATAGCAGTCTAATAGTGTTTGTAAAATTTCATATCCGGCAATTTCTTTTTCCAGCACTTCAGGACTTTCATAAATTTCTTTAATACTGGTTTTTAAAATATCCTCTATTTGGGCTTGATATTCACTTTTGTCGAGTAAAGCAGTGGCAAAAGTTCCGGATAGAATCTCTTCTTCATATTTTATAAAAGTATCCGTTGCCTCCTGTATTAAAGTATTGATTGCCAACGCCCTTAAATAGCTTAACCGATCAGCAGTGGTATTGAGTTTACCATATTTCTTAGTATTAATCGAATTTTTAACCAGTTTTATTAAATATTCCAGCGCATATTCTTCATCAATTAACCCCAGGTTAATCCCGTCTTCAAAATCAATAATGGTATAGCAAATATCATCAGCTGCTTCTACCAGAAAGGTTAAGGGGTGTCGGCTATAAGTTGAGGCATTATCTATCTTATGCAGTAGCAAACCGGTTTCTTGAGCTACGTCTGTAAATTGTTCTTCTTCAGACTGAAAGTATCCGTATTTTTTATGGGCAATATGATGGGTAGGTTTATAAGGTAAAGACGCTTTAGGATATTTAGTAAATGCACCCAGGGTTGCATACGATAAACGTAGTCCGCCCTCAATGCCTTCTCTGGATTCGGTTAATATTTTAAAGCCGTTAGCATTTCCTTCAAAAGAAATTAAATCCTGATATTGTTCTGATGTTAATTGGTCTTTATATTTTTTACCTGCCCCATTTTTAAAATATTCGCCTATTGCTTTTTCACCGGAATGCCCAAAAGGTGGATTTCCAATATCATGCGCTAAAGCCGCTGCCGCTACAATTGCTCCAAAATCATTAAACTGATACCCATGGATTTCGGAAAGTTGCGGATGTTTTTCTAAAATTTGTTTTCCGGCTAAACGACCTAGGGAGCGCCCTACTACGGAAACTTCTAAACTATGGGTAAGCCGGGTATGTACAAAACTGGTTTTAGACAGGGGGATTACCTGGGTTTTGTCCTGTAAACTCCTAAACGCGGAAGAAAAAATAATACGGTCATAATCTACCTCAAACCCCAATCGGGTTTCATCCTGTTCTTTACGGATTCTTTTTTGTGTATCTCCTTGTCTTTTTAAAGAGAGTAGTTGCTCCCATTTCATTTGAGGCATAGAACGATTTTTTCAAATTAAATGCAAGTCAAATATAAGGTTTAGAAAAAAGAATGAATGGAAGTAGTTGGAACTTTTCGAAATTAGCTAATAAAGTGTAGTTTGTTAATCTTTGACCGGTTGATGAAGTTGGTAGACTTGCTATTTTTAATCGCTATATACCTTTGCGCTACTCCGTATGCATTCCTATATCCGGAAAGAAAGCCTCCTGAAAGGCAGTTACCATAAAATAGACCAAAAAACCCGAACAGGTAAGTCCTATGATCCAAAATAGCGTAATTGCTATGTTATGCATACGTTTTTTAAAAAGCATTCTTTTTCGGTCTCCAATCGATTTTTTATGAAATACTTTCTGTTGCTTATTCGGTTGTTTGATTACAAATCCGCAACTTCTACAGGAGATGGTGCTGTAGGTAATATCATTATTACATTGAGGACACAAAGAATGATGGATGGTTAGGTCTTCCATATTTTGTCAGTTTCAGAGATTTAAATGTAGTAAAAAATAGATATAAATAACAAAATTTTAACAATAAAAAACTATTTTTAAAGTAGTGTATTTATGGTTTCACCCTATTATTACACATATCTTCTTTTATAGATAACGCTAAATCATGGTATTATCTTATGTTTTTCTAATTTGAATTTCTAAAGTAGTAAAGTATGGTTTTATGTGTGTTCTTTTTAAAATTAAACTGCTTCGATTATAAAGTTTATAGCAAAAAAAAAGGAGACCTTTATAATTCAGCCTCCTTTTTACTACACTTATTAAAAAAATTTCCTGTTTGTAATCAGTCTTGTATAGGCACCCCTATTGTATCAAATAATAGTACGTTCTTACTATGATCCGCACATCAGGCAATCATCTCCTTCAGCTTCTTTTGATTGTGCTATCAAAGCTTTTAGTTCTTCCGGGCTTAAAGATGTTCCTTCTGTAGTTACGGTAGGTTGCGAACTTACTTCAACCGCACCATTTACCTTAGTTTCCCTGATTTTTGTGGTAGTTGCAATGGTTTCTTCAATCAAAGGTTTCTTTTTTTTTGCGTTACTTAATGTAAATTTGATAGCATCTACCGCAGATTTTGTTCGTAAGTAGTACATTCCTGTTTTTAAACCACTTTTCCAGGCGTAAAAATGCATAGAGGTCAGTTTTGACATTGTTGCCCCTTCCATAAATAAATTAAGAGATTGTGACTGATCGATAAAATACCCTCTATGGCGAGACATATCAATAATATCCTTCATACTCAACTCCCAAACTGTCTTATAAAGATCTTTAAGTTCCTGCGGTATCCCGTCAATGTTCTGAACGGAACCGTTAGCCCGCATGATGGCGTCTTTTAAGTCATCGCTCCATAGTCCTAAGTTTACTAAATCTTCTAAAAGATGTTTGTTAACCACGATAAACTCTCCGGAAAGCACGCGTCTGGTATAAATATTACTGGTGTAAGGTTCAAAGGCTTCATTATTTCCTAAAATCTGTGAAGTGGAAGCGGTAGGCATAGGCGCTACTAATAATGAATTCCGAACCCCGTTCTTAAGGACTTGCTTACGTAGTTTTGCCCAGTCCCAACGACCACTTAATTCTTCATCTTTAATCCCCCAAAGGTTATATTGAAATTCTCCTTTGGAAATCGGGGAACCTTCATAACTTTGATATGGACCATCTACTTTAGCCTCTTCCATAGAAGCGGTAACTGCTGCAAAATACAAAGTTTCAAAAATTTCCTGGTTCAGTTGCTTAGCTTCGTCACTGGTAAAGGGCATGCGCAATTGAATAAAGGTATCTGCCAGTCCTTGTACCCCTAATCCAATAGGACGGTGTCTTATATTTGAGTTTTCTGCTTCTTTTACCGGATAATAGTTACGATCAATCACCCTGTTTAGGTTTTTAGTAACTCTCTTGGTAATCCTGAATAATTCTTTATGATCAAAGGACCCGTTCTTTACAAACATCGGTAAGGCAATGGATGCCAGGTTACACACTGCTATCTCATCAGGGCTGGTATATTCTAAAATTTCCGTACATAAATTGGAAGAACGGATAGTACCCAGGTTTTGCTGGTTTGACTTTCTATTAGCCGCATCTTTGTACAACATGTACGGGGTACCGGTTTCAATTTGGGATTCTAATATTTTCTCCCATAGTTCCCTGGCTTTGATCGTTTTTCTTCCTTTTCCTTCGGCTTCGTATTGCTCATATTTCTTTTCAAAAGCTTCTCCGTGCATGTCATAAAGCCCCGGGCATTCGTTAGGACACATCAGCGTCCAGGTCCCATCGGTTTGTACTCTTTCCATAAATAAATCCGGAATCCACATGGCATAAAATAAATCCCTGGCGCGCATTTCTTCTTTTCCGTGGTTCTTTTTTAAATCCAGGAAATCAAAAATATCCGCATGCCACGGCTCTACGTAAATAGCAAAAGAACCTTTACGTTTGCCCCCACCCTGGTCTACATAACGTGCTGTATCATTAAAGACTTTAAGCATAGGCACGATCCCGTTTGAGGTCCCATTAGTACCGGCAATATACGAACCGGTGGCTCGTACATTATGAATAGAAAGCCCGATTCCTCCGGCAGATTGTGATATTTTGGCCGTTTGTTTTAAGGTATCATAAATACCATCAATGCTGTCATCCTTGGTGGTCAACAAAAAGCAAGATGACATCTGAGGTTTAGGTGTCCCGGAGTTAAAAAGCGTGGGAGTTGCATGCGTAAAGAATTTTTTAGACATCAACTCATAGGTCTCGATAGCTGCGTCCAGGTCGTTAAGGTGAATCCCGATAGAAACACGCATTAACATATGTTGTGGCCGTTCTGCTATTTTACCATCAATCTTTAATAAATAGGACCGCTCCAAGGTTTTAAACCCAAAATAATCATACCCGAAATCCCGATTATAAATAATGGTAGAATCTAACTTTTCTTTATTTTCTTTAATTACTTTATAGACCTCATCTGCAATTAAAGGCGATTTTTTACCCGTTCTCGGATTAATATATTCGTATAAATCCGTAACTACCTCAGAAAATGTTTTCTTCGTATTTTTATGTAAGTTAGAAACCGAAATCCGTGCTGCTAACTTTGCGTAATCCGGGTGGGTAATTGTCATGGTTGCTGCAATCTCAGCCGCCAGGTTATCCAGTTCACTGGTAGTAACCCCATCGTATAAACCTTCTATGACACGCATTGCAACCTTTACCGGGTCTACCAGAGGATTTAAACTATAGCATAGTTTTCTTACTCGGGCAGTGATTTTGTCAAACATAATCGGCTCTTTATGGCCGTCTCTCTTAATTACATACATATGCTTCGGGATTTTTTGTGGTTTTTATTTTTATTAAAATTTGAGGTTTCCTTTACTATTTCAAAGCAGTTTTCCAGTCGGGAAATACTACTATTATTATTACATCAATTCTTATTTTACCAAGTAATCAACTTTAAAAAAAGTCAAACTGAGCCCGTTCCATCAGCGGCTATACTTAAAATTACGGTTGCCAGGTTAACTATAGCCGCCGTGATAGGCTCAGAATGATACTAGTTGTTTAAAAATCAAACTAGTTCTGTTTGATTTTTATAGTTTGTGTGTGAGTTATGGTTTTTATTAAAATTCAGCGTCAAAACTGATTTTATCTTCTTCTGCATCTTTAGTTAACACCCCGGCTTTCTGGTATTCGGATACTCTTTTTTCAAAGAAATTTGTTTTTCCTTGTAAAGAAATCATATCCATAAAGTCAAACGGATTAGCAGTTCCGTATTCTTTATCACATTCTAGTTCTACTAATAAACGATCGGTGACAAACTCCAGGTATTGCGTCATTAAATTGGCATTCATCCCAATCAGGCTAACCGGTAAAGATTCTGTAATAAATTCTCTTTCTATATTTAATGCATCTACGATAATTTCTCGAATACGTTCTTTAGGCACTTTGTTAATTAAGTGATGATTATGTAGATGTACGGCAAAATCACAATGCACCCCTTCGTCCCGTGAGATTAACTCGTTAGAAAACGTAAGTCCTGGCATCAGACCTCTTTTCTTTAACCAGAATATAGAACAAAAAGCCCCGGAAAAGAAAATCCCTTCTACTGCGGCAAAAGCAATCAACCGCTCTGCAAAAGAATCGGATTCAATCCATTTTAATGCCCAATCCGCTTTCTTTTTAATTGCCGGAAAGTTCTCTAATGCCTGGAATAATCGATTTTTTTCCTTTTCATCTTTTACGTACGTATCGATTAATAGAGAATAGGTTTCCGAATGGATATTTTCCATCATAATCTGAAAGCCGTAGAAAAACTTTGCTTCACTGTATTGAACTTCATTGACAAAGTTTTCTGCCAGGTTCTCGTTTACAATACCATCAGATGCTGCAAAAAAGGCAAGGATATGTTTGATAAAATAACGTTCATCATCATTTAGTTTAGCCGACCAATCCGTGAGATCCTGATGTAAATCAATTTCTTCTGCCGTCCAGAAACTGGCTTCTGATTTTTTATACCACTCCCAGATATCATGATGTTTAATAGGGAAAATTACAAATCGGTCTTTATTTTCTTCTAAAATTGGCTCTACTGCATTCATAAGGGTGTCTTAAAATTTGATATTTTTCTTTTTCGTAGCTGTAGGACTAATCCTAACTTTAAAAACAATTACAAAAGAATTTTTACCCCTTTATTTCCACTTTTTTGGTTCTATTGCCTTAGCCATACAACTAAAAAATAATTTCAATAACAGACAAAAATCAATTTCTGGTTCTTTATTAGAAAAGCTTCGATCAGTTCTTTAACAAAGATCAAAAATAGAAGCCTGTATTCAACAAAAAGTAACGAGAGCTTTTCAACAAAGTTTTCAACATGAAAAAGTGATAGTACACATTTTACCTTTTCAACTTCACTAGTTAAAATTCTAAATTACAGTTATTTACAACTGAATTGCTTATAAAAATTAATACTTACTCAATTACCTTATCAAGCCTTTAAACATACGGCTTCCGCATGGTTTTCAACAGATTTACTAACGGTTTTTGATAAGCGGTTTTTAACTGATTTTGGTACAAAAAACTAATCAAAAAACAGCTTTAAAAAATAAAATTTCGATCTTTATTTCATTTTTAAATTCTAATTTTTTGGACTCAATACGTATGAAATTTCTTATTTTGAAAAAACCTAATTTTATCGTTTAAAATGTTAGCTTAAATCAAAAAAACTTATTTTAATTTGGAATCTTATTTTTACTTTTAAATAAAATAGTACCTTCCTTTTCTTCCAAAGAATCATCAATTCATTCTATTTATGAAAGAAGAAATACGTTTATTAAAAAAAGGAGGGAACCATTCTTTAGAAAAAATGTATACCTCTTATCGTACTTCGTTTATACAATTTGCCGGAAAGTATGATCTTACCCATGATGATGTGATTGATATTTATCAGGAATCTTTTATTGCTTTACGTGAACATGCTATCAGAGGAAAATTAGACGATATTAAAAGTTCTGTAAAAACGTACTTATTTAGTATTGGAAAATATAAAATCTATGACCTTTTAAAGCAGAAGCAGAAGACAACGACCTTTGAAGACCTTCCTGAAGATACGGAAACCGAAGCCTTGTCTTATATTTTTAAAGAAGCTGAACCATCACCACAAAGCAAACGGTTACATGAATCTTTTAAAAAATTAGGAAAAAGATGCCAGGAAATGTTAACCTTGTTCTATTACCGCGGACTAACTATTGACGAGATTACCCTAAGCCTGGGCTACGAAAATAAAAGTGTAGTTAAGAGTCAAAAATCCCATTGTTTAAAAGCCCTAAAGGAACTTATTAAAACACCGTCATAATGGAGAAAGATATATTACTTGACAAGTATATACAAGGATCTTTGAACCCCGAAGAAACATCCTTGTTTGAAAAGTTAAAAGAAGAAAACCCGGATTTAAAAGATGAAATTCGTTTTCTAAATGATGTAAGAGAAGTTGCAGGTCGGCAGAATCGTATGGATTTAAAAAAAGACTTAAAACGCTTTGAAGAAAGGATTCATACATCAAAATCGACAACGTCAAAGGTATTACCCCTTTATCAAAAATGGATTGCGGCGGCAATTATATTTCTAACAGTTGCACTGGCCGGGGTTGCTATATGGCAATCTTCCAGAATCAATACCGATCAATTATATGCCGTTTATTTTGAACCTTACCAAAATGTAGTGTTGCCTTTTACCAGAGGTAATAACTCTGAAAAAAATGATTCGGAAAAAGAGGCTTTTCTTGCCTATGAGCAAAAAGATTATGAGCATGCCGTCCTGGAGTTTCAAAATGCCTATGAACAGTATAACCGTCCTTATTTATTATTATACCAAGGTAATTCGCAATTAGCCTTGCAGCAATATGATAAAGCTGCTCGTACTCTGGAAGATTATCTTGCCCGAAACGGAAAACTAACGGATCGCGGGATGTGGTATCTTTCTTTAGCATATCTAAAACTAAAGCAAACGGATAAGTCGATATATATGTTAAAAGATTTGATCAGAAACAGTTCATTTAAAAGGAAAGAAGCCCCGGACTTACTTAGCGAAATTGATAAGTAACTGCTTCTTTTTATTAATTTTAGTCATAATTATGTAGAACGAAGCTATAATTATATACCGTTAAAACTTAGTAGAACCATTAAGTCATTTATCCAAAGCCCAAGATGATTGATATTTTAGTCAAAAAAGCTATTCTCGATATCCTCGATCGAATAAAAGACAGGCAATTTTTCTTCATTTTTATTACGAAAAGACACTAGAAACGACGCTTTTTTATCTAAATATACGATAGTTATAGTTTTACATCTTACTACAAATTGATCGAAAATACTATTACCGATCTTGTCTTTTTTTATTTGGATAAATACTGTTGAGCTATTTTTTCTAACTCCTGATACCAATTGTCTCCAAACTTGCGCTGTAAGGCTTCTTTTACAAAAGTATAAACGGGAACCTGTAATTCTTTCCCTAGTGTACAGGCGTCATCACAGATATACCATTTATGGTAGTTAACCGCTGCAAACTCTGTATATTGCTGCACCCTGACCGGGTATAAATGACAGGAAATGGGTTTTTTCCAGGTAATGGCTCCCTGATTGTAGGCTTCTTCAATACCACATTTGGCTGTTCCCTTTTTATCAAAAATTACGTAGGCACATTCTTCTCCCTGCACCAGTGGGGTCTCAATTTCGTCAAAATCATTTTTAATGGTAGTTCCCTGCGCTTCGATAGCTGCAATACCTTCGGGTCGTAGGTATTTTTTAATCTTTGGATAGATGTCTTCCAGTATAGCTTCCTCTTCTGTTTCAACCGGGGCACCCGCCTCTCCTTGTACACAGCAAGCCCCTTTACAAGCTGATAAATTACACACAAAATCTTTTTTAAAAATTTCTTCTGAAACGATGGTTTTTCCTAACTGAAACATTTGTCAAAGGTACGAGATATTCAATAAAAAGTATGAATCCTGAATAGTAAAACTGTACCCTGTTTTAGTTTTAAATAAAAAAATACTGCTATGTGTTAAAACCCTGAATATTTGACAATTGTACTTATTTGTAGATATTATATACAAAGAACAACGTACTTTTGCACTCAAAATTTTTAAATCCCAAATTATGAATTTTGACTTAAAAGAAGTACTAACTGCCAGTATGATTTTATTTGCGGTTATTGATATCATCGGTAGTATTCCTATCATTATAGGTTTGCGTAATAAAGTAGGACATATTCAAAGTGAAAAGGCATCTATTGTTGCAGGCATTTTAATGATTGTTTTTTTATTTGTAGGAAAGAAGATTTTAAACCTTATTGGGATAGACGTTAACTCCTTTGCGGTTGCCGGTTCTTTTATTATCTTTTTTATTGCCCTTGAAATGATTTTAGGCATTCAGCTATATAAAGATGATGCTCCGGAAACGGCTGCTGTGGTACCTATCGCTTTTCCGCTGATTGCAGGTGCCGGAACAATGACCTCGCTATTATCCCTACGATCAGAATATGCGACTATTAATATCATCATTGCTGTTTTAATAAATATTATCTTTGTATACATTGTCCTTAAGTCTTCTGGGCGTATTGAACGTTTTTTAGGTAAACAGGGGATTAATGTTATCCGGAAAATCTTTGGTGTGATTCTTCTGGCTATTGCAGTAAAATTGTTTGCAACTAATATTAAAGGTCTTTTTTAACTTATAGCTTATGAAATATTTAGTATATATCTTACTTGTTTTGGCTTCGGCACTTGCTGTTTATAATGCAACCTTACTTAATTTTACAAATTTATTAGAAGGTAATAGCAGAATTGCTGTTTACAGTATTTTAGGTTGCGCCAGTGCTATAGTTTTATTAATTACCTTATTAATTTCTTATAAAATTAAGGAAAAAGCGCAAGGATAGGTTATCATTTTTAGGATCATCAGATAATAAATAATACTGCTATCACAACCACTATGGGTAAGGTTGCTATTGCCAGGATCATAAAAATGTAATGTAATTTTCGGTATCGAAGGGAATTTTTAAGTCTTTTCTTTAGTTTTTCATCGTTAGAATCTTCAATTTGTTTTTTAATCAAACTATTAGACACATAAGCGGAATCTAATAGAATATCATGGTCCAAAAATATAGAGGCACTATTATCAAGTAGCCTAAAAGTTACCGCCAGAATAAAAAATAGCAAAGGTGAACATATGGCAACTGCCATTAAATATTCCTTGATCTCGAACATAAAAGTGACGTACTTGCCTGGTTAGTATTTTACGAATTCTGATATAAAGATAAAACTTTATTCACCATACGATCTTCTTTATTCAGTATTTGTTCATAGGCACTGCTATTATAAAGTTGCCGGGCAATAATTGCTTTTAGGTATTTTTTTAATAGATCCTGGTAATTGGTAAGGTTCATATTAATACCAACTTCCTCAGCATAAGACATAAAACCGTCAGCCATTGTATCATCTACTACAAAATTGTCTATAAAATCAGTTCTTGACCAATCCTGGTAGGTTGCCCTATCTTTATCAATTTGTTCAAATACATACCGACCCATAAATCCGTTACGCACCATATAACTTAAGGTTTCACTTGCTCTTGATCCTTCTTTACCTACAAAAATATCTGGTATGATCCCGCCACCGCCGTACACAATTTTACCACCGGGTGTCCTAAACTTTAAGGAGTCTGCTACCTGGATACTATCAGCGCTTTGTAATTCCCCGTTGCGATATCGTTCCAGGTATTCGTTAAAATAAGCTTTGTTCCCGTTCTTTTTATAAGGTCTCTGAATGGACCTACCGGTCGGAGTATAATACCTCGAAATGGTTAGACGTACTGCGCTCCCGTCACCTAATGACATTTCACGTTGTACCAGACCTTTTCCATATGATCGGCGACCAACAATGGTGCCCCGATCATTATCTTGTATGGCACCTGCAAAAATTTCGCTGGCAGAAGCTGAATTTTCGTTTAGTAATACGTACAAATCCCCTTTTTCAAAAATACCGGTACTGGAAGCGTAATTATTTTCAATAGTTCCTTTTTTATTTTTAGTAAACATAATTAATTTATCATCTTCCAGGAATTCATCGGCAATTTTAAGGGCCGGGGCTATAAAACCGCCTCCGTTATCCCTCAAGTCTATAATCATAGAAGCAGCTCCTTCTTTTTTTAATTTACGTAGGGCTTTTTTAAATTCGGTAAACGTAGTTTCGGCAAAGCGGTTAATTTTTATGTACCCCATAGAGGAGGTAAGCATATAGGTGGCATCAATACTTTCTAAAGGTACTTTACCCCTGGTTACGGTAACGTCAAAAGTTCCTCTGCCATGACGGTATACTTTTAAGCGTACCCGGCTATTTAACTCCCCTCTTAGTTTACCGGCTAATTGGCTTTGTTGCAATTGAGGGCCGTACAGCGTGTCGTTATCCGCCATCAATATACGGTCTCCCGCCTTGATCCCCGCCTGTTCGCTAGGTCCGCCTTTAATCGTGTTAATTACGGATATGGTATCGTTATAGGGATAGTAGGTAACTCCGATCCCGATAAAATCACCCTGCATATTTTCAGTAATACCTTCCAGTTCTTCCGGAGAAATATAGGTAGAATGCGGATCTAAATTTTCTAAAATTCGATTAACAGTTACATCTACAATACTATCCGTATCAATTTCATCTACATATTCGTAATCAATGTAATCAATTAAGCGGTTTAGCTTTTCTTTTTTAGAATTATACGTAAAAAGTTCGGCGGCCGGATCATCAAAATCCAGTCTGCTTCCTAAAAAAACGCCGGATCCCATTGCAACTCCGATAACCAGCGGTAAAAATTTCTTTGAATATCCTCCCATCAATTGTCTAAATCCGAAATATGGTCAATTAATACTCCTGCTTTTTCTAAAAACTCCAATCCTGAATTGTCTTTATAGGCATTTTGATACACAACTCTCTCAATCCCGGCCTGGTGAATCAATTTACTACATTCGCGACAGGGAGACAAGGTAATATACAAGGTTGCTCCCTTACATGAATGTGTAGAAGAAGCTACTTTTAAAATAGCATTTGCTTCTGCGTGTAATACGTACCACTTAGTATAGCCTTCTTCATCTTCACAGGGATTTTCAAAGCCAGTAGGGGTGCCATTATACCCGTCTGAAATAATCATCCGGTCTTTTACAATCAATGCTCCTACTTTTTTACGTTTACAATGTGACAAATTACCCCATTCACGAGCAATGCGTAAATAAGCTTTATCATATCGTAATTGTTTTAATGCTGGCATTTAATTCAGGTAAGCTTGTATCACAATTAAAAAATCCAATTATTCTGTACCATAGGGATGGTCATTCCTATAACAACAGAAGCTATGACCAGTACCCAATCCCGTTCTGCAACTTTAAAGAATTGCTGTACCAAAAACCCAACCAATAATACAACTACCACTAATAGTAATTGTGACAGTTCAATCCCGGTAGCAAACGATAATCCGGGTATTAATTTTGCTCCGGTATTACTACTAATCACTTTAAAATAGTTAGAAAACCCAAAGCCATGTATCAATCCGAAAAATATAGTTATTCCAATAAAAACAGGAGATAAAGCTTGTTGTTTTAAACTACCGGACCTGACTACTACAAAAATAGCAGTAATCAGTATGGTTACCGGAATTAAAAATTCGATCATATTTTTATTAATACTTACTACTTTATAAATAGATAAAAATAGAGCTATGGTATGACCTAAGGTAAATGCGGTTACCGCCCACAGTACTTTCTTCCAGTGATCTGCAGAGAATGATACTGCCAGTACCGTTAAAAAAAGAATGTGATCATAAGCTTTCCAATCAAGTACGTGATAGAAACCTAATTGTACATACAGCCAAAATTCAGACATTAAGTGTGCTTTTGAGGTCTCTGCTAAAATACAATAAATGCCGTAAATGCAAAAAGATACAAATTTTAAAGTATTCATAACCTTTTTGAAATTTTGGTAATATCCGATTACATTTGTTAAAATCTTAAAATTAATATCTTATGGAAATTCAAACCTGGATTGATCAGGGCATCGCGTTTGTTGTTGATTTTGGCCCAAAAGTTATTGGAGCTATTCTTATTTTAATTGTAAGTAATTGGGTAATTAAAAGAATTATCAAAATTGCTAATAAATCCATGCAAAAAGTGGATTACGATCCGGGATTGGAAAAATTCTTGGTAAGCATTTTAAGATGGGGGCTTTGGATCCTGGTGATTATTATGGTTCTAGGAACCCTAGGGGTTGAAACCACTTCTTTTGCTGCCGTATTAGCCGCTGCAGGTCTAGCTATCGGACTGGCATTACAGGGTTCGCTATCCAATTTTGCCGGAGGGGTACTTATCCTTATTTTTAAGCCATTCCGCGTAGGAGATGTCATTGAAGCACAAGGCCAAATTGGAGCAGTTAAAATGATTGATATTTTTACGACTAAAATGACGAATTGGCAAAACCGGGAAATCATTATTCCAAACGGAGCTTTGTCTAACGGAAATATCATTAACTATACTTCACAGGGAACTGCTAAAGTTGATATTACCATAGGCATTGGGTATAATGATAATATTAAACAAGCTAAGGAAGTATTACTAGGGGTTTTAAACGATCATCCAAAAGTATTAAAAGACCCTGAACCACAGGTGGCTGTCAGTGAATTGGGAGATAGTGCTATTGTTTTAATTGTAAGACCAGCCGTATTAGTTGAAGATTACTGGACTGTTTTATTTGATGTTTTGGAAACCAGTAAAATGAAACTGGATGAAGCCGGAATTTCTATTCCTTATCCTCAAAGAGACGTACATTTATTTCAGGAGAATCTACCAGGTAAGGCTTAATTTTGATATAAAACAACATTAGTGTCCTGTAAAGATGCAAGACCCGCTTGCGGACGGGCAGGTTGCTATTGCTTCTGGAATCAAAACTAATTATTACAATATTGAAAATCAATAATATAAAATTATCTTGGACACTAAATGATAAAATAAATACATAAAGCTGAAGGAATTTATTTCTTCAGCTTTTTTTATAGATAACCCTTTCATAAGTTTCTATCCATTGTTGCGGAGTCCATTTAGCAGCTAGTTCTGCTATAAGCGTGTAGGGTATGTTGTTTACCTTTTTAAAACGAATACAACTTTTACCCATATCTAATTTAGTTTTGACATGTTTTGTATACTCCTCCTTAAACCAGGTTAGAAGGTTCGGATCAGCATATATTCCCATATGATGTAGGGCTATGTAATTTTTTTGCGAAGCCAGATTTATAAAAGGCAGAGGTTGGTTAGGTTGGCAGTGATAGCCCTTTGGATATAAATTAAGAGGCACTACAAATCCTATCGTCCTATTATTTATTTCTTCTGAAAAACCTTTAGGTAAGTTATCTTTAATGACTTTTCGTAATTTTCGGATAGGTGTTATTCGTTCCTCCGGAAGGTTGTTGATATAACTTTCAATACTTGGTAAGGGCTCTTCTTTCATTCTCTTTAGTTTTGTACACCAAATTGTGCTATGATCTTATCTACGATAGTTTGTGCAAGTTTTCTTTTAGATTCAACCGTCCAGCCGGCAATATGCGGACTTAAAATGACCTGTTTCATACTTAAAAGTTCTTGTAATGCATCCGGCATGCTTTCTTTACTTCCAAATAACTGTTCAAACGACAGTTTTTCGTATTCCAGAACGTCTAGTCCGGCTCCAAGTATCTTACCGTTTTTTAAAGCAACCATCACATCTTCTGTTACCACACTTTTACCCCTGGCAGTATTTAATAACCAAAATGGATTTTTAAAGTTATTAATAAATTCCTGATTCACCATTTTATCCGTCAAGGGAGTCCAGGGGGTATGTAGGCTTACCACTTCAGCTTTATTAAACAATACGGATAAAGGTACTTGTGTTGCATTTTGATCACCCACATTTTCTTTTATATCGTAACAAAGCACTTCTACCTCAAAACCCCGAAGTTTTTTAGCAAAAGCCTTTCCCATATTTCCGTACCCGATAAGCCCTATGAATTTTCCATCCAATTCAATTCCACGATTTTTTTCGCGGTTCCATTGCCCGTTTTTTACTTCTTCGTTTGCATTGATTAAGTTATTAAATAACGCTAGTAACATTCCAAGTGCATGCTCACTAACAGCATTACGGTTTCCTTCGGGTGCGGAAAATAGATGGATTCCTTGTTGTTTAGCAAAATTCAAGTCAATACTTTCTAATCCTGCCCCTACTCGACCAATAAATTTAAGATGGGTTGCTTTACTTAAAAAAGAACGGTCTATAGCAAAACGACTACGGATGATAATTCCGTCATAATTACTAATTTTTTCCTCAATTTCCTTTTTATCCGAAGTGTAGTCCGTATCATTATGATAACCTGCTTTATCTAGTTCAGCAATAAGCAGAGGATGGTTGTTATCAAGGTGTAAAATCTTCATACGTCTTTTTTAGTTTTGAAACTGAACTAAAATCAAAAGTACAAAACTAAAACTGCCTGGTTGAGGTTGTTTTTTTTAGGGGTGTTCGACAATTTTTAGGATTGTAACTTGAATTATACTTAGGTAGTATTAAAATAGCGCAACTCAACAAAGAGTTACGCTATTACACATTTACTAAAAAAGGAAGTCGAATTAAGTTTCAAGTCCGCTCACATATTCGACAATTTGTGTAGCCATTTGATCGGTTTGATTTTGATAATCCAAAATATTATTTTTCTGATAATAGGAAAAAGCATAGTTATTTGCAAAATCCTGCAGGTCAAAATAGTCAGGATGTCTTTGATAAGATGCTTTGATCTTTACGTATTGCTCTTTGACATGATTCAGGTCAAAAAGGCATAACGAATTATTACTACCTGCTTCCATGAGCATGTAGATAAAATCATCTATCTTTTTTAAAAAGCAACTATGGTGGTCGAGTTTGTTCATTATTTAGGGCTTATAATTGATAAACTATCGGAGCATCAGCGAATAAGCTGTTGCAAACATATAAAATTTTTCATTAATCTGTAGGTTAAGTTGTCCTCAAATTAAGTTTTTTATCCCTTAAAAACAAAAATTTTTTCTCTTAATGTTAAAAATAAGTGCTAAATAAAGATTTCCCTTTTAACAAGTATGATAAGACCGTAGTTTTTTTGAAGCAGAGGGGAAAAGGTACAAAGTTGCAGAGGTGTAGAGGTGTAGAGGTACAGAGATGCAAAGTTATAAAGTAGCAGAGGTGCAAAGTTACAAAGTTGCAGAGATGTAGAGTTGTAGAGTTACAAAGTAGAAGAGAGGTAGAGATGCAAAGATATACAAGTATATAGATTTTAAGAATCTTAGATTCTTTGGTACTTTGAGGCTTTGAAACTTTGCGTCTAAGATTCTTATAAACCTAGTAACATAATAACTTAATAACGAGTAAAAGATAACTTAGCAACCACAATAACTAAAAAACTTCTGCCTAGTGCCTTTTGCCTAGTCAACTAAAAAAAGGTATTTCCGTCAGTGTATTTGGCATTTTTATCTATACTTCACGACCTAATTTTACCATCAAGAAAGCTGCTAAAAGTTAGTAGCATCATCATCAAAAATTATTTACATGGAATTATCTAAAGAACAACAACTGTTCCAGCAGATTATTAACGAAGCCTGGGAAAATGAAAGTTTTAAAAAGGACTTAATAGAAAATCCAGTACAAGCTATCGAAGCCTTAACTGGGGAAAAGTTAAACATCCCTGAAGGAAAAACCTTGGTAGTAAGAGATCAGACGGATGAATCTACCGTATACATTAACATCCCGGCAGCAATACCTGTTGATGCGGAACTAAGTGAAGAACAATTAGAAGCGGTTGCTGGGGGAAGAAATGATATACCAAAATGGATTATCCCAAATTTCCCTTCCCCTTTTGACCCAACACCAGAAATGTAATTAAAAACTAATATTATGGAACTTACAAAAGAACAAGAGTTATTTCAACAAATTATTAACGAAGCTTGGGAAAACGAAGGTTTTAAAGCTGAATTACTAGAAAATCCGGTACAGGCGATAGAAACTTTAACCGGTGAAAAGTTAAACATCCCTGAAGGAAAAACGCTGGTAGTAAGAGATCAGACAGATGAAAATACGGTATATATCAATATTCCAGCAGCAATGCCTGTTGAGGATAATGATGTAGAGTTAAATGAGGAACAACTAGAGGCGGTTGCCGGAGGATATGAGCTAATAAAAAGACCTCTTATTTTCTACCCTAGACCTTCACTACCCTGGGAAAAAATTAACACTGCAAAATTTTAAATGATGGAACTAACAAGAGAACAACAATTGTATCAACAAATTATTAACGAAGCCTGGGAAAACGAAAGTTTTAAAGAGGAACTACTTGTAAATCCAATACAAGCCATTGAAACCTTAACCGGTAAAAAGTTAAACATTCCCGAAGGAAAAACGCTAGTGGTACGTGATCAAACGGATGAGAATGCGGTATACATCAATATCCCCGCAGCAGTAGATACGGCAAATGTAGAGTTAAGCGAAGAGCAGTTAGAAGCCGTAGCCGGAGGAATTGAAATACCTATCATCAAATTTGGTGATCCGCAAATATGGGATCCTACTATCTGGATTGACGAAAAAGCTCCGGACAACTTTCCTTTTGGGTAATTAATTCATCAAAAAACGAACAGTTATTATGGAAGTATCTAAAGAGCAAGCACGCTACCAACAGATCATCAATGAAGCCTGGGAAAATGAAAGTTTTAAACAAGAGCTAATCGCTGATCCGGTAGCAGCCATTGAAGCCCTAACTGGTAAAAAGTTAAACATTCCTAAAGGAAAAACGCTGGTAGTACGTGATCAAACCGCAGAAGATACGGTATATATTAATATTCCTACGGCACCAGCCGAAGATGTAGAACTTAACGAAGATCAACTGGAAGCGGTTGCGGGGGGTAAATCAATAATAGAAATCTTTAATGATGTCTTCGGAGATTTTTTAAAATAAATTATTCATCAATCGAGGCAAGCATACTATTCTTTTACCAGTCATTTCGAGCGAAGTTGAAAAGTAATTTATCAAAACTTCTCTAGCTCACTCATAGATTACGGAAAATAGAATGGAATGCAAACTTTATAAACTAAAAACAAATGACATCTACAGAACAACAACAAAAAGGACAAGAAATCCTAAACACTATTATCAAAAAATCCTGGGAAGATGAAAGTTTTAAACAGGAATTGATTGCTAATCCAGTTGCAGCAATTGAAAAACTCACCGGAAAAAAATTAAACATCCCGGAAGGTAAAACCTTAGTGGTACAAGATCAAACAAATAAACATTTTATTTACATTAATATTCCAACCAAAAGAGATTTGGACGATATTGAATTGAATGAAAAAGAATTAGAGATCATTGCAGGTGGAAGAGATTTTCGATATAGAGACCATCCGATACTGAATTGGATTATTCAATAAAACCTAATTAGTATTGTGTTAAAATTTTAAAGGTAAAGTTGATAGTGTTTTCGGCAGATCGTTACTAAGGCATGGAAAAGTGAAGCCTCTAAAAACAGAGTTGAATTACAATCCTATTGAAGCAATAGAAAAATTAACCGGAGAAAAGTTCAATTTACCTGAAGGTACAGAGTTGGTTGTATAAATGACTCATTTGATAATTTAAAGTCAACATTACCTTTTAGTTGCATTTTAAAATAACATTTATAAACAAATTAATTATTAATATTTAAAACTGAGAAACAATGAATTTAGTAGAATTGCAAAAGAAAGCAGACAGTAACTTACAAAAAATTTATGCAAAAGCATGGGAAAATGAAGAATTTAAGCAAAGTTTAATTAATGATCCTATTGCTACGCTTAATAGGATTACAAAGGGTGAATTTAATCCTGAGGGAGTAAAAATTCAGGTAAATGATCAAACAGATACTTCAACCTTATATCTTAACATTCCTGCGGATCCAAAAGAGTTAGTTGCAGATTTCGATATGGAATTAACTGAAGAAGATTTGGAAGTTATTGCAGGTGGCGTTGTAATTGATATAGAAGGAAGTTATTTATGGGGTGCGATAGAAATTGATATACACCTTGAGTGGTAGTAAATACATAAACAATGTGTATAAGGCAAATAATCTTGCTTTATACACATTGCTTATAAAATGGAAATTAACTACGCTTCTGGAATGATTTGATTATATATAATATAACAATTTTAAAATAAATATATGTTTTTAGTAAAGAACTAAGATCGGAATTGATCAACTATACCGTTGGAAAAAAATGCGTAAAAGCTCCCTAACCGTTTAACTTATTTTATCCAAATGACTATTTTAAATATACCATATTTTACTGGAGGTTTGTCGCATATGCTTCCATTACTTGCCCTAAATAATAAATATAACACGAGTATGAACAGCTATTTCTTGGCTCATAATGACCTACAAAATTTTTTAAAAAGGAAAGGTGTGAGTTGTGTACCCATAGACTATTTTGGAGATAAAACTAAGCATCTAAAAAATAGAAAACAAGCCATAGAGTATGTGATGAAAAAAGAAAAAGAGGCATACGAAAAAATAAAACCTACCTTAATCATAGAAGACTGTTCACTTACTTCCCCTCTTATAGCAGAAAAGAATAATGTACCTAGAATTTCTATTCAAAGGACAGGATTTTTTAGGTCAATTGATAAAAGTTATAGAAATCCTAACCATCTTCATTCTATGGAAAAGGCAGACTCTGTACAACCTTCATTTGCCGAGTCATCAAAAACTGCTTCCAGGTTATTGCAAAATAGTAAGTTTGATGATCAAAATAATTTTAGCGTATATAAAAGTGCCAAAGCGAAGATTATTCCTGGAATACCCTCTCTTGAGTGCCTTCCAGACAACATAGAAAATAGACCATCATATTTCTATTCTGGTCCTCTATTTATAAAAAATAAACCTTCGAAGAATCTATTAATTAGGTTAGGGATATTTTTTGAATTAAATAAAGGCAAACCTATTGTCTTTGTCACAACGGGTACTGTCGACAAAACACCTGTTGAAAAATATATTGAATACTTCGCAGAACGTAATTATGCTATAATAACTACCAATGATTGTAAAATAAGCGAACAGTATAAACATAATGTTTTTTATAATAAATTGTTGCCTTTGAATTACATTTGTAAAATATCAGATTTAGTTATCCATCAATGTGGCTCTGGAATATACCATTACCCATTGATAACAAAAACAGCATTTCTTACAATTGGAACTCAATGTTACGATCGTGAAGACATTGCACAAAGGTTACAGAAACTTGGTGTTTCTGGTCACATACCTCATCCAGATGATAATCCCAATTACTGGAATATTTTCAAAAAATTGATGAACAAATTTGAAAAAAATACATTAACAGATTATAACATGATGGATAGACTAAAAAATGAAATAGATAAAACCATGGCAAATTTTAGAATGGAAGAAGTTATAAAATTTGTACTAGCATAACATTCCATATTTATTGAGGAAAAATAAAAATTATAAACAAACTAATTGTTAGTTTTTTAATTAAAAAAATGAATTTGATCGAATTAAAAACAAATGTAGAGAGTAACCTTGCAAAAAATATATGCCAAAACATGTTAAGACTAGTCGTTTAAGCAAAGTTTAATAAATGATCCAGTTGCCACACTTATAAGATAACTGTAAGAGAATTTAAGTTTGAAGGAGCTGAAATCCAGGTAAATAATCAAACTGACACTTCTACATTGTATCTTAACATTATTGCCAATCCTCAAGATTTAGATATAAACCTCGATATGGAACTAACTGAAGAAGATTTGGAACTTATTGCTGGTTGCAGTCATTTTAAAATTAGAGGGTATAATTTGACAGGAATTAAGCTTTATATTAATATTTAGTTTGAATTTTAGTAATTTTGATTACTTCAAAGAGATATTGTATTTAAAATGGAAATTATGTCAATTATTTTGAAGAAATTTAAAATAATATGAAAATTATACGAAAACCTTTGATATATATACCATTAATCCTAATTATAGGGATAATTATATGGATATTAATTCCAAACTTTGAATCAGATTTTGATGACACCCCAAGAAAATCTACTCAATATTGGGAATTAAGTACTGGATCTAAAATTGCGTACACACAACTAAAATCAGAAGTCGAATCAATTAAATCGACAATTATCTATCTTCATGGCGGTCCGGGTGGTTATATAGACAATTCAACTATTGAAACATATAGGGAAATATCTAAACAAGGATACAACGTTTATTTATATGACCAAATAGGGTGCGGATTATCTAAAAGGCTTAAAAATCCTGATGAATATACCGTTGATCGTCATTCAAAAGATTTAAAAGAAATATTAGAAAAATTGAATGTGCCTAATGTAATATTAGTAGGACAATCTTGGGGAGGTTTTTTAGCATCATATTTTGTATCTAATAATCCTAATTTAATAACTAAATTAGTTTTAACAGCTCCAGGTCAAATCCATCCTGTCTATTCTACAAATTATGATAAATTTAACACCCCAGATTATATTTATAAACTAACAGATATTGATGAGAGAATTAATAAAATCAATACAAAAATAAATGATTTTAGTTTTAGAGAAATAATTTGGTTAAGTTTAGCGAAGGTTAGTAGAAATACTAGTTTTATAAGTGATAATAAAGTTGATGGGATTTTACACAAGATTTCTAAAGAATTTGTAAAAGCTATGGTCTGTGATTCTACCATAGTTTCAAAACCTGTAGGAAGGCCAGGAATGTATTGCTCAATGTTCACAAATCAATCCTACGAAAATGTTCCTGAAAGTATAAGAAACGATATGAAAAAATATGACAAACCAGTTCTTATATTAAAACCCGAATGTGATTACTTAGATTGGGAATTTGCTCACGAATATAAGGAACTTTATCCAAATTCTGAATTAAAGGTAATTAAAAAATCAGGTCACTCGATGAACATTGAAAACCAACAAGATTATGTGTCTGAAATAATAAAGTTTATAAAGTCTGACATTTGATAGAAGAACAGCCTACGATAATTAAGTTTGAGGTGGGATACAATGCAAAGAAGTAATTACTTAAAGAGAATCTGTTTTATTTTAAATTCAAAGTTTACTGAGAACTTTATGGATGCACTGAACTAAACCCCTTTCTAAAGCATGACCACTGATAAGGTTGTTATTGACGTTCTGGTGGTATCTCACCAAGCAACTACATTGTCCAAAGTATATTATGCGACTTAGTTTTGTTGTCGCAAATAAATATAAGTTATGACACAAAATAACAGATGTTAAGTTAGTAAGGAATTTTGAGATTTCAGGTCAGAATCAAAAAAAATTTGCAGCATCTCATGCCATAAAAAAAGGAAGGCTACACATTGGTAGTGCGTAAATTTATTTCATCAATTAACATCCAAAACTGAAAGTCATCTTTGATAATGTACGCATCGAACGATATAAAAACCTGATCAAAAATGCAATCCAACCTATATTAATCGAAAGAAAGAATTATATTTTCTGCGGATCGTACAAGGTAGCACAAAACGCTGTAATACTACATTACTTTTTTTGAAAGCTATAAAATGCAAGGAATTAATTTCAAAGAATGGCTGACTGACACATTACAGCTAATACTAGAGCACAGTATGCTCAAACTAGAAGAACTACTACTATAGCCTATATACGAAGAAAACACACTTGGAAGTTTACCCTACAATAGAGCAAATCTTACTATTTATAATACCAAAAAGGGATTGTACTCACTTCTTTGGTAATCAAACTATCTTGATTATTTCGTTCTAAACGTTTAAGATATAATATATGTTTTCCTTCCGAAAGGTTTTTTAAATTTAATACCGTCTCAAAGCCAAGTTGCTCTTTTTTATTATAACTTATTAGAAAATCACTAGGAAAGGATATAGTGTCAATTAAAATTTGATGAGATTGATTAAACGTACACAAATATTGTCGAGCTTTTTCTTTCTTTACTTTAATTATAGAATCCGTATCTTCGCCAAGACGGAACAAACCTAAAAAATAGCCACGTTCATCTTTTTTAGGAAGCATTGTACTATCATATGCGAAAATATGATCTTCAGTTTTACCATTATAAGTGTGAAATAAATTTAGATAATTACTATTAATAATTTTTGATGGAATGGAAGTAACTTTTACTAGATCTTTATTATCTTCAAGATTGTTTTCGTAGCTATTCCTAGACATAACTATATCCATGTTAATCCTCTTGAAAGAATTAGTTCCTATGTAATTAGAAACTTGATACTCAATGTTAGTTATGAATAAAATTATTATATATACAGGAATTAAAAGTTTAAAAATCTTTTTTCCAAACTTGTTATCTATAAAATTATGTACGATAGATCGGTACAAAAAAGAAAGTGTTATAAAACTAAAAATGTAATAGATTGGGTAGTAAATTTTGGCTATGTACCGATTTCGTTTGAAGTAGCCAACAGTAAGAGAATCTAAGAATGTAAATAAGACACCTATTGCGAGTAAAATTAGTAAGGAATATCCCAAAAATTGCTGTGTTAGCTCAGAGAAACTATCATTCTTAAATACAAAAAAAGTTATAGCCGCAAAAAGCAAAGAGATAATAAAAAATGATATTAAGTAAAAAACTAATAGAAAGGATATGGCAAATAAAACGCTACACGTATTTTCTAACGTAGCCAAATATTTATCGAAAGAAACTATTCTTTTTTTAAGATATTTTGTAAATTTTTTATTATAATTTAAAACTTCAAAATCAATATCTCCAGACACATAGCGTAAACCCAAGGCTCCAATCCATAAACCACGTAAAATTAAGTGAAGAATAAGGTTTAAAATTATAGAGTAACAGGATACTAACAGAGTTATCATAAATATACTTATTAGTACTTGACCCTCTATTGAAGTTCGATTAATAGGTTCTTGTAATTTATCAACCGCAGCAAACAAACCAAAGATTACAAATCCGGATACTAATAATTCCAACTGCCAACTTTCTTGTTGTAATTTATCAAGTAATTTTCTAAAGGATTCACTTTTATAATCTGTACTCATAAGTCCGACAGTAATGATTCTACAAGTATACTATTAATTACATATTTACACTTAATTATTTTACACTTCTAAATATTTTTAGATCATAACTATGTAAGTGAATAGGTAATTCTCAAATGAAGAAAGTTGTATAAATTTAAAATTTTAAAAGTTAAACGTATAATTCTTATCCATTTTTTACTTAATATCTTCGCCATTAACAAAGCCTGATAAGCATTTACCACTTTCCCACTTTTAGAAAGCTTAGAGAAAGGAACTTTGCTTTTAGTTCCATCTTCCTGTTTGATTTCGATATTCAAATCATAAGGTGTTCCGGAGTTTAGTAAGATTTGTTTTACTTCAGGAGCGGTTAATTTTGGATAATGGGATCTAATTAAGGCTGCAACATAGGCAACTATTGGAGATGCAAAAGAAGTGCCTTGTGTAATGTTATAAGTATTTTTCCAATGGGCAGTATATACTTCTTTTCCGGGGGCAAAAAGATCAACTTGCTCTTTTCCGTAATTAGAAAAAGAAGCTACAAAATGTTCGTCCGGAATTTTTGAAGTTGCTCCCACCAGTATAAAATTGTCAACTATCTCCTTTCCATTCGCCCAATCATTAGGATAATGCAAATGCTTATCTATATTTTTGGATTCGTTTCCAGCGGCTTTTGTTTGCATAAAACTATTATAACCATTGCTTAAAGAGTAAATAATACATAAGTCCAAAATTTCATCTGTAGCTTTTATTATGTTATTTCTGTACTTCCAATTGATATTTTGGATGTCCGGTATGTAATAGAGCAAAAGCGATTGCTTCTGCTGTCTTTCTAAATTGTTTTTCTTTACTATCTAAACGTAATAGATGCCCGGACTCAAAATCCGGATAAATAAGGATCGGTTTACTACCCATATGGTAATCTTTAAGTTTGGCTCCGAACTTCATGGTTTGGAAAGGATCCACCCGTTGATCTTTCATACCCAGCCTTAATAAAGTTGCGGGATAATCTAATTTTTCTTTAATGTTAGTAAAAGCATCCATTTGCTCAAGGTAAGGTAGTTCTTCCAGGTCATTAGGCGAACCAAATTCCGGCATGGAGTCTATCCCATTAAGTGCATGATTAAAACGTAAAGGATTTAATACACCATTATCTATAATCGCTGCACCATAAAGCTCCGGTCTTTTTACCAGTGCGTTTCCTATTGTAATACCCCCAGCACTACCACTCCACATGGCCACTTTCTTTTTTGCAGTATAATTTTGATCAATTAAAAATTGCGTGCAATCTATCAAATCCTGCCAGGTATTTTTTTTGGTTGCTTTATATCCTGCCTTATACCAACGATCCCCTTTTTCACCTCCTCCTCTTACATGAGCAATCGCATATATACCTCCTTCAAATGCCGGTAGTAAAAGACTATGACTAAAGATGGGTGACATAGGGACTCCATAAGCCCCATAGGCTCTTATCAATACCGAATTAGAACCATCTTTTACCATGTCTTTAGAGTAGATAAGTGATAACGGAATTAATACCCCATCTCTGGATGGCACTTCTACTTCTTCAACAATTAAGTTATTTAATTGATCATCTTCGATTTTTGGGTATATGGTCTTTAACGCTTGATCTTCAATAAGTCTTTCTGCTTGATAGTCAAATGTAAATTTACGTTTAGGGTTTAGCCAGCCTTGGAGCGTTATGGAAATATCCGGTTGATCCTTACTTAAAGCAGATACTTCAATATATCCTGTACTAAATGGCAATGCTATCTTTCTAGTATGATTATTTTTATCAATCCAATATAAATTTCCTACAGTGCCATTTTTTAATGTGGCATAAAAAATTCCTTTACTAGTAATTGTAAAACCTCTAATAATTTCGTCGCTTGTCTCCTTTACAACATAACTTGGGTTCTTAAAATCAGGCTGAGTAATACTAGTTTGACAAATTTTAAAATTTGGCGCATTTTTAGAGGTCAAATAAATAATACTATCATTTATTTGATAATATTCCTTTACTTTTTCTTCCCTGGTAAATAATGGTTTCCATACGATGCTATCTATAGGTTGGCTCAAAGCACTTACAGGAGTGGAGTAACTTATAAAACCCGGTGAGGTATCATATATAGTTGCAACTAAAAATTGATCGGAAGGGTAATTGATATATACAATCGGAAATTCTTCAGGTTTAATTGCTATACCTTGCTTATTGAACCGGGAAAAGAATTCGAAGTCTTTCCGATTTTTAATATGATAAAATCGATTCGTAGTATTGGTATTATTTAGCTTAGTGCCAACTAGAGATAAATCTGTAGAAGTATAAAAAAAGCCGGAATCATCAGGTGCCCAAAACAATCCTCCCAAAGCTGGTTCAGCAGAGTTGATATTAGTTTCAGAAATGGTTTTATCTTCGGTATTTATAAGGATTACTTTTGAAGTTTCACTTCCTTTTAAAGATAGACATACTAAAACAGTATTACCAGAATAAGAAGGCTTTAAATAACTTATAATATAATTTTTGTCCTGTAGGTTATTATACGAATTAATTGTAAATATTTCTTTGCGGCTACCGGATTTTAGTTGAAAGAGAGTATCATTCTTTACAAAATAATAGTTGTTTCTTGCATCATTTCGAAGGTAAGAAGCCTTCCCTCCTAATTTATTAGAGAAATTATATAATTTCCGGATTAATGTATCACGTTGATTGATAGCACTTAAATAAGTTTTTGATTTTTCTTTTTGTAACTCTAACCATTGAAGGATTTGCTCCTCTTGTTTGTTTTCATATTTTAAATAGTCATCCTGATCGATATAAGATTGTTTTTGGCTAATTACAATTAAACAACTAAAAAAGAAAAGAGAAAATAAAATTCGAGTGATCATAAAAAACAGGAGGTATATTATTTATTTTGGTCAATATAGAATAATAGCTTTATCCGCTGGGAAGAATAAATCTAATCTATCTCTTCTTCAAGTTTAGGTTCAGGAACTTTTTCTTCCGGAATTCGCTTTTTTAAAAATAATATTTGACCTAAATGACTAGATTGATGCTCCATTACATGAAACCAAGCAAAATGGTTATTCATGGTTGAACCAGGCCAGGAAGCTTCTAGCCATGTATCGTCTCTCTTTTTTAATTCTTCTATAGTTTTTTCTCGCGTCTCTTTATAAATATCTAAGTAATATTTTATGGGCTTTCCTTGAAACTCGTGCCTTGCCTTTTCATCAAGTTCCAAAGCAATTTGCCAAATTTCTTCATCTTTTGTAAACCTTCTATTTTCAAAAGTCATATTTTGATAAATTTTTTCTGCTGCGGCCAGGTGCATAATTAACGCACCTATTCGATTAGCTTTTTCATCGTGTAAATGATCCGTTTCTCTAAGGTCCAAGTCTTTTACTACACGTTCTACCCGGTTACTTAAATTATTTAACATGGCAATTAACACGCCTATTTGTGGCGAGAATCCTTCCTTAGCTTTAATTTGTCCTGATTTTCTTTTTTCTACTCCACGACCCTTTATATGCAAGAACGATTTTTTCGAATTTTCTGAAGTAGGTGTATGAAAACTAAAGCCTTTCACTTTGAGAACGCTATCATTTTTCCATCCGAATTGCGACCATTCAGGGATACTGTCATTGACAACTGGTTTTTGAAAAGAATGATTTGAAACAGATACTTCGTTATAGTCCTTACTATTTGCTTCTCTAAATATTAACTTAAAATCGTCAAAATAAAAATCTCCATTTCCTAAAACATATCCGCCAAATTGTAATTCTTCGGCTTTCTGATCAAATGACCCTTCCAGCACATAGGTAGACCAGGTATCACTTTTAGTTAAAGAATCCATAACTTGCTTATACTTTCCTTCTTCCTCTCCTTTTTTATTCTTGATAGTTGTCCAAATAAAAGCAGCGCTATTATCTTGTAAGCCCTTGGTTTTTATGTTCGCTATCAATTTAAAGTCTACGGTCTGATCAGACTCTAATTTTAGTTTTTGTTCAAACATTGTCCATTCTCGTTCAATAAATTTTATTTTTTGAGAATAACTTTTTGTAGTAAATATGACTATTAGGTATAATAAGAATTTTATGTGATAAAGCATACGATCTAAATTATGATTTAGGAATTTACTATTAGTCGTAAAATGGTTCAATTTTGTTACAAATATTTCGAATTATTTATGAAGTTTTTGGCTGGTTTTACAGAAAAAACTTTTTTATTTGGGCGATACTATAACTTTTTATTTGCTATTTTATCCGCTAGTATTAAAGCATTATAAGCATTAACAATCCCCCCGGATTTAGATAATTCTGTAAAAGGAACATTTTTCTCTACACCTTCTTCTTCAATTTCCACTTCTACATCATATTTGGTTACTGATTGCATTAAAATACTTTTTTTACTTGAGATGCGGTTAAATTAGGATATATAGATCTTATTACTGCAGCAACCCCTGATACTATTGCGGTAGAGAAGGAAGTACCACTACTTCTCTTGTAAGAATTCTGATGTGCTAATAATGCAATATCACTACCCGTAGCAAAAAGATCCACATGTTTTTTACTATAATTACTAAAACTTGAAAGTAGCTTATTGTTTATTTTTTTTGAAGTCGAACCCACTTTTACAAAATTTGACACAATTTCATGTTCAGAAGAGTTGTTATGGTCATCAGGATAATGTTCGAAATTATCACCTATTTTTTTTCCCTCATTCCCAGAAGATGCGATAATTAAAACGTCCTTTTCTTCAGCGTACTTAAGAGCATCATCAACCCAAGTTTTATATAAAGAAAGAGGTTTTCCAAAACTCATATTAATTACTTTTGCTCCATTATCTACAGCATATCTAATTCCTAAAGCAATATCTTTATCATGTTCGTCACCGTTAGTTGGAGCAACTACAATAGGCATTAATTTAAATTTTTCAGAAAAACCAGAAATCTCTTCTTTACAATTCAATTGACCTGCAATTATTCCTGCAATTGAGATTGCATGTTGGAATGTAATACTATCGTTATACACCTCATGATTACCATAGTCCTTAAAACCTAATTCATTTAAAGTATCTCCTATTAAGTATCTTTCGTCATACTCCTGACTATAAGAAGTTTTTTCAAGCTGGAGAGGTAACGATTTTTGTTCTAATATCCATTGTTCATTAAGATCATATTTTACAAAATCCCGCATAAAATAAACTAAGGGTTTTAGTACGGAATCATTTTCTTTTTCTGTTTTTTGATATAAACTATCTAGCTCTTTCAAAGTATATGAGGAATTTCCAAAAATTTTCGCTACTGTATCTTTAGCTATCCAGTAACGATCGTTTAAAACATTACCATATTCTAAATCCTCCTTCAAATTAGCTATTTCTTGTGCTCTCTGATTTGTAGCTAATTTAAATTGCTCATATTTCCAACGCTCTGAAACAGATATCGTATCCGCATATTTTTTATTAAAAAAATCATTGTATTTTCTTAGAATTCGTACGGATTCAAAATTAGAATCAGATATATGTTTATTAGATAATTTACCTCCTAAAAAGTTCCAGCCATTAATATCATCAACATATCCATTTCCATCATCATCAGTATGATTTCCCTTAGTCTCTTTTTTGTTTGTCCAAACCTGATTTTTAATATCCTGGTGAAAAATATCAAATTTTGTATCTATGACCGCAACAATTATGGTATCAATTTTTTCTAGTACACTTTTTTCACTAATTAGTTTTTGCCAACTTATCCCTACTATCGAATCATTTTTAAAATCTTTAAAATACCAAGGTATATTACAATCTTTATGTAAAGTATTCGAATGTTTGTTTTGACTATGAACGTTACTCAAAATAAATAAACCAAAAATTATTAGTGTTAAATAAGCTTTATTAATAGTATTCATTGCTTTTAAACTTAAATTACCCGACTTTATGTTTTTTAAAGTACTTAAAGAGCTTAAGGTATATGTAGATAAACTCAAACGTATTAATTTTCTATAATTTAGTCAGAAGTACCTAACTCATAATCTGGATGTCCAGTTTGCCAAAATGCAAAAGCATACATCTCTGCTACACTTTTATAAAACGTTGTATTGGAGTTATTAACACCGTGCCCGCTTTCAAAATCTACTTTAAATATTTTAGGTCGCTCTTGATAGTTATTATCATAAAATTGCAATTTTGCCATAAATTTAGCTGGATCCCAAACTACCACTCGTTGATCTTTATAACCAGCGGTAAAAAATACTGCCGGATATTCTTCATCCTCTTTTAAATGATGAAAACCATCCATTTCGTACAACGCCTTAAATTCAACTGAATCCTTGACCGTACCAAACTCTTTAATATTATTCTTCCCATTTACTTGAAACTCCGATCGGGTAAGGTTAATAGAAGGTACTATTCCTAAAGCTACCCTGTATAAATCAGGTCGCTCTGTTATCGCCCTAGCCAGCATGATACCCCCCGCACTGGTAGCCAATAAAGCAGTTTTGTCCTTAGAGGTATATTTGTTAGTAATAAGATATTCCGTTGCAGCATTTGCGTCTTTCCAAGTATTAGGCTTGGTATTTTTAAAGCCCGCTTTATGCCAATCTTCCCCTTTTTCTCCACCACCTCTTACGTGGGCAATTGCAAAAATTCCACCTTCCAGAACCCAGGTTAGAAAAGCTGGTTGATAGACAGGTCGTAAAGATGTCCCATAAGAACCATAAGCGAGGACTAACGTACTATTTTTTCCATCCCTCTTTTTATCCTTTTTTGATAGAATAGTAAGAGGTACCATAGTACCATCATGAGATGGAACCTCTATTTCCTCCACTGAGATATGTTTAAACGCATCCGGAAAAGGTATTTGTGGAATATCAATATAATCGAATTCTTTTTTTAGTATATCGTATTGATAAAGTTGCCTTGGTAGTGTCCAGGAATTTAAAGAAATATAAATCTCGTTATTTTTATTATAAATATAACATGAACCTGCTTTGACCGGTAAATCCATGTTAACTTTAGGGCTTTGATCTTTCATACTTTTACTATATACATAAGATTCTATCCCATTTTTAATAGTAGAGATAAGTATGGTAGTGTCCTGTAATGCAAAATCTATCAATACTTCATTGGGATTTTCATCAATAATACAATCATTCTGGGTCGCATCAACTGAATTCAAAGATGATTTACAAATTTTAAATTTGGATGCATTTTTTGCAGTGGAATACACTATGGAGTCTTTACCATACACATAAAATTGATCTATTTTATCATCATGGGAAAAAATCTTTTTCCACTTATAACGGCCCGCTTTAAGATCAGAAATAGTAGTCATATAAGTGTCTTTATAACTATTTACACCCGAAATACTACCAAAAATATAGTCAGAATTAGTAGCGTGTACAGAAACTAAAGGAAAGTCTTCCGGCATGATGTTCAATTCAGGGTTTTTCTTTTTTGAGAAAATAACATTCCTATGATTAGGATTCTCTCCTAGTTGATACAATACAGTTTCCGTGTTTAAATAAAATTGTTCATTCTGAATGTCTGTGATTGGAAGGTATAAATACGTAATTCCTGAATTATCTGGTAGCCAGTTAATACCTGATCCTAAATTCACGTCTGTGTTTGTAATTTTATACGGCAACACCTTTTTTGAACTAACTTCTATAAAAATTATCATTGCTATTTCTTCTCCTGGTTGAGATAATCCTAATGCTAAAAGTTCTCCATCCCAGCTTGGTTTAATCTTAGTGATGGTAAACTCTTTAAAACTATCAATCTTACTAGGTTCAAACAATTTAATAGCTATAGTATCTTTAATAAGAGGTCTATAAAACAGCTCTTGCCTATTATCCTCCTTAAATTCCTTAAGAAAAAAATACTGTCCTTTTTCGGAAATTACTCTATTTTTTAAAGCATAACCATCGGTTTGGTCATATTGTTGCAAAGTTTTATACAACTTTTCTTTGTTCGAAATTTTGTTTAGAATATTGTTTGCGTATACATTTTGACTATGAAACCAATTAGTTATCGTAGAATCTTTTAAATCTTCCATATTACTAAAAGAATCCTGATAAGTCGTCCCAAAATAGGTATATCTTTTCGTTTCCCCTTTAAATGATGGCGGTTTATTAATATTCATACTTTTTTGACAACCTAATAAAATTATAACGAAAAAAGACAGTACAATTTTTAACATCTAAAAATTCTTAAAATTTATTCTAAGTTTCTTAAATTGCCTTCAGTCTGGCAAAATATATTATTACTTCTTTCACCTTCATCACCTCCGTTAATAAAACTTTTTTCCTTTGCGTTTAATTTAGTAACTGTAATTTTCCTTATTTGTAATTTGCTTTTGTTTTTCATGTTATGAAGTTTTGATTTAATATTAATATTCGCAAATTTAGTTCATATTTTAAGTATTACTATTATTTTCAGTGACTTTAAAGTCGAAATTCCAGAATTACGTGTTACATTTTAATCAATATTCAGTATCTTTTTATTTTGTTTTATAAAATAAGATGGATAAATTTTATTTCTTTTATAGAATGCTTTTGAAAATGATTCAGCACTGTTAAATCCAACATCATTGGCGATTGATTTTATTGAATAATTATTGAAAAGTTTATTTGTTTTAAGCTTCTCTACAGCATAATCAACTCTTAAATCATTAATATAATCCACAAATTTTTTATCATATTCCCGCAAAATAATTTTAGATAGATATTTAGTATTTGTTTTAAAATCCTTTGCTAATGAATTTGTAGTAATATTGCTTTTTAGGTACTGCTTATTTTCTTCAAAGCATTTTAGTTTTTCGGAAATCTCTCTAACCTTTTTTGGACTAATATGAAGTTTACTATCTATTTTTTCTTTGATTTTTAAAGCAGGGTTAGCATTTTCTTTATTTTTTTCTTTAAGAAGCTCGGTAAATCTTTGATAATAAATCTTTTTCTTTCTAAAATTAGAATAAAATAAATAATATAATATTAATAATATTATAATAAGAAATGGTAAGATTATTTTATAGAAAAAATTTCTTCTTTCTATTTTATCAATGATTCGATTTTTTTGCTCTAAAAACTGAGGGGTGTCAAAATCTTCATATAATTGATTTGAAATTTTGAGTTTTCTATTAGCTATTATACTATCAAAAAGTAATAATTTCTCTACTTTTTCAAGCTGTTTATCTAAATTTCTATTTGATTTGTAATGATTTATAAGATAAATATAACTATCTCTCATTTCGGGAATCGCTACACCTGAAGTCATAAATATTGAGTCAACCTTAACATAGTTTTTAAAAGCTGTTTTTTCATCAGCTATTTTATTACTATTATTACCTAAATAGGTATAAGCTTTAACCAAATCGGTTTTATCTTCATATAAAGATATACGCTCTAAAATTTCATTAATTAAATTTATGGATTTGTCGTATTCTCTTGAATAGTATAAACTTATTGCTTCTAATAATTGTATTCTAGCGTAAAAAGTCGAATTTTTCTTTAACACTAATAAATTTTTAGCATTTCTAATATATCTATTTGCAGAATCAAGTTTTGATAAATTTAGATAAATTTCAGAAATATCTCTAAGTATAGAAATATAATCTAAAGTATCCTTTATTCCTTTTTTATGTTCAAATTTTAAAGATTCTTTAAATGTATTTAAAGCTTCTAAAGGTTTACCTATTCTACTTTTAATAAGGGCAATATTATACTTAGTAAGGAATGTAAAATTATCTGCTTTGTATTTTTTAGAATATTTTAAAGTAATTAAATAATATTTCAAAGCTTTTTCATAATCCCAGCGATTAAAATAAAATCCAGCTTTGCTAGAATATGCTAATAGAGGATACTCTTTATTCTTTAAATCTTTGCTAATAGATATAGAACTATCAATATAGGATAATTTGATTTTATCATCATTTTCATAAAAATTTAGTCTAAAATAAGCTCTTGCAACTTTTATAGAATCAAACGACTCTATCGCTCTCTTCAAATAGCTCCTTAAGTAAATAATTGATAATATTGTATCTGAATAATAATTTTCATTTCGATGTAATAGTTCTTCATCGGTTAAATTTTTTAATGTGTCAGGTATAGTAGTTGGAATTTTAGTATTCTGACCAATTACTTGTTCACATGACAAGAAAAAAATTACAAAATAGCTGACAGCGACTTCAATTAAAAAAACCCTTATTAACTTATTAAAAATCAAATATTTAAATTTCATATATTAATAAGACAATTCTCGAATTACTTTATCGAAATTCCAGAATCATCATTACTACCCCTTGCAAACCCCCAATTTCCAACCAATATTTGTCCAGAAGCAAATTGTAAACAAATTCAAATTTTAAAAATAGTAACGGCATGTATAGTTCTTTAATAACACTTATGGCAAATAGTTTAAACTATCAATTATCCGTAAATAATCATAATTGATTGGGGAAAGTATTTACGTGGTTGCAAATTAAAACATTATACTGTAAAACCGCAACATACAGGCGTAGAATTCTCTAAGTTCCAGTTAGTTTTAACAGATACCTAAAATAGATCTAGTTTATATAGAGAACTCGCTTTTTAATAACACTTAAAAAAAATAGTATGCTTTATTTAAATACTTGTACAAAATTTACAAAAAGCAGTGGCCGTAAAATAAATTTTAGTCCAATAAAAAGGTTTTTGATTAATTTTTTACTGCAAATAGCTGTAAGTAGGGTTACCAACTTAGTTTACTTATATAAATCGCTAATTATCAATATAATTAAACATAAAAGTTGTAGTCCAAATTCGCGAATTCGGGTGTCCAAATTCACGAATCCGGACAAGCTTTGGTTGCAAAACCCTAGTTTCTATTACATATTTGTCACAGATCACTAACAACACTTACAAACAAAAACACATGCTTTATTTTTTATCAGAATGTATTTATAATTGTATAAGCTATCTATCCCAACTTTGTAACGGTTGCCTGGATTCTTTGTTATTATAATATTTTATAGAAGGCATTCATCTACTCATTCAATTAGGGCAGATTAATAGTATAAATTAAAAATGAGGTCATTCATCAAATTGTCTAATCAACAACAATCAAAAAACAACAAAATGCCTAATCAGCATATTAACAATCTTCCCCCGGCCTCTTGCTTCCAACAAGGTACGAAAATTTACTCCCCTTACTTCCGGAAAGGGGCCGGGGGATAGGACAAATTAGAGGTTGAGTTTTTTGTGTAGCATTCTTCCGGGCTTTGCTGTTCGGGGGGATGCAAACACAAAATAAAACCTATTTACTCTGCTTCTTACCTTGTCGAAATAACGACATCCTAGGAAAGTAGAAATTACAAGGGAACAGGAAATCAACATAAATGCCAAATCAGCATTTTAATCATTCATCAATCAGATTTATTCACCCCCCTTTCCTTCCAGCCTCCGATGAGGTATAAGAGGAAGGCATGGGTCGGGGAATAGGAAAAAACGAACAGCATACTATGAACACACCAAGCACAAACACCTTAGAAAAACTAAAAATTGACTGGAATGCCCCGGATGTATTACAACAAATCCTGGGAAGTATTCAACTCCCGTTACAATCCATTATGGAAGCTAGTTCTGAGACTAGTTCCCTTTCAACAACAGAAATCCATAGGCGACAATCCGCAGAAATTATTTTTTCTAATAGCAAAGAGATTAAAATCCTAATTGAAAAGGTACTTACCAACATCGAATCCAAAGCAATACGGATTTCAGATACCACTACCCCCATTCTTTTCAAAATCTACGAAAACAATGAGCATGTACAACTTCTCTGTAGAAACCACCTGGATACGAATCGTATCTCCAAATCGGATCGGCAATGGTTGTACCAGTTTGAACAAGAGGTGTTTCAAAAAAGTAATAGCAACCAATTAAACTTAACGGAGATTTCTTATCAACTCGCTATCAGCGAACGTCAGTTACACCGTAAAATCAAACATCTCTTACACCTAACCCCAAATAAATATATCCGTATTTTAAAATTACATAAAGCCAAAGAATTATTAGATAATTATACGTACGATACCCTTTCGGAAATTGCATATGCCGTGGGCTTTTCAGACACTCATTATTTCTCTAAAATTTTTAACCAACAATACAAAACCACCCCAAAAGAACTTTTGACAATTAGGAGGTAATTGCAACTAGAATTATCATCCCCTTCGAAGAAGATGCAGGAGGGGATGCTGCCCAACAAAAAGATGCCACGACTAAAGCACTTCTTGCAAATAAAAATAATGGCTTAATTAGCTCCCTCCTTCTATTACCTTCAACTACTTACAAGAGCTTGCTCATCCGGTCAAGGCGGAGTTAGGGATAGGACAATTTAATTTCAAATAAAAACAAAAGTAAAATTATGTAACCGGAAAGACCCCAAAGGTTTTAAAAACCTTTGGGGTCTCGCTATCTAAAAATCGTTTAAACTATGATCAAATCTAACAATCTCAGAATTAATTTCTATATTTTAAGAAATTAAAACATAAAGGTCAAGGTAGCTCAAAAAGAACTCCAAAACTTAGCAAATCAACACAAAGCAGTTGCAATAATTGGTTATTGCTAATTCAGAAAATCGACCTTAGTTTACCTACTTTTCAAAAAAGCTGGCAACTTCAACTGTTCTCTTAGTAACGATACAACCATTCTTAGAGCAAATAGCTTAATAACAAGTAACAAAAATCTAAAAAAGCTTTTAGCTTTTGCCCAGTGGCTAGTGGCTTAAACTACAGAAACAACTTAATAACCCAATTACAAGTAACTCAGTACTTCCCACTTCTAGCTTCTGGCTAGTGGCTAGTGGCTAGTCAACTTGATAACTCAATAACAGATAACCTCCCCCTCCGGGGGAACCCGGCAGTTCTCTCCGTAACTATGTCAGTTTTATAGTTCCTTAGTGCTCTACTTTAGCACTATCACAAACAATAGCAGTTTCTAATTCCAATGTATATGAAACCACTTAATTAGATAATTCATTTTACGTCACCTACAATTATTTAGTTACTAAAGGTTCTATATGACTATTGAGAAATAATAATTACAAACATATGAAAAAGGTTCTTTTTTTATTAGGGCATCTGACCGACTTGGATATCGAATGGATGATCCGAAACGGACAAAAACTTCAAATTTCCGAACAAGATTTTTTAATTCATAAAGGCGAAGCTCCTGAAGATTTGTATATCATCCTTTCCGGTGAATTAACCATCCGGGATCAGGATAAAGTCATTGCTACCATCGGTCCGGGTGAAATTGTAGGTGAAATGTCCTTTTTAGAAGCCCGTCCTCCTGCTGTTAATGTAATTGCTTCTGAAGATTGTGAAATTTATAGTATTTCAAAAAAACTAGTAACCGAACGCCTGGAAAAAGATCCGACTTTTAAGGCCAACTTTTACTATTCTTTAGCTTTATTTTTATCTGACCGGTTACGAAAAACTACCAGTCAGTTAGGTTTCGGATCTCCCGAAGAAGAAGACCGGATTGATACTAATGTGATGGAAGGCATCTCTCAAGCCGGAGCCAGGTTTAGCCAAATCCTACATAAATTCTCCGAAATCTAAAGTAACAGCATGTACCGCCATCAAAACACATATAATATCAACTCTTTTAAGAACTCTACATGTACTCTGAGCTTAGTCGAAGAGTCAAGCCCTTCAGTAAACTCAGGACAGGTTCTAATGAATGAGTTAAATCCTTTGATATACTCAGGTTTGACTTTAGTTAAAAAGCATTGTAAAAAACAAAATTTTCTTTATTTAGTAACCCTAATTAGTCTACTAATTACAAGCCTACAAACTCTCGTAGCACAAAATGAGATTCCCTGTGACCTGGTAGAACTTTCGAACAAAGCTTTAGGCATCAATCCAATCCTCCTTCAAAACAAAAATCAAATACTAAGTGCCGAAGGAGGTATTCAAATTCAACAAGGTGTTTTTAACCCGGTTTTTCTTTCAGGCATTTCGTATCAGGATAACCGGTCTAACCTATTTGACCAGGATCCAAGAAATGAACTAATAGATAATAACCTAATTGAAACTGAAACCATTGATTTTACATTAGGTTTACAAAAAACATTCAGAAACGGACTTTTTTCTACCTTAAACGTAGATTATGCCGATGTAGCTAATAATTTTCCTTTAAACCAGTTCAATCAAAACGTACGACCCTTCTTATCCAACCATACTTTCTCTTCTACCTTAGCGCTTACTCAGCCTTTATTACGAGGAAGTGGGATTAAAGTAGCTACGGCACTGGAAAAAGCGGCTATCCTTCGTTCGGAAAGCGTACAAAATAATTATCAAAATGAGAGTGCCTTTCAATTACTGCAAATTGCCGTAGCCTACTGGCAATACACCGCAGCCTTTCAAAACTGGTTAATTTATAAAGAGAATGAAGATCGGGTGGCTAACGTACTTCGGATTACTAAAGAATTAGTTAAAGCAGATAAAAAACCAGCCGGAGACCTGGTACAAATTCAAGCCGACCTTGCTAATCAACAACGTTTAACGAATACTGCGTTTCAAAACTTTCAAAATTCTAAAATTAACCTGGGACGAGCCGTAGGACTCAATGAAACCGAAAGTGAAGCCTTAAGTATTCCTTTAAATACCTTCCCGGAAATTAGCACATCAGGAGTAGACGGTGCTTTACTAAAAGATAAATTACTAGAACAGGCACTTATCAACCGTAATGATTTACAAGCTTTTCAAAAAGAAAAAGAAGCTTTGATGAAACAAGTACGCTTAGCCGCAAACAATCGCAATCCGGAACTAAACCTTACCGGTTTTGTTTCATACGGAGGTACAAATTTTGGCAATGGAATCGATCGGGCATTTTCAGCGATTACGAATAAAGATGGTAGTAATTATACCGTAGGGGTTCGGTTAAACCTTTCACTTCCTATTCTAAATCAAACCGCCAGAGGTACTTACCTTCAGCAGAAAACAGCTTTAGATAACCAGGAAATTGCTACCGATAACCTGGAGCGAAATATTAGTTTAAATGTGAATATTGCTGTGACTAACGTAGAGAATTCCGCTTCTATCTTAAAGAAAGCTAAAGAAACTCTTACCTATTCACAGGAAGTATTTACAAACGAACAGATTAAATTTAAAAACGGATTAACCACCCTCCTAAATTTAATCCTATTTCAGGAACGGCTCACTTTTGCCCAACTGGAATACCAACAGGCACAGCTACAATTTGCCGTAGCCATTGCTAACCTTAGGTATGAAACCGGAACCTTAGTAGCATTTACTGATTCCGTTAATACTCCAATTATTTCAAAACAACAGTATTACACTGTTCCAAAAACATAACTCGTAAAAAATAACATTATGGCAGCAGGATTTTTTAGAAAAGCAGCATTAGAAAAACTCTCCACTCCGGAGAAACTCGACCAACTCATTAAAATTACGGGAACCAAAGCCTGGATTTCTCTGGTAACCATTTTATTGATCCTTGCTACCGGAATCAGTTGGTCATTTATAGGCCGGGTAAAAACCAAATTAAATGTAACGGGTGTTTTATTAGGTGGAGAAATACACGAAATTGTTTCTACATCCCAGGGCCAGTTAATAAACTTAAAAGTAAGTATAGGAGACGAAATTAAGGAAGGAGATGTCGTTGCCATCATTGAACAACCGGAATTGCAACAACAGATCGAAGAAGCACAAGTTGCCATCACCGAGCGCAAATATGAGTTAGAACAATTATTGTCTTATGGAAATCAAGATTCTCGTATTCAGGGGGAATTGATTAAACAACAACGTTCCAGTATTGACCTACAAATAGAAACACAACGTAAAAACTTGTCTTTCTTAAAAAATCAGTTAAAAACCGAAAATGATTTACTGAAACAAGGACTATTAACCCGATCACAGGTTGTCAATACCAAACAACAAATTGAGAATGCAAAAAATAGCATTGAATCGTTAAAAGCACAACGGGTTCAGGCATCCAGTCAACAATTAAATTTAGGTTTTGACCTTGAACAACGTATTACTAATCAAAAACAACGCATTGCTGAAGCCGAACGTAAATTAGAACAATTGAATGAACGTTATACAATTCAAACAGAAATTAAAAGTCCTTACAACGGGCAGGTTGTCGAATTATTAACTGATGCCGGAATTATGGTAGGGCAAGGTTCGCCATTGTGCAAATTGAAAAACTTTGTAAAGTCAAATAATGACAAACTAAGAGGCGTACTTTACATCCCTTCACAGGATGGGAAAAAGATTAAAGTTGGAATGGAAGCCCTGGTAGTTCCTTCGACCGTACAACCCCAGGAACACGGGTTTATGAAAGGAAAAGTTACCTACGTTTCGGATTTTCCAATTACCCAAAAGGGAATGATGACCTCCGTAAAAAATGATCAATTGGTACAGGGGTTGTTGGCTATGGGAGCGCCATTTGAAGTATTTGTCGAATTTGAGAAGGACACTACTTCCTTTAGCGGATTCAAATGGACTTCTGCCCAGGGTCCGGATCTAGTAATTAACGAAGGAACCAGTTGCTTAGGTAAAATAACCGTAAAAACCGAACCCCCGGCCGCCATCGTAGTCCCCGCATTAAAAAAGTTCTTTGATTTATATTAGGGTGAGACCACTGCGCTGCTAGATGTTAGACCGTTCGCTTTGCTCACTAATAGATGTTAGATTTTATAGTGGAAACAAGTTCGTTAATTATGAATGTAAAATTTAGAGTTTAAAAACAACAAAGTAACCCAAACAACACTTTTACCTAGTGGCTTTTAGCCAGTCCACCACAAACTAGTTATAAGTGCAGAATTATGAATTAAAAACAACTTAATAACATAGTAACTAAATAACCCAAACAACACTTTTGCCTAGTGGCTAATGGCTAGTCCACCATAGACTAGTTATAAATGTAGAATTATGAATTCAAAAACAACTTAATAACATAATAACTAAATAACCCAAACAACACTTTTGCCTAGTGCCTAATGACTATTCAACTAAAAAACCGCATCATGTTTAACATAAAACAAAAAAATACAAAGACCGAAAAACTACCCCGTCCGATAAAAACGCCTACGGTTTTGCAGATGGAAGCTGTAGAATGCGGGGCGGCGGCATTAAGTATTATTTTAGGGTACCACGGACGTTTTGTACCCCTCGAAAAATTAAGAATAGCTTGCGGGGTATCTCGGGATGGGTTAAAAGCAACTAATATCTTAAAAGCAGCAAGGCAATTCGGATTAGAAGCTAAGGGTTTTGCTAAGTCTATCGAAAAGCTAAAAAAAGTAAAGGCACCCGCCATTATTTTTTGGAATTTTAATCACTTTTTAGTCCTGGAAGGATTTACCAAGAATAAAGTGTGTTTAAACGATCCCGCCCAGGGAAGGTACCAGGTCACCCACGAAGAATTTGACGATGCATTTACCGGGGTAGTCATGACTTTTGAACCTAATGAAGTATTTGAAAAAGCTGATGAAAAAAAGAGCCTCCGATCTTCTTTACTTTCTCGTATTTCAGGTTCGGAGATGAGTGTTACCTATATTATCTTGGCAAGTTTATTTTTAGTAATTCCCGGACTGGTAATTCCTTCGTTCACCAAAGTGTTTATTGATAAATACTTGATTAACGGTATTTCCGGATTTGTCATGCCTTTGCTACTAATTATGGGGATTGTATTATTAGTTAACTCCGGGTTAGTGTATTTGCAACAGTATTATTTACTTCGGTTAGAAACCAAATTAGCACTTACCACTTCCAGTAAATTCTTATGGCATGTATTTCACTTACCCATTTCCTTTTTTACGCAACGGTACAGTGGCGAAATTGGAAGCCGAGTCTCTCTAAATGACAAAGTAGCCCGTTTACTAAGCGGAGATTTGGCAAATGCGGTATTAAACGTAATTGTAGTCGTATTTTATGCCATTTTGATGCTATCCTATGATGTATTGTTAACCGTCATTGGAGTCTGTATGGCTACCTTAAACATTCTGGCATTACGTTATGTCTCTCGTGCACGAAAAGATGGCAATCGAAATCTTACTAACGAAAACGGAAAATTATTAGGGACTACCACTTCCGGAATTAGTATGATTGAAACTTTAAAAGCTTCCGGAAGAGAAAGTGATTTTTTTACCACCTGGTCAGGATATTTGGCCAAAGTAATGAATGCACAACAAAATTTAGGTTGGCTTACCGCACGTTTAAATGTGATTCCGCCGCTATTGATGTCCTTAACCACTACAACGATAATGGGACTAGGTGCTTTAAGGGTAATGGATGGACAAATGACTTTAGGGATGTTAGTCGCCTTTTTATATCTGATGAATAATTTTATGCGTCCGGTCAATCAACTGGTTACTACCGGAAGTTTGTTACAGGAAACTGAAGGGGACATGAACCGGATCGATGATGTATTGAATTATGAAAAAGAAGAAGAATTTATAAAGGAAGAAGAAAATGCTCAAACTTCAAATGAAGTAAATGTTAATAAGGCGGTACCCACTCAAAAATTAATCGGATATGTTGAATTAAAAGATATTTCATTTGGGTACAATACGACCATGCCCGCTTTGATTGATAACTTTAACCTAAAACTAACCCCCGGTAGCCGGATTGCCTTAGTAGGAGGCTCAGGAAGTGGAAAATCCACGGTAGCCAAATTGGTAAGTGGCCTTTACAAGCCTTGGGGAGGACAACTATTATTTGATGGACAGGATCGCTCGGAGATTCCGCGACACGTAATGACCGAGTCCTTAGCGGTAATTGATCAAGAAGTATTAATGTTTAAAGGTTCCATCCAGGAAAATATTTCGTTTTGGGATGAAAACCTACCCGAAACCGATATGATACAGTCAGCAAGGGATGCCGCCATTCACGATACGATCTCGGCTCGGGTTAATGCCTATGATGCAGAAGTATTAGAAAGGGGAACCAACTTTAGCGGTGGGCAACGTCAACGTTTGGAAATTGCCAGAGCCTTGGCACTAAATCCTTCGGTTCTAGTTTTAGATGAAGCAACCAGTGCGCTTGACCCGAAATCTGAAAAAGTAGTGATGGACAATATTAAACGTAGAGGTTGTACTTGCTTGATCGTAGCACACCGCCTCAGTACCATTATGGACTGCGATGAAATCATCGTAATGGAATATGGAAAAATAGTAGAAAGAGGAACCCACGAAGAACTTATAAAAAATAATGGAGTGTATACAAAATTAATAGATGCAAAATGATCCTATGCTAAATCCTTCCTTAAAGGAAGGACCTCTGAGCTCCCTTCCCCTAGGGAAAGGCCGGGGATGGGATGAATAGGGATAGAAATATAAAAGAAAGTCCTTCCTTTCTTGTTTCCGACGAGAAACAAGAAGACATGGATTTAAGATGAGATTAGGATAGCACAAAAAACATAAAACAATGTTTGAAAACGAAAAAATACATATAGGGATTAACAAAAACCTGATTTTAAAGGATCAGGACCGGTTTTGGATGGTGACTTCCGGTAGCGTTGATATCTTTTGGGTAGCTTTAGATAAAGAGGGTTCTTATAAAAGTAACCTAAACTTTTTATATACAGCTCAAAAAGGAGAACTTATTTTCAGTTTACTTACTGGTGAACCGGAAACTGATATTCGTTTAATTGCCGTAAGTACAGAAGCACGGGTTATTGCGATTAATAAAAACAGGTTATTACAAGTTGACCATACTTTTTTACAATTTCATATAGAAAAATGGTTGATCAAAACAACCCATGCTGTGCAGGATATCCATGCTCCACGAGTTTTTACTGCTTTAGATAAACTAAAAGACATACAACTTACTAAAAATGAAATTGCTTACCCGCATAAAGGAGTAGCCTGGTGCCGGGTGGAAAAAGGAAGTATCGCTGCATATGGAGATACAACGGATCAACCTCTTAAACTTCCTTTTAAAAACACCATTCCGGTAACCGCTTCCTTATACGTAACTGCACTTGAGAAAGAAACCAACCTGAAAATATTTACTACCAGGGAAGTACTAAAAGATGAAATCCTATTTATGCTTTCCCTTAACCAGGTACAGGAACACCTATTTAAAAAATTGCAACATAGAATAGCTGCACAAATAAAAGGACAGGAAACTAAAATCCTGAACAAAATACAATCAGAAAAAGAAAAATTAAATAATTCTCTGGGGAAACTAGGGGATATTGTGAATAAGAAAGTAAAAAACAAAGCTTTAAATACGACTCATAGTTCTAGTACACTTCAAAATAAATTACATACTGCTTGTCAATATATAGGAGATCAGGCTGGGTTTAACTTTGAGTATCCTAAAAACGAAACACAAAAAGAAAGCAATACTACCAATCAGTTATTTGCCTTAGCTCAGGCTTCCAAGGTTAGAACCCGAAAAATAATTCTACGGGGTATTTGGTGGAAGGAGGAAAACGGTCATCTATTAGCTTTTTTAAAAGAAACGAAAGAACCAGTTGCCTTATTACAAAAGGATGCTACCCATTATATACTTAAAAATCCGGAGACAGGTAAAGAAACTCCCGTTACACAAGAAGTTGCCGCTACTTTAGATCCAATCAGTTATATGTTCTTTTACGGGTTTTCAGAAACTATAACTTCAGTTAAAAAACTTTATCATTTTGCGATCCAGGGTATTAAAAGAGATTCAAAATTTTTATTAATAGCTGCTTTTGCCGGAAGTGTGATTGGTTTACTCGTTCCCATCTTATCGGGAGTACTTTTTGATGATGTAATTCCTACTGCCGATCGCTCTTTGTTGATGGAAGTATTTATTATTATGATGGTAATCGGACTGGTAACTGCCGGACTACAATTGATACAAGGCGTACTTCAACTAAGGGTAGAAACCAAGTCCAGTATTAATTTACAGGCAGGGGTAATTGACCATTTGCTAAGGTTACCCGTATCATTTTACAAAAAATATACCGCAGGAGACTTAACTAATCGGGCGTTGAGTATTAATGCCATACGCCAAATTTTATCTAATACCGTGATGACCGCAGTATTAAGTGGTGCTTTCTCTTTTGTAAATCTAATTTTACTATTTTATTATCAGTCCAGTCTTGCTTGGATTGGGGTAGGATTGGCGGTGTTAGCTGTGGCCTTTATCAGTACCATTGGATATTTAAAATTAAAATATGACCGGGATATTTCTGAATCTCAAGGTGAGTTACAAGGATTTTTATTTGAATTTTTATCCGGAATTACAAAAATCCGGATTACCGGGGGTGAAAAACGGATTTTTTCACTGTGGGCAGAACGTTTTGCAAGACTAAAACAACTTGGTTTTTCTTCAGGAAGTTATCAAAATCATGTGGAAATTTTTAATAGTTCTTATCCACTCTTTACCAATATTTTCTTTTTCTCTTTTCTGTTTTATACAATAAAAACAGCGAGCCCCGGTGCTGCTGTCATTACCGTAGGAGCCTTTATGGCCTTTATCAGTGCTTTTAACCAATTTCTGGGAGATTGTTTAAAGATGAGCATGGCGTTAATTTCATCCTTAAATGTAATTACCTTATACGAACGGGTACAACCTATTCTGGAAGAAATACCGGAATCATCCGTAGGAAGTTTGGATCCGGGTGAACTAGCTGGTGAAATTGAAATTAATTCGGTTTCCTTTAGATATCATGAAGAACAACCTTTAGTATTAAAAGATGTTTCTTTTCGTATTCAACCTGGAGAAATGGTAGCCTTTGTAGGAACGTCAGGATCCGGTAAATCTACGATCATGCGGTTGTTATTAGGTTTTGAAGAACCAGAAACCGGAGCAGTATACTACGACGGGCATGCGTTTGAAAAGATGAATAAAGACCTGGTACGTAGACAAATTGGGGTGGTATTACAAAACGGAGCGCTAATGTCAGGTAGTATCTATAAAAATATTGTTGGAAACTCAGAACTCACCCTTGAAGATGCCTGGGAAGCAGCACGGATGGCAGGAATGGAAGAAGATATTAAACAAATGCCTATGGAAATGCATACGGTTATCAGTGAAGGAGCGGGTACGTTCTCAGGAGGGCAACGCCAACGTTTAATGATCGCCCGGGCAATAGCTCATAAACCCAGGTTATTATTTATGGACGAAGCCACCAGTGCCCTGGATAATAGAACTCAAAATATTGTTTCTGAAAGTCTGGATAAATTACAAGCCACCCGTATTGTAATTGCACATCGTTTAAGTACGGTAGTAAATGCCGATAGAATCTTTGTGTTAGATAAAGGAATGATCGTGGAGTCGGGTACTTATAATGAATTATTAGAAATGGACGGAGTATTTACTACCCTTGCTAAACGTCAAATGGTATGATATGCTAAGTAAGTCCGAAAAAATAGAATATCTAAAACAACTTGGCACTCCGGAAGAAAGCATCTCGAAAATTTTAGCATATTGTAAAAATCAATTTATTTCGCAATCAGTATATGCCGGAGTATCTGCGGAAAAAGAATTGAAAAATAAATCCGTACGGGTTCAAGTCCCGTCCCAAACTCCAGAGTATTTGCATGCCAATTTCAGTAGTATAAGTACCTGGGAATCTTATGTAGAGGAATCTAAAGTAAATGGTGTATTTTCCACCTTACAGAAATACCTGATTTCTTTTCAGTTTCCGGTAGCATCAGGTATTAGTAAAACTGAAAACTATCGAAAAGCAACCCTGGCAGGAAAATCTACCACTGTATTTCCGGAAGCTTCGGGACTGGTATTACAGGAACCGGAACATATCCGATTGGAAATTCATAATGGAGTAGCCGGTAAAGTCCCAGTACTTATTGTTCCGAATACAGAGGATTTTAAACAAGTGGTTCGGGCTTTGGCTCATAAAAACGAACCGGTAGCCCTACCCGATTCTATGGGTGCTGTATTCATTAAAGGATTAAATAATTGGGATCGTATCCATCAACTTAAACATGAATTTCTAACAAAAAATAATGCGTTGGATTGGTCAACAGCGTTTAAAAATACCATTATTCCGCAAAAAGAATTATATCAGGATCAACTTATCGTTTTAAGTAAAAAACCCTATAGCAATGTTCCTTCCGAAGATATGGAGCTATCCGAACAGGAATGGTTGGATAGCTCCTTAAAAATAAGACTTTACCATGAGTGCGCTCATCAATTTACGGTTGTAAACTATAATCATATAGCTAAAAATCTACATGATGAGTTAATTGCTGACTATGCTGGTATTACCGGAGTACTAAAGAATTTTAATGCCACATGGTTTTTAAAATTCATGGGGTTGGAAAATTATCCGGTGTATCGGGAAGGTGGTAGGTTTGAAAACTACATGGATGATGAAGATAATGCCACTTTTAAAATCGTGCAAATAATACTAAAAAAAACAGCCGGAAACTTGGAAGTTTTTGATAAAAAAATTGGGAAAATTGACAATATATCAGAACAAATTAAGAGGTTAAAATGTATTTGTGAAACGGATTTATTAACCTTAAGTTCAGATATCGGGGTTCTTGCCTTAATAGAAAAATATAATAGAGAAACTAATGTGACAGAAGCATAAATAGAACGTTGGTTTTTAAATTATACTATTCCTTCCCTATGAGAGGGGTTGGGAATAACATAAAATAAGTATGTCTTTACTTGATTAACATAACAGCTTTTGTTAAGTAAATAGAAAACAGAAAATCATATTTCTCTAGTCCCAAAATAAAAATAAGAAGGAAAGAAGATGAAGAATTATAAAGAAAGTATAATAAAGGAAATCAATAGAATGCTTGAGCAGATTTCTGATGCTATTCAAGTAGACCGAAGTACTTTCTATCTTTTTAATTCTGAAAACAAAGTATTAGAAAGTATTGTTGCTCAAGGGTTCGAAAACCGAATACTTTCAGTTCCGATTGGTATGGGAATCGTTGGAAAAATGTTTAGTACCGGGCTTCCTATTATAGAAAATAATGTTTATGCGAACCCAAATTTCGAAGATTCTTTTGATCAAAGATCAGGATACACAACTTGTTCGACCCTTTGTCTACCTGTTTATAATGATAAAAATCAACTAATTGGCGCCTTACAATGCTTAAATAAAATACAAGGAAATTTTACTATTAAAGATCAACGTATCCTAGAGAGTTTTGCAACTGCAATAGCGCTTATTATTAAAGGAAATGATTTGTACGTGGCCAGTGAAAAAGTTCAATATAATTTTTCAAAGTTACTAGAAGTTTTTACTTCTATTTCGTCCGAGTTAGAATTAAACGCATTGATTCCACTAATTATAAATAAGGCAGCAGAAATTACCGGGGCGGATCGAAGTTCTTTTTTTCTATTGGATAAGGAAACTAATGAATTATGGACACTGTTTGCCAAAGGTTTAGATAATGAAGTGGTTCGAACCCGAAAGGGAATTGTAGCAAAGGTTGCTGCAACTGGAAAACCTTGTATTATTAATGATCCCTACCATCATTCGGATTTTGATCCCTCTATAGATAAACAAACAGGGTATCGCACTACATCTATTATATCCGTACCAGTTTTTGATAAATACCAACAAATCCTTGGCGTAGTACAAGCCATCAATAAGAAGGAGGGTGTTTTTAGTAAAGATGACCTACACATTTTAAACGGATTTGCCAGTCAAATTCGAATAGCCATACAAAACGCCGAACTATTTGACCAGGCACATAGTATGAAAAACTATCTAAACATGTTAATTCAAAATTTAGATTACGGTATTGTTACGGTAGATAAATTGAATAGGGTTCGAACTGTAAACCATGTTTTTACAAGTATTTTTTTAACTTATAATACTACTAATGTTATTAATAAAACTGTTGATAATCTCATTTCCCCCTTCAAAGAGTTAATGAGTTATGGAAAGGAAACTTTACAAACCGGGAAAAAAGTCTATAAGAATGAAATTAAGGTTAATATAGGTAATCGTAAAACTTTAACACTAAATATAAGTGTTTTACCTATGGTAGACACCAAAGGGGAAATTATAGGAGTCATCCATGTTTTTAATGATATTTCTAAAGAAAAAAGGATAGAATCTAATCTAAGCAGGTACATCCCCAAGCATATAGTTGATGAAGTGATGAATAAGGAAAATCTTTCTTTATTGAAGGGAAATTATTCAAAATGCAGTATTCTTTTCTCAGATATACGCAATTTTACCAGTTTAACTGAAAAATTCGGAGCTATTCAGATTGTAAAGTTGCTCAATAAATATTTTGAAGCAATGGTAAGTTCCATTTATAGAAATAAAGGAATGCTTGATAAGTTTATAGGAGATGCTGTAATGTCCGTATTTGGTGTTCCATATGCTATAGAAAATGACGCCATTAACTCTATTCATTGTGCTTTAGATATGATAAATACACTGGAAAAAGTGAATCATGAGAATCCGGACTTACCCGTTTTAAATATAGGAATTGGAATTAGTACAGGGAAGGTAGTTTCAGGAAATATAGGGTCCGAAAAACGCTTTGAATATACAGTAATTGGTGATCCGGTCAACCTGGCGGCTCGCTTAGAAAGTGCTACCAAAGAATACGAATTACCCCTATTGATTTGTGAAAGTACCTACCAGGAAGTCAAACATCATTTTCATTGTTTAGAAATTGATACAATTGCAGTAAAGGGTAAACAACATCCTTTAAAAATATATACGGTATTTAAAGCTAATACGAACCCTTTATATAAAAAAGATCAAAATTTTCTTGATAATTTTAAATCAGGTTTACAAGCTTTTCAGAAAGGACAATTTAGTTTAGCTAAAAAATTATTTGAAGCATCACAAAAGCACAACCCTGAATTCAGGCCAATTCAATTGTTTTTACAAAAGTGCAATTTACAACTAGTGAGAGAAGAAAGGTAGCTTTCTCAGTAATTCTGTCAGTTTTGTCAATACGAGTCTTCTTATTTTTACCAGATACTAATCATAAATGTGTACCATGAAATATTCTAAAGCACAAAAAGTACTGGAAGCCACTTTAAGGGAGGCTTGGACAAATCCATCATTTAAAGAAAACCTAATCGCTAATCCTATACCGGAAATTGAGAAACTAACCGGTGAAAAAATTAATGTTCCGGTTGGTAAAATGCTGGTAGTAATTGACCAAACAGATACAAACACGATTTATTTAATCCTCCCCCCACAACCGGATTTTGAGGATATTGAGTTAGATGAAGCGCAGTTGGAAATTATTGCTGGAGGAGGTGGAGTGGAACCGGTAATTACAGGACTTTTACCTACTCTAAATGGAATGATCGTATAATGAGTGAACAACCCCATTCTAGTTAAACTTAAGCATGTATTGAAGACAGATCATAACATAACAAGTTATCTTTATAAAAAGTATCCGGTTTTTTGGATGCTTTTTTTATTTATAAGTACAATACCATTTGCAACAGTAAATTGCAATAGTATTTTTGACAATGAAGCTCTAGAAACTTTTTTATCAGAAAACAGTTTTCTCAAAAAGGAAGAAAAAGCCCAACAGTTACAAATTTGTGGTATTGAAGCAATGCAGAATTTGAAATATGAAACTGCCTTTTACTATTTGAATAAAAGTCTTGAACTGTATATCGAATTAGGTGATTCTAAGAATACAGGTATTTGCTATAGTAAATTAGGAGCGGTTAACTACTACCAAGGGAATTACCACAAATCTTTAATATTTTTTGAAAAAAGTAAACAACAACATCATAAGATATCAGATTATAAAGGCATTTCTTCCGCTTTAAATAATCAGGGAGCTATTCATTATCATTTAGGAAATTATTTAAAGTCCTTAGAGCATTACAAACAATCATTGCAAATTTTAAACTCCTTATCTCAACCAAAACTACAAGGATCTATTGTTCAGAATATAGGAGGTATTTATCTAAAGATAGGAGATACTGAAAATGCAATGAAGTATTTTCAGAAAGCTGCTAATTTATACAATACCATTGAAGACTTTAAACAGCAAGCTCTTATAGCAAACGCCATAGGGGAAATTTATCGTACTCATAAGGATTACCAACTTGCGGAAGAATATTTTAAACAAGGTCTTCAATATGCTACGTTAGTAAATGATCTTCAAACCAAAATAGAAATTTGGTATAACTATGCGGATTGGTATGGATCTCAGGAACTATGGGAAAATGCAGTAAATCTATACCAAAAAGTATATCAACATTCGGTTGAAAATAAAAACCCTCATTTTCAAGGGTTATCATCAGTTGCAATAGGTAATATTTTAAGAAAGAAGGGGGAAATAAAAGAAGGGGGAAAATATTGCCAGGCGGGATTACAAATTGCTACAGAACTTCAGGAATTGGACTTAAAGAGAGATGCTTGTGATTGTTTATATAAAATATATAAAACTCTAAATTATAAAGATAAAGCCCTTTTCTACCATGAGAAATCCATCTTATTTAAGGATAGTTTACATCTTAAAAAGACAGCTAATAAGGCATTACAAATGGAATTTGAAAAACAAATGCTGTTAGATAGTATTGTAAATATTAACAGAAGGAACGAATTAAAGCAAAAGCATCAAAAAGCAATTGTAAAGAAAGAAAAACAACAATATATTTTAATTACCATTGCTTTTATAGTACTGCTATTGAGTGGGGTGATTTATAGCAGACTGCGTTTTATTAAAAAATCCAAAGCGGTATTACAAATAGAGAAAGACCGTTCAGAAAGCTTATTACTTAATATTTTACCACACGATATTGCACAGGAATTAAAGCAGAAAGGATTCGTAAAGGCTCAGGACTTTGAACAGACTACTGTTCTTTTTACAGATTTTAAATCATTTACTAAAACCGCCTCAATCTTAAAACCACAGGAATTAGTTGCCGAAATTAATACCTGTTTTAAAGCTTTTGATCTAATTATAGAAAGATATCATATTGAGAAAATAAAAACTATCGGTGATGCTTATATGGCAGCGGGAGGACTACCGCAGCCTGGTCCGGATGCCATGAAAAATACTATTTTTGCTGCATTAGAAATGCAAACTTTCATTATTAACCGTATTAAAGAAAACAAAAAAAATGGGCTTCCTGCTTTTGAGATGAGACTAGGTATTCATGCTGGTCCTATTGTAGCTGGAATTGTAGGAGTTAAAAAATTTCAGTACGATGTATGGGGAGATACCGTAAATATTGCTAGTCGGATGGAAAGTAACGGAGCGGTAGGTAAGGTAAATGTGAGTGAAAGTATTTATCAACATTTAAAAGACGAGCCGGATCTTCAATTTGAATATCGTGGTAAAATTGAAGTAAAAGGTAAAGGTAAATTAAAAATGTACTTCGTTTCTTTATAAACAAAATAGGATAGTAAACCAAAAGCATACTATCCTATTCTAAAAATATATTACCAGAATGAGAACGTATTTTATAGATTGTTTATGGTGAGTCCTATATAATACAAAGATCCTATAAACCCGGTAGCAATCCCGTCAAAATATTCTTTTCCGGTTAAATTTGTGCCTCCTACTTTTAAAGTAGATTTTAAAAATGGGATTGTATAGTTAACTTGGGCATCTATAATAGTAAAAGATGGAACATCAATAGACCCAAAAGCATCGTTATATAAAAACTCACTATTCCATTTTATACTAGTATTAAATCCTAAATTTTGTATAATATTCGTATTTCCAAAAGTTGCTTTTACCCTATGTTCGGGAGAATTGAATTCAGTATTAAAACTTCCGGCGTCCAGACCGTCAATATCTTCTTTTGCATAGGCATAATTAATCCCAAAATCATAATTATTGAAGATTCTTGCATTTATACCTGTAGTGACTCCATAAGATCTTACTTCTTGTTCCGTGTTAGTAGCAAAATTATAAACCTGAAAATCACCATTTTGTAAGGCTGATAATGCTAATAAAGCATTCGGATCATTCAATGTCTGATTTCCATCTGCAACCGTACCATAAAAGGGGGTAATTACGTTTGTAGAGTTAATAAAATTTTCATAGCTATTATAATAAGCAGCCAAAGAAAAAGTAACCGAATTACCATATTTACCTCGATATCCTATTTCATAAGCAGTAACCTCTTCTGGTCGTACATCTTTAACATTCGATTTTTCCAGATTCGTAATATCGTTACTTTCTGCAAAAGAACTAACAGAAGTCAAGGAATATGAATTATCTAATACATCTTGACCAGATAAGGTCACACTTGTAGGCATATTGGTAGCTCTATCAATATAACTGTAAGTTCTAATATCTCTCTCAGGATTATCTTTTGCCGTTCCTACGGTAATTGCTCGTGCTACATCTAGACCCATATACACATTTTGAGCCGTTGGATTTCTAAATCCTGATTGTAGAGATGCACGTATATTATGGTTTTTGTTTTCTCCTAAAGTATAAACAACAGATAATCTCGGCGAAAAATTGCCGTCAAATAATTCTGACTTATCATATCTTATCGAACCTGTAAATTTTAAACGATCATCAAAAGCTTCTTTTTGAATTTGTAAATAAGTACCATATTCTGAGTAATTAATATCGTTATTAGCATCCGTAAATACAGAACCAAATGATTTTAAATTGTACGTACGTAAAGAACCTCCGATTTGAATATCCGCAATATCTCCCGTTAAATGGCTAAAGTTATAGTTCACATCAACATGACTATAATTGGACTCATCTTTAAATTTCGATCCGGTTGTAAAATCAGTATCGCTCGTAACATTATCAAGGGCTTCCTGGAATTCAGCGGTACCTGGTATTAACCGGTTAGCGTCTGCAATAGCACGTGCTCGAGAATGAGCCTCATTATTAGGAAGTCCGGCAGATCTTGCATTAGCATACGTCGTTACGTACTCTCCAAACCATTCATTATCTGTCTTTCTTCCTTGATTTATATTGATAGCCGCTATACGGGTATCATATAAATCGCCAGCATTCTGAGAATTAATATATCCTCTTACGAAAAAGTTGTTATTTTTAATTTCAAGACGATGTTGCTGTAGGAAGAAGTTAGGCGCAGAGAATCGATTGGTATTTTGAATAATACTATTTCCCCTTCCTAATCTACTATTGAATATAATCTCAAAATCGTCAGCAAACGGCCGATAGTGAAGAGACCCACTAAATTTAAAACTTTCCGTATCATAGTCGACCAGATCCTGTTCAGCGTAGCCAGTTCTACTAACATCCTGTCCTTCTGGTAATAAAGCGAACTGCTCAGGAGTAATAACTTGACGTGCTAGTAGAACACTCCCTACTGCAGTCATATTTCGCTCAATTTCATCACCGTAAATATTAAAACCATCATAATTAGGGTCTTCTTCACTGTTTAATCCGGGATTATTAATATTATCAAAATTAGTTGCCCACCAATCAGTTCCTTTAAAAAAAGACATATTAACTTTAGCAGCAAACTTATTAGAAAAGGCTTTTGCCGCTCTTATGCCAAAGTCGTAAAATAAATTAGTTCCCGCAGCCTCTTGAGAAGTTGCCCCACCTTTAACATAAGCACTGATACCCTGATTTTCAAAAGGATTCTTACTGTTAATAAATAAAATACCGTTGAATGCATTTGCACCATACAAGGCTGAGGATGCTCCGGGTAATAATTCTACATTACTAACATCCAGGTCAGATATCCCTACTAAATTACCGACGGCATAACCTAAAGCAGGTAAACTATTATCAGCTCCGTCAATAAGCTGAACAAACCTGGGATTAGAAAAGGATCCGTATCCCCTGGTATTAACAGAATTAAAAAGTAGACTCCCCGTATTTACATCAACACCTTTTAAAGATTCTAATCCAGAATAAAAATCTAAAGAAGTATTCTTTTTTATATCCCTGGCCCCAAAATACTCCACGCTCACCGGTGATTCAAATATACGTTCTGGTGCCCTGGAAGCGGATACCACTACTATATCTAATTCCGTACCTTCTGATAATTTTATAGTTACAAAATCAGTTACAGAAGTTATTTCAATAGTTTGGGATTCATAACCAATACTACTAGCTGTAATTGAAAATGGTAATTCCTTATCTACAGTTAAGGTAAACATCCCGTCAAAGTCAGTAACGGTTCCTACATTTCCCCCTTCTATAGAAATATTAGTTAATGGGATTGGTATATCATATTCATCAATTACAATTCCGTAAACTGTTGTTTGCGATCGACAGATAAAACTGATAAAAAACAACGATAAAAGTAGTGCCCTATTCATAAGTGGATGTGGTTTGAGTTTGTAACTTGTTTTTGGTCAATAATTGAACATCTGTAGTAATAATCTTTTCTATTTTATTGAAAGAAAGTAGTGGTTTACAAATGAAATTTCGCCAAAAATAAAAAAAAAGCTTACCCAAAAAAATTAGATAAGCTTATATATGATGATATGATAAAAATATTACCCTAGGTTCATAAAATGTATTTTAGTTAGAGATATTAAAGGCTACTTTAAAAATTATTAAAGGTTACTCCCAGATAATACTGTGAGCCGATAAGACCTGTGCCTGGCGCAATTGCATACTCGCTACCACCTATATTCGTTCCCCCTAACTTAATAGTAGATTTGAGACTTGGAATCCTGTAATTCACCTGCGCATCAAAAATCACATATGAAGGTACAATTCCATCTGCAAAAGAAGATTCCCATAGAAACTCATCACTCCATAAAACATTGGTATTGAATCCAAAATTCTCAAATAAATTCTGATTACCAAAGGAAGCTTTAATTTTATGTTGAGGTGTATTAAAACCGGTTTCAAAATCCGGTTCTTTAGTTTTGTCAAAATCTTGTTCGGCATAAGTATAACTACCTCCCAGATCGTAATTACCAAATATTTTTGTAGTTAAACCAAAAACAACTCCGTAAGAATTAATATCAACTTCAGAGTTCGTAATGGCTTGATACACCTGGAAATCACCAGTGGCAAGTGATCCTAAAATCTGTTGCGTATCTGCATTTAAGCCACCAATAGTGGCAGGATTTGCAGGATCGTAAGCTGGAGCACTAGAATCTACCGGTTCTAAACTAAAGTTCGTATTATCTCCGGCAAAAGGAACAATTACATTCTCAGTAGAAATAAAATCCTGGTATTCATTATAATAACCACTCAAATCCAAGATAACCGAACCAAATTTAGCCCTGTACCCTAACTCAAAAGAAGTTACTTTTTCAGGTTTTACAATCTCTGGGTTTGCAACTGTCAAAAAGTTAGCATCTCCTCCACTCGCTGCAAATTCTAATACGGAAGAAGCTAGGAAAGAGTTTTGATAAGCCTGTGTTCCAGCAATCGAAACCGGCATATTGTTTCTATCTGTAAAACTCCTTAAATCCCTAGCTAAGTTATCTTCTGCAGACCCTAAAACAATGGCTTGACCGGTATTAAGACCTAAATACAAATCCTGTGTCGTTGGATTTCTAAATCCGGTTTGTACGGAAAATCTTAAATTTCTATTTCTTTTTTCACCTAACGTATATCCAATCGAAAATCTAGGCGAAAAATTACCTTCAAATAATTCTGATTTATCATAACGGATCGACCCGGTTAGTTTTAAACGGTCATCAATCAGTTTTCTTTGAATTTGAGAATATAATCCGAATTCAGAATACGTAATAGGATCATTAATATCAGTAAATACTTTACCGTCGGAATCTAATGTGTATTGCCTGAAAGAACCCCCTACCTGGATATCTGCAAAGTTAGAAGTCAAATGGCTAAAATTATAATTAGCATCACTATGAAACAACCGGGTTTTTGATATCAATTGAGCACCATTTAGTAAATCTGGACTAGCTATTACTTGATCAAAGGCTTGTTCGAACTCAGCACTACCTGGTAAAAATCTACCTGTATCTGCTATCCCTCTGGCTAAAGTAAAAGCTCGCTCCAGGTCAGCTCCTGATTCTAGTGTTTGCCCTAAAGCACCCACATATTGACCGAACCATTCCTGATCACTCTTCCAGGCGCGGTTTACATTAATCCCTGCAAAACGGATATCATAGGTATCTCCTGCATTTTCTGCGGTAATATATCCTCTTACAAAAAAGTTCTTATTCTTAACTTCTAACTTATATTGTTGTAACAAAAAATCATTTAATGAAAATCGGTTGGTATCCTGAAAAATAGTTTGTCCCTGGCCTAATCTACCAATAAAGCTAATTTCAAAGTCATCTGTAGCAGGTCGATAGTAAAGTCCGAAGTCAGCTTTTAAACTTTGTGCATTATAGTCAGTCAAAAACTCTTCTTTATAACCAGTTCTACTCACGGATTGATTTACAGGAAGCAAATCAAATTGCTCTTGTGTAATTTTACCAAGATTTAAAAGACTCTGTCCAACGGTTCTAATGTTTTGTACAACTTCATCTCCATAGATATTGAGTCCATCATAAGCGGGGTTGGTAAGACGATTGCTAACGCTCTGCCCTAGAGGAGTAAGCTCATCCGAAAAATCCGTAGCAAACCAATCTGTTCCGTTCAATAAAGAAAAATTAACCTTTACGGCAAACTTATCTGAAAATGCCTTTGCCGCCCGAAATCCAACATCATAAAATAAATTAGTTCCTGCTGCTTCCTGCGTAGTAGCCCCTGATTTAACGTAAGTACTAATCCCTTCGTTATCAAATGGATTTTTACTGTTTATAAACAAAATACCGTTAAAGGCATTTGCTCCGTATAGAGCGGAAGAAGCACCGGGAAGTAATTCGATATTTTCTACATCCAATTCATTAATTCCAATAAGATTTCCAACAACAAAATTTAGCGAAGGAGAAGTGTTGTCCATTCCATCAATAAGCTGAACAAACCGGGTGTTAGTAAAAGAAGCAAAACCTCTGGTGTTAATAGAATTAAAAGTTAAGCTGTTTCTATTGACATCTACCCCTTTAATCTCTCCCAAACCGGTATAAAAATTGGATGAAGTGGTAGCATTTATATCCTGTACACCAAATGCTTCAATACTTACCGGAGACTCAAAAATACGTTCCGGAGACCGGGAAGCTGATATTACAACTATGTCGAGTTCAGATCCTTCTCGTAAGATAATTTGAACATCGCTAGAATTTTCAGTAATCGTTGTCTTATTGGATTCATAGCCTACACTACTCGCGATGATAGTAATAGGGAACTCTTTATAAATAGTAAGCGTAAACATACCATCAAAATCAGTAACCGTTCCTATATCCTCGTTTTCAAGTGAAATATTAGCTAACGGAATGGGCATACCGCGATCATCAATCACCTGACCAGTAAACGTAATTTGAGCAGAGATTGTTAAACTTAAAAATAGAAAGAAAAGGGGTATAAAGTTTTTCATTTTAAAAAATTAAAAAAATTAAAAAATACCGTATATTTAATACGTTTTAACCTTAAAATTGATAGGCAAAATTAATTATTAAAATATTATTAACAATAATTTTAACGTTAAAATACCAAATTTTAAGTTGAAAAACATATTGTTTATATTATTAAAAATAAATACCTTTATTTTTACACTTAATTGATAATTTTAAGAAAATTTATAAGCAATTGATATTTTTATCTTAATACTACGTTTTGAATAATTTATGATGAGTAGTTATTATTAATAATAACACTGTTATTTTCAAATAATGTATTATTAGTAAGTGACTTATTCCAATATTTTTTAGGATTAAATGAATTTAACGCAACCAATTTGGCTTGTAAAATTGGTATAATGAACCCGTATATAAGAACATCAGATTAGTTTTAACAATCGCCTTTGAACACAAATCTTTTATCATAATATAGTAGAGATATTGCTATAAAAATTCGCTGCAATTAAATCTGAATAACATAAGACTATACCTAAGGTTTTATGAACCTGCTTTGCATATTACTATTGGGATGGTATTCACGTATAAGTCCAATATTATATGAAATTAAATGACACCAAAAAATAAAGTCTGTAACTATGGTGAATAAAGTTAAAAGTGCTTAGAAAGCCATTGAAATCCTATAAATTATAAAACCTTGAAAATTTGCTTACGATAAGAAATTCTCAAGGTTGTTAAAATTATTTTGTACTAGCTAAACTTATTACTCTACCGTTACAGACTTCGCTAAGTTTCTTGGTTGATCGACATTCTTATTTAACATCACTGCAATATGATACGATAATAATTGTAGTGGTATGGTAGTTAATAATGGAGTTAGAAATTCCAAGGTTTCCGGAATTTCAATAACGTGATCTGCTAATTCTCTAACCGCAGTATCTCCTTTAGTTACAATCCCTATTATTTTTCCTTTTCGGGATTTAATTTCCTGGATATTACTTACTACCTTTTCATAATGCCCTTTTTTAGTAGCAATAACAACTACCGGCATTTGTTCATCAATCAAGGCAATAGGTCCATGTTTCATTTCTGCAGCAGGATAACCTTCGGCATGAATGTATGAAATTTCTTTTAGTTTTAAGGCACCTTCCAGAGCTACCGGAAAGTTATACCCTCTACCTAAATAAAGTGCGTTTTTTGCATCTTTATACGTATAAGCAATCTTTTGTATATGTTCATTTGAAGCTAGGGCTTCAACAACTTTTTCAGGAATAAGTTCTAGTTCTTGTAAATATAAATAGAAATCACTATTGGTAATGGTTCCTTTACGCTCTGCAAGTTTTAGAGCTATCAATGAAAGTATGGTAATCTGAGTAGTAAAAGCTTTGGTAGATGCTACACCGATCTCCGGTCCGGCATGGGTATAAGCACCTGCATGTGTTTCACGAGAGATGGATGACCCTACTACATTGCATACTCCAAAAACAAAAGCCCCTCTCTTTTTAGCTAATTTAATAGCAGCCATGGTATCTGCCGTTTCTCCACTTTGAGAAATAGCAATCACCACATCGTCCTGGTGTATCACCGGATTCCGATACCTAAATTCGGAGGCGTATTCTACCTCAACCGGAATACGGACTAATTCTTCAAAAATGTATTCTGCTACTAATCCCGCATGCCAGGAAGTACCACAAGCAATAATAATAATACGCTTAGCATTTAAAAACTTAGCCAGGTTATCATCAATACCCGCCATACGGATAATTCCTTCTTTAGACAACATACGGCCCCGGTAAGTGTCACTGATAGCATCCGGTTGTTCATAAATCTCCTTAAGCATAAAGTGGTCATACCCGCTTTTTTCAATCTGTTCGAGATTTATCTGAAGTTCCTGGACATAAGGTTGCACTAAACTATCATCTTGAATTTTACGAATTTTCACCCCTTTTTTTCTTCGTACAATTGCCATCTCTCCATCTTCTAAATAGATCGCATTATTAGTGAATTCAATAAAAGGAGAAGCATCTGAGGCAATAAAAAACTCATCTTCTCCTACTCCAATAGCTAATGGACTACCTAATCTTGCCACTACAATTTCATCCGGCTTATTTTTATCAAAAACGGCAATGGCATATGCTCCAATTGTTTGATTTAAAGCTATTTGAACTGCTTTCCCCAGTTTAACATTTTCATTGGTTTTTACATCTTCAATCAGGTTAATTAAAACTTCAGTATCTGTTTCTGAGGTAAAAGTATATCCCCGATTAGTTAGTTCTTTTCGTAAGGAATCATAATTTTCTATAATTCCGTTGTGAATTATGACCAGGTTCCCGGAGTTTGAATAATGCGGGTGAGAATTTACATTATTAGGCACACCATGAGTTGCCCAACGTGTATGCCCAATACCTATTGTACCTTTTGTATCAATTTCATTTTCTAACTTACTCTCAAGATCAGCAACCTTCCCCTTTGTTTTAGAAAGTTTAATATTCTCTCCATCGTATAAAGCGATTCCTGCGGAATCATATCCGCGATATTCTAATCTTTTTAAACCCTTCAATACAATAGGATAAGCATCTCGGTGTCCTATATATCCAACGATTCCACACATATGTCTTGATTTTAGTTAGTTGCTTGTAGTTGTTTTTTTATTCCCTGATTGACTGCGAATAAGAGATAATCAATTCTAAACGTTTATCTTCTGGTACTTCTTGTGTATTTCCGTATAAAATAGTTCCTTCCGGAGAGATTACTGAAGTAGCAGTAATAATTCGTTCACTGTTTTTAACCTCTCGGGGAGTTAAAGGTCCACATACGATACCACGGTCAACATCATTAATACTTTCTCTAGATACATCTTGCGAAACGGCAATACCTAATGTGCTTAGGTTCTCATTCCCCAGTAGTACGTTATTTAAATAATTAGTAAGATTAACATCATAGAAGACACCATTACCATTGTTGTCTCTTTCTAAAGGTGGTAGATGATTTTCGACATTAGGAAACTGTAGGGCTATATCATTACAGAAATCAGTTAGTCGAGCCCCTGTTTCCAGATCAAAAATAAAAATCCTTTCTGGCTCTAGTAATGTATCCTGCCCTCTTAAAGCATCCTGATTTACATAAAAGCGTAACTTAGCATCATTAATGATCCAATTTTGACTTTGTAAAAATTCTATTTCCGGAATGGAGTTAGCTAGATTCTCAGTGGTAATTTGAAAATTTCCATTTTCATCCAAAACTGCATTTTCATTTTCATCTACAATAATCCTATCAGATAATAATTCAATTGTTGCATAAGAACCTTTGCCCCCCTTTAAAAATAAATTAGCATCTCCATCTACCACGTTAGCATCAGGAATAGTAAAGCTTGGTTTTTCTTGTATACCATTTATATTATTACCGTTGAAACGTAATGATATTGTTTTTGGAGCACCTATCGAATCTTTAGACTCTCTTTTAAATACTTCCGTAAAATAAAAGTTAAGACTCGCGTTACTAGTATTAATTGCAAAAAGAACATCTTTATTATCACTTTTCTTTTCAAAATCTACATACAGTCCTCTAAAGAAATTTAGAAAATTATTTCGGTTATTAGGACTTGGAAAATTAACATCTTCTTTTAGAAAAAATTCATTAAACTTTAAAGTATCCAGATGTACATATAAACCCGGGGTTAAAAAGGTGAGGCTTGGAAGTAAGTCCTCATCATTATCATCTGGCAATAAATTAGCAATTGCTTCTGTAGACACTAAAAAGTCATTTTTTTCTTTAAACTGTCTGGTTGAATCTTCTCTATTTACTATTACTTCAAATGTAGAAATGGGTTCAAACTTTAAACTACTTTCAAATTCTATTAGATCATTTGAAAAATAAGCACGTCTGTCTCCTATCTGACCATTCTCATTCTGTTGCGGGTCAAAATTACTTAAGAAATAATTAGATCGATAAATGTTTAACCCAAAAACAGCAGTATTATCTCCGTATCCTATAGTCAAATCATATTCAGCCGGACTATTTTCAGCAGTATTTGCCGGTTCAGTAACCCTACTGAAATAAGGAAGGTATAGTACTACACTATCAAAAGTTTTAACGTTATCAAAGTCAAAAGTAAGGGGTAGTGTAGAATTTGGATCTGTAGAAAGAGGAAGCGCCACCTGTCCTAAAAAATCATACTCCAATGCTCCATAGGTAGGATCATTATAAGTTCCTAACGAATAATAAGGCAACCCGTTTGTTTGTACTTCACCTACATCAATAGTATAAGCAAGGGGTTTACTAATATATGTCCTGTTTTCAAAACCAATACCATTAATTACTTCACTCCCCACCGAATTGAAATCTTCATCACAGGAAATAATTAGTAACGAAAATAACGTTACCACTCCAATAAAAACCCTTATTGTGTTATGCTTCATTTATTGTTTTAATTTAAACCAATACTTCTGTCTGGTAGAAAGCTTCGTATGCAGAGGCAAATTCGTCCATTCCTTTATACTCTAATACGGGTTGTGAGACCGTACTTAAGTAACTACTTAATTCTTTAGGAATTTCAGGAGATGCAATAATAGTTGCATCAGAATTGTCGATAGCAACTTTCATTAAATTGCTATAAGTAGGCTCCTTTAAATTTGAGATTAAATCATCTTCAATTCCGTCAAATTTTACCTTTTCCATCATTTTGTTGTCCAACGCACCCTCAAATCCAGTGTTATACACAGAAGTTACAATTTTACTATGATTAAATAATGGTTCATTTGCATAATAGTTTCGTAGATATAGAGGCAATAACCCTGCCAACCATCCATGTACATGAATAACATCCGGAGACCAGTTCAGTTTTTTAACGGTTTCAATAACCCCTTTTGCAAAAAATATAGCTCTTTCATCGTTATCCGGAAATAAATTTCCTTCTTCGTCCGTAAGTGTAGCTTTTCTTTTAAAGTAATCCTCGTTATCAATAAAGTATACCTGCATTCGCTCCTTTGGGATAGATGCCACTTTAATAATTAGTGGCATATCCAGATCATTGATAACCAAATTCATTCCGGAAAGTCGTATCACTTCGTGTAATTGATGCCTTCGCTCATTAATATTACCATAACGTGGCATAAATATCCGAATTTGTCCTCCCTTACTATTCACCATACGCGGCGCTTCAAACGACATTGAAGAAATTTCCGTTTCCGGTAAATAAGGTATTACTTCTGATGATACATACAATATCCTCTTATCTTTCATAAAATCAATACTTTTTCTTCCCTTAAGAATAAATTTTTGCAAAATTACGAAAATTTATGCAGTCTCATAGTAATATCTTATTTTTGCTCGCCGCTAAAAATTCTCTTATGAATTTATGTCAGAAAAGACAGGAGATAGAAGTTGTTGTTGCAGATGTCAAAGAAAAAGGTAAAACCATAGGTTTTGTACCTACTATGGGAGCTCTACATGTGGGTCATCTTAGTCTTATTAAAAAATCATTAGCCGAAAATGATTACACCATTGTGAGTATTTTTGTAAATCCTACTCAATTTAATAATCCGGACGATTTACAAAACTACCCTAGAACATTGACTACTGACATGGAATTATTAGCTACATTAGATAAGGACATTATAGTATTTGCACCGGATAGCAAAGAACTTTATCAGGATAAGGTAACCTCTTTTAAATATGATTTTGGTAACCTGGCGACGCAGATGGAAGGGCGTTTCCGTCCCGGACATTTTGAGGGCGTAGCTACCGTATTGCAACTCTTTTTTAAATTAATACTACCGGACAAGGCTTATTTCGGAGAAAAGGACTTTCAACAACTGATTATTATCAAAAAGCTGGTAGCACTTAAAAATCTTTCGGTTACTATTATCGGTTGCCCTATTTACAGAGAGGCTTCCGGATTGGCATATAGTTCGAGAAACAGCAGGCTGACCCCGGTACAAAAAAAAGAAGCAGCTTTTATCTATCAAGTACTCATAGAAGTTAAAGCAAAATTTGGCATAAAAAGTGCATTAGAAATATCAGAATGGGTACAAAAACAATTTGAAAAAAATCAATATCTGTCATTAGAGTATTTTCAGCTATGTGACACAGAAACTTTGCAACCTGTATCTCATATAGCCGAAAATAAAAAGTATAGGGCATTTATTGCCGCTTATGCCGGAGAAGTTCGACTTATTGATAATATGGCCCTTAATTAAATATTGTAACTTTGTTGATATGTATGTACATGTAGTTAAATCTAAAATTCACCGGGTAAAGGTTACCGGAGCTGAACTTAATTATATTGGTAGTATTACCATTGATGAAGATTTAATGGATGCGGCAAATATAATCGAAGGAGAAAAAGTTCAAATTGTAAACAATAACAATGGTGAGCGCCTTGAAACCTATGCAATACCCGGACCGAGAAAAAGTGGAGAGATTACTTTAAACGGAGCAGCTGCCCGAAAAGTAGCTAAAGGGGATGTACTTATTCTTATTACCTATGCAATGATGGAACTGGAAGAAGCAAAGAAATTCAGACCGGCACTTTTATTTCCGAATGAAGAAAATAATTTACTAAATTAAAAGCTTGCACCCGCACTTTAAAAAGACACTTAAAATCATACTCCCAATCTTGTTGGGAGTTTTTTTAATTTGGTATTCTATCTACTCGGCTACACCCGAAGAGCGTCAGACGACCCTACGTTATATTTCTCAAGCAGATCCCATATGGGTAATCCTATCCATTTTATTAGGTTTATTATCACATATATTACGTGCCTATCGTTGGAAATTTTTATTAGATCCGTTGGATTATAATATCAAACTATCAAACAGCTTTATGGCAATCATGGCAGGTTATCTTTCTAATTTAGGTATTCCACGGTCAGGAGAAGTATTACGGGCTGGTCTCGCTACCACCTATGAGAAGATACCGTTTCAGAAGGCTTTTGGCACCATTATTTCAGAACGCTTAGTGGATTTGCTTTTATTAATTGTAGTTGTCATCTCCACCTTATTATTAGAATCTGGTAAACTATACGAATATTTGGGTGACACCCTTACCAGTCCGGTTCAAACTTTATTTATTCTACTAGCCATTATTGGTATAGGAATCCTACTGCTTCGTGTATTTAAAAACTCTTCAAATACTTTTGTACAGAAGATTCGTTCTTTTGGCGAAGGCTTATTGGAAGGAATACGAAGTATTTTTAAAATGAAGAAAAAAGTGCTGTTTATCACCTACAGTGTTTTGATCTGGGCACTCTATATCATTATGTTTGATGTAGTTCGCTATACGGTTCCGGCTACAGCAGATTTACATCTAGGTGCTATGCTGGTAGCTTTTGTAGCCGGCACCCTGGCCTATTCCACCACTAATGGCGGCATCGGAGCTTATCCTTTGGCGATCGGATATGCATTACTATTGTATGGAGTGGAAGAATCTGCCGGAAAGGCCTTCGGGTGGATATTGTGGAGTGCACAAACGGCACTAACCTTATTAATAGGTGCATTATCCTTCTTGTTTCTGCCTATTTTAAACAAAGTCGAATAAAATATTTTATATATTGCTATCTATTTAACTGAAATATTACTACTTATGAAAAATTATATTTTTGTATTTGTACTTTCTTTTGTTGCTTTTGCCCAGGCGCAAGTAAAGTACGAAACATTTAGGTCTATAAAAATGGACCAGAGTCGTGATCTAAAAATTCAACTCCCTAGAAACTACGAAAAAAACGAGGATAAAATGTATCCGATTATTGTAGTGCTGGATGCAGATTACCTTTTTGAACCGGTAGCTGGTAATGTGGATTATTTTTCTTATTGGGAAGATATGCCAGAGGCCATTGTAGTAGGTGTTTTACAGAATAAAACCCGACAAGAAGATGGCAGGTACGATCAGGCTTCTTATTTACCAGAAGGTAAAGGTGCTGATTTTTATGAATTTATAGCTCAGGAGTTACTGCCTTATATTAATGATTCTTATCGAACAGCGCAAATGCGGATGATTATCGGACACGATTATACCAGTAATTTTATTAACTACTTTTTATTTAAAGAAGACCCTATCTTTCAGGCCTATATTAATTTAAGTCCTGAATTAGCACCTACCATGGACGAACGTATTACAAATGCGCTAACCAGTATTAATAAGGATATCTGGTACTATGTGGCAACAGCTACAGAAGATACCGGAGCTATTAATAAACAACTGACAGAATTAGATACACAATTACAAACTATAGAAAATCCCACTTTAAATTATGGGTTTGATAATTTTGAAGGTTCTTCACATTACACCTTAGTAGCAAGAGCAATTCCAAGGGCTTTTGAATTTATTTTTGCAAAATACCGTCCTATTAGCAAAAAAATCTACCAGGAAGAGATTTTACCCTTAGAAACTTCACCGTATGAATTTCTTACGGATTTATACGATATGGTCGAAGAACTATATGGAGTAAAAAGACAAATACGGATGAATGATTTTATGGCTATTGCTACGGCAATCCAGAAAAAAGAACTATGGGAGGATATGGAACCTTTGGGTAGGCTTGCTATCAAGGAACATCCGCAAAGCATGTTGGGTTATTATTTTCTTGGTTTTGGCTACGAGCAATTAGGTGAACCCAGAAAGGCCCTTAAGGCATACGAGAGCGGATTCTCTCTGGACGAAGCTGTTTTTCTGACTAAAGATTATATGCTGGATAAAGTCAATAAAATAAAAGAAGATTTTGGATATTAGCCTTATTAGAAAGAGTAACTTTCATTAATTATATGGCTAAAGTAAAAACCGTTTTTTATTGTCAAAACTGCGGAGCACAATATGCAAAATGGCAAGGTCAGTGCACCGCTTGTAAAGAATGGAATACCATAGCAGAAGAGGTCGTTCAGAAACCGGATCAAAAAGATTGGAAAACCGGGTCAAAACAACATCAACCTAAAGTAGTTCTTCCGCTAAAGGTTTCTGAGATCGATACGAGTAAAGAGGCTCGCTATAAAACCTATGATACGGAACTGAATAATGTGCTGGGTGGAGGTATTGTACCCGGATCGTTAATATTGTTAGGTGGAGAGCCAGGCATTGGAAAAAGTACATTGCTCTTACAAATTAGTCTTAACCTGCCCTATCGCACATTATACGTATCCGGGGAAGAAAGTCAGAAGCAAATTAAAATGCGTGCCGAACGTATTACCGGTAAAACAGACAACTGCTTTATCCTAACGGAAACTAAGACACAAAATATCTTTAAACAGGTTGAAAAGGTAGATCCGGATATTGTCGTGATTGATTCAATTCAGACTTTACATAGCGATTATGTAGAAAGTAGCCCGGGTAGCATTTCTCAGATTAGGGAATGTACCTCAGAGCTGATTAAATTTGCTAAGGAATCATCAATCCCGGTGTTACTCATTGGTCATATTACAAAAGACGGTGCTATTGCCGGTCCTAAAATTCTGGAACATATGGTAGATACGGTCTTACAATTTGAAGGAGACCGTAACCATGTCTATCGTATTTTAAGAGCAAATAAGAACAGATTCGGATCAACGGCAGAATTAGGTATTTACGAGATGTTGGGTAGCGGATTAAGGGAAGTTAGCAATCCTAGCGAAATCTTAATTTCAAAAAAAGAAGAAGAACTAAGTGGTACTGCGATTGCAACAACTTTAGAAGGACTCCGCCCCTTATTAATTGAAATACAGGCTTTAGTGAGTACCGCCGTATACGGCACCCCACAGCGAAGTGCTACCGGGTATAACGTCAAAAGATTAAATATGATCCTGGCAGTGTTAGAAAAAAGGGCAGGTTTTCGATTAGGGGCCAAAGATGTTTTTCTAAATATTACAGGAGGCATTCATATTGATGATACCGCCATTGACCTTGCTGTAGTAGCAGCTATTTTATCATCAAATGAAGACATTCCTATTCCTAAAGACTATTGTTTTGCAGCCGAAGTCGGGTTGGCTGGTGAAATAAGACCAGTGACCCGTATTGATCAGCGTATCCAGGAATCTGACAAACTAGGTTTTTCTACTATTTTCATTTCTAAGTACAGTAAAGTAAGTAAAGAAAACTATATTATTAAAATTCAAAAAGTAGCAAAAATAGAAGATGTGGTTGCTTTTCTATTTAGTTGACAAACAGATGTTTGCTGTAAGTTATTAAGGAGCAGGATTTGGAATTTTTTCATGAACCTTGTCAATAGCTTTTAGCGTATCATCGGATAAGGTAACGTTGATACTATTAATATTTTCAGTCAACTGTTCCATTTTAGTTGCCCCGATAATAGTGCTGGTCACAAAAGCTTGCTGATTTACAAAGGCTAAAGAAAGATCTGTTAAAGATAATCCGGCATCTTTGGCAATCTCCAGGTATTTATGAGTAGCCTTGAAACTGTTTTCATTCATATACCGATTATAATTTGGAAACAACTCATACCGTGAACCTTTAGGGGTTCCTTCTAAATATTTTCCGGAGAGCATACCAAAACCTAAAGGAGAGTACGCTAAATAACCTACATTTTCTCGGTGCAGCACTTCAGTTATACCAATTTCATCCTTACGGTTTAATAAACTGTAAGGGTTTTGTACAGAAACTATTCTAGACATTCCATTCCTAGATTCTTCTACATACCGCATCAGTCCGTAAGCAGATTCATTAGAAACTCCGATATGGCGTATTTTCCCATCGTCTATAAAGGACTGTAGATCCAATAAAATTTGGTTAAAATTATCTTTCCACTCTTCGCTTTCATTGTGTTGATACCCTTTTTTTCCGAAATAATTGGTTTGCCTTTCCGGCCAATGTAATTGATAAAGGTCTATATAGTCTGTTTGCAACCTTTTTAAGCTTTTTTCAATCGCATCTGATAATTCCTCTTTTTTATATCCCCCGGTTCTGATATGCTTGGTAAATTCTGCCGGGCCTGCAATTTTACTAGCTAACACACATTGATCCCTATTTTTATTCTTTTGAAACCAGGTACCAATAATTTCTTCGGTTTTACCTTGTGTTTCCTTAGTAGAAGGTACCGCATATAATTCTGCCGTATCTACAAAATTAACACCTTGGTCGAATGCGTATTTCAATTGCTCATGACCATCTTCTTCCGTGTTTTGCCGACCCCAGGTCATGGTACCTAAACATATCTTACTTACTTTAATTGTAGTTCCAGGTAAAACTGTGTATTTCATATAGCTAATAAAGAATGCTAAATTATAAACTAGAATAAATTAAACTGTAAACATTATCATAATTGTAAGCTTACACCTCTATTCTAAAAGTACATTCTAACATATCAGATTATTCACCAAAAACATATAAATATTATTGATTTACATATGTATACAATTTTATACGCACAGTTTAATGATTAATAAGAAAATACGTTAAAAATACCGGATTATTATTACTTCAAAAGCACATATAAAAGAATTTAATAATTAATATCTATATTTATTATAAATAGTAACTATTATTTTGGACAGCCCCTAGTGCTAAATATCTATTGTTACATATATATACTATTACCAAGCCAGATTTTATATGAAGTCTTTTACAGTAATGTAGTCTTATAAAAGGGTACAGCAATTTTAAATTATTATTGAAATCCGTTATTTTACTTTATACTTTATAGGCTTACTAATTAGTGCTCAATTTCTACAGTATGTATCATATTTCTACAGATAATAATACTTTTTAAAAATTTAAAAATATATATTTATCTCATTATCAAATGATTAGTTTTATAAACCCTTTTTGGAACGGTTATTATTATTAATTGTTTGTAAAAATTTTATATAGTACACAAACTCGTATATATCATATTTACAATACAAACTAATTAACCAAACAGTTATAAGCTTCCTAAAACTAAGGAAGCTTATTTTTTTTTACAAACATCTACTTTTATATATAGAATATGAATAATATATATTATTTTTATTGAATAATTAATTGCTTAGTTTATGTTGAATAAATACTATAAAAATTTATCAGAAGAAGATAAAAATATCGCTATCACACGGATTACTGCCAGGACCAAGTTTTTAGATACTATAATAAAGCAAGCTTTAGAAAATAAAAACCCGCTTATTGAAATTGAAAACGGACAGGTTGTTATCAATCGTAATTCTTACAGTCATTTATTAAAAGAAGCTGAAAAACTATCTCAATAGCATAATTATCTTTAACGTTACAAAAAAGAAAATTAGATAATTTAGTCAATTTTCTAACAACTTTAATTTCAGTGATTTTATCAATTCTTATGATCACTTTATACTTTTTTAAAATTTATAAACTCCTTTACTATTTACTAACATTTCTTATTAATAAGTCTTAAACCTGCTTTTTAATCGTTAAAACTTTTCTTTAGTCGATATTCTAATCGTTTTATTTGGCATACTTTTTGGAAAATGATAAGAAAAAGTATTATTTTGAACTTTGAATTTTCAAATGGGATAATACTAAATGTATTTTTATTCCGTTAAGGAATACGTGAAATCAAATACGTAGTTTTGATACAATTAAACTGATAACACCCAAATATTATGAAAAAAACTTTTCTACTCCTATTCATGATTGGTTTTGGATTTACTATCCAGGCACAAGAAGACTGGAAAAAACTACCTGAAATCTATAAAGATATTTATGGTTTAGCAACAGAATTAAACAGAGAGACCGATAAGGTTACGGCACAAAGTAGCATTATCTCTATTGCCACTGATAAAGGTACTGTTTCCTTAGAAGAACGTCTGGACAAGACAAAGCCAGCAGAACTTAAATTTTATCAGTATTACCTATTAACTTCGGAAGGAAAGCAAATTCATCTTCAAAAAATGAATGCAAAGCGAGTATTAGAAAGTTTTCAGGTTAAACTATTACAGGTTAAAGATCAACTACGAGAAAATCAAGACGGCGATGTGGAAGACATCTTAAATAGTCTTTTTAACTAAAAGAAACTATTTTAATTTATATTTAAAAGATTGTTGTTTTACAGCAATCTTTTTTTATTCTAATTCCACCAGGATTGGGCAGTGATCACTATGCTTGGCTTCTGATAAGATCAAAGCTCTTTGCAACCTGTCTTCTAATGAATGAGCTACCATAGCATAATCTAACCGCCAACCTTTATTATTATTTCGGGCGTTAGCCCGGTAACTCCACCATGAATACTGATGTGGTTCCTGACTAAAATGCCGAAAAGAATCGATAAATCCACTATTAATAAAATTACCAATCCATTCTCGTTCTACTGGTAAAAACCCAGAAACATTTTTTAAGCGAACCGGGTCATGGATGTCTATAGCTTCATGGCAAATATTATAATCCCCACAAACAATTAGGTTTGGGATTTCTTTTTTTAAATTATCTATATAATCTTGAAAATCTGCCATGTAAGTAAGTTTGAAATCCAATCGATCCATATTGGTCCCACTAGGTAAGTACATGCTCATTACAGAGATATCTTCAAAATCTACCCTTATATTACGGCCTTCAGTATCCATATATTCGATTCCGGTACCATAAACGACATTTTTAGGTTCTTCCTTACATAAAATGGCTACCCCGCTATATCCTTTTTTTTGTGCACTATACCAGTAAGTATATGGATATCCTGCTTCTTTAAAAAGGCTAAGATCCAATTGATCCTGGGTAGCTTTAATTTCTTGTAAACAAAGGATATCCGGATTCGCCTGTCGTAACCAGGTTAAGAAATCTTTACGTAAAGCTGCTCTAATCCCGTTAACATTGTATGAAATAATTTTCATTTCAGTATCTTTAAAAAGCTAAGATATAGAACTATTATTAATATCCTCTACAGCACGTTTTAATTAAGTCCGTATCAGATTATAGTCATTACTCTTATTAGATATAATTCTAAAGGGCTTATGACGTTATATAAGACTGACCTTACCTAAAAGGTAAAAGCTTATTTATAAAGAAAAAGAAAATAAAAGTCCTAGTTTTGTAACAATGTACCGATTGCAGTATGTTTTTATACTTTTTGTTTGCAATACAAGCCTGCTATTTTCGCAGAGCCTGCCGGGTACTATACAACATAAAAAAGTCCGAATACAGGATACCATAGTTATTGATTCGGTAAGTATTAACCCTTTTAGGTTTACCGTACGTACTATAAATAAGAATAAAGTGGATGCTTCTGAGTATCAGGTAAACTTTGAAGAAGCGCAATTATACCCTGACAATACTTTGTTAAAAAGTGAAGATAGTTTGCTTATCGAGTATGTGCGATATCCTGATTTTTTAACTAAGAAATACCAATTACTAGATCCTAAAATTATCGTAAATAGTAAAAATGGTAAAAAACAACGCTATCAACTTTCACAACCTTCCTTATCCAAGAATTTCACCCCATTTGACGGGCTTAATACTTCCGGGAGTTTATCGAGGGGACTTACGGTAGGCAATGGGCAGAATACCGTCTTAAATTCTGAATTAGACCTTCAGATTACCGGTAAAATTAGTGAAAATGTCTCTATTCGCGCTTCTATACAGGATGCTAACGTACCGGTACAGCAGGGGGGGTATTCTCAAAACCTGGATGAATTCGATCAGGTTTTTATTGAAATATTCAATGATAAGTGGAACCTAAGGGCAGGTGACGTTATTCTTCAAAATTCGGATAGTTATTTTAACCGATTTACAAAAAATGTTCAGGGAGTTTCTATTGCCGGTACCATTGATCATGAAAATAGTAAAACTGGTGTTTTTGCCGCTGGAGCCTTAGTCCGCGGAGTATTTACCCGTAGCCAGTTTATTGCTCAGGAAGGCAATCAGGGTCCTTACAAATTAACCGGTCCCAACGGTGAACTTTTCGTTTTAATCGTCTCCGGTAGTGAACGCGTATATGTAAATGGAATTTTATTAGAACGCGGAGAAAATAAACAATACATCATAGATTATAACGCAGGAGAGGTTCGCTTTAACCCGACATATCCTATAACTTCCGAAATGCGAATCTCTATAGAATATCAAACTACTGATAGAAACTATTCTCGTATTATTGCTTACGGCGGAGGAAGCCATACCACTGAAAAATTAAATCTGGAAGCTTTTGTATATTCCGAAAATGATGCGAAGAACCAGCCTTTACAACAAAACCTATCGGATGAACAGATTGGCATTCTGGCTGAAGCAGGAGATGATATGTCTCAAATGATTGCTCCTTCATCCGTTGCAGATACGTTTAGTGAAAATAAAATTTTATACCGGAAAGAAATTAGGGATAATACCGAAATCTTTGTATTTGCAGAAACTCCACAAGAAGATTTGTTTAATGTTCGTTTTACCCTGGTAGGAGAAAATCAGGGGAATTATATCCTTGAAAATCTTACCGCTATCCGTAGGATTTATAGATATGTGTCACCGATAAACGGGGTTCCTCAGGGATCTTATGCTCCGGTGGTGCGCTTGGTCGCTCCCGAACGTTTACAAACCGCAGTGGTAAAAGGCAGTTATCAACCCACAGAAAACACCAGTATTGCCTTTGAAACTGCCGGCAGCAGGAATGACCGAAACTTATTTTCGGATACTGATGACGGGGATAACAATGGATTTGCAGGCAAATTACAACTACAACACCGATTGATTCAAAAAGATAGTAGCTGGACACTCGATACTAATACAAACCTGGATTACATAGATAACCGGTTTCAAAGTATTGAACGTATCTACGCCGTTGAATTTAATCGGGATTGGAACTTACCCGAGCTTACTACAGGGGATCAGCAGTTTATAACTTCCGGCTTCAACTTATTTCATCCGAAAATTGGTGCTACGCAATATGCATTTCAATACCTGGACTTTAAAGATAGTTACAGCGGTAATCGACATTTGGTTACTTCTGATTTACAATGGAAGAATTTTACTTTTGAACTAAACACTAGTGTTCTTAATAGCAATAGTAGCGTTTTAAATTCTACCTTTTTTAGATGGTATAGCGGACTTACTTATAATTTTAAAAATAAATGGATAGGTACCCGAATAGCAGCCGAAGACAACCAGGAAATAGAAAAACAAACCGATATTTTTACTCCACTTTCACAAAAATTTGTATCTCAGGAATATTTTATGGGTATCGGAGATAGTTTAAAAGTATATGCTAAAGTAGGATACAGACATCGGGTGAATGACAGTTTACGAAATAATTCTTTGCAAAGGGTGAATACTTCTTCAAACTATTACCTGCAATCCAGGCCCATTGCTTCAAAAAACACGCAATTATCACTGTATGCCAACTACCGCGAACTCAACAGCAAAGATGAAAATACGTCAGATGAAAAAACACTTACTTCAAGAGTATTATACAACCAACAGCTATTTCAAAACAAAGTCAACCTGAATACCCTGTTTGAGACCAGTAGCGGTACTTTACCCCAGCAAGAGTTTACCTATGTAGAGGTAGAACCGGGCCAGGGAACCTTTACCTGGATTGATTACAACAATAATAATCTCCAGGAGTTGAATGAATTTGAAATAGCGCAATTTACCGATCAGGCAACTTATTTACGTGTACTGTTACCCAACCAGATTTTTATTAAAACCAATCAAAATAAGTTCAGTCAGATTGTAACGCTCTCCCCTATTTCCTGGTCCGGTAGTAAAAATAAATTCAGGAAGTTTCTATCGCATTTTTACAATCAAACCACCTATCTGATTGACAGAAGAAACTTAAGGAACACTAATAGCTTTAAAATCAACCTATTTTCAAATGATGATGAGTTATCCCTACTCTCCAGTTTTAGAAATACACTCTTCTTTAACCGTGGAAAACAACATTTTACCACGAATTATACGTATCTGGCTTCCGAAAATAAAAACGAATTAATTACCGGCTCCCAGGAGAATAGTACTAAAAGCCACGAACTCGTATTTCAACATAAAATCCAGGAGTCTTGGGTGCTGGAAAATAGGGTTCAACAAATTGAAACCATAAGCGCAGCAGAAAATTTTGACAATAGAAATTATACTTTATCCGGTATAGTGCTAGCACCCAAAATATCATACCTCCTATCTGATCAGAATCGTTTTAGTTTATTTTATCAGCTAGATGATCAGGATAATACGGACGGACAGGAACAATTAAAACAACAAACATTAGGAGCCTCATTCACTTTTGCTAAGAAGCAAAAATCTTCAATAACCGGAGAATTTAATTATATAGATAATAACTTTGAAGGTAATGCTTTTTCACCGGTAGGTTATCAATTGCTGGACGGTCTGCAACCCGGAGTTAATTTTACCTGGTCTTTATTAATCCAACAAAAACTAACCAAATATTTGGATTTAAATATATCATATCTGGGTCGTAATAGTGAAAATTCACGTACTATTCATACCGGTACCGTTCAATTACGAGCCTTTTTCTAAATTATTATAAAAAATTACGGTACAATAAATTTTGCTGTTCTACCGGTAGTATTACTACCAATCTGAACAAAATAAATTGCAGATTGAACATATGACATATCCAGGTCATATTCAAAAATACCTGAATTTTTAGTAATTACATTAGAATGAATTATTTGACCGGACAAGTCATAAATATTAATAGGAAGGCTTTCATCTGCATTAAAATCACTCATAGTAAAGGTAAATTGATCATTATCTCCACTTACCACTACAATATCTGAGTCTTCTACCCGTTCACTAATTTTTACAAAATAATCATGAGTGGTTCCAAAGGTAATTTCAGCGCAAGGATCATTTAACTTAGTAACTCCCCCGGAGTTTTGAGTATCAGCCCCTCTGATACGCATACGATGTTGCCCTACGGGGGCATCTGCACTAACTTCAAATTTATATTTTTGATCTTCAAAATTTGATTTGATTACCTGATTACTTAAGACAAGTTCATCTTCCTCATAAACCGTATTATCATCATAATCAATCCATATGGAAAAACGTTGAGATTCTTCTGATACAAAACCTGTTTGTATGGTTAACACATACTCTTCAGTTTTTGCAATATCTATGATTAGGTTAGGAAACCTTTCATATCCGTCATTACAAGGTATATCCCTATTTACCACATTAGACAATTCAAAAGAAATAATTCCATCCTGACTTTGCGAACAATTAGAGGTAGGATTACATTGCTCATGAAGTACCTCTTCTATAACCAGGTCGTTATTTAAATTCTGATCGTTTGACAGTATAGTTCCGGACTCCACTATATAAGTTCTAAAATCCGAAAAATCAAAAGTTTGACTGAACGTAAAAAATTGTGAGCTTTGTCCTTCCAGAACATCATTATATCGTTCTGTAATTCGAGTACCATTATCTACTACATAGTACACTTCAAAACCGGATTGTGCTTTACCCCCGTAGTTTTTAATATTAACCATAACCGGTTCGTCGATTGCTAGTCCTGTACCGGTTTTAGGATTGATTATCGCTGCAACTCCTACATCATCAGCTGGTAAATTAAAGATAACCGCACTGGTACAATCATTAATTGGAGTAGCATCACTTGCCAAATCCGTTTGCACTTCAATCATAAACTCCCTTTCTGCGCTAAAATCTTCTTGTTTAGCAAAAGTAAAATTTGCTTCGTTTCCCGGAGAAATCGTACCGCTGAAAATTTCAGTAACTACGGGACCTCCATTGATACTGTACTGTACCGGAAAATTACTTGCGGCTACTTCGCCGAAGTTTTTAATTCGAACCTTTACACTTTCAGTACTTTCAAAAGTACTGGTTACCGGACCATCAATAGCAATAACTCCTATATCATTACCTATTGCCGTAGCCACTTTAAATACCCCAACGTAATCTCTCATATTAGTCCCGGTTGCTTCCGGGTATTCTGATATGAACCAGAAAGTGTTTTGGTCAATCGGATCTACGGTAAGATGTGAATAATCACCATAACGCTCTTTTCCCTGACTGACTCCGGTACCATTCTTTATCGTTTGTTCAGCAAAGGTCATCATTCCCGGAGGGTCATCTACTAACCGTCCGGTATAATGAAGAGAAATAAAGCTATCTCTATCCGCACCATCCTGAACCGTACCCACACTAGAATACCCCATCCCGATGTTTCCGTAAATATCCATGGCCATACTCGCACACCAGGCACTCTTTCCACCCGGAGCAGCGTATGTCCCTTCTTGATTCACGTACCAGGGGGCGTTATCGCCATCTTGACGTAACTCATACCAACGTATTCCGGATACATGATCCAGTTCATTACCTGAACTGTTAACTCTATTGTCTATATCTACTGCAAAATTAAATACTACGGAGTTGTAACCACAGAACCTTCTATAGTTTAATACCTGCATAATAGCACCTTGTAACGCATCTTTATCTTCTCCACCACCTCCTGGTTGTGGTAGATTGAGAGTACTTCCGGAACTAAAAGTAGCATCAAAAGCAGAAATATCTCCACCGCTCACACTTAATTCCTGATCCTCTGCAATAAAAGAATTAGAAGGGGTGTCCCAATCCACACCTAACGACCAAAGTTTTATCTTATCTTCACTTACCCCATCCCACGAATCGTCTTGATAATATACAATATGACCTAATCCTCTTGGGGGCAATACGGTGCCAATAGCATTAAACGCTAAAGGTGAGTAAAATCCGTTAGTTAAGGCTCCGGGTAAAGCAAATCCCTGTATACCAGCGGTATCTTCGCCTACTAACATTTTATCTCTTTCCAGAACAAATACAACTTCATTAACTGACGGACTGTTTTGATTCTTATTAGCGGTAATATAATAACCATCAGACCAAACTGAAAATTTAGGATAATCAGGAAAAGAATCCACTTCATACCGATACGTATACCAACCATCAGTTACCGGGTTTGACCCCTGACATACTGCAATTAAAAACCCAAAAGGTCCTGCGCCCTGCGAAAAAGCACCAAAGAACTGGGTAATTACAAACCTGTCTGCAAAATTATCGTAGAACACAATTGGGTCACCATCGTTTTCACCTTCAAAAATATTTTCTAACGAAATTGATTGTTGTAATACATTGCCGGACTTATCGTGAATACTGAAAGCCGAATTTCTTGCACTTACATAATGGTTAGGTCCTACTGCACCCGTAGGGTCTGATGGAGATGCCTCTCTTGCATCTGCTTCAAAAGTAAGAATAGGAGCTGCAAGTGCTTTAGTTCCTTTAAAACTTTTTTGTTTTAACAGTAGTGGATCCATACCTTTCGGCAATCCTTTACCAGGTATGGTTTTATTTTTAATCCTTAATCTAGGTGCCCCTCCCTGAGGTTTTTCAGAAGCTGGAATCAAGTTTTTTTTACTTCGTAGAGCATTTACCGGTTTCATCGGTTTTGAGACGCCTGTAAAAGTACTGGGCAGGCGCTGCTTCTTGTCCTGAGAAAATCCGGCAAACGTGCATATTAAAAGAGCAACAAGTAAAATTTTTCTCGATAGCATTTACTCAAAGTTTTGGTAAAAGAGGCTTACTAAAATACAATTATTCACGGAATTTTATAAGCCGTTTTTAGAATACTTTAAATTATATTTGATTTTATAACATATTATTTAAAAAAATAGTATGTAACTCTCAATATTTTAAGAATAACGCTTATCTTTTTAACCAATGTTTAACAGCTACCTTTTCCTGTACTTTTAGTTTGATTTCATTAATAGGTATTCGTTCCTGTTGCATCGTATCCCGATCTCTAACGGTCACCTGATTATCAGTTAAGGTATCATGATCAATAGTAAAACAAAGGGGAGTCCCATTAGCATCCTGTCTGCGATACCTTCTGCCAATAGCATCTTTTTCATCATAAGTGATATTAAAATCCCATTTTAAGTCATCAAAAATGGTATTGGCCACCTCCGGTAACCCGTCTTTTTTGACTAGAGGAAGAATCGCTGCTTTTACCGGGGCAACTACCGCCGGTAATTTTAAAACCGTACGGATAGATCCGTCTTCCAATTGTTCATCCATCAGGGATTTTGAAAATACCGCCAGGAACAAACGATCCAGCCCTACTGAAGTTTCTACAACATAAGGTACATAATTCTCCTTTTTTTCAGGATCAAAAAACTGCAGTTTCTTACCTGAGTGTTCTTCATGTGCTTTTAAATCAAAATCCGTTCTGGAGTGTATTCCTTCTAATTCTTTAAAACCAAAAGGAAAATTAAATTCGATATCTGCCGCTGCATTTGCATAGTGCGCTAATTTATCATGATCGTGATAACGGTAGTTTTCTTTACCTAGACCTAAGGATAAATGCCAGTTAAGACGGGTTTGTTTCCAATACTCATACCATTTCATTTCTTCTCCCGGTTGGACAAAGTATTGCATTTCCATTTGTTCAAACTCTCGCATCCTAAAGATAAACTGGCGTGCAACAATTTCATTACGGAATGCTTTTCCGGTTTGTGCAATCCCAAACGGAATTTTCATACGACCGGTTTTCTGAACATTTAAAAAGTTAACAAAAATTCCCTGTGCAGTTTCAGGACGCAAATATAAATCTGTAGCATTTTCTGCAGAAGCGCCTAACTTAGTGCCAAACATCAGGTTAAACTGCCGCACATCCGTCCATTCTTTAGAGCCTGTTTCAGGATCTGCAATCCCAAGTTCCTCAATCAATGCCTTTACATCTGCCAGGTCTTCTTTTTCTAAGGATTGCCCCATCCTTTTTAAAATAGCCTTTTTTTCTTCCAGATATTTAACTACCCTGGGGTTTGTAGCTATAAATTGTGCTTCATCAAAAGAATCTCCAAAACGTTTTTTAGCTTTAGTTATCTCTTTATTTGCCTTTTGCTGTAGTTTTTCGGCATAATCTTCAATTAGTACATCTGCACGATACCTTTTTTTTGAAGTTTTATTATCGATCAGCGGATCATTAAAAGCATCTACATGACCGGAAGCTTTCCAGGTAGTGGGATGCATTAAAATAGCAGCGTCCAGTCCGACAATATTTTGGTGCATTTGTACCATGCTCTGCCACCAGTAATCTCTAAGGTTTTTCTTAAGCTCTACACCATTATGCCCATAATCGTATACGGCACTTAACCCATCATAAATTTCACTGGAACTAAAAATATATCCATACTCCTTCGCATGGGAAATTACTTTTTTAAAGATATCTTCTTGTTTTGCCATGCCGCAAAAATAAGTCTATAATAAACTTAAATAAATATTTAGCTGAAAAATTTTTATTTCCAGTGATAACCAAATTAAAAAACCACCTTATCAAATGATAAAGTGGTTTTTTAATTGGTAAAATATTCTTTTTACTCTTTTACTTCAATTCAAATTGCGTGTTAGATATCATTTTTGGCCCGGAAAATAAGTTGACTACATAATTTCCTTTCATTATTTCACCTGCCTGTGCATCAACAAGAACACAAACATCTAAGGCATCATTTTCATAAAACACTCTGTTGCTTCCGCTATAGGTAAGTATGGCATCTTCAAAATTTACTGAGGTTTTATCACCAATTAGATTATTTGTAGGGTTGATAACCTGAACGTATAAATCCTTATCTCCTTTCTCCGTCAGTTTGTTAGGAGCTATGGTAAAACATACTCGTACTTTATCTGCTTTGCTGGAACGACTGGTAGGTATAATTTTACCACTACTCTTTACTCTTACACCTTCTGCTGTAATGTTAGCCGCAGTCAAGGCAGAGCCACGTTCTACGATTTCAGCTAACTTATCGTTTTGAGTTTGTAAAGAATCCGAATAAACAATACGTTGCGTCAATGCTGTAGACGTACTATCCAAGTCAGTCTCTAATTGCTCATTTGCCGTGGTTAAACTGTCTGCCAGTTTAAACAAACGCTCTCTTTCCCTCTTTAACTTACTAACTTCTCTTCGGTATTTTGCAATTAATGCCACGTTAGCTTCAAAGTCTTTTAAACTATCTAGAAGGCTAACCACTCTTTCTTTTTCTTTTAATAAATGATCATCCATCACCTCATTTAGAGCAATCGCATTGTCATATTTAGTTATTAATTCACCCAATTCACTTTCAATAAGGTCCTTCTCTTGTTGAAGAATTGCTTTTTCCCGCTTTTCTTCATTATAAAACTTATATGTAAAAATCCCTAGGATTAACAAAAGAGCACCTAAGACACCAATTAAAATTTTTAGTGTCAGATTGTTATTTTGCGTTGTCATAATAATTATTTAATTTTTGATGGTTATTTCGGTTAAATATACTAATAATAGCTTATTCCTATAGTATGGTTAAAGACCTATTCTATTTATTCTTTCCAATTTATTGTTCAGCTTGTGAAGGACCTTTACATAAAAATGAAAAATTACTTTGCACTTCTTGCTTGCATCAGCTACCCCTCGGTAATTTTCATAAGGTAAACGGTGAAAAGATTAAAAAAGTATTTTACGGGCGTGCTAATATTGAAAATGCTACTGCCTTATTACGCTTTTATAAAGACGGTTTAGTACAGAATTTACTCCATAATTTAAAATATCGAAATCAGGAAAACATAGGCGAATACCTGGGTAATTGGCTAGGACAGGAACTAAAAAAATCTGCTGATTATCAAAACATTGACATTGTGCTTCCGGTACCCTTACACCCCAAACGTTTGAGAGAAAGAGGCTACAATCAAGTACATAAGTTCGGTATGCAAATTGCCAGTCATCTAAGGGCTGAATACCTTGATTTTATTTTGAGAAAAAAATCCTACAATAAAAAACAGTCCAAAAACAACAGATTAGATCGCTGGATCAACACTAATGAAACATTTGAAAGCAATCAGTCGTCCTTATTAAAGAATAAACACGTTTTAATTGTAGATGATATTATTACTACCGGAGCTACATTAGAAGCATGTATTGAAACCATTAAAGATGTACCCGGAATCAAAATTAGCCTTGCTGCTATGGCATTAACGGAGTAAGCTTTTAGGTTAATATAAATAGTTGTTTATTTGTAGCATCACGCTGACTATATGAAAAAAAGGAAGTTATTTTTATATCTGAGAACAACCATTATTATTTTATTGTTTATAAGCGGAGCCTTTATAAGTTGTGCAAAACGAGGTGCCATTACCGGAGGGCTTAAAGACACCATTCCTCCTGTTTTTGTAAGGGCCGTACCCCCTAACTTTTCTACTAATTTTAAGGAAGATGAGGTACGGATTTATTTTGATGAATACATACAGTTAAAAGATGCGCAAAAACAAATCATTGTTTCGCCCCCTATGAGTCCTAAACCAACTATCTCTCCCCTAGGAGGTGCAAGTAAGTATGTTAAGATTGAATTTTTAGACACTTTATTACAAAACACCACCTATAGTATTAACTTCGGGCAGAGTGTGGTGGATAATAATGAGAGTAATCCTTACCCATTTTTACGGTATGTATTTTCTACCGGAAACGAACTTGATTCTTTAAAAATTGAAGGACGGATTTTTGATGCTTTGGAAAAAGAAATTGAACCCTACGTAACAATTGCCTTATATGAAGTAGATGAGAACTATAAAGATTCTTTAATTTATAAAGAAGTCCCTAGGTATATAACCAGCACTTTGGATAGTATTACTGATTTTAGTTTGGAAAACCTAAGAGAAGGGCAATATCAGTTGGTAATCTTAAAAGATAAATCCGTCAACTACACCTACGAACCACAACAAGATAAAATTGGATTCTATAGTGAGATTATTTCGCTACCAAAAGACACGGCTAAGGTATTTGAAGTAGCCTTATTTAAAGAAGTTTTAGACTATCGACCCCTTAGGCCTAAACAACGTTCTCGTACTTCTTTTATCTTTCCGTACGAAGGAAAAAGAGATAGCTTATACATACGATTGCTTTCTGAGAAACCAGAGGATTTCCAATCCCGGATTATTCCGGATAAAGAGAAAGATTCTGTTTATTATTTTTACAAACCTTACTTTGAGACAGACTCATTAATATTTGAAATAACAAATGGTATCTACAGAGATACTTTAGTCTCTCCTTTTAGGGAGCAATATAAAGATTCACTTAATTTAACACCTGTAAACCAAGGTACGCTTCCTTTTGATAAAAGTTTTAAAGTAACCGCCGAAATTCCTTTATCGTCCGTAAATGACGAGTTTATCAAAGTAATAGATAAAGATTCAGTCAATGTTGATTTTAAAACAAAACTAGACGAACTGGAGAATGAAGTAACTTTTTCTTTTGATCGAATCGAAGAAAACAGTTATCAACTGGAACTTTTACCGGGAGCTATTAAGGATTTTTATGAAAATACTAATGATACTACTTTTTACAATATAAGAATTCCCAAGAAATCGGACTACGGAACGATATTTTTAACCCTGGAAGAAGTGGAACAATACCCGGTAATTGCACAAATCACTATGGAAGGAGAAGTGATTGCAGAAAAGGTCGTTCCTTCTAAAGAAACTACCATTTTTAATAATATAGAACCTGGTAAATACGATATTCGGGTAATTTTAGACCGTAATAACAATGGCGTTTGGGATACCGGAAGTTTTCTGGATAAACTACAACCCGAAGAAGTATTCTACTTTCCGGAATTAATTGATCTTAGAGGTAATTGGGAACGTAAAGAAACATTTATTTTAAAGTAGTTTAAAAGTATCTGCATCTTCTAAAAAAGGCAGTTTTTTTCGGGTGTTTTCAATATGTGATTTTAATAAAGTAATCACCTGAATTTCATCTTTTTTTATAGGAATATAATCATTTAATTTATGCCCAAGGACATTATATGCCCCGGAGTGTCCATTGTATTCATAACCATTTCCATCTAAACCAATACGGTTTACGCCAATACAATACGACATATTTTCAATAGCCCTTGCTCTTAATAAAGTGTCCCAGGCATTAATTCGGGTTTTAGGCCAACTAGCAACGTAGAGCAGTAGGTCATAACCAGTAGTATTACGAGCCCAAACCGGAAAACGTAAGTCATAACAAATCTGAGGTTTTATTTTCCAGCCTTTGTAGTCAATAATTACAATCTCGTTTCCTGGCGTATATACTTCCCGTTCTTCTGCCATAGTAAATAACTGATGCTTATCATAATGGGTTGTTTCTCCTTCCGGGGTTATAAAGACAAAGCGGTTATAGAAATGTTCTTTTTCCTTAATAATCAAACTTCCGCAAATAGCTGTGCTTTTCTCTTTTGCTAATTCTAGTAACCATTTTATGGTTTCCCCATGCATGGTTTCAGCCAGGCTCCGAGCATTCATACTAAAACCTGTGGTAAACATTTCCGGTAAGATGATAAGGTCCGAAGGAACTTCTATAGATTTTATTTTACGAGATAGCATCGCCCGGTTTTCTACCGGATTTTCCCAGGCCAAGTGAGTTTGAATAAGGGCTAGAGTAAGTTCTTTGTTCATTTTTTATAACCAATTCGTGGTGTAGGCTTCTTTATTTCTTCCTGTTTTTCCAATAATTCATCCAGATAACTAAATACAAGTTCGATATTTTTACTTTGATGATCTACTTTCTTTTTGATTTCTTCAATTTCCAGTTTTAAATTCAGGTTGTCTGAGAGGGCAGCCCGTATCTTTGTAAATACCCGAATGATTTGAATATTAACTTTTATAGCCGTAGGACTGTTAAGGACACTGGACAGCATGGCAACTCCTTGTTCCGTAAATACAAAGGGCGGGTAGCGTAGTCCCATTTTATCTGAGGAATTGGAGGTCGCAAATTGCGTCCTCCAATTTGCAAACTCATCTTTAGTCATCTCAAACATGAAATCTTCCGGAAACCTTTCTAAATTCCTTCTAACAGCTTCTTTTAGCCGTTTTGTCTGTACCTGATACAATTCAGCCAAATCCCTGTCTAACCTTACTTTTTGACCCCGGACCAGGTAAATTTTAGTAGTGATAATTTCATCCGGTAAAAAACTTTCTTCCGCCATACCAACTATTTTAAAAGAGTCGCTAAAAATACTTTTTTGAGTTGACTTAGACAAACCTTTAAACCCTTCAAAATGTATTGATTAAATCATCTAAAATAATTATAGAATTTCCTTATTTTCGCAGACCTAATAGAAAGCGTGGTTTATGAGCAATCGATTTACAGAATATAAAAGTTTAGATTTACCCCAAATAGCTGAAGAAGTATTACAGTTTTGGGAAGAAAATCAGATTTTTGAAAAAAGTATTTCTGAGCGAGAAGGTGCGGAACCTTTTATCTTTTTTGAAGGCCCTCCTTCCGCAAACGGATTACCCGGTATCCATCATGTAATGGCACGCGCTATTAAAGATATTTTTTGTCGCTTTAAAACCCAAAAAGGCTATAAAGTAAACCGAAAAGCAGGCTGGGATACTCATGGATTACCCGTTGAACTAGGAGTTGAAAAAGAACTGGGAATTACCAAAGAAGATATTGGTCAAAAGATCAGCGTATCCGAATATAATGAAGCTTGTAAAAAAGCAGTAATGCGGTATACGGATATCTGGAATGACCTTACCCGAAAAATTGGGTATTGGGTGGATATGGAAGATCCGTATATCACCTATAAATCTAAATATATGGAAACGGTCTGGTGGCTGCTTTCGGAAATTTATAAGAAAGGATTGTTATACAAAGGATATACCATCCAACCATATTCTCCAAAAGCAGGAACTGGTTTAAGTTCGCATGAATTAAACCAACCGGGAACGTATCAGGATGTAACGGATACCACAGTGGTGGCGCAGTTTAAGAGCCCTCTACGCCCCCTAGCCCCTCAAGGGGGAACTTCTAACTCGATCGCTAAAGCTTTTAACATCTCTTATCCTTTGGAGGGGTTGGGGGCTGCCTATTTTCTTGCCTGGACGACTACACCCTGGACTTTACCTTCTAATACCGCCCTAACCGTTGGTCCTAAGATTGATTATGTTTTGGTGCAAACCTATAACCAATATACCTTTGAACCGACTTTGGTTGTTTTAGCTAAAAACCTAGTCAGTAAACAGTTTGACGGAAAATTTATTGAAGTAGCTTCTTCCGAAGAAATTAAAACATATACTCCTAAAAATGAAGCAGGTAAAGCAAATAAAATTCTGTATTTAATTCTGGCGGAATGTAAGGGTGCTGATCTCGTAGATATTCGATACGAACAATTATTGGATTACGTACAACCTTACCACAATCCTGAAAACGCCTTTCGGGTGATTGCAGGAGATTTTGTGACAACTGAGGATGGTACCGGAATCGTTCATACTTCGCCTACTTTTGGTGCGGATGATGCCCTGGTTGCAAAACAGGCAACTCCGGAAGTTCCGGCATTGTTAGTAAAAGACGAAAATGATAACCTGGTTCCTACGGTAGATTTACAAGGTAAATTTATTAAACAGTTAGGAGAACTGGGAGGTAAATACGTTAAAAACGAATACTATGATAATGGAGAAGCCCCGGAGAAATCTGTTGATGTAGAAATTGCTATTAAATTAAAGGAAGAAAACAAAGCCTTTAAAGTTGAAAAATACGTGCATAGTTATCCTAATTGCTGGCGAACGGATAAACCCGTACTGTATTATCCTTTAGACTCCTGGTTTATTAAGGTAACCGACTTTAAAGACCGAATGCATGAACTTAATGGCCAGATTAATTGGAAACCAAAAGCAACCGGTGAAGGACGTTTTGGAAACTGGTTGGCAAATGCGAATGATTGGAACCTTTCTCGTTCTCGATTCTGGGGAATTCCTTTACCTATTTGGAGAACAGAAGATGGCAAAGAAGAAATTATTATTGGTTCTATCGAGGAATTAAAATCCGAAATGCGGAAAGCAGTAGAAGCAGGAGTACTTGAAGCTGATGTTTTTGCCGACTTTGTCGTAGGTGATATGAGTGATGCTAATTATGAGAAGGTAGACCTTCATAAAAATATTGTTGATGAAATTACTCTAGTATCTCCTTCAGGGAAACCAATGCACCGGGAAAGTGATTTGATTGACGTATGGTTTGATTCCGGTTCTATGCCGTATGCGCAATGGCATTATCCTTTTGAAAAAGCACCTCAATCCGATCATGGAGAAAGCCCTTTTAAGGCTGATTTTATTGCCGAAGGCGTTGATCAGACCCGGGGTTGGTTTTATACCTTACACGCTATTGCTACTATGATTTTTGACGATGTTGCTTATAAAAATGTGATGTCAAACGGATTAGTTCTAGATAAAAAAGGCCAGAAAATGTCCAAACGATTAGGGAACGCGGTAGATCCATTTTCAACCTTAAAAGAACACGGTCCGGATGCTACCCGCTGGTATATGATTAGCAACGCAAATCCCTGGGACAACCTTAAATTTGACAATGAAGGAATTACTGAGGTACGTCGTAAGTTTTTCGGTACGCTTTATAACACCAATTCTTTCTTTAGTCTGTACGCAAATATTGACAAGTTTGATCCTGCCACCCCTCAGTTAAATATAGCTGATCGATCGGAACTGGATTGCTGGATATTAAGCGAACTTAATACCTTGATTGAAAAAACGGATGCTTTCTATTCGGATTATGAGCCTACTAAAGCTGCCCGGGCAATTTCGGATTTTGTCCAGGAACATTTAAGTAACTGGTTTGTCCGGTTAAGCCGAAGAAGGTTCTGGAAACAAGTCTCCAATCAAACGGAAAATAAAAAACAGGCGCGACAGGATAAACTTTCAGCTTACCAAACTTTGCATGCTTGTTTAATAACCGTAGCTCAATTGTCCGCACCTATCGCCCCTTTCTTTTCGGATCGACTTTATAAAGACTTAACTGCATATAATAAGGACAACGTAGAAAGTGTACACCTGGCAGCTTTCCCGGTTTCTAACCCTGAATTAATCAATAAGGACCTGGAGAGAAAAATGAAAAAAGCACAGGATATCTGTTCGCTGGTGCTTTCTTTACGCCAAAAAGAAAAAATAAAGGTTAGGCAACCGCTTCAAAAAATTATGATTCCGGTATTGTCAGAAACAGAAAAAAAAGAGATTATGGGGGTTTCTGATCTGATTAAACGAGAGGTAAATGTGAAGGAAATTCGATTGATTACTGAGGATTCTAACATTCTAGTGAAGAAAATAAAACCTAATTTTAAGAGTCTAGGCCCTCGCTTTGGAAAAGATATGAAACTGATTGCTAATAAAATACAAAGTTTCGATCAACAAACCATAAAGAAATTAGAACAAAACCGCAATATAAATATTGAAATTAACAATAAAATTGTTAATTTAGAAATTGAAGATGTTGAAATAAGCTCTCAGGATATTGAAGGCTGGTTAGTGGCAAATGCAGGTTCTTTAACGGTTGCTTTAGATATTTCAATCACACCGGATTTAAAACAAGAAGGAATCGCGAGAGAACTGGTCAATCGTATTCAAAATATACGAAAAGACAGCGGGTTTGAAGTTACGGACCGAATTCATATTACCTTTAAAGAACATCAAAAGGTCAGAGAAGCTATTGAGAACAATGAATATTTTATAAAAAATGAAACCTTAACCGAATCCATTGAGTTTTCTGATGACGTAATAAATGGTAATGAAATTGCGTTTGATGACATTGCCACTCAATTGATTATTAAAAAACAATAAATTATGGCCCAAGATGTAAAAGCTAGATATAGCGACGCAGATCTGGAGAAATTCAGAAAAATAATTACGGATAAAATGGAGAAAGCACAAAAAGACCTGGAACTTTTAAAAAGTGCTTATAAGAATGATGGTAATAATGGTACGGATGATACTTCGCCTACTTTTAAAGCTTTTGAAGAAGGAAGTGAAACCATGTCTAAAGAAGCGAACACACAATTAGCGATCCGACAGGAAAAATTTGTACGCGACCTGAAAAACGCTTTATTACGTATTGAAAATAAAACTTACGGAGTATGTAGAGTAACCGGAAAATTAATTAACCCAGAGCGTTTAAAACTGGTTCCACATGCTACCTTAAGTATTGAAGCTAAAAATATGCAGAGCTAAGAATTTATTAGTTTCTGATATCAGTAGAGCTATCTAAAAATAACAGGGAATTATGAATGACTATTACCTAAGGTAGTAGTTCATTTATATAACTAATCTCATACATTTGACTACTTTTTAGATAGCTTCTGCTTTTCACCTTTCCATTACAGAAAAAATTACTTACTAATTGCAATTCTCTGTAATAAAACCCTATTTTTGTCCGTCTTTTAAATTTCACGATTACTCTCTATTCATGTCTTTACGTAAATCTATTTTGGTTATTATACTTGTTCTTGCCATAGATCAAATTTCAAAGATTTATATAAAACTGAATTTTAAACTACACGATCAGGTAGAAGTATTTGACTGGTTTCGACTAGTATTTGTAGAAAATAAAGGGATGGCCTGGGGTTTTGAATTACCTGGCACTTATGGGAAATTGATTCTTACTTTATTTCGGCTTTTAGCTATTACAGGAATTGGATACTGGTTATATGATTCGGTTAGAAAAAATAGCGCTGCTATTCTTACTTTTTGTATTGCTCTTATTTTTGCAGGAGCCTTAGGGAATATTCTCGACTCTATTTTTTATGGGCTATTATTCAGTGAAAGTACCATGGTACAAACGGCTACTTTCCTACCGGAAGGCGGAGGATACGAAAGTATTTTTTATGGAAAAGTGGTAGATATGATCCAATTTACCCTTTACAACGATGTGTTACCAGATTGGATTCCTATTTGGGGAGGACAACGTTTTTCTTTTTTTGACCCCGTTTTTAATATTGCGGATTCAGCAATTAGTATCGGTGTTTTTTTGCTTTTGATATTTAATAAAAAAGCATTCGGTACCAGTTAATTTAAGTTTGGTATTTAATTTAGGATTTTTCTAAAATCAGTAGATTGTAAAGGTTTACTTAAATAGTCTTGCACTATATGATTAGCTTTTGCCCGGTCGATATCTAATTTGTTAATTGAAGAACTGACTACGTATACGCTAACTTTCTTACTTAACCGGTTTTTTATCTTTTCAAACTCATCTAGAAATTCCCATCCGTCCATAATTGGCATATTTAAATCTAACAAAATTACTTGCGGAATTACAATAGTATCAGCCTTTGTTTCTATTGAATCTACTAGGTAATCTAAGGCTTCTTTACCATTTCTAAAGATTAAAATATGGTTTGCGATTTTATTCAATTTGATGATCTTACTCACCAAATTGGTATAGATACTGTCATCATCAATGATACAAATATGTTCGAATTGTTGAGACATGATATGTTCAATTAAGGTTAGTATTCTCTAAAGTAGGAGAATTAATTGATGTATACAAGAGATTTAAAGTAAGTGGTATATCTTATAAGGTGTGACCAGATAGTTAATTTTTTGGTCATGAGTAGAAATCTCCGCTATTTTATCAAGGGGTTCAAAGAACGATAATCCTACCTTAATAACATCAGTTTTACAGGTGGATAGAAATCGATCATAAAAGCCTTTTCCATATCCGATTCGGTTACCATGAAGGTCACAAGCTAGTAAAGGAACAAAAACTACTTCAATACGTTCGACTGCTACTTCAATAGCATCTACAGGTTCGGGTATTCCGTAGGTATTTACCTTTAACTTCGTATGATCCGTCAATAAATAGTGAGACATGCTCATATCTCTAAAATTAGAAGAAGAAACCAGGATATTCTTATCTTTTCCTTGTAAAATATGAAGTAAATAGGACGTATCCACTTCATTTTGCTTTTCAATCGTTAAGAAAGTATGAAAATATGAAAATTCCCAGATCGGTAGATTCAATAATTGATTAGCTATAGCTATACTTAACTCTGCTATGTTTTCTTCAGACAATGCAGCCCTTTTCTGCTTATAATACTTTCGAATTTCCTGTTTAGTTTTCATCTCCGAGCGCAGTTGATATATGAAAGATAGCATCCCCTTTATACACAATAGGCGCTTCGTTTACATTAATGATATACCCTTCATTTTGTGCTTTCATAACATGGCGCATTTTACCATAAGGGTCGGTGATAGTAGCTAATCTATCGCCTTTTAAAACTTTGGCTCCTGATGCTACTTTGATATGTAATAACCCACTAAATTTTGCCCTAATCCAGGTACTTTTTGTAATTAGTATATTTATATTTTCTGAAATGTGAAGAGAAAATTCAGGTTGTAACATTCCCAAATAATCAAGTATACGTATAACTCCATGCAACCCTTCTATAGCTACTTCTTTGTTATTATTTTGAGATTTTCCTCCTTCAAATAGTAAAATCGGAATATTCTTCTTGGCACAGGTGGCTCGGTAGGAACCTTCCAAATTTTTTGAAAGTAACGTAAAGGGTGCTTTGAAAACAGTTGCCAATTCCAAACCTGTTTTATTATCAGAGGCAACTCTTATTTGAGGGGCGTTAAAACGGCTTCCGCCACCAGTATGAAAATCCAGGCAGTAATCTGCATGAGGTAAAATTTCATTAGTAAACTGATAGGCAAACCGACTGGCAAGAGATCCGTTCTTACTCCCGGGAAATACCCGGTTAAGATCACGCCCGTCCGGAAAATACCGGTTCATGGTTAAAAATCCAAATACGTTTAATACGGGGATACAGATAATAGTCCCTTTATAAGGTTTATTCACCTTTTTAGAAATAACCTGACGTACGACCTCAACCCCATTTACTTCATCGCCATGTATACCCGCAGTTATTAATACAACAGGACCAGGTTCTTTTGAACGCTCAATAATTATAGGTATTTCAACTTTAGTTGAAGTATATAAATTAGCAATATTAAAATTGATGGTTTTACTGACTCCCAGAGGTACTTGCTCTCCTAAAATTTCTAAAATATCTGATGATTTTTCTGAATTTACCATATTATACACTTCTTTCAATATACCTAATGATTGTTTTAGCGATATCCTTTCCTGTAGCTTTTTCAATACCTTCTAATCCCGGGGAACAGTTCACCTCTAGGATTAAAGGTCCTCGATCGCTTTGCAACATATCTACTCCTGCTACTCCCAGTTTTAAAGCTTTTACTGCTTTTATGGCTGCTGTTTCTTCATCGTCTGTGAGTGTAATGATAGAAGCAGTGCCTCCTCTATGTAGATTTGACCGAAAATCTCCTTTTTTACCTTGTCTTTTCATGGCTCCTACCACCTGACCGTCTACTACTAACACTCGTATATCGGCTCCTTTTGCTTCTTTTATAAATTCCTGTACAATGACCCGAGCCTGTAATCCGTTAAATGCTTCCAACACGGATTCTGCCGCCGTATTGGTTTCAGCCAGAACAACACCCAACCCCTGAGTACCTTCCAGTAGTTTTATGACTAGCGGAGCGCCCCCCACGTGAGCAATCACATCAGAAACATCTTTTGAATAATTGGTAAAAACCGTTTTAGGCAATCCGATCCCAGCTTTGGATAATTTTTGAAGGCTTCTTAATTTATCCCTGGACTCTATTAACGACTGAGATCTGACGGTAGTAAACACATTCATCATCTCAAATTGACGGACAACCGCGGTACCGTAATAGGTAACGGAGGCTCCGATCCTGGGAATAACAGCATCTACATGATCCAATTTATTGCCACGGTAGTGAATACATGGTTTTTTCTTTTCAATAATAATATCACAATTGAGCGGATCTATTACCTGTACGGTGTGTTTTCTTTTTAGTGCGGCTTTGACCAAAGCATCCGTAGAATATAAATGCGGGTTTCTAGAAAGGATCTTAAGATTCATGATCCTTCGCCATTAAAAGAAAGATTCTGTAATTGAGGATCAACCAGAAATTTACCATTCAAAAATTTTCTTCCGATCAGTACTGGAAATCGCATATCATCTCTTGACGATAAGGTCATGGTGATATTGTAAGTTTTATTAAATAGAGAAACTTTAGTCCGTACGGCATAACGAATTTCTACCGTACCGTTACTACTCTTTACTGCTGTAATATCATAGTTGTAAAAAGTAAATTTTTTACCATTATATTCTGGGTGGGTCGGGTCTAAGAAACTACAATTAAGTTGCTGATCTACTTCAACAATATCTTTACAATGAATGGAAGAGGTATACGCACCAGTATCTATTTTAGCATCAATACCATGTAACTCCAGTACCGGAAAATCAATCCGGTCGGTTCTACCTATTATTTTCTTTTTTTTTAGTTCCAAAGGACTTTCTGCTTCAGTATATGCGAATGTAGTAAAAATGTATAAAGGCTAAATGCAATGGGTGACGAACTCCGGATATCTTTTGTTATTTAACAAAAATTAAACTTTTAAAGAGTTCACAAGAGTTGTTGTAAAGCCCTAAATTTACCATATAGTACTATGAAAACACCCTCACTTGACATTCAAATAAAAACCTTGCCCTCCGGTCCGGGAGTATATCAATATTATGATAAAGACGACCGGCTGCTCTATGTAGGAAAGGCTAAAAATATTAAAAAGAGAGTAACCTCGTATTTTACTAAAAAACACGATAGCCGTAGAATTAGTGTAATGGTTAAAAAAATCAAAACCATTAAACATATTAATGTAGAAACGGAAACGGATGCTTTGTTATTAGAAAACAACCTGATTAAAAAGCATCAACCTGGCTTTAATGTAATGTTACGCGATGATAAAACCTATCCCTGGATATGTATTAAAAACGAACGTTTTCCGAGAGTATTCCCTACGCGTCGGGTAATTCAGGATGGTTCTGAATACTTTGGTCCGTATACCAGTTTTAAAACGGTCAATACATTATTAGATTTAATCAAAGGCTTATACCAGTTAAGAACCTGTAACTACGACCTTTCTGAAGAAAAAATACAGGCAGGACGGTACAAAATATGTTTAGAATATCATTTACAAAATTGCAAAGGCCCTTGTGAAGCCAAACAGTCCGAAAAGGAATACCATGAAAACGTGGAAGCCATTCGACAAATTATTAAAGGAAATTTTAAGGATTCGCTACAACACTTTAAAGTAAAAATGGCAGAACATGCGGAAGCTATGGAATTTGAAGAAGCGCAACGCATTAAAGATAAAATGCAGGTATTACAAAAATACCAGGCAAAATCTACTATTGTTAACCCAAAAATCAGTAATGTAGATGTGTTTTCTATAATTTCCGATGAGTCTTTTGGTTATGTAAATTTTTTACAATTATCCTACGGGTCCATCATCCGGTCGCATACTACTGAGATAAAAAAGAAATTGGAAGAAAGTGACCGGGAATTGTTAGAATTGTCCATTGTTGAACTACGACAGCGATACCATTCTAATTCTAAAGAAATTTATGTGCCTTTTTCGGTGGAAGTAGGAGAAGATATAAAAGTAACCGTTCCTAAACTAGGGGATAAACGAAAAATTCTAGATTTATCTATTAGAAATGCGAAGTACTACCGTATGGAACGCTTTAAACAAATTAAAATCATTGATCCTGACCGGCATGTTAAAAGGTTAATGGAACAAATGAAGACTGATTTGCGCTTACCCGAAGCACCTACACATATCGAATGTTTTGATAATTCTAATATTCAGGGAACTAATCCGGTAGCCGCTTGTGTGGTTTTTAAAAACGGAAAGCCTAGTAAAAAAGATTATCGAAAATTTAATATTAAAACTGTAACCGGACCTAATGACTTTGCTTCTATGGAAGAAGTTGTTTACCGAAGGTATAAACGATTGCTAGAAGAAGAAGAACCCCTACCCCAACTTGTAATTGTAGATGGAGGTAAAGGTCAGCTTTCTTCTGGTTTAAAAGCCCTGGAAGCTTTAGGCTTACGTGGAAAAATTACAATTATTGGAATTGCCAAACGCTTAGAAGAACTATTTTATCCGGGTGATTCCATACCTTTATATCTAGATAAAAAATCAGAAACGCTAAAAGTCATACAACAATTACGTAACGAAGCTCATAGATTTGGAATTACCTTTCATCGCCAAAAAAGAAGTAAAGCAGCCCTGGAAACCGAACTTGATAATATTCCTGGTATTGGTGAAAAAACAGTAGTCGAACTATTAAAACATTTTAGGTCGGTCAAAAGGGTTAAAGAAGCTTCAAAAAAAGAATTAGCCGAAGTTGTTGGGAATGCTCGCGCAACCAAAATTCATAATTTTTATCATACTAGTAAAGCATAAATACTTATGAGTTTACAAAAAAGACATTTGTTCGTATTTTTAGTAACAACAGTCTTTTTTAGTATTTTCAGTGTCGCTCAGAAAAGTACGAATGTACATAAGGCAAAGAACACAGATGTAAAAGTAGGATTGGTCTTAAGTGGAGGCGGTGCTAAAGGTTTTGCTCATATTGGCGCTTTAAAAGCAATTGAAGAAGCCGGGGTACGTATTGATTTTATCGGGGGTACCAGTATGGGGGCTATCATAGGCGCTTTGTACGCATCTGGGTATACAGCATCTCAGTTAGACTCTATTTTTACCAGGGTGGATTTTAATCGTTTGATACAAGACGAATTACCACGCAGTGTAAAGACTTTATACGAAAAGGAAGATGCTGAAAAATACGCCTTAACCCTGCCCTTCAACGGGTTTAAAGTTGGATTACCTCAAGGCTTATCTAAAGGACAAAATTTTTTTAATGAATTTTCAAAATATACTTCGCATGTAAAAAATATCAATGATTTTAATAAGTTACCCATCCCTTTTTTCTGTATGGCTACTAATATTACCAATGGTCAGGCTGTTCTTTTAGACAAAGGATACCTTCCGGAAGCGGTTGCTGCAAGTGCCGCTTTACCTTCTATCTTTAATCCGGTGGTGGTAGATGGACAATTATTAACAGATGGTGGGGTAACTAATAATTTTCCGGTAGTAGAAACCATTGCGAAAGGAGCTGAGGTAATTATTGGAGTTGATGTACAGGATAGTTTGTTAAACACAAAACAACTTACATCCGTTACGGATATTATGTTACAAATCAGTAATTTTAAGACCATTAAAGCAATGCGGAATAAACGTCCGTTAACCGATGTTTATATCAATCCTTCTATTGAAGAGTTCTCCTTATTATCTTTTGATAAAACTAAAAAAATTATAGAATGTGGAGAAAAAGCAGCAAAGGAAGTTTTTGCAAATCTTCAAGAAATAGCAGCCAAACAAAAGGTAAATAGGAAAGAAACAGTTATCCCCCCGTTTAAAGATTCTATTAGGATCAATAGTATTAGAATTGAAGGAAACGACACCTATACCCGGGCGTATATCAAAGGAAAATTAAAATTACGAGATCCTAAAGTAATTACGTACGATCAGCTATATGAAGGAGTTAATAATTTATCCGCAACAGGTAATTTTGATCGGGTCAGTCATCGTATTATCCAAAATGCTTGGGGAAACGAATTAGTTATTAATGTAAAAGAAACTGTAAATACAATGTTTTTACGGTTTGCCCTGCACTATGATGACCTTTATCAAACTGCTGGTCTGGCTAATTATACCAAAAAACGGGTATTCTTTAATAATGATGTGATCTCGGCAGATGTTATATTAGGGGATAATATTCGATATGACCTTGCTTATTATATTGATAAAGGATACTATTGGAGTATTGGTTTACGACATACGTTCGATCGTTTTGAACGAAACCTTAGTTTCGAAAATTTAAAAAATAGTTTTGAAGAACTTCCGGATGTCGACGTAAATTCTATAAATATGGACTTTTTAAATTTGGAATCCCAATTTTATATAGAAACGCTTTGGCGTCAGGATTTTTCGTTTGGAATTGGGGCAAAACACCGGTATTTTCGGCTACAATCCGAAACTATAGGAAGAGATGAAAATCAACTGCCTCGGAGAATTTTTAATAACGATAACTACGGAGCGCTATTTTCTTATGTTACTTTTGACAATGTAGACAATAAATATTTTCCGTCAAGCGGAATTTCATACCATGGCAACCTGGATTATTTTGTCATAACTTCTGAAGAAGAACTAATTACCGAACCCTTTGCCATGTTAACCAATAATTTTGAATATACTATTTCACCCTTTGACAATTTTGCTTTTACCACCGCTTTTCGAATGGGGGCTCGATTTGGAAACTCTGACAACACCAGTTTTAATTATTTTCTGGGGGGTTTTGGGGCTAAAAACAGTTGGAATACTTCACCTTTTTACGGATATGATTTTTTGGAACTGAATGGAGACAGTTTTGCTACTTTAGCTGTATCTTTTGATTACAACTTCTTTAGGAAAAACCATGTAAATATTTCCGCAAATTATGCCAATGTGGGACGACAGTTATTTCGAAATGGTAATTGGTTAACTTCTCCCGACTTTTCAGGATATGCTTTAGGCTACGGACTGGAAACCTTTGCTGGCCCTATCCAAATCAAATATTCCTATAGCCCGGAAGTAAAGCAAAGTGAATGGTTTTTTAGTTTGGGGTTTTGGTTTTAATAAGAAACGCTTTTGCACTATAAACAGCATTCTTAAAGTGGGTGTACGACAAATTTACTGTTTTAATGATAACTTGATTTTTTCCAGAATCAAAAACTCACTAAAATCAAGCGATTTTGGACATTGAAAAATCATAAAAATTTCTATTTATGGAAATTTGTCGTAAACCACTTAAAATTAATAATTATATACTACAAATTTGTAGATGATAAAGCTAAAATCTCTTTATAGGGAATACACGGTAGAAAAAGTTTTACTATGTTCATATGCACGTTAAATTTTTTACAATTAGCATATTACAAAAAAATTATTTAATAGCTTTAAGGGAATAAATATGAAAGAATATTTAAAATGAATGCTTTTAACTTAAGTAAAATAAATACTGCTTTTTTTATTTTTTACATTTTAGTTTTGTTGACTTTAAAATCAAATGCACAAGACGTTGTTCTGGTAAAGGGAATAGTGAGTTCCAATAGTAAGCCTTTACCAGATGTACATATTAAAGTCAAATCAAAAAAATCAGGTACAACCTCTAATAAAAAGGGGAAATTTTCTTTAATCGCTAATTTAGGAGACACTATACACTTTTCTCATGTAAGCATGACTCCACAAAATCGAATTGTCATTGAAAAAAATGCATTTTGGAATATAAAGATGATCCCCTCTCTAAATATTTTAAATGAGGAAGTAGTCATTAATGCTAAAAGTTATAAAAAAGAGAAGCTACCTTTTAATAAACCACAAAAAATAAGAACTTCTCGCGGTATTATGGATTTAAGAAGTACCGGGGTTGCCGTAGATTATGTAAAAGGTGAAGAATTAAATTTAGCTGCCCCTACGATAGGAACAATTCCGGAACTGGTGTCAGCTCTTTTTGCAAAAACAACAAACTATCAGTTAGCACCCGATGGTTCAGGAGTAGTATTACGGTCTACAGGTTCCATTAATTTGTCGCAAAACGCTATTTGGGATGTGGATGATATGATTTATACCGGATTTCCGCCTCCAATCAATTTAACGGATATTAAAGATCTTTTTGTTTTAAAAGGTCTTGCAGCGACTAATAGCTACGGAACTTTGGGAGCAGGTGGAGTTATTGTGGTAAAAACTTCTTCTAATGAAAATAGGATTATTGATAGCAGAAATATTTCCAAAAAAAACAATTTGGCAAATATATTTGCGAAAAATAAAGTAATTATTACTGAAAATGATTTAATAATAGATAAAACTCAATTCAATAAACTAGCTTCAGAGTTGGAAGATAATATTTCAAAGCTACGTGAATTGGCATATAAGTATCAAGCTGTTGGGTACCAGTTTTTTGCACTACAACTTTTTAGAAAGGTGATGTCCCTAACCCCCAAAGACCCTCAAGCTTATCATGATGTAGCGCAAGTCCTTTGGTCTATGAATAAGCCAGTAGTTGCCTGGAAAACTTATCTTACATTATTAGAACAAATGGATTACAAACTTCCTGAAAATTGGAAAGAATTTTTATATGATGAAATGAAAAATTTATATACTTCCGCCAATTTAAAAGAAAAGATTAAAGATATTTTTAATCTTACCACTTTTAAAGAAGAAGAAAATGGAGTAACTCGAATTGTTTTTTCATGGATAGATCCGGTTTTAAAATTTGATTTACAAGTTGTTAACCCTAAAGGACAGTCTTACACAGTCAATATTGGAAGTGAAAATTTTAGTAAACAAAAAACAAACGAAGTATTTCTTATTGACAATTCAGTTAAAGGAACCTGGACTTTTATTGCTAAACCATTTTGTAATACCAATAATTCGTTATTTCTAAAATCAATAATACAGAAAAATTGGAGTAGTGCTAAATATCCTAAACAAAAACAAATTCAATTATTTGATTTTAATGATGACTGTAAAGTAGGTAATTACAAACTTTTTCAAATTAAAAATGGATAACTAATTTTAAATTAAAAACGTAAATATTACCTCTGGTATGAGAGTTCACTAACTAATTAAAAATTAAACTTTCACTTATCTTCAACAATGATAACAACAAGATGCTATAAACAACGAATTCTCTTCGAATTTATACACCAATCTATGTTCAGAAGTTATACGTCTTGACCAGTACCCCTGTAGATCACCTTTTAAGGCTTCAGGTTTCCCTATCCCTTCAAAAGGAGTTCTTAAAGCACTTTTAATGAGTTGATTGATTCTTTTAATGGTACTTTTATTTGTTTTCTGACAGTATAAATAATCTTCCCATGAAGAAGTAGACCAGACTAACTTCATTTTTAAAAATCACTTATATTCTTTGTAATCCCATTACCATTTTCTAATTCTTTAATTGAATCTAACAAAACGTCCCTGTTCTTTCCGGTAAGTAAATAATTGGTCTCTTTTAATGAATTATATTCTTCTAAAGAAATCAAGACCAGGTCTTTTCCTCCTTTTCTTTTAATAACGATGTCACTTACGTCATCAACCACTTTATCTAAGAGCATGTTTAAACTAAATTTTCGGATAATTTTTTTGTTAAAAAGCTGGATAGTCTAAACTTTGTAGTTGACTAAAACAACAATGTTTATGCAATCTAAATATAACAGATTAACTACCCAGCAATGGGAATATATGGAATTATTTTTACCTAAGAAAACCCGGGGGCATTATAAACTACGGGATATTGTAGACGCTATTTTATGGCAACTCCGTACAGGTACTCAGTGGCGTAACCTCCCGGATAGTTTTCCAAAATGGCAAAGTGTATACTATTACTTTCGCAAATGGCAAAAAGATGGGACACAAGAGAGATTAAATATTGAGCTTAACAAAATGGAGCGGAACCGACAAGGGAAAGAACCAACACCTAGCTTGTTATCCATTGATAGTCAATCCATAAAGTCCGGTCCTTTTACAAGTATGTCAAAAGGGGTTGACGGTAATAAAAAGGTAAATGGCCGTAAACGTCACGTAATTACTGATACGTTAGGTTTAGTTTGGGGGGTTGTTGTAGGGGCTGCCAATGAAGCTGATGGGGTAGTAGCCAACAAAGTTGTGGAACCTTTATTAGGGTACCTGGATAGGATGGAAAAAATAGTAGCTGATCATGCCTACAAAACAATATTTAAGAGGTGGGCTGAAGAAAATGTAATTGGACTTGAGGTAAAGATATCATCAACTCCCCCATCCACAAAAGGTTTTGTTCCCTTGAAGTGGAGATGGGTAACTGAAAGGACTTTCGGTATCTTCAACTTCTTCAGAAGACTCGATAAAGACTATGAAAAAACGAAGGAAAGTCAAGAATCTTGGGTATTATGGCAGAATTGTCAAATCATTCTCAATAGAATAAGGTAATTTATAAGAATCTTATTTAAACATGCTCTAACCAATATTTTAAATTAGTTCTAAAATCCGTATAATTTACTATTTCCATCTTGTAAAGATAGTAAAAGTACTTAAAAAGGTACTTCATTTTATAGCAAATTTTTAACGTAATTTCTATAGATAATATTGGATATTTGTAGTAATGACAAAATTTTGGATATACCTGCCACTACTGCTTCATCATTTAATGAAACGTAATCCGGAATAACTTCCTCTTCCGGAAGAGATTTAATAAGTATTTACTATTTAATCATTGATATATGCCTTTTTATCATACTTTAGGTAAAATACCCCCTAAACGACATACGGTATTTAAAAAACCGGACGGAAGCCTGTATTACGAGCAATTATTTGGTACGATCGGGTTTGATGGTATGGCGACGAATTCATACCATGAACATCGTCCAACGCAAGTAAAAGAAATTAAAGGGAGTTACAACGTAGCACCGGAAATTGCTATCTATAATAACATCCAATCGTACCGATTACATGGCTTTAAAATAACCCCTAAAAAAGATTATTTACAAAGTAGAAAAATTGTTCTAACCAATGCTGATGTAAGTATTACTCTGGCTGCGCCACAACAAGCAACTTCGGACTATTTTTATAAAAACACAGATGCGGATGAATTGATTTTTATTCATAAAGGTAACGGGAAGCTACGCACTCATTTAGGCAATATACCATTTAAGTACGGAGACTATTTGTTGATTCCCAGGGGAACTATTTATAAAATGGATTTTGAATCTACGGATAACCGACTTTTTATTGTGGAATCTAAAAGACCAATTTATACCCCAAAACGTTATCGAAACTGGTTTGGGCAATTATTAGAACATTCCCCATTTTGCGAACGGGATTTACGACCACCTACAGAGTTGGAAACTAATAATAAAAAGGGAGAGTTTTTGATTAAAGTAAAAAAACAGAACGAAATTTTTGATATGATCTACGCTACGCATCCTTTTGATGTAATAGGATATGATGGGTATAACTTTCCGTATGCTTTTTCCATTCATGATTTTGAACCGATTACTGGACGGATTCATCAACCCCCGCCGGTACACCAGACTTTTGAAACAGATGCATTTGTAGTTTGTTCTTTTGTGCCCAGGTTATATGATTATCATCCGGACAGCATCCCAGCACCCTATAACCATAGTAACATTGACAGTGATGAAGTGCTGTATTATGTGGATGGGGATTTTATGAGTCGTAACGATATTGCTGCCGGGCATATCTCTTTACATCCCGCAGGTATCCCACACGGACCACATCCCGGAGCGGTAGAACGAAGTATCGGAAAAACAAAAACGGATGAGTTAGCCGTTATGGTAGACACCTTTAAGCCCTTAATGGTGACTAAAGAAGCGATACGCATTGCTGATGAAGGATATTATAAATCGTGGCTTGAGTAAATAGATTGCTACGCTGCTAGAAGTGAGATTATAGATTGCTACGCTGCTAGAAGTGAGATTTTAGACCGCTACGCTACTAAATACATAAATATGTTTAAATTAAAGAATAGAATTCGAAGACTGAGACTCCCGGACTTCGAGACCTCAGTCCTCGAAGTACGAAAACAAGACTCTTACAGTCCGAGGACTGAGGCTTTCGAATTCCGATAAAAGAAGAATTAATAAGCGATATAAGTAATGGAAATTTACATTACCTAATTATCACATCATCTAATTTTCTAATTAAACAAAATGAATACAGAAATAAATAACTCGGAAAAAATAGTTCCTGGAGCAGAGGATTTTTTGCCTTTATTAGGTACTGATTATATTGAATTATATGTAGGTAATGCAAAACAAGCCGCGTATTATTATCAAACAGCCTGGGGGTTTCAACCAATCGCTTATGCCGGATTGGAAACTGGGATAAAAGACAAGGTATCTTATGTATTACAACAGGATAAAATACGACTGGTACTAACATCACCTCTGCAACCGGACGGAGAAATCAATAAACATATTAACAAACATGGAGATGGGGTTAAAGTAGTAGCCCTTTGGGTAGACGATGCTACCAAGAGTTATGAAGAAACTACAAAAAGAGGTGCCCAATCATACTTACAACCGGAGACCTTAGAAGATACGAATGGAAAAGTAGTTCGGTCGGGAATTCATACTTATGGAGAAACCGTGCATTTGTTTATCGAACGTAAATCCTATCAAGGTGCTTTTTTACCAGGTTATAAGGCGTGGAATAAACCGTATCAAACGGAAAGTACCGGACTCAAGTTTATTGACCATATGGTAGGAAATGTAGGGTGGCAAGAAATGAATAAATGGTGCGATTTTTACGCTAAAGTTATGGGGTTTGCACAACTAGTCTCTTTTGATGACAAAGATATATCGACAGAATATACCGCATTGATGAGTAAGGTAATGAGCAACGGAAACGGACGGATTAAATTTCCGATTAACGAACCGGCAGAAGGTAGAAAAAAATCACAAATCGAAGAATACATCGAATTTTATCAAGGTGCCGGAGTACAACACATTGCTTTGGCAACAGATAATATTATAGAAACTGTAAGCGAACTGCAAAAAAGAGGCATTGAATTTTTAACCATACCCGCAACCTATTACGAAACCGTTCTTGACAGAGTTGGTAAAATTGATGAAGACTTAGCGCCGCTTAAAGACCTTGGTATTTTAATTGACCGGGATGATGAGGGATATTTATTGCAAATCTTTACTAAGCCTGTTTCAGACCGACCCACCTTATTTTTTGAAATCATCCAGCGAAAGGGAGCACAATCCTTTGGTAAAGGAAATTTTAAAGCATTATTTGAAGCTATTGAGAGAGAACAACAGGAAAGAGGCACTCTATAAAGCACTTTTTATTAGATTTACATTAATACTATTTAGCTAATAATTGACAAATTCGCGTTTATTGTATAATTATTTGTTAAATATCGTATTAAAAAAACGTTTTCGCTTGACAATTATATAAAAAATGCTGAAATTTATAAAAGTAAATGGAGTGGTTACCATTTACATTAAAAACAATAATTATTCTCATAATTTAAGTTTTTAGTTGGTTAATAAAAGTAAAAGAGAGCTGTAAAAGGCTCTCTTTTTAATTTTGAAAAAAGTTTAGTAACACTTTCTTCTTTTATCTGTCTATATTATATAGTATTTTTGGAATAGAAATTGCAAATTTCTTAATGACCTATTGAATTTGTAGTAGTTGGCTTCTCCTATTATTATATTTTTTTGAGTTCATTCAAAATTGCAAACATGATGAAAAACATTATTTTCTTTTTAGCGTTTTTATATACTTTTACTTCGGTAGCTCAGGAGCAGCATAGTTCTTTTAAAGCAGGAGAATGGTTTAAATTTCGGATTCATTACGGATGGTTTACGGCAAGTTATGCCACTTTACAAATTAAAGAAGAAAATCTAGAAGGCAAACCGGTACTTCATATCATGGGAGAAGGTAAATCTTCGGGCTTGTTAAATGCTTTTTTTAAAGTAGAAGATTATTATGAATCCTATATCGACCCCGTAAAAATGATGCCATATCGTTTTATTCGAAAAATTAATGAAGGGGGACATATTAAAGACATACAAATAGACTTTGACCATGGCAAGAGTGAAGCATTAATTACGGATTATAAACATAAAACGGAAAGAACCGTAACAGTAGAACGTGATGTACAAGATATGGTTTCCTCATTTTATTATCTTCGCAACGTAATCAAACCGGAAACTCTAAAAAAAGGAGATGTAGAGTACGTAAACATGTTTTTTGATAAAGAAAACTATGTGTTTAAGTTGAAATTTTTAGGGAAAGAAACGGTAAAAACAGATATGGGTAAGATTAGATGTTTAAAATTTCGCCCTTATGTAATTGCAAAAGATGTGTTTAAAGAAGAAGAAAGTATGACGGTCTGGATTAGTGACGATGACAATCGAATGCCGGTTAAGATCAAAGCCGATATATTAGTAGGTTCTATAACTGCAGACCTGGAAGCTTTTAAAGGGTTAAAGCATCCATTTAAAATAGTTGTTGACTAAATGAACAAATCCATACAACCGGAAATTACAGAAAAAATAGCGCAACTTGAAGCCAAATTTAAAAATTCCGGACAAGACCTGGGTTCTTACCTGGATGGTCTTCTTCATGATAGATACCTTACCTATTGGGATTATATTCATCTTGACACCTTGTTAAGCCTTCAGGTTCCGAAAACTCATTTTCCTGATGAAGAAATATTTATTACGTACCATCAGATAACCGAACTCTATTTTAAGCTGGTTATCCATGAATTAAAACAACTGGTAGACGATACTACTAAGGATGTAACTTTTTTTACAGAGCGTTTACATCGAATCAATCGTTATTTTAAAGTATTAATTGATTCTTTTGATGTGATGATTAAGGGCATGGATAAAGAACAGTTTTTAAAATACCGGATGTCTTTGTTACCTGCCAGTGGGTTTCAATCCGTACAATTTCGGATTATAGAAATATATGCAACCCCATTACACCATTTGGTACATGCTGATCTTCGAGAACAATACACTTCGCAAAGTTCGCAAACTGAAATTTTTGAACATTTATACTGGAAATTTGGAGCAACTAATTCGGATACCGGTGAAAAAACCCTTACTTTAAAGCAATTTGAATATCGATACACCCCCCGGATGCTCAGAATTGCAAAACAAGTGGAGAACAATACGATTTACCATAAATATTTACAATTACCAGCATCTGGTCAAAATAATCCGGATGTTATAGAAGCCTTACGTACCTTTGACCTTCAGGTAAATGTAAACTGGTTATTAATGCATATGGGCGCAGCTTATAGGTACTTACATAAAGAAGGTACGGATATAGCCGCTACCGGGGGCACTAACTGGAAAAAGTTTTTACCCCCTAGTTTTCAGCAGATATCCTTCTTTCCCAATTTATGGTCTCCCGAAGAAAAAGAAAATTGGGGTAAACAATGGGTGCATCATCAGTTTAATCAGGTAACCTAATATTTTGAAATTATTACAATTTATAAGTATTTTTATTATTTGTTTTACTTCCTGTAAAAACGAGTCCAACAAAGACGAAGTAATTCCGGAGGAAAAACTAGTAGTAAAAGAAGTTCCTAAAAAGAAAGTCTACGGATTCTTTGAAGATGATTTTACGGTAGTACGGGATACAGTCAAATCCGGAGATAGTTTTGGGGCTATTATGGATGCACATGGCGTAGGCACTTCACAAGTACACAAAATTACTACAGCAATTAAAGACAGTTTTAATGTAGCCCGGATTACTTCCGGTAAACCTTATACAATTCTAGCATCCAAAGATTCTTTGGCGCAAGCACAGGTATTTATTTATCAAAACAATCCGATTGATTACACCATTGTAGACTTACGGGACAGTATTACGGTACAGAAAAAAAAGAAACCCGTTACCATAGTGGAAAAATCAGCTAGTGGTGTTATTAACAGTAGTCTTTTACAAACCTTTAGCGATGAGAACCTAAGTTTTAACGTTGCCTATGCCCTATCCGATATTTATGCTTGGACGATTGACTTTACCCGCTTACAGGCGGGAGATCGTTTTAAAGTGATTTATACTGAAAAATTTATTGAAGATAGTATACCCGCTGGTATTGACGAAATTAAAGCTTCCTATTTTGAACATAAAGAGAAACCTATTTATGCATTTAAATTTGAAGATGATACACTAAACCATAGCTTCAATTATTACGACCAGGAAGCAAAAAATTTACGGAAAGCTTTTTTAAAGTCTCCGGTAAAATTTAGCCGTATATCCTCCAAATTTAACTTAAAACGAAGGATCAAATTTTACGGTAATAAAATAAGACCACACCGTGGTACGGATTTCGCTGCACCACAAGGCACTCCTATTTTAGCTACCGCAGACGGTACTGTTACCCGTTCCGAACGTAGGGGTGGTAATGGTAAATATGTAAAGATCAGGCATAATAGCACGTATGAAACCCAGTACCTTCACATGAGCAGGCAAGCGGTAAAAAAAGGGGATTACGTACGGCAGGGAGATGTTATCGGTTATATCGGGATGACCGGTAATACCAGTGGCCCGCACGTATGTTACCGTTTTTGGAAAAACGGAAAAGAAGTAGATCCATTTAAACAAGAATTACCTTCTTCTAAAGCCTTACCTGAATTTTTACGACCGAAATTTGACAAATATACCCTCCCCCTTATTAAAAAATTAGATTCAATTCCATTTAAACCCGAACCGGAAATTTTATAAGACACATGACATTACCTTCTATTAACCCAACTACAACCGAAGCCTGGAAAAAACTAAATAAGCACTTTGCCGTAATTCAAAATGAACCATTGGCAAAACTGTTTGAAGCGAATCCTTCCCGGTTTTCGGATTTATCCGTTCAATGGAATGATTTTTTAGTAGATTATTCTAAAAACCGAATAGATACTACTACTAAAAATTTGCTAATTGAACTTGCCAAAGAAGTCGAACTCCCTAAAGCAATAAAAACTTATTTTGAAGGCGAAGAAATTAATCAAACCGAAGGCCGGGCAGTAATGCATACCGCCCTACGTGCACCTGTTTCTAAAAAAGTATTAATTGGCGGTAAAGAAGTTGGAGATGAAATAACACAAGTAAAAAAACAAGTGCAATCTTTCTGCGAAAAGGTAATCTCGGGAGAATTAAAAGGATATACTGATAAAGCTTTTACGACAATCGTTAATATTGGTATCGGAGGTTCTGATTTGGGCCCGGTTATGGTAACCGAAGCATTGGAGTATTATAGAAATCACCTGGCTTTACATTTTATTTCAAATGTAGACGGAGATCATGTACACCAGACTTTACAAAAATTAGACCCAGAAACTACCTTATTTGTGGTGGTATCTAAAAGCTTTGGAACTCAGGAAACTTTGTCTAACGCCATTACAGCAAGAAAATGGTTTGTAGACAAAGCCTCTCAGAAAGATGTAAATAAACATTTTGTAGCTGTATCCAGTAATGTGGATAAAGCGGTGAATTTTGGGATTGCCGAAGATAATATTTTCCCTTTGTGGGATTGGGTAGGTGGCCGTTTTTCACTATGGAGTGCCGTGGGAATGTCTATTGCACTCTCTGTAGGATACGATCAATTTGAAGAACTACTGTCCGGGGCACATGAAATGGACGAACATTTTAAAACTGCGGACTTTGATCAGAACATTCCGGTGTTATTAGGACTGCTTACTATTTGGTACAACAATTTTTATAAAACCGAAACCGAAGCGATTATCCCTTATTCTCAGTATTTACACCGCTTACCCGCTTACCTGCAACAAGCTATTATGGAGAGTAATGGTAAAAGTACCGATCGAAACGGAAAATCGGTTACCTATCAAACCGGAAATATCGTTTGGGGAGAACCTGGTACCAATGCACAACATGCCTTTTTCCAATTAATTCACCAGGGTACCAAGTTAATTCCAACTGAATTTATTGGATTTAAAAAATCACTATTCGGAGATGAAGAACATCAAAACAAATTAATGGCCAATTTCTTTGCACAAACAGAAGCCTTAATGAACGGAAAAGACCTAAAACAAGTAAAAACCGAATTAGAAGCAAAAGATATATCCGCCAAAGAAATCAAAAAATTAGCTCCGTTTAAGGTTTTTAAAGGCGACAAACCTACCACTACCATACTAATTGATCAACTAACTCCTAAAAGTTTAGGTTCCTTAATCGCCATGTACGAACAGCGAATCTTTGTACAGGGAATTATCTGGAACATTTTTAGTTACGATCAGTGGGGTGTGGAACTAGGAAAACAGTTGGCAGATACGATTCTAAGCGAAATTCAAGGTTCAAAAGGTACCGATCACGATGAATCTACACAAAACCTTTTACGAATATATAAAAGTTAGCTGGTTCTATATTTAATCTGATAATTTTTTAACTTATTTACTGTCAATACCTTATAAAGTTAATAACTTCTATTTTCTGTTAATATTTAATGATAAAGCTTAACATTTAGTTAAACTTATCCATGTCAAAGATTCGTTCTTTTGCAAAAAATTAATAACACACTTTTGACATGAAAAAAGTTACTATTGTATTAACAATACTCTTATTAGCAGTTGTTGGGGAACTATTTGCGCAGGGGGTTACCACGTCTTCGTTAAATGGAAAGGTAACTGACAATACTGGTGAACCTTTACCAGGAGCAAATGTAATTGCTACGCACCAACCTACTGGAACTAATTATGGAGTGGTTACAGATTTTGATGGGTTCTACCGAATAAACAATATGAGAGTTGGAGGACCGTATAAGGTTGTAATTACTTATGTAGGATTTAATGAATTTTTAGAGGAAAATCTCTTTCTACAACTAGGTGAATCTGAAAAGATCAACGTACAAATGAGAGAATCTACTAATGACTTGGACGAAGTAATAGTAACCGCTCAAAGAAACGGGGTATTTGATTCTGGTAAAACAGGAAGCGAAACTACCGTTACTCAAAGAGAAATTAATACAATTCCTAATACTAGTAGATCAGTTGCAGAATTTGTAAGAATCACTCCACAAGCCCAATTATCTGAAGGTGATGATGGCTTCTCCATATCTATAGCGGGTCAAAATAATCGATTTAATGGAATTTATATAGATGGTGCTGTAAATAATGATGTATTTGGTTTAGCCGGGTCCGGTACCAATGGAGGACAAACTGGTATCAACCCGTTTTCCATAGATGCTATTGAGACTTTTCAAATAAATTTAGCTCCTTTTGATGTAAGGCAATCCGGATTTGCTGGTGGTGCTATTAATGCGATCACCCGATCTGGATCTAATGAATGGGAAGGATCAGCATATACTTTTTTTAAAAATGAAAATCTGGTAGGAAAAACACCAATAGATTTGGTAGGCGAAGATGAGGAAAGGGAAAATATAAATGAATTCACAGCTTCCACAATTGGATTGCGAGTTGGTGGTCCTATCGTCAAAGATAAACTATTCTTTTTTGCAAATTACGAAAGAGTAGATAATGAAACACCTGCTCCCTTTAATATATCCAACTACAGAGGTAATTCTACTAGAGAAGATTTAATAGGTTTAAGGCAAACTATTTTAGACAGGTATCAATATGATATTGGTGGATTCGAAAATAATGCTTCTACACTATTGGGTAATACTTTTACCGTAAGATTAGATTGGAATATTAATGATAACAATCAAATTTTTCTTAAAAATAATTACGTTAAATCAGAAAATTTGGAAGGTAGGAGATCTACTAACGGAACTATCAACTTTAGCAATGGATCCGAGTTGTTCGAAAGTACTGCAAATACTACGACTTTAGAATGGAATTCAACTATAGGCAATAAATTTTCTAATAATATGATTATTGGTTATTCTAGAGTAAGAGATGATAGAGATCCTTCAGGGAATCCCTTCCCTACTGTATTCCTTGACGATGGTGATGGTGGCATAAATTTAGGTGCAGAACGATTTAGCACCGCTAATTTATTAGATCAAGATGTTTTTACCTTTGCAAATAACTTTAGTATATTTTCTGGACGCCATACAGTTACAATTGGTACTCAAAACGAATATGCTAGTACTAAAAATTTGTTTTTTAGAAACAATTTTGGTAGATATCGATATTTTGATGTGTTTGATGACGATACTGAAGAATTTATTCAGAGCGGAGTTACTAGTTTCTTAAATAATGAAGCTACTAGCAGGTATGACTATAATTATTCTTTAATTCCAGGAGGAGGAATTGGTGACGAATCTACTGGTGCTGCGGAATTTTCACGCTTCATGTTGGGATTATATGTTCAAGATGAAGTACAAATGTCGGATAACTTTAAACTAACAGCAGGTCTACGAATAGATATACCTTATTGGGAAGAAGGTATTGTAAATGATGATTTTAATAACACAACCATTCCTTTATTAGAAGCAGTGGGTAAAAATTTAAAAGGAGCTCAGGTAGGTAAATCAATAAAACCAAGAGCGCATGTGGCTCCAAGAATTGGTTTTAACTGGGATGTAAATGGTAATAATACCACACAATTAAGAGGTGGTCTAGGAATTTTTACTTCTAGAGTTCCTTTAGTTTGGGCAGGTGGAACTTACAACAATAATGGGGTAACTCAGGGAGTAAGTGATAATAGAGATTTTGATGATCCTATTTTCTTTGAACCAGATGTTAACAGTCAACCTCGACATTTAGAACCAGGTGCTGACGAATTAGGAGGTCAAGTTGATTTATTTGCTCCTAACACAAGATTACCACAAATTATGAAATATAATCTTGCTATTGATCAAAAACTACCTCTTTGGGGGTTAATTATATCAGCTGATCTTTTATATCAGGATAATATTACACAACTACAATACGAAAATCTAAATATTCGTGGTCGGGAACAAAATTTAGATAATGGTCCTGACAATCGACCACGATATAATCTATTCAATACTATTGATTCAAGATATAATTCGGGTATCTTTTTAGCATCAAATACAGGTGAAGGATATTCTTATAATGCTGCTTTCACATTAGCTAAGCCTTTTAGTAATGGTTTTCAAGGAAGTATTTCATATTCGTATGGCGAATCAAAAAATATATTTGATGCTACTTCGTCACAGAATAGTTCGCAATGGAGAAATCAAGTAACAGTAAATGGTAAAAATTCTAACCTACCTATTGCTAGATCTAATTTTGCAGCAGGTCATAGAATTATAAGTAATATTTCTTATGAATTTAAATGGAATAAAAATATTAAAACAACCGTTGGTCTTGTCTATGAAGGATCGCAAACTAGACCGTTTTCTTATATATATGGAAATGAAGATAATCAACGAATTTTAAATGATGCTTTTAGTGATAATGCATTAATTTATATACCTAACAATGATAGCGAAATCAGATTTAACGGAAATACCTCAGAACAGGCAGAACAATGGGAAATATTTAATGATTATATTGAAAATGATGACTACTTGAGTGGCAGAAGAGGACAATATGCAGAAAGAAATGGTAGTAGAGGGCCATGGAATCATATTTTCGATTTTAGATTCATACAGGATTTTTCCATTTCTATTGGAGGCCAAAAGCAAGGATTACAATTTACTGCGGATATTTTAAACTTTGGAAACTTTTTAAATAAGAATTGGGGAGTTAGAAAATTTGTATCTGGTGAAGTTCAATTATTAGATGTTGTGGCTTTTGACAGTGATACGCCTATCTTTTCCATAAATCAAAATGTTATAGATGATGTTGAACAAATAGATGATTTTGGTAATCAATCCTCTCGTTGGCAAATGCAGATTGGATTACGTTATTTATTTAACTAATATTTACTATCAAAACTTTAAAAACCCCATACTTTTAAAGTGTGGGGTTTTGTTTTATACCTTCTTTATTTGACAAGTAATACTACTTCAATTCTAACATAAAGAAATAATCCCTTAAATCTTTGTAAATCAAATGGGAAAAATTATATTTGTATTTAATTAAGAAAATATTAACGTTTGATCCCCAATCTACGTATTCTTCTTTTTTCCCTTCTTTCCGGTATTTTCTATAGTTCCGGGCAAGACCTGGGACAAGTAGGAAAAGCTAAACTGTTTTCGCTAACCGGAGGTGTTGCCGCCAATGCTGTTTATTATAATGGAAGTTCTCCCAGGGATCCTTTTACATACTATTTAACTGGGAACGTCAATTTAAATATTAGCGGAGTGTATAACATTCCTTTTTCTTTTTCATATTCTAATCAAGAGCTTGGTTATAGCAACCCTTTTACATTTAATCGATTAAGTATCCACCCCTCTTATAAATGGATTACCACGCATATCGGAGATGTAAATATGACTTTTTCGCCCTATACCCTAAGCGGACACCAATTTACCGGTTTTGGTTTTGAATAAAATCCCGAAAAACCTTTTTCATTTAGCGCCATGTACGGACGGTTGTTAAAAGCAACCGAAAATAATGCCGAGGAACCCAATGCAATTCCCGCTTACGATCGCTATGGATTTGGATTTAAATTCGGGTATCAATCCGATAAATGGAATACCCAGCTCATTTTTTTTAGAGCTAACGATCTAGAAAATTCGTTAGCGAACCCTATTCCTTCGGATTTGGAATTAACTCCTAAAGATAATGTAGTAATAAGTCTTGCCGGGGGAGTTACGGTATTAGACCGGGCGCAATTAGGTGTGGAGATAGCAAGTTCAGGAATTACGGAAAATGTATTGACTACCGGGGACAGAGAACATCCGGGTGCATTTTCATTTTTACTGGATGAAAATATTACTACACAATACTATAACGCTGCCAATATATCCCTCACCTATCCGGCAGGTACCGGTTCCGTAGGTGCCACTTATGAACGGATTGATCCAGAATATCGAACCTTCGGAGCGTATTTTTTTAATAACGACCTTGAAAATATGACGGTGGATGCCAGTCAAAGCCTTTTTCAAAGTAAAGTAAACCTTACGGTTAATGCCGGGTTGCAACGGGACAACCTGGATAAAACTAAGTCCAGTGAACTACAACGAATTGTAAGTGCTTTTACGGCATCGGTCAACGCTTCTGAAAAATTAACGTTCAACAGTTCGTATTCTAATTTTCAATCGTACACGAATATTAGGGATCAATTTGATTATATCAATCAGGTGGGGCAATTTGATAATGTAGATACGCTGAATTACCGGCAAATTACACAAAACGCAAATCTTGGAATTAATTATATGATTAGCACATCCGAAATTTAGAACCAATCTTCCTCCTTAAACCTGGTTTACCAAAATTCAAAAAACCTTCAGAATGAAGAACTTATTGAAGGGGGTGCCAATGATTTCTATAACGGAACTGCTTCTTATGCTTTGGAATACCCAAAAAAAGCATTAAATATTACGGTATCTGCCAATACCTCGTACGTACGTACTGCGGATTCGGAAAGCCTTACTTTAGGTCCTACACTTTCTGTAGGCAAACAATTATTTGATAAAAAATTACGAACTACATGGTCCGGTTCATATAATACGAACAGAACGGACGGCCTTACACAAAACAGTATATTTAACCTTCGGTTAGGCGCAAACTATGTATGGTTACAACGCCATAATTTTAACCTAAACCTGTTAGCTTTATTTCGAGAGACAATAGCGGAAAATGTGAATGATTTTACCGCAACTTTCGGTTATAGCTACAATTTTGACCGTTTAAAACTAAAATTAAAAAGAAGGTTAGTTGAAGAGGAAGAAGCTAAACCACCTAAAAACTATGTAAGTTTTAGATATAGAAATGTAACCTACAGTGGTACCACTACCCAGGTTTTTCAACAATTAACTAATGTATTTAAAAGTTCTCAGTTTAAAAATATTCCCATAGTACCTAAGGAAAGACTTTCGGAACAACTTAGCTTACTACTTAAACAAAAAAATACGACCTTTTTTAAAGAAAGTTCTTTAAACTTCTTAAAAGAATTATATGCTTTTGAAGATTTTCAGGATCTCTATGAGAAAACTTTATTTGATGTCATTACTAAATTGCAAGGTGATATGGTTGCTATTGATGAAGACCTTGAAAAACAGTACATCACTAAAAAGACTGCTTTGGATATAGCTATCAAACAACAAATAAACTTAACCGAAGCCAAAAATCAAGAAAAAATAGCCGGGGAACGATTAAAAGTACACCGATGGATGCAAACTGAAATTCAAAAATTAAAAGGTACGGCTATTATTGAAAATCCTACAGACTTATTTATGGAACTTAAAAACAAAAATAAAGACGCTGCTTTTATGTATTATCATACAAATCAAACGGAAAACGATTTAAGTAAGTATTTAGAAAATAATATAATACAATTTTATCATAGCTATGCAAAAGAAAACATCAACCAAAAAGAAGTAGAATTCCGCTATATTTTAAAGAAATGAGTGTAACAATATAACTTATAATTAAGTTTTGATGTATTTCATTAAAATTAAGCTTTATAGTAAAAATTTAATAGAAGGAAGCTGAAAAGTCTCCCTTTGAAGGGAGATCGAGAGGGATGTTCCAGTAAAAGGTTGTCATAAATGGTACTAAAAACTAGAGCTTTGAAACAACACTAAAATTGACACATTTGAAATTTGTTATGTATTATAGTAAAAAATAACATCCATCCCCAACCCTTCCTTCAAAGGAAGGGAGCTAAAAAAGATACTTTTAAAAAATAGATATTAACCTAACAATTATTTTAACTCTAAAATTTTTATTTCCCGTTAAATAAACGTTAATTTGTAAGTTATAGAACTATGAAACAAGTATTTGATAACACCCCAAAGAACTTCAAATGACTTTGATACATCCATTAAAAAGAAAATCATGTTTATGTATTCTTTCGGTTTTTTCTTTTATGGTAGTAGCTTCTTCCTGGGCTACCAGCAGTCTAAAGAATCATTTCCCTGGTAAAGAAAGAGATTCCCTGACATTAAATACTAAAAAAAATGTAGTAACCACTACACCTGTAGCTCAATTCAGGACTTTTCCATCTTTAGACAAACAACTATTAGAAAATAAGTCCTTTACCCTAAAAACGGTTCAAAAACAAGCGGAATTTAATTCGGATTTTTTAGCTGCTAACTTTCCTAAAAACCCTGCGGTAGATAAGTTGATTGCTCAAGCTAAAGCAGCCTTTGATCAAATTAAAGAATTACAAAACTTTGCGGAAGTTATCAGTGGTAAAGAATTATTAGAACTACCCGTGGGGTTAAGTAAAAAAGACAAAACTTCAGGGAATAAAGTCGAATTAGCGATCACCGAAGTAAAATTTCTACCAAAATACGCTGAATTTAAAGCCTGGGCACGATTAAAAATCCCAGTAAAGAAAGATAACGAAACCTCACAAGACCGCGAATTATACTTTGGGGCAGAAGGAATTAAATTATCCAAAGAAGGGGCACTTATCGGAGATATGAAATTAGTCCTCTTGGGAGAACAAGCCATCCCAATAAACGGAGATAACTGGTTACTAAACCTTAAAGGGGATATTAATCTAAAAAACGGTGCTTTTCAAGATAAATCCTATATAGAATTTGACTGTTCCGGGTTAAAAGCCATTGGCCTGGAGGGGGACTTACGAATTTCACGGAACATCTTATTACCCCTGGATAAAAGTGGAAATTACATCTGTGGTAATACCAATATTGATAACAAAGAAAATTCATTAGATGCAAAATGTTATGTAAGTACGGATTTTACTATTAAAGCAGATGGTTGGAATGATTTGTTAGCCACTGTTTCTTTACCACGATTTGAAGTAGTTGGACTTAAAGGTTGGTCATTCTATATGAAAAAAGCCGTGATAGACCTTAGTGATTCTAGAAATGCAGATAATATTAATTTTCCGGAGGAATATAAAAACATATTTTCTGAAGAAGATCAAAGTTTATGGCGCGGAATCTATGCGAAACAGGTAGAAGTAGCACTTCCTAGAGGTATTAAAAGAATACAAAAAGGTAAAGAACGGGTAAGTTTTGGGGCTAAAGACTTAGTGATTGATAGCTACGGGGTGTCCGGAAGTTTTTACGGCCGGAACGTACTGAATGTGGGAGAAGGAGCTGCCGGTCAATGGGGGTTCTCCATTGATACGGTTGGGATTACCCTTGCCGTAAATAAGTTAAAATCCGGTGGGATTAAAGGCGGAATATCGGTTCCTATTATCAAGAAACCAATGGATTATGAAGGGTGGATTGCTCCCAGAGAATACGGATTAAAAGTAAAACTAAAGGAACAGGTAGAAAGCCCTGCTTTTTTAGGATCTATGACCTTAGAAAAAAATTCCAGCGTATCTGTAAAAGTAAAAGAAGACAAGGTATATCCATATGCCAATCTTACCGGAGAACTATCGCTTTTGGGTAAGATTGGGCAGAAAGAAGGAGATGCTCCCGTCGCTCCCGATGACTTATCTAATTCTGAGGTAAAAGGAAAAGCCTTTAATATAAAAGGGATCACTTTTCAGGAACTGGAATTACAAACAGAACCAGGTCAAGCCTTTATCCAGGTAAAGAAGTTTGGGTACGAAGGAGAAATGAATTTAATGGCGTTCCCAGCTACGATCAAAAACTTGAATTTTATAACCCCTACTAAAGATCAGGCAGGCCTATCCTTTGATTTGACCATTAACCTGGATAAAGAAGGGTCGTATGCCTCTACTAATCTACAAGTGTTAGGGAAGTTACCGTCGGACACCCCGGTGCATACCTGGAAATTTCATAAAATAAAAGTAGGCGATATTGATGTCAAGTACGAAAAAAGTGGTTGTAAGTTAGCTGGTAAGTTAAAGATCATGGAAGACGATCCGACCTACGGGGATGGTTTTTCCGGTGAATTAGAAGCCACGTTTGAAAAGTTAAAATTTAAGGCGAATGCTAAGGCTATGTTTGGCGCCAAGGATTTTAGGTATTGGTTTGTTGATATCTGGGCGGATCGAAATAAAGATGCTAGTCGTAAGAAACTTAATATTGATGCCTTTGTAGGTGGGCTTTCTAACCGGATGAAAAAAGTAAGTGGTAATGAAAACGGATGGACTCCTTCTTCTGCGGTATATGTACCGGATGATAAAACAGGATTAAACCTAAGGGCCGGGGTACAAATCAGTGCTAAAAATAAAGATGCTTTTAGCGGTAAGGCTTTTCTGGAAATGCAATTTAACGTGACCGGGGGGTTAAGCCGGATTGGGTTTACCGGAGAGGGCACCATGATGTCGAAAGATAAAAGTAGTAATCCGATTAGTAAAACTGTTCTGACAAAATTTGAAAAGAAAATAAATGGTTTTGTTGAAAAAAACCAGAAGAAAATAGCCAAACTACTTGCTGCCGGAGATTACCTGGGTCTTTCTAAAGAAGCCATTCCGCAAAGGGATATTGCATCACAAGGTAAAGTAGGCGTGTTTATAGGGATCCAACGAGATTTAGATCGGGATACCTTTGATGGAACTTTTGAATTATACCTAAATACCAAAGGTGTTCGGGGCGGTGGAGAAAATAACCTGGCTGGAATGGTAAAATTACATACCAGTCCCAGTGATTGGTATATCTACGTAGGAACACCTCAACAGCGGATTTCATTAGTATTTGAAGTAGGTTCGGAATCTTTTGAAATCGGCGGGTATTTTATGACCGGAACCAAGTTACCTAGCCAACTCCCACCTCACCCCAGGGTTACCCAAATTTTGGGAGACGATATTTTAGATAAAAACAGGAAAAGCAATCAATTAAAAGCGGCTAAAGGTTTTGCTTTCGGGTTAAACTTTGCCTACCGAAGAAGTTTTGAATTTGCGATATTCTATGCCTTTTTAGAAGTTGGAGCCGGGTTTGATGTTATGCATGCTTATTATCCGAACGCCCAGTGTAAAGGAAGAAACGGCCCTCTAGGGAACGACGGCTGGTATTCTACCGGACAGGTATATGCTTATTTATACGGAGAATTTGGGGTCGAAGTAGACCTGGCTTTTATCAAAGGAAAATACAAAATTGCCGAAGCAGGTATTGCCGCTTTATTGAGAGGCCAGTTTCCGAACCCTGCCTATTTTGAAGGATACGTAGGTATGTATTATAGCATTTTAGGAGGTCTGGTTTCAGGTAACATGCGTATGAAAGTAGAGTTTGGGGAAGAATGTGAGTTGGTTGGCGTTGGCGATGCAGTAGGAGTTCCGATTATTTCGGATGTAAGCCCGGCAGATAAAGCTAATAAAATTGATGTATTTACAGCTCCACAAGCTATTTTTAATTATCAGGCAAATAAAGAATTTGTAGTAGAAACTCCGGAAGGCAGGAGAACCTTTCGATTGCAATTAAAAGAATTCAAACTGAGCAGTCAGGGGAAAAATATTGAAGGAAATTTAGAGTGGAATGATAGCAATGACGGGGTTACCTTTAACCCAATAGCTTCCCTTCCATCTCAAAAAAGAATAGACCTGATCGTAGAAGTTAGTTTTGAAGAAAAAATAAACGGCAGTTTTGTTGTCATGACCGAAGATGGAAAATTAGTTACTGAAAAAAGGGAAATTAGTTTTACCACTTATAAAGCACCGGATCATATTCAATGGAGTAATGTGGCATATCTATATCCTATCCCAAAACATAAAAACTTTCACCCGGAAGAATACAAAACCGGATATGTAAAATTAGTTCAGACCCAGGATTATTTATTTGATATCAGAAAATATAAAGTAGTAGCCGAATTTCAATCTGCAACCAATACCTTAAAAAGAACTGAGGTAGCTTATAGTTCTAAAGATGCCATGCTATCATTTGATATAGCTTCTTTAGACTTAAATGCGGATTACAAATTGAATTTGCTGGTTTTTCCTGCTGGAAAAGACATACCCTCTGAAGTTGTACTGGCATCCGAAGAAGTAAACTACGGGAAAGGAGATACCAATTGGTACGATCCGGCGTCCGATACTACTGAAAAAAATAATACCCAGGGAACTACCAAGATCATAACTAAAAAAGCTGGTAGTACCAAGGTAAATAATGCTGCTCCAAAGTTAATCCTGGATTATGCCTTTCATACCAGTCAATTCGCCAAATTTAAAGATAAGGTACAGGCCTTTAACTATACGGGGTATTTAACCATTGTCCCATAATCGAACTTGTAAATACACTAAATTACGTATAGTATTGTTTTTAAATGATTTATGTTATGTAAAAGTTCATTAAAATTCATTTACAATCGTTTTGTACACGTATTTGTTTAACCTATGTTTAACCTTTTTGTATTATATTTGTGGAGAGAATTGGTATAGCTATATATAATGATTACGACGAAAATACTACTTTATAAAAGTAAGAAGAAAGCTGATGATACTTTTCCTATTGTACTTCGTATTACTTATGATCGAAAACCTAAGTATATATTTCTCGCCTATATTAAAGAAAAAGATTGGAATTTTAAAACTTTGAGGGTAAAAAATTCGCATCCGCAAAATCAAAGTATCAATAATTTAATTATTAATAAGCTAGCATTAGCCGAAAATTTGATCTTAGAAAGTAGGAGAAAAAATGAGCATATTGATATAAAACAGATCATCCGAAAGATTAAACTGGATAGGGTAGGTCAGCAAACCTTTTATGAATTAACTGAAACCCATTTAAAAGAGTTAAAGCAACTTAAAAAATATGCCAGCTATCGTAATTATGTTAGAAGCTTTAATTCCTTTAAAAAATTCAATAAAAATGAGGATTTATATTTTGAACAAATTACGCTAGCCCTTCTAAAGAAATTGGAAATTTATCTGGTTGCAAAAAACTTGGGTCAGGATTCTCTCTACAATATGTTTTCCTTTATACGCGTAATGTATAATAAAGCCATACGATTAAATGAAGTAGAACAGAAGCACTATCCATTTGGCAGGGGTAAGTTTACCTTAAAAACGCCTAACGCTGAAAAAATAGGTCTAAACATAGAAGAAATAAAAGACCTGGAAGAATTAGAACTACCAGAAGATTCTTCTTTAAATCATACCCGTAATGCTTTTTTATTTTCATTTTATTTGGCGGGAATTCGCTTTAGCGATGTATTGACTATGCGATGGGATGCGATACGAGATGGAAGGTTATATTATGCCATGCGTAAAAATCAAAAATTAGATTCATTAGAACTTCCTATCAAGGTGATTGCTATTCTAGAAAAATATGAGCTATACAAAGAAGATAATAAGGGTTTAATTTTTCCATTTTTAAGAAAATGTGATTTTGATAACGACGAAGCTATTCATAGGGCTTTACATAATCACAATACATACGTTAATAAAAACCTTAAAAAGATTGCAAAGCTAGCTAAAATTGAGAAAAAGCTTACCTTCCATATCGCACGTCATAGTTTTGGTAATATTTCAGGTTCTAAAATACCTGTACAAATGTTGCAAAAATTATATCGTCATTCTGATATAGCTACTACAGTAAGATATCAAAGTAATTTTGACCATACCCTAACAGATAAAGCTTTAAATGACGTTCTGAATTTTTAGCATCCATGTTAAGTTATTTCATTTTTCCGGAACTTACTGTAGTTTATTTGATCTTAGACTTGAATCTCTTTTCATTGGTTAAAATCCAAAATAGCATTTAGACCTTTTGCTAGCAACTACCTAGATCTTACTGCAAAGATTTGCAGATAGAAACACCTACGTGTATATTTAGGTTTTAAGTATGAGAGCATTTAGTTTCTTTGTTTCTGTAACCATTAAAATGTATTGTTATGGAAGTGATTGTTTTTGAAAAAGCTACGTTCTACAAATTAATTGACGAATTAACTCATAAGATTTATGAGCGATTTATAATAACCGAAAAGGGAGGTGCAACTGATTGGATTGACACCAATAAAGCCAAAAAATTATTAGGAATTAAAAGCCGGGTTAAAATGCAGCAGCTACGGGATGTCTATGCTATTCAATTTGCTAAAATCGGTAAAACCTATCAGTACTCAAAAAATAGTATTTTAAAATTTCTAAATCAAAACTCTAACAGGTATGCTACTACAAAAATAATAAAAGCATGAGTACAATTACAATAGAAACCCAAGCACTTTATCAATTAATTGATGAAGTATTAGATTATGCTGAAGAAAAATTAGGCAATACTACTAAGAACGAACCCGAATGGATTGGCACCCAAGAAGCAAAACAATTGTTAGGCTTTACCAGCCGAACCAAAATGCAACAACTACGGGATAATCATATTATTAAATATACTCGCATAGGTAGAAACTTCAAATACCACCGTAAAAGTATAGTACAAGGTAGAAAAATGTATGGGAATTTTTAGAATTAGAAATTTATGATACTAATCATGCTCATTTGATAGTGACATAATTTATAAACCGATACAGTAACGTGTCGGTTTTTTTTTGATTTTGAAATGAATGAAAACTATATTGAACTGAATTTTAATCGTCTTAGTGAATTATTTCTTTTATTAAATGAGAGTGTAAACTGTACTCTGTCTGATTAAAATTTTAGTTTAATTTTAATGAGATATTATGACAACACAAGAACAACAAGAATTAGAGAAGAAGGCACTAGAGCAATTTATGTCTGGTAAGAGTCTTTTTAGTAAAGATGGTGCTTTTGCACCAATGCTTAAAAGTTTTATTGAGAAGGCTTTAGCGTCTGAGATGGAAGGTCACCTGGACGATGTTGAACGTTCCAAAGGAAACAAACGTAATGGCAAGGGCAAGAAGACCATCAAGAGCGGTTTTGGGACTTTTGATATTGAAACCCCTCAAGATCGTCTCAGTAGCTTTGAACCAGAGCTGGTCAAAAAGCGGCAAAGTATCCTGGCAGACAACCTTTCAGATAAAATAATCGGTCTCTATGGCCTAGGGATGAGCTACCGTGATATCTCTTCACACATCAAAGAGATGTACGACACAGAGATCTCCCATACCGTGCTAAGCCAGATTACAGATAAGATCATTCCGGATGTAAAAGCATGGCAGAACCGTCCTCTAGAACCTTTATACTGCATCGTCTGGTTAGATGCTATGCACTACAAGGTTAAAGTAGAAGGGAAGATCGTTCACAAGGCACTTTACAACATCTTGGGAATTAACAAAGAGGGGCAAAAAGAAATACTAGGGATATACTTATCTGAGAGCGAAGGTGCTAACTTCTGGTTGCAGGTACTCACCGACCTTAACAATAGGGGGCTTGAAGATATTTTGATAGCCTGTACCGATAACCTAAAAGGATTTACTAATGCGATACTCGGTGTTTTCCCCAAAGCTGAGGTTCAACTTTGTATCGTTCACCAAATACGTAACTCCTTAAAGTATATAGCTTCAAAGGATCAAAAGGAATTTATGAGGGACCTTAAAAAAGTCTATCGGGCAACAAATAAACAAGTGGCAGAGGATGAACTGGAAAAGCTATCGGGCAAGTGGGAAGAAAAATATCCGGTAGTCATTCAAAGTTGGCAAAACAACTGGGAGCATCTATCACAGTACTTTAAGTATACAGCACCTATTAGAAAAATCATCTATACCACCAACGCTGTAGAGGGGTACCATCGCCAGGTACGCAAAGTAACCAAGACCAAGGGTGCCTTTACAAATGATATGGCACTGCTCAAGCTCGTTTACCTTGCTACGATGAACATCCAGAAAAAGTGGACAAGCCCTCTCCACAACTGGAGCTCTACCATACAGCAACTTTATATTATCTTTGAGGATAGGATAGACCTGGATATTGGTAAAAACCAATCAAAACGTGTCGCTGACGCTAGGTCGCATTCCAAAATCAGTCGAAAACAAGTTTCGACTAATTTTGAAATGGATAAGAAAAAATAACTCAGACAGAGTTTAATTTACACTACCTATTAAATCAAAAAGGTATGTCATCGTTTTCAAGATTATTAAATCTGCTACCAAATATTGATTCTTGTTTGGTTCCTATATCGGAAAAAGGATCATCGCTCCTATTATCAAATTGAGAAGATATCTTTTTACTAAGATTATTAAATTTCCCTGTCATTGAATTAAATGATAATTTTATATTATGGAATTCACCAACATTGTGTTTTTTTATACAGAATTCTGCTTCACCAGATGTTGAACTAGACTCTTCATCCTCCCATTCTGCTATTCCATACTGTTCGGGCCTATATATAAAAGCTACAATATCTGCTTCATTTTCAATTTGACCAGAATCTCTAAGATCTGATAATAGAGGTCTTTTATAACCACCACGTCCCTCTACTAATCTATTTAAATCTGAAAATAATATGATGGGGATATTTAACCTCAATGTTGTTTGCTTTAATTTAATTACTAGCTTATTTATTTCTTGCTCTCTATTATTAAATTTATAATCTGAAGGTAACGGCTCGATTAGTTGCAATTTGTCTATTAAAATGCATTTCACTTGCTTTTTTTCTACTAACTCATTACAGGTCATTATAATTTCGTTAATATTCATACAGTGCGAGTGTTGTAGATAAATAGGTGCTTCCTTAATATTTTTTGTGTAAGTATGTAATATTTCCCATTCATGCTTCTCTAATTCGCCTTTTTTCAATTTTAAAGCACTGAAACCTGTTTCTTGAGAAATCATTCTAGATACAAACTGATAAACCGGCATTTGTAAAGAAAAAATTCCGAGTGTATTCTTATTTTTAGCTCCTATTTTTATAGCTAATGAAATAGCTAATGATGTTTTGTCCATTGAAGGTCTGCCGCCTATAACTGTAAGTTCTGAATTTTGAAACCCATTTGTTATCTGATCTAACTTGTTAAAACCACTTAAAACACCGTTTACCACTCCATTACTTGAATCTTCAATTAATTGAATTGAAGAATTATAAGTTGAAATTATTTTATCCATGGTTTATCTGAACTTTAATTTTTAAAGTAATCCCATTTATTTTTATAATCTTCGAGAACTCCTTTCATAACTCTATCTTGTTTTCCAAATGAAGATTTTATATCTTTTATTTTGGAACTAGGTACAACATAAATATCTGGTGCAATATCTACTTCAGAAAATTTATTGTTGTAGATTACAAAAACTATAAAGTGATTTTTTGTTTCGACAATATTATTGACAACAAGAGAACTATATCCTCTTACAGATTTTACATCAATTGAAATCGATTCACCGTCACTTGTAATTACTCTAATATCAATGCTTTTTTTATTACCTTGAGAAACATATGCTTCTAACTCCAACCTATATAGTTTGGACAATACAAGATATTCACTTGCGATTCCTGTGTTAAAAGAATTTGCTCTAGGATTTTCCATCTCTTTATTGAACTTTTAATTTAAAATCTGTAGCATGTTTAATCATAATATCATTAAGCTCTTTTAACAAGTTTTCTCTATGTTCAATGTTATTGAAGATTGAATAATTAATTTTCTGTGTAAAACTTTCGGCTACCTCTTTTTGAAATTTATCAATTACTTTTATAACCGTTTCTGATTTTAATCTTTTCAAACATTCTTCTTTGATTTTGCTTACTTCGATTTCGAACTCTTTAATTAAATCTATCTTTGTCATCATTTATTTAGACTTTAACCACTCAGTTATTGACACAACTTTATCATTACCATTAATTGATGGAAATACAACGTATGTACCTTTCGCCCTATAATGCCCTTTGTAATATTGATAATAATCAACGTTAAAAATGTAAGGGTATATTTCTAAGTACTCACTACCCGAAAAATCTGAATATTCTCTTTTTATTGGTAAAATTGCAATGTGGTCAATATACTTCGCTGCATCTCCTAAACCTAACTCCCAATTACACCATTTAGAGCTTATTGCCCCCTCTGTTGCTAAAAGGATAAATTTATGATTATCCTTAATTTTTTGTTTTATTCTATCCGCGGTCCTTCCTGATGTTGTTTTAGGCATCCCGTCATCTAACCAATCAACATAAACGTCTACACTATAAGATTTTAAAAATGAAATAGCCCCTTCTAGATACTCTCTTTCATCGTGTTTGTGAGAAAGGAAAATTTTAGTTTTAAAACGATTACTTTCTTCTTTAAAACTTTTTAGGCTTTCATTTAAGGTCATATAGTAGGAATTTAATGACCTTCTTTGGTTTATAAGTTCTGATTCGGTTATAAAGCTCATATACTATTTAATAGTTTTTACAATGTTATAATCATCCTTCTTATCTCGTAACTCTATAGCTTTGTCAATATATTTTGTAGGATTTGCCATAAAATCAAACCATTTTACAGATTCAATATAGGAGCTATCGCCATAATAAACCCAACTACCATTGCAATCACTTCTTGTAGGCACTTTTACATTAAACATATTGTCACTAATTATTTGAAATAGAAAACGTGTATTTAGTGTCCTACAGTTGCACCCGTTATTATGAGTTAGATAATATTCGTAACTTCCATTTTCATCTGGAAGTACAACGGCTATAACACCATTTGTACTACTTGACTTACCTAATCTTGTCTGCTTTTTTAAAGAGTATGAAACTTCCCATGGTATCCATTGGTCTTTTTCCGATTTAAACGGTTCCTTCATTCCTTTAGAAATCAAAACAATAGTAACACTGCTATCAAAAATCTTGTCTCCTAATTTTGAACTGATAGAAGAGTCTGCCAAGTTCTCCATACTTTCATCATCATTCTCACCTTTATAAATATGGTCATCACCTGTCAAATGCTCTGAAATTTCATCTACATAATGTCTTGCAGTAGTAGCTATTTTTATTTTGCCGAAAAAAGACTCTTGATATATGCCTAAATCTTGTACTAATGAATCCGAATATTTATATGAAACGAATACTTTTCTTGCCATACTTTTAAATTTTATCCATTAGAAATTTTTGAAACAAAGACATATACCCATAATCCTTTTCGAGTCTTGTATTTTTTAGGTTATGAGGGAATAAATTGTCATATACTAATTTAGTTGCCGCACCTGTGCTAGCTATAGGAAGCAATACTGCTTCTGGATGATATTCTTTAAACATTCTATATTCATCTTCAATACCATCCATTCCGCCAATAAAGACTGCTGCTGAAAATTCATTCTCTAAGAACATTTGTTCCCTGAGTAGTTTTATACTAGCAGGAATACTATCTTCTTTTTTCGTGAATACGATATTTTCAAACTTATTATTATCCGGAGGGAAAATATCTTTAAACCATAAAGATTGGTAAAGCTTTACGTGTTCTTGGATATTCATATCCAATTTTTCCATTACGTAATAAATTAATGGTGTTATTGAGGGATGACCACCCCATATTATTCTATGGTATGGTAATACTACTGTTGTCAAAGCAATAACTGCATCACGAATTGCAATAATGTCTGCTGTTTCTACATACTTTGCATCTCTATTAGGCAGGGGAATACTAGCAGATAGAAATATATTCTTTACGCCTTCTGTAGCCATAATTCAAAATCTTGTTTTTTTAATGTTTTTATATCCTTTCTGAAATTGTCATTTAACCATTCTAAATGTTTCAACCATTTATCACGTATTCGCAAATCATCATATATCAATCGTATAGAAACCTCATCGTACCCCATCAACTCTTTTTTTATTTCAGCTGATTGACAGCTTGTTGATTGAGGTATACCAATAGTAGGGATGTAGATTATATGTTCTCCATTCGGTAAATCCTCTGTTAAAATCTTTTCAGGCTGAACAGTTACCTTTCGTTTATTCTTTTCTGCTATATTTCTAAATTCAGTAATTAAATTATCCTGTCTAGCTGCTAAATTTCTTGCTCGAACAGATTCCACTTCAGTAAGCACACGTTCTACCATCGTTTCAATAAATCGACCAGTACTATCTGACTCTTTATTGATAAAGTCATCTTCTGTTAATTGAATTGGATAACTGATATAAGAAGATTTGTCAATATTCTTTATTTGATGATTTGGCCACACCAACTGGACAATTCCTATTTGCTTTGCACTTGCTTCTGCAAATTCTTCTTTACACCAATGACTTTCTAAAAAACCAGGAGTATTCAGTAATATAATAACATCGCAATCTGTCATACGATGCCACAATTCATCTTGAAAAGGTTCTCCCTTTTGAATTGAATGCGTATCGAGAAATACATCAAAATTATAAGCTTCTAAAGCCTCATATAATTGAATAGCCACAGCGGTAGATTCAGCTCTTCTGTAACTAATAAACACTTTTCTTGTACTTCGTAACAATTCAAAAGCTTCTAGAACAACATTAGTAATTCTATTTAATTCATCTTCTGAAAATTTAATGGCATTTTGATTTTCTAAAACGGACGGAATATCATTTTCAAATCTGTCATAGAATATTGGAAGTATCATTGTACCATCTTTCAGAAGCTTCTGAGTAACATCTAAATCCTTAAAATCGCCATTGTTATCTCCGAAGTACAAGGCAAATGCAGGTTGGTTACCTTTATATTCATCTTTAATAGAAGATGCCGGAATAACTTAATTAAACTCTTTAGGCAATTTAAGATTCTTTAACTCTGCTCTTATCTGGTCAATTATTATTTGCGTTTCCGGAACTTTTGATCCTAAGGTTATGAGCTGATATTTATATTTCATAAGTTGATTTGCTTTTGTCGACTTAACTAACAACCCCATACCCGAAAAACTTCAGACACCTGATGGTTAATAATATTACACTGGTTCTAAATTATAAAAATAAATCTTTAAGTCTACTTTTTCCCTCTTTGATTTTTATGTTTTTTGCAATATGCTTTATTTACATCTTGATTCTTATCCCAAAAAGTAGCTTTGCGAACGACACAGTTTCTACGTCCTCGATGTGTTAGATATTTGTATAAAGTAGCTTTTGAATTTATGTCAACTAGTTTCATAATTTCTGAAATGGAAAGTTGATTTTTTTCATCTCGGTAATAATTTTCTGCTAGAATAGCCTTTGATTCAGCGATCTTACTTAAACCTTTTCTTCTACCAATCTTAGCACCTCTTCGCCTTGCGCTTTCCTGTCCAGCCAATGTTCTTTCCACGATTATATTACGTTCCATTTCGGCAACTGCACTAAAAATGGTCAGAACAAATTTTCCATGTGCGGAAGTCGTGTCAATAAATGGTTCCTGTAAACTTCTAAAGCCGACTTCCATTTTTTCAAATTCATCAACAAGTTTTAGCATATGGGTTACACTTCTTGCGATTCGATCCATCTTTCAAACAATAACTACATCCTCTTCACGCAATTTACTTAATAGCAAATCTAATTTTTTTCGATTTGCTTTTGCTCCAGAGGAAACATCTTTGTATATATTTTTTTCTTTTACACCTGCTTTCAACAAAGCATCGATTTGTAAATCAAATTTCTGAGATGGTGTACTAATACGTGCATATCCAAATAACATATCGGTTCATTTAAGTGTTAATTCGTAAACTTATAAAATGAACCGATTTATTGAACTTGATAGGTTTTATTCTCCGGTTTTTATTCAATAGTTCAGTTTGATGACCAAAATAATGAGACAAGTATATAGTAAATGCTCTCTCTTTAACTCTTTCCCGTACAAAAACACTACCTAACCCACCACTATGTATCTTCAAACCACAAACAAATCGAATAGCTTAACTAACTCAAAGCAAACTATGAATGTATTAAAATGGATTCAATAATAGTTCTTCTCGTTATTCAGTCAATAAGTATTCAACTTTCTTAAGTTGGAAAGTGTCTAAAACTATTTGGTTAGAACTACCATCAAAGGTTTTATCATAAGTATGCAAACAACTTCCATTAGCTTCAATCTCTAAACAAGCATTGATAGCATCATTTGCATAACTAGTAGAAACTTCTATACCATCGTCATATAGCAAGGTTAAGTAAGGAAAACCGATTGCTTTAAAATTATTATTATTATTTAATTCAATTTGAAATTGTAACCTATCGGTTTTGGTAACGGTATCTTGTGTAAACTCAAATTGAATTACGTTATAAGAAAAGTTTTCGATAGATGGGATGGTAATAATATCATTTTCTTCCGGCTCTTCAAAATCGCAAGGTACTTCTAATTTTCGTTCAGGTTGGATGGTTCCGCCTACCTGATATCCGGGAAACGTTATGATTTTCATACAATCTTCTTCGTCATCGTTTGAAGAACAGGTGATAAATAATAGCGAAGTAATTATGATTATAAGAACTCTAAAATTTTTTGTGCTGTAGTTCATAACTGTATTTAGGTCACTATTTTAAATGCTATCTGTTTTACATTGATAGTTATACAATCTTTTTAGCAGGTAAATCTGACCAAGATGTTGAGACTGGTGCTCCATTACATGTAACCATTCGAAATAGTTATTTTTATGCGAATTTATAGAAAAGTTTTCTAACCATTCGTCATCCACTTCGCTAAAAAGGTTTAGGGTATTTGACCTAACATTATTATATATCTCTAAATAGAACTCAATCGATTCTTCCTTGAATTCTTGTCTCGCAGTTTTGTCCATCTCTAAAGCTATAGTCCATAATTTATGCTTTTTAGGGTGAAAACCTTTATTTGAAAATGTATAGAGTTGATAATAATATTCTAATGAAGAAATATGGACAAGTACAACGCCAATGCTGTTTATGGAAGGGTTAGGTGCATAATCAAGCTCTCGGATGCTTAGATCTTTTACAGAATTCATCATTCGTTGACCAACATCTTCTAACATAAACAAAACTTCAAAAATTTTATTTGAATATTTCTTATCATAAAGTTTTTTCAAAGTAGAATACTATCTTTAATATACTATACAATCTGTTTTATTTGTTATCCTACATTCAAGTTATAAATGCAACAGTTTGGGTTTTGTTGATAAAAGTTGCGTATACCTCATTGGGTGTTTTATACCCGAACCTTTTCCTAGGCCTATTGTTTAAAATGTTTTCTACTTTCTCTACCGCTTCCTTAGTTATCTCTGCAAAGCTACTACCTTTTGGGAAATACTGCCTTATCAGCCCGTTGAGGTTTTCATTGGCACCCCTTTGCCAGCTATGGTAGGGTTTTGCAAAGTAGAAATCAATGTCAAGCTCCTCTGCTATTTCCTGATGGTTTGCAAACTCCTTCCCGTTGTCACTGGTAATAGTTTTAATAAAGGGCTTCCAATCTTCCAGTAGTTCTTCCGTTTTCACCTGGACTTCCCGGGCTGATTTGTTTTCTATATGTCCCATCCTTAGCATCCCTGTAGCCCTATCGTTTATAGTGACAAGGGCACCTCTATGGTCTTTACCTATCACCAGGTCAATCTCAAGGTCACCTATCCTTTCTTTTTTGTCTACTACCCGGGGGCGTTCTGTTATGTCCCTTCTATTAGGGATGCACCCCCTACCTGCTTGCTTACCGCCTCTTTTCTGGTACTTCCTTCCCTTATTACGCAAACAAAGGTATGTTCTCCCGCCTGCTTTCTTATCCTGCCATATAAACTGGTAAATACGTTCATGCGATACACAAGGGGTCCCCTCTAGCATAGCCCTTCCTTTGATCTGTTCCGGGCTAAGGTGGTCTTGAAGCCCATCACAAACCAACTTCTCCATAGAAGGGGTAAAAACCTTGTGCTTTGCTTTATCCTTATGGCGTTTTTGGGCTTTTCTTTGGGCTAGCTCAGCATTGTACTTCCCACTTCGGTTGTCAGCATTGCGTCTTACTTCCCTATATATAGTAGAGCGATCCCGACCCAACTGTTCTGCTATTTCCTTTTTAGGGGTTTTAAGTTCTAAAAGTGCTGATATTTTGTACCTTTCCTCCAGCGTTAAATGTTCCATATTCTTTAAGTTTTCCAACCCAAAGGTATGAGATTTTTCGCCGCCCCCACCATAGTTTTAGCCCTAGGGCTAAAACTATGGTGGGGGCTTTTATCAACAGCTAAGCTGTTGCATTTATGTGTTGAATCTAAGTATTCTTTAAAGTGTAAGTAGGATGCTCAGTACTCCAAAAAGCAAAAGCAAGGGCATCCGTTGTATTCTTTATACTTTTGGAAATAGAATTACCACCATCATGTCCTGAATCAAAGTCAACACTAAAGAGAAGAGGGTTATTAGAAGAATTATAGTCTTTCAATTTAGCGTAAAACTTAGCAGGATCCCAGGAAGGTACTCTTATATCATTAAAACCTGTGGTCACCAAGGTTGCAGGATAACTTGTACCTTTTTCAACATGATGAAAAGAATCCATTTCATACAAATAGTTAAATTCTTCTTTACTTTTTATAGTACCAAACTCTTTTGTACTGTTTGCCCCGTTAATATCAGTTTCCATGAGTATGGTATTCATAAATGGAACATGGGCAATAACACCTGCAAATAAATCTGGTTTTTCAGTCATTGCTCTACCTACGGTGATGCCACCGGCGCTTCCTCCACTGATAGCCAGTTTACTTTTTGAGGTGTATTTTTCCTTTATCAGGTATTCTGCGGTAGCAATAAAATCTTTCCAGGTGTTAGCTTTTGTAGCTTTTAATCCACCTTTGTACCAATAGTCCCCCTTTTCACCACCACCTCTCACGTGAGCAATTGCATAAACCCCACCTTCATGCACCCAGGTCATGATTTTTTTAGAAAAACTCGGTTTTATCGAATACCCGTAAGACCCATAACCTGTTAGAAAAGTTGAATTCTGACCATCTTTTTTCAGATCATTTCTATAGATTAAGGAGAGAGGTATTAATTCTCCATCCTGCGCCTTAACCTCAATTTCTTCGACTTTAATAGTATTAGAAATTTTAAAATTTTTAATATCTTTTATATTTGATTCCTTGAAAAAGTTATTTTCAAAATTATAAATAAACCGTCTCTCTTGAAAAGTCCAACCTGTAAGCTTTATAGCAAAAAAGCTGTCATCTAATCCTTTTGTTTCTAAAGTAATATTGCCCGCATTAAGTGGTAATTCCATCTGTTCAATTTCACCATTACTTCTCAACTTATAAAGTTTTGCATCTACACCGTTCTTTAAAGTAGTAAAGAAGATATTATCTTTTACAATTGCAAATTTAGTAATCACTTTATCTTTAAATTCCTTAACTAAGATTTTTGGGGATTTAACATCAGGAGCAGGAGAAAGTGAAGTTTTACACAACTTAAAGTTTGAAGCATCTTTTGAAGTTAGGTAGATTATTGAATCATTTTGTTGCAAATAAGACAAGACTTTATCCTCTTTTCTAAAAAGGGGATGCCAGGCTTTATCTTTTATATAATTGTCTTTTACAATTGTATAGTAATATTCATAATATTTTGTTGCACCTGCTACCGCAGCTACAAGGTATTTATCCAAAGGGCGATCCCTAAAAACTACGGGAATATCTTCTGTTTTAAAATTTACATTTGGATTGTTCTCTTTAGAAAATAAGGGTAGGGTACCTTTACCCAGTTTGTGAACGACTACTTGCGTATTTTGTAAATAATCTTTTATCTTTTCTTTCTCACTACCTAATTGTAAAAATGTAACACCGTTGTTTTTTGGTAACCAGTATACCCCACCAAAAGTGGGTAGTGTATTCTCTATTTCGTCAGGAAAAAATTCTTTAGTTTTTGTATCAAGAAAACGTAGTTTTGAAATTTCTTTTCCTTTTTCTGCCATACCAATAACTACTTTTTCTGAGTTCCAACTGGGCTTGTAATAGGTAATGGTATAGTTTGAATTATGAACACCATTATATTCCTGAAGATCAAAAATTAACTCTTCTATATTACTTTTAGCATCTTTTCTAAATAATTTGATATGATCTCCATTCTTTTCTTGCTTTAGATAATAAAAATCATCGGTAAAGGTTGATTTGATATTTGTAATAAGTTCCGAATCCTGGTTTAGGAAATATCTTTGCAAACTATCTAAACGTTCTCGGTTATCTATTAAATCTAAAAACGTAGAAGCTTCCTTATTTTGTTGTTCAAACCATTTTATAACAGAACTATCCTTTAAATTTTGAAGGTAACTGTATTTATCAATAATCTTTTTTCCATGATAAACCTGTATGCTATCATTTTGAGCTTTAATATTAGAACCAGGCAATATAACCAAGTTCATATAAAAAATTAGAATTATTGGTATTTTAGAAAACATAAAGGATAGTTCTGTAGGTGGAAATTAAAGAAAAACTTTGGTAGCTATGTACTTACCCCCTAATCCAAATCGTCTCCGTTTCCTCTTCCTGCATTTAATCGTGACATTTGGGAACTGGTTAATGTAGGAATGGTCATAAGGCGGTTATAGTTATAAGCATTCCAATAGTTTTCTCAATAAGCATGACTATAGTTAAATAAAAAATTTTAAACTAACTTCTCAAATTTAGTAAATTTTATAAAGGATCATATATTTTCTATTTGGTATTCTCTAAAGCAAATACAATAGCATTAAGATAGCGTTGATCTCTTTTACTTTGAGCTTCGTTATACCCATGACCGGATTCAAAATCTGTATGCAGTAGTACAGGATTATCTGCTGAATTATAGTCTTTCAGCTTAGCTGCGAATTTTATAGATTGCCATGGTGATACTCTGTTATCATTCATACCTACATGTATTAGGGTAGGTGGGTATGTAGTTCCTTTCTTAAGATTGTTAAAAGGATCCATAGCACATAAATATTTTTTTTCTTCCGGATTCTTAACGGATCCAAATTCTTTAGCAAAATCAGGCCCGTTAATTCCAAATTCAAATCTCGATGGATTTAATACCGCAAAATCAAAAATAGCAGCTCCATAAAGCTCTGGCCTTTCTACCATAGCCATTCCAGTTGCAATTCCTCCGGCGCTACCCCCCCATAAAGCAATCTTTTGTTTTGACGTATATTTTTCTTTAATAAGATATTCACTACAGGCAATAACATCTTTCCAGGTATTTGATTTTGTTTTTTTGAATCCTTGTTCATACCACTTTCTACCTTTGGATCCACCACCTCTTACGTGAGCTAGTGCATAAACACCACCTTCCAAAACTGGCATTAATAAATGATAAAAGTAAGAAGGTACCCATGTAACTCCATAAGCTCCATAGGCTTCCAATACTACAGGGGCAGTACCGTCCTTCTTTAAATCTTTATGATAAACTAAGGATAAAGGCACCATGGCACCATCATATGATGGTATTTCTATTTCTTCAATAATCAAGTCTTCTAAAAAACTAGGGGTTGATACTGGTTTTTGTTCATCGATTGACTTCTCCTTGATCAAATTATTGTTTTTAAAATCAAAGATGTAACTTTCCTTTTTAGAAGTCCATCCGTATAAACGTACTGATAAATAAGATTGGTCGTGTCCTAAGCCATTGATACGTATAGTTCCAGCTGATTTGGGTAGTTTTATTTCAGTAATCTTACCTTTATATTTTCGGTATAATTTTGAAATAACTCCGTTAATTTTTGCTACATAAAATAATCCTTCTTTGGTAAGGGCAAAATCTTGAATAACCTCTTTACTATTTTCTTTAATGATTATTGTTGGCTCTTTAAAGTTTGGACTTTTTAAACTTACCCCACGGATTTCGAAGTTCGGAGTTTCATTAGATGTTAAATAAAGCAGACTATCTCCTTTTTGATAGTATTTTTTAATCTGTTCTTCTTTTGTAAAAAAAGGAATCCACGCATTTTTATCCTTTTTTATAAATTCATGTACTGGTAATAGATAAGCATCAAAATTAGGGGTGGAATTATCTACCTGTCCAACCAGATAGGTATCTTGTGGATGACCAACGGTAACAATAGGAAAATTTTCCGGTTGCATTTTTACAACTGGATTATTAGTCCTGGAAAAGAATTCGGTTTCTTTCTTTTCCCTTATATTGTAATTAAAAATTTTAGTATCTAAGTTATTTTCTGATGTGCCTATGCTTGTAGGATTTATTTTGCTATAAAATATTCCGGAATTATCGGGTGCCCAGTGAATACCACCAACTCCGGTAAGTACATAATCAATTGGAGTATTTATAAATTTTTTATTTTTTACGTCAACTACAAATAAAGTTGTAGTTTCTTTCCCTTTGAAAGCTATTGCGATGGCTACGTATTTTCCATTCCATGAAGGTTTATAGTAAGTAAGGTATGAACCTTCACTTATTTTGTTTTTAAATGGAAGGTCATTGAGATCAACTAGTTTTATATGTTTTTCTCCTTTATTTTCTATATAATATAATACCTTTTGATTTTCCTTTGTGCTTTTCAGATAAAAAATATGTCCTTCCCTAGTAATTGTTTCTCGTGATATGTTTGTTATATATCTATCATTATTGTTTTTCTTCTTTTCCTTTAAATGATCTGTAAATACTTTTAACTTTTCGAAATAATTATTGGATAAGGTGTTCTGCTCTTTTAACCATTCAATATTTGAATCATCTTTTAAATCCTCAAAGGATATATAGGCATCCGTACTATCTGAATTACATGTAACCAATTCTCTTTGACTATATCCCGTTAAGCCAAAAGATAATAACATTAAAAGAAAGAGATTCTTAAAAGAACAGAACATACTATATTACAATTAAATTAGGAATTATATGGACAATCTCCTGCTCTAGAAACATCTTCCAATCCATTGCTACAGTTTCCTCCATTTAATGATGCTTTTTGAGAAGCGTCTAATTTTGCAACTTTAATTTTTTTTAATTTTAAAAGTTCAGTTTTGTTTTTACTTGTTTCCATAAAATGAGTTTTAAATTTTAGAATAGTAAATATAGTTTGTTTGAAAATTTTATCTTAAAGAAAGATTAAGTAATACAAGATAATTTATAAATTGTCCTTTTTATTAAAAATCAATCAATTGATTCTAAACTATTTAATCGTTTTATATAATATGATGGAGAAATTGAATTAATTTTAGTAAATGCTCGAGAAAAAGACCTTTCATTGTTAAAACCTGCTTCCTTTGCAATATGAATTAGATTATAAGCACGGTATTTTTTGTCTTTTAGCAATCTAAGCATTATATATTCTATTCTTAAAGTACTTAAAAAATTAGAAAAATTTTTCCCTTCTGAGATATTAACAATTTTAGAAAGATAGGCTGAATTTGTATTAAACTCCTTTGCAAGACTAGATAATGTTATATTCGAATCAGTGAATTTTTTATTTTTTACAAAATCATTTAATTTATCCTCAATCTCTTTAATCAACTTCTCTGGTATATTATTATCACCGATACTTTTCACTTTCTTTTTAGATGAAGATACTTGTTGGTTACGTTTAAGAACTTCTTCAAACTTTATTTTATAACGTTTCTGTTTTTTGTAATAATGGTAAATCAATACGGGTGTTATAAACAACAATACAGATAGAAATAGCAATAATAAGTTCGACGTTTCTTTCTTTTGATCTACTTCTTTAAGAAGAGCTATTCGCTGTTCTTTAAGTTTACTTTGCTCAATTTGCTTATTAAACTTATTGCTTACTTCAAATTGTCTACCGCTTGATATACTATCATACCTAATCAACTTATTAAGATAGTAAAGTTGTTCATGAAAATTTTCTTTCTTTTTACTATCTTCCAAAAGTATTTGATAAGTATCTCTGATTTCTATAAAGTAGGTTTTATCAGTTATGAAAGAATCAATATCCTTAAGTATAGTAATAGCAGAATCCTTTTGTTTTAAATTGATTAGGGTTTTAGCATAATATAAGTCAGCTACGGCTTTATTTAGGTCATAGGAATTTTTATAGTAGTAATTCACTACTTTTTCCAGCGTATCTTTAGCAGTTTTGTACTCTTTAGCAAAATATCTATTAATACCATATGACATTCGGAATAAAACTATAAATGACTCGGATTTATCTTTATGAGCTAAATTCAATCCTTCTTTTATGAAGGGTAAACCTTGATTCAATTTTCTAAGTCTATTGTAAGCATCAGCAATACCTGCAAGAGCATTTTTATAATAAAAAAAATATTCAATTTTTTTATTTGAATCTAGAGAATCAATTACTCTAATATTTTGTTCAAAGTATTTAATCCCTTCTTCACTTTGATTTATAATATTCTTCAAATTTCCTAGGCTGTTCCTAATTCTTATTTCTAGGTATAGATTATTACCTGATTCATGAATTCTTTTATTTGCTAAAAGATAATTATCAAGTGCTTCATCAAATCTATTTATAAAATAGTAGTAACTACCTTTTTGAAGGTAAGCTTTTGCGGGATATAAATTGTTTTTTAAATCTTTTGTGATATCAATTGCACTATCAGTATACTTAATAGCTAACAACCTGTCTTTTTTATTTACATAAGACTGTAGAATATAACCTTCAGCAATATAATTTGATTTCTTAACCTTTTTTGCTTTAATAAGATAGTAATTCGCATATATACTCTTACATAAGGAGTCTTCGCATGAGCTATACTTATCACTTAGTTCATCAAATGAGTATTTTTTCAGCGTATCATTGGTTCTTAGATGTATACTTTCCAATTTTGCTTTATTCCTTCTCAAATTTGTAAAGTCGGTAATCTCTAGTTTTACATTATAAAAATTACTTGTTGTTAAAAGTAATACGAACAAACCAAACATAAATCTTATAAAATACATAAAAGTTTAAATGAATAATCCGAATTAAATAAATAATAAATTATTTGAAGTAAATGTGATCTATAAATGTTTCTTTTATAAATTGTCTTGTACGATTTATAAATCGTCTTTCCTTCTTCTTGCAAAACTACACATTCCCCTTCATCTTTGTCTCAATCAAAAAACGGATTGTAGATAAAATAGATATTTAGATAATTTTTTGCATAGTGTAATTTTGTAAATATATAATAGAATTTCTAAATACTCTTTGCACTAACTGCTTAAAATACAATTTATAACAAATACTCTATCATATGTTAGCCACCTGTTCTTATACCCGGATTAAATATTACAAAGCCCTGTTATCCCATATACACCTGGATGCCGTTAGCTTTTTAAACAAGCTAAAAGAGAAAGATGCTTACGAAGGGTTAATCTATCAATGGATGGAAGAGTTATACCAGCAACAGAAATCAATTAAAGAAGCTAAACTGATCCTTCAAAAACGAAGATATCAGTATTACTGTCAAAAAAACTTTAGGAGTTGATTACCCCCTATCAAGTCCATGGACACCTACTTATGTATAGAAAAATTACAGTATTGTAATAGATAGAATATAACTGTTTTTCAATCATACTTTAAACGACTCTAATAAATATAACTTCTTAAAAACAAACCGTAAATAATGTACAACCTTATAAATAACCTGCCTATAAATTAACAATACGTACCACTACTTTATAATAAAAATGATCTAGGGCAAAAACCAGGTTTTTAGCCCAACGGGTCGCTCTACACCAATTTTTAAAATTTAAAAAACTTCGTATGAAACCAAAAATTCTATTCATTTTACTCTTACTACCATTATTACATGCCAAAGCTCAAAGCATACTCATAGGGTTCACTCATGATGCAGCAGGTAATGTTGCATCTTGGAAAAAAGTAACTGGCTTTCTTAAAAAACCAACAGATTCCTTAATTGTTCAGGATATAAATCAAGATGCTCTGTTAACTGATGGTTCTCTAGAAGATCAAATAACGCTATACCCTAACCCTGTTGCCCATACCCTTCATATAAATTGGACTTCGCAAATTTCAAATTTGGTAACTAAAGTTCAATTAGTGAGCGTACTAGGAACTGTAGATACCCCTATTACAATTACACAGGTTGGTTCGATCTCTATAGACTTATCTACAAAACCCACAGGACTGTACTTTATTAAATTCTATCTGCAAGACCAGGCTCAAACTATTATAAAGAAAAAAATAATTAAAATGTAAATCTTCACTATAATCTACACCTTACAAATATGAAAACTACAAAATTCCTTAGCGTGCTTGTCATGCTACTCACCATATGGCAAACACTTCTAGCACAAGAAGATTATACCAATCTTAGCCCAACTGATGGATTTACGTATCAAAGGCATACTTCAAGAGTTAAAGAAACCGAAGAAGTAAATCTTACTAACAATACCTTAGCCGTACAAAGCTTAATTAAATCTAGTCCGATTTCCTATAATGGCAAAGGTTCAGACCGTACTAATGACCAGATTTCCATTTCCCTTTCGGGTGCTGTAGATTATAATATCCCTATCATGGTACCGGAGGGTATTACTGGGGTAGCCCCCAAGATTGCCTTATCATATAACAGTCAGTCCGGTAATGGTAGTGCCGGATGGGGCTGGAATATTGGGGGCTTATCTGCAATTACCCGTATACCTTCTACCATGTACCACGATGGGGTTTTAGACCCGGTAAACTTTAACTCGTTAGACAGGTTTGCTTTAAATGGACAACGGCTTATTCTGGTATCCGGAACTCATAAAGTAGACGGAGCAGTATATACTACCGAAGCTCATTCTAATATTAAAGTCGTATACCACCCTAGTTATTTTGAAGTATTTTATCCGGATGGCTCCCATGCAAATTTTGGGAGTTCTCTGGATTCCAGAGGTGTTTTTGAATATGGTATTAGCTATTGGGAGAATGAACGGGGTATTCGTATCAGTTACGAATATAAAAGCAAGACGGGTACTACAGGAGCCCACTCAGAAAGTTCACTGGCACTTACCAGTATTAAATACGGTAGTAATAATAGGGCAGCCTCAATAAACGAAGTTAAATTTATTTACCAGGAAAGAAAACGGAAAATATACGGGTATGGGTCAAGTTTCCCAATTTCGAAAAAAAGTTTACTTACAAAGATCGAAGTCCTGGCAAGTGGAAAATCTTACCGGACTTATGACCTGTTACATCGCTCCAACCAACTAGGGTACGAATATTTGACAAGTGTTTACGAGATTAATGCAGATGGATCAGAATCTTTTTCACCGGTCAAATTTACTTATGGTCCTGATCCGGTCAGTGATGTACAAAGAACAACAGTGACCACTACATTGGGGGTTCGTAACCTGGAACAACGTAATGCTGAGGTACTTACTATGGATCTTACCGGAAATGGAAAACTAGATTTTTTAGCTTACCCAAAACAGGAAAAGGATAAATTCTGGTTATTTAAAAACCGTAATTTTTCTATCCCGTATACAGTTAACACCGGTAAATTTGAAGAAATATTGCCGGTAACCTGGCTCAACTATCAAAATAAGTTAATGGCAGGCCACGGATTGGCTATTATACAGAAAGCCAGTAACCAAAACTATACTTTTAAAGTATACGGTAATAGTACCACCGGATCCATAAGTTCACAATATGAAAAGACCTGGACAACCCCTAAATATAGGGTTGATACCTTTTGTGATTTTGATACCAATCGTTTATTAGCAGTACCGCAAAATTTTATTTCCGGTGACTTTAACGGTGACGGGCTTACTGATGTGGTAGCAATAAGTAAGAACTATACCTCAACTTCTTGTAGATATGTGGACATTATTGGTAGGAACGATTGCATTCTACAAGATACCGAAGGAAATACAGTGAATAGTAGTATTCCGGCAGGACAATGTTGCCAGTGTGAAAATTTTACCTACAATCAATCCAGAGTAACCCTTATTGACCTGGATCGCCGTAAAACTAGCGGTTTTACTAAGAGCGTAGGATCTTTACCCAATCCCTTAAAGCCTACGGATCGACTTATCCCTATAGAATTTAACGGGGATGGGATTACAGATCTTTTACATATCACAAAAGACAATCAATATGTGTATACTATCCGTGAAGGACGTTTGGTCACCCTTTTAGAATTTGAAGGTGTATTTGATGTAAACCCTGCTCTTCCCATTCTGGTAGGGGATTACAATGGTGACGGTAAGACTGATTTTATTGCCCCACGAGAAGATGAAGACACCAACCTGTTTATCAATTATACTTCTACTGGTACTACCTTTAGATTGGACTTCCAGGAAATGCCCTTTGAATATCAAGAAAGAGATTGGAATGGTAGAAAAGGAAGTTTAAAAGATTATAACTTAATCCCTACTGATATTAATGGGGATGGGATTACAGATATTATTAGCCACCGTACCATTACCTATAATGAGAGCCAAAATAGGATTGGGTCAGAGTATGTCAAAGTGTACCATAATATGAATGTAGGGGATAGGGGCACCCAATATGAATTCGCTTTTGGTGGTGAGATGGCGGTTGGTATCAACAAACATTTTCCCATACCCATCTTTTTATCCTCTGATAAAAAAAACAATACCCTGGAGTTTGCCTCTATAAGCAACCAGACCATTAATGCCTATCGTTTTAATTTAGATAATAGAAATACATCCATGCTTCGGAGTATAGATAACTCAGGGGTAGTTTATGATATTGGATATGCCGGCCTTGACGAATCAGGGATAATTCCTCAGCAAATTTATACCAGAAAATACGATCAGGTCTATCCGTTTGTAGATTTGGCTTTTGCCCCCGGTAGCCACCTAGTACACGAAATTAAAAGAAGTGTCAAAAATTCGGATATACCTGCTACGCGACAAATTGCCTATTATGCAGGTGCTGTAGCCCATATAGGAGGCCTGGGGATGTTAGGTTTTCAAAATGTATCCCAGAGCAACTGGTTCGATAGTAGTAAAGACTTATTATTTTCAAACAAGCGGTTTGATATGAGTAAAAGGGCTGCTTTACAATATGAATACACTTCTACAAACTCCGATACGTATTTTGAAGAACCACCCCAACAGTACATTAGTAAAGTCTCTAACACTAATTTATATGAGTTAAAAAGCAACAAAACTTATTTTATAAAACTGGTGTCTGCCATCACAAAGAACAGCTTAGAAGGTACCACAACTTCCAGGTATTATAATTATGACTCTTATAACAACGTAATTAGCGAAACCACAGATTACTCCGGAGATGGTAGTACGGTTACAGACTATACTTATAAGAATCAAACTACTAAGCCATACTATATAGGAAGGGTAGGTACAAAAGCTACTACAACCACAATTGGTTCCGAAGCCTTTTCTACCTTAGAAACCTATGAATATAAAAATGGGTTGACAATTAGTAAAAAAGTATCAGCAAATGGATCTGCTACCGATACGGAAACCTATAAACATGACATTTTTGGTAATGTCATCGAAGTTATAAAAACGCCTCATGGAGAGACCCCTAGGGTAAATACTTACCAGTATGAACCTTCCGGAAGGTTTTTAAAACAATCTACCAGTATTTTAGGATTGACCACAAAGTACGAATATGATACGGTTTATGGATATTTAAAAAAGGAAACTGACCCTTACGGGCACGATACCAAATATACCTATGATAAATGGCATCGTAACATAGGGGTTATAGATAAGTACGGGAACTTTAACCTGACTACTTACACCAAAGCTAATTCTAACTATACCGTAAGAAAAAGGGAAGCTTCAGGCCTAGAAAGTAGCATCACTTATGATGCGTTAAAAAGAAGGGTTATTGAAAGTAATAAAGGGCTGGAAGGAATATGGAACCATGTAAGTTATAAATATGATGGTTTGGACAGGCTTACCCAGACTAGTGAGCCTCATAGGGGAAGTGCTTCTAAATGGAGTACGACCGAGTACGATAGTTATGGGAGGATATCTAAATCAATTCCTTATACCGGTGAGATTACTACTTTTCAATACCAGGGGTTAACCACCACTACTAATGTAGGCCATACCAGTCGTTCTATGACAAAAGATGCAATGGGGAATACAATTAAAACCACAGATGCAGGGGGTGACATAGTATTCACCTATTTTGGTAATGGTAATATGAAATCTTCTTCCTTTAGGGGTAGTGGACAAACTATAGAACAGGATCAATGGGGAAGAAGAACTAAATTAATAGACCCTGATGCCGGTACCTATACCTATACGTATAATGGTTTCGGAGATGTAATTGAAGAAACAACCCCTAAAGGTATTACAGAAAATACATATAATGCCATCGGACAGCTAGAACTTAGTGAAATAAGAGGGGATGGGCATAGAACATTTGTTTCTTATGACTATGATCCATCTACTAAACTCATAACATCAATTGGTAATAACAATACCATTGGTCAAAATTATGAAACTATATTTTTTACCTATGATTCATATCAAAGAAAAACTAAAATTAGTGATCAGTTTATAGAAACCACATTCGAACAAAATCTAACGTATGACAAATACTCCCGTATAGCTACTGAAAAACTAAATGTAACCTATAAACATAGTCATACGATACAAAGTACCAATGAGAATATTTATAATTATAGCAGTTCAGGTCATTTTATCGGATATAATGATTATAAAATAAAAGCCACTAATAGCCGTAATCAACCTGTTGAGATCCATTGGGAAACAGGTCATAAAGAGATACGGGGTTATGACGCGCATGGTTATCCCAGTAGTGTTAGTATAAATGACCATAACGATCCGGATTCGCGGTTTATATTAAACCGATATGACTTTGATCCCGTAAGGGGTAACCTAAAAACAAGATATCAATCCGTAACTTCTACGAAGTATACCAAATCCTATAGCGAGGAGTTCAAGTACGATAGTTTAGACAGGTTAATTGAAGGTAGTGGAAGTTTACCTGTAAAGCAAACTTATGATAGTTATGGAAGGATTGGGAGTAATTCTGATATTGGTGATCATCTTTATTTTAATCAGGGTTCTCGTTATCAAATTATAGGTGTTAACCTGTATGACTATAAAAATTGGATTTACGAAGGATTGGGCGGTCAAACTATTGAGTATGATATGTTCAAAAAGCCTCTGCGTATTACTAACAACAAAGAGGGTAACAATAAAGGGGTTTCTTTTAGTTATGGTTTTGAAGGCAACCGGGTAAAAGCTACTTATGGAGATGGGGAGCCATTTAAAAAGCCGATGCTTAAATATTATTCCTCTATTCTACCCATAGAAGTAGAGATAAGTGATATTACTCAACGTACCAAAATTACCTACTTTAAAGGGGGTGATGCACATACGGCTCCTATAGCTATCATTGATACCTATAAAAATGATCAGCTGGAATCTAAAAATAAGTATTTCTTAAACCGGGATTATTTAGGGAGTATACTCAATATTGTGCAAAGCGTTCCGGAAGCAGGAGAAAAAGTAGGTAAGCTGGTAGAAAGCAGGCAATATAGCGCCTGGGGCAACCTGGATGGGTATTGGTCATCCAGTATTGAAAACCATTTTAGTCATTTTAGTTTGACAAACAGGGGGTACGGAGGGCATGAACATTTTTTTGACGTAAGGTTAATCCATATGAATGGAAGGATGTATAGCCCTATCTTTCATACATTTTTGTCACCGGATAATTATATCCAGGATCCATATAATACCCAGAATTACAACCGCTACTCCTATGTATTGAACAATCCGCTTAAGTTTACTGATTTTTCCGGAGAATATATTAATCAATTTTTACCCTATGGGGTAAGACTATGGCTAAATGGTTTTGGTAATTGGATTCAGGATAATAGTGCAACAATCACTGTTGTAGCTACCGTAGCTGTAGGTGTAGCTTTAACGGTAGCAACATTTGGGGCTGCCGGCCCCTTAGTTGTAGGACTGGTGGTAGGAGCATGTACCGGATTTACCGCAGGGGCGGTGGGTACCTGGACATCCGGAGGTAGTTTTGAAGACGGATTAAAAAACGGGCTTTTTCAAGGTGCTATTGGAGCTGTGACCGGACTAGCCAGTGCCGGGGTTGGTACCTGGGCAACCAATAATTTAAGTGGTGTGGTGATAAATAGCCTGCAATTCACATCACATACTGTTAAAGGTATTGCCGGGGGTATAGTCGCTGGTTCATTATCTGGCGGGGTCGGAAGTTTTGGAGGTGCCATCCTTTCCGGAGAAAGTTTTGCTGCTTCTTTAAAGCAAGCCGGAAAAGGTATTATATTTGGCGCAGCATTAGGTGCAGTTACTGGAGGCTATGCTGGATATAAGCAAGGTAAAATCTTGGATGCGCAAGCAACTGTAGCCGCACAAAGTAAAGTCAATTCTTTACCTGCTTCTAGCTCTCAAGCAAATGTAGATAAAGGCAGTTTTTCAGTGTATCAAGGCTTTGATGATGCTGGTAATATAAAATATGTTGGGATTACAGGTAGAGAACCTCAAATTAGATTTGCTGAACATGCAAGAAGTTTTGGAAGTGGTAAAGAATTTTTAGATTTTGATGTGCTTAAAGGAGCTTCCAATTTATCTAAATTAAATGCAAGAATATTAGAACAAGGTTTGATTAATCAATATGGTTTAGGAAAAAATGGTGGAGTACTATTAAACAGGATTAATTCAATTAGTTCCTCAAAATGGAGTTTATATGGAATCAAATAAAAAGAAGAGAATTAATACAAAAATTGGTGATGTATTTTGTGCTGAAATTGATAAAAAAAGTAAAAGGTTTTTTCAATTAATAGCTTACGATAAGATTCAGTTAAACAGTGATGTTATTCGAGTATTTACTAAAATATATAGTGTTAACCAAGAGCCCGATCTTTCAGAAATTATTAGTGATAATGTAGAATTCTACGTGCATTGCGCTACAAAGATTGGTTTAAAGCTAGATTTATGGAAGAAAGTTGGTAATATCTCAAATATTGGATCAATTGATAAAATACTATTTAGAAGTACCAATGATTACGGAACAAAGCATGGTGGAGTACCTTTAAAAGTTTCGCATAATTGGCATGTTTGGCGAATTAATGACCGTGATTTTACTAAAGTTGGAAAATTAACTGATGAATATAAAAAATCTTTTATAGGTTTAGTTGTGAACCCTTTAGGTATAATGAAAATGTTGAAAGGAGAGAAATATCCCATAAATTATCCGGATTTTTGATTTTAATATTATAAATTCCCTTATAATAAAACCGTATTATAAGGGAGTTTTAAAAATATAATAAGTTATAACCCATGAAGTTGAAACAGCACCTAATGGAAAACCAATTTCAAAACACTTTTATAATAATGAAGGAAAGCTTAACTTCGAATTAAATTATAAACCGCATAATATGGGGTTTCCTCACGGTCATAAATTCACTATCCCTGGAAATTTTCAAAGTGGACACTTACCAGAGAACCATATTCCTTTTATGCTAATTCCAAGAAAATTCTTGTAATAATGATTAAAGAAATATATGAAAAATATGGTGAGTTCTCAGATTCCTGGATTGAGAAAATAGATATCTCAAAAGATACTGTTTCATTAACTTTAATTTGCGCTAACAAAATGAATAGCTTTAAATATGAGAAAATCTTATTAGAATTAATGCTATTAGAAAAAATCATACTCAATAAAAATTCTTATGAAGATATAATAGGTATTAAAGATTTATTGTTAAAAGAAAACGAAAATTATATAGTTATGGACTTAGATCCTATTGATCACTTCGATTATTTAAAAGAAAATCCACAATCTAATTTTAAGATTTGGTGTAAAGATATAAATTATAAATTTATTGAAGAATACAATACTAAGTAGATCAGTTTAAATTAGGATGAAATATAAAATGAAAAGGTAAAGTACATTCTAACATTTAGTTAGTTAAGAATTAATTCCATAAAATTATAACAGTAATATAAATTAGATGACTACGCAAAGCTTTTAAAGTCTATGCGTAGTTATTATATTGCTAGAGGTAGTAATTATAAATGAAAGTTAACATAATTAATGTACAATAGTGCAATTTCAAAATTTTAAAAAAACGTTCAAATGTTTAACCTATGTTTAAGTAAATTCAGCAGTATTTTTCCTAAATACCTGATTATAAAACAAAAAGAATACGCCTACAGCAATAAAAGGGATACTTAACCAATTTTGTATATGCAGATATACACTCCCTCTCCGTAGAAGTAGCACCCTACGAAATTTTTGAAATTCCTGAAATTATTGGAAATACATTTACTGCTTCGCAACCTTTACTATCTATTGAAGCCCTATTAAAAGATAGCTATTATAAAAATAAAGTCAAACCGTTAATTTATAAAAACTATCCCCTGGACGGTGATATTTACCTGGATCGCGAAGTAACTATCTTAGGGAATCCCCCGGTACGTTCCTTTTATATAGGGAACGAATATCTGGCAAATTATAAAAGCAATCCTCAATCGTACTGGGTTCAAAACAGGATTCCTTTTGTATACAACTTACCATTACAGTATAAAAATGATATGGTGTATTTACGTAACCGAATTGTAAATAGATATATTAATATTCGAAACGACGATGAAAAAAGTAAGGAAATTTATGAAAAATTCAGGTATTTAATCGATTCGCCTTTTCCGCCTTTACCCTTGGGAAGTTATAAAACCAACATAATGTATACCACTCCGGGAGAAATGTATCGTAAAGGATATGAGATAAAATATATCAATCAATAAAGAATAAATTCAATAAACGTGTATAAATCATTTTTGGTCATCATACTTCTTTGCTTTGCTAAAATAGGGTTCTCCCAGGATGCTGCGATACAGGTATTATCCAGACCACAAAAAGATCGAATTTTATTGCGTTGGGCGGTAAATAATCCGTTAGCCTGGAAAAAAGCAAATCAATACGGATTTATCATCGAACGAATCACAATTTCCAGAAATGAAAACCCGGTGATCCCTAAAGAAATTGAAATTTTGACCCCAAACGCTTTGGTACCACAACCTTTACCAACGTGGGAGACCATAGCGCAAGAAGATCAAAATGCGGCCGTTATTGCACAAGCGTTATACGGGGATTCCTTTAGTGTAGAAACCATGAATGCTATGGAAAGTATGATTGCAGCTAATGAAGAATTAGAACGAAGGTTTACCTTTTCTCTGCTTGCTGCCGAACAAAGTTTTAAAGCCGCACTTCTGGCAGGTTGGGGATTTATTGATACCACGGTACGAAACGGAGAAAAATACGCATATCGCATTACCGTACCGCTCCCATCGGATGAGGGTTTGACAATTCGGGAAGGAACTATTTTCTCCGGTCTTGATTTTTACGAAGAATTACCCAAACCTATAGGGTTAGCCGCAGATTTTGGAGATCAGCATGTGTTGTTAAGCTGGAATTATGATATTCTTAAAAAAACCTACAACTCTTATTATGTTGAACGTTCTTCTGACAACCAAAATTTCACTCGGCTTACGGGTAGCCCTATGTATAATGCACAACAAGCTAAAGATGCAAAAGATGTAGCCTTATTTTATAGTGACTCTATTCCAAATGATAAAACCTATTACTACCGGGTTATTGGCTTGACTTCGTTTGGGGAAGTAGGTCCGGCTTCAAATAGCATTCAGGGAACAGCTAAAAAAGCCTTAAATTTTGTACCTTTTATCACTTCTAAAGAAATTCCGGATGCCAATACGGTTATTTTAGCCTGGGATTTTTCAGAGGAAGGAAATGAACTGATTACCGGGTTTGAACTACGTCAGGGTAAAACTGATGAAGGTCCTTTTACGGTAGTCCGTTCTAATATAGCACCTAACCTTCGAAAAGTTACATATACCGGTCTACACCGTACCAATTACTTTAAAATCGTAGCTATGGGTAAAGCAGGAATCAATAGCGAATCTTTCACTACCCTGATACAACCTGAAGATAACGAACCCCCTCAACCCCCGGTTGGAATGACAGCTACTATAAATACTTTGGGCGTGGTACAACTACTCTGGCAAAAAAATAGTGAACCTGATTTATTAGGCTATCGGATTTACCGGGCAAACAACCCGGAAGCTGAATTCTCTCAGATCACTCAAAAAGAAGTGCGGAACAATAGCTTTACCGATACCATTGCGATCAACAGTACGAATAAGTATATATATTATAAGCTAAAAGCAGAGGATTTACGTTATAATTCGTCCGGGTTTTCTAAAATTTTAAAAATTCAAAAACCAGATAACACCCCCCCTTCTCCCCCGGTGATTACTTCTTATAAGGTTCAGGAAAACGAAGTGTTTCTATCTTGGGTAGCTAGTACCAGTGATGATGTAACTAATCATCTGGTTTACAGGAAGAATCTTACCAAATCTGCGAAAGTATGGGAATTAGTGGCTAAAATGGTTCCGGAAGCAACTACTTATAAAGATGCTAAAATTAAAAGCAATCATAAATATGTATACACCATAGTAGCTAGAGACCAATCTGGTCTGGAAAGCAGCCCGGCAAATCCGGTAACTATAGTAACGGAACAAAAAGCTATAAAAAAGGATGCAATTAAATTAAATGCAGTTGCCAATAGAGAAATCCGTTTTATCAAGGTATCCTGGAAAGTTACCGGAAATGAGGTAACTACCTGCCGATTGTATAAAAGTGAAGCCGGAGAAAAATTAAAACTATACCAGGTTTTTGATCAAAAGGTTAATACTTATCAGGATATAAATATAGAAGCCGGATCCGAGTATCAATACGGATTACAGGTTCTGACTAAAGGTGGAGTGCCGTCTGGAATTAAGAAAATTAATGTGATTTATTAGAGATGAAGAAGAGTATATTACTAATTCTAAGTATAATATCAATATCAAACCATATGACGTATTCACAACTTGATCCAATATCCAAGTATTATGAATTAGAAGAATTTGATATTGAATTTGACCATAGAGGAGGATGCGGAAGTGATAGTCATAGACAATACGTAACCTCTACTACAAGACAAGGAAAAATCCTTCCTTATAAAGTATGTTTTTCAACTAGTGGAAGAGAAGAAGAATGTCAAGATGGAGAAGTATTCTGTGATTATAATCAGCAGAAATGTAATATAATTCGAAGTTCAAATATTTTTTGCGAAATATTTGAATACGACTTTCAAGGATGTGTACAAGATGAAAAGGGAAAATATATAATAGTACCAATAAACTTCGATATTTCTTCTATTAATCCAAATGGAAGCACTTCAGATAAAGTTAATTTAAGAGGTACCCCAAACTATGATTTACGGGTTTACGGTTGGGAGTATTTTGATCCATTTAGCCGTAACTGGACAGCACTACCTTCTTCATTAAGAAATAAAGAAAACATAACATTTACGGCACAAGAAGCCTTTGGAACCAATTTTAGGAATTATTTAAACCGCCCCATTCAGTATAGAATTGCTTTATGTAATGGTTGGTCAACAGATACTACCTTAGAATTTACTTTTATAGATGCTTCTCCAAAACAAGTAGGCACAGTCGCAATCACTGACAACACCTGTTTTGGAGCCAATGATGGAGCTGCTACAGTTACCTTTGATAATAATGTGGATGTAGCGAATGGTTTTGAAATGCGGTATTTTTTATACCAGGGGAATCCGGCAGATTTTGGAACCAATTTCGAAAATACTAATCCCCCGCAAGCCTATAAAAACTATCGTTTGGGCGGATTAATTGCAAATGGAAACGGAACTTTTAGTGGAAATACAGGAAACGATATAGAACCAGGAAATTATTATATTGTTTATCAGGAAGTAAAATATGATGGTAGTAATGTGACCGTAAAAAGTGGTGCGATCACCGAACAATTTACGGTTCGCGGACCTTCTCAAGTAGTTACTTCTATAGCTTCTACCGTACAACCGGTTTGTAGAAATGAAGGAGGTACGGTGAATCTTTCTGCTAACGGGGGAACTGAAAATGGTGCTGGTAATCTGCAGTACAGAATTGTGGGTAACAATAGTTGGCAGGCTTCTCCTACGTTTATAAACTTACTTCCGGGTAATTCTTATAAATTTCAGGCACGGCGAATTTCAGGTGGAAATACCTGTCTTGGAACGGAAACAGCTTTAGTTCGAATTAATCAAGTCACCACACCCTTTGCTATTAATAACTTTAGTATTACCGAAATTCCATTTAACCCTACTTCAGCAAATGGAAAATTACGGGTGAGTATGGATTTTGGTACCGCTCCTTATATAGTTACTTTACGTAACGCCAATACTAATGTAGTGATAGAAAATAGTATTTCCTCAAATACCTCTTATACCTTTCAGGGTTTGTTACCCGGGGATTATTATGTAGAAGTCACGGATGCTTCGGGTTGCAGGGATACTTCAAACGTAATCAATTTAGAATCTTTAAAAGTCCCGCAATTCAGTACCCCGAACGTTACTCAAATTTCATGTTTTGAAGCGAATAACGGCGCAATTACCATACCGGTTACGAATGGAGGTTCTTATCGTTGGGTAAGAAATGGTGTAGTAATTCCAAATAAAACTACAACTACTATCGATGCTCTTAAGCCAGGTAGTTATGTATTGGAAGTCATTCCGGTAGGTGGCGATTTTAGTAATCCGGAAACTTTATACCGCTCGATGGTAATTAACCTGGTTGATCCGGAAAAAGTTGCTATTTCAAACGTAGTTACCGTTCCTTTTACCTGTAATGGATCTGGAGATGGTGAAATTCAACTTACGCCCGGGGGTGGAAATACTTATGAATACACCCTGGACGGAGGTTTAACCTGGTTGACTTTAACTAATAATAAGATCACCTTAGCAAACGGAGGAATTTTTGACCTTCAAATCAGAAATGAAAAAGGATGTTTGTCAGACATTACCAACGGAATCCTGGTTGATGAACCGGGTGTTTTAGGATTGTTAGTTGAAAATAGGGAAGCAATTACCACCTACGGCGGCAATGAAGGGTTCATTGATATTTCAGTTACCCGGGATGCAAATTATACGATTGGAGAAAACTTTACTTTTAGTTGGAGAAAAAACGGTATTGAAGTATCCAACCGGGAGGATTTAGTAAATGCTACCAGTGGTGTTTATACCATAGAAATCAGAGATCAAAACGCGTTGCCACCGTTTAACAACGGCTGTGTGTATAGCGAAGAGTTTACCATATCAGAACCTAATGAAATTACAGCCGTAATTACCGATCCCAGTTGTTATCAGGGAACTGATGGAACGATTGCACTGGTAGTAAATCAGGGAAATAATGATACTGAAATTTCGTTTGAATGGACGAATGAAACTACTGGGGAAGTGGTTGGAACTTCGAATCCGGTAAACGGGCTTGGAAAAGGACGCTATTCGGTGGCTATTGACGGGTTACCTTTTGGCACTTCAGAAGGGAGAAATTATCAAATTGGCGAACCTGATATGATCGAAGTAATCGTAGAAAATTTAATGGATGTTTCCAGTTTTGGCGGAACCGATGGTTCTCTAGAAATTGAGGTTATTGGCGGTACTCCTCCGTATACCTACCAGTGGATTGCCGACAACGGATTTGCTTCAACAGATCAAAATATTTATGACTTAAAAGCCGGTAATTATATGCTCGAAGTCCGGGATGCAAATGCTACCAATCAGGAAAACGGATGTGTATTTATTGAGGCTTTTGAAATCGAACAACCAGATATTATTGTGGAAACTCCAATAAACCCTACGTGTTACAATGGCTGTGATGGAAGTATTTCTTTACTTGTGAACGAAGGTATCGGGAGTTTTAACTATACCTGGAGTAATGGTATGGCCACTCCTGCTATTACAGGATTATGTGCTGGTTCGTATACGGTGACCATTACCGGACTTCCGCAAGGAACACAGATTAGAACTTATGAATTAGACAACCCGGAACAGTTGATAATTCCGTTACCGGATACAATTACCTTCTGTAGTAATCAGGTTCCGGAACTAGATGCCAGCATTCCGGAGGGTAATAATATAACCTACGACTGGACTTCTGATAAAGGGTTTACAGCTACAGGAGCAGTTATAAACCCACCTCAATCCGGTCTTTACAGTGTATTGGCTATAGATGGTAACGGATGTGTAGCAGAACATCAAATACAGGTTTTTAAAAGTGATGCGGTAATCAATTCCGAATTTGCCATGTCTAGTCAGATTTTCTTAAACGATGACTTGATTATGGTAGATATTAGTTTTCCGGTTCCGGATACGGTGGAATGGATTTTACCTGAGGAAGCTAAAATTAAAACCAATACGGCAGATGAAGTAATTTTAACTTTTTCAGAACCCGGAGTATATCAGGTTGGGTTAAAAACTACCGTAGGAAATTGTGAAACTACAACTATTAAAGAAATAGCGGTACTGGAGCAAAATACGGAGGATATCAATCCTTCTGTAACACCGGATGCCCCTAAAAACAATATTGAAAACTTTAGCATGTACCCGAATCCTTCAGATGGAAAGTTTACGGTCGCCGTTGAATTAGGAACTACTGGGGCCGTATCGGTTAAAGTGTTTAGTTTCGTCAGTAACCAGATGATGGCGTATGAAAAAGCGGATCGTAATAATAGTTACCAAATTCCTTTTGATATTTCCAATCTCCCGTCCGGGGTGTATGCGGTAGTATTAGAAACTTCGTACGGTAGTTCACTTCAAAAAATAGTAAAAAAATAACAGGATTTACTATGAAGTATTTGCCCTTAGCTTTTATAAACATAAAAATTCTTTTAAGAAATTTACAGATTGCATTGTTCCTGTTTTTTGGCGTAGCCAAGTTATCAAGCCAGGGGTCCTCGTCTCCGGTGCAGGTAATAGTACAAAACATTCCGCCTTCTCCGGTAAATCTTGCCGGCTATGCAAATGAAAATGTGACTAATGGTCCTTTACGTGTACAAATAACTTTAAATGACTTTACCATTACGGATCGCGAAGTTCGGTTAAAAGTATATTTTGAAGGGCAGGGATTGCGTTTTGAAAGTAAAGCAACAGTTACCAATGTACCTCCCCTCTTTTTAAACGGGGGAATTCCTACGGTTTTAAACGGGGCGCAGCTGGCTCCTTATTTTAGTTTTTCTAATATACAAGGCCTTTCAGCTACTCAATATAATAACGGCATTCCGGACGGTTCTTACCAGATTTGTTTTGAAGTATTTGATGTGCTGACTGGTCGAAGACTTTCAGCACGTAGTTGTACCACTACCCTGGTTTTTAAAAACGGGCCGCCTTTATTAATTACCCCGGCAAATAAAAGTACGGTTGTACAGGTAAATCCGCAGAATATCCTGTTTCAATGGTCACCCCGCCAGATTAATGTAAGTAACGTCGAGTACGAATTAAGCTTGGTTGAGATTTGGGATTCGAAGGTAGATCCGCAAACTGCTTTTTTAAGCAGTCCCCCGGTTTTTCAAACCACCATCCGGTCTACCACTTTTTTGTACGGACCTTCGGCTCCCCTATTATTACCTAATAAAAGATACGCCTGGCGCATACAGGCAAAAGCCAAACAAGGTGCTGAAGAAATCGGATTATTTAAAAATGACGGCTATAGTGAAATCTACTATTTTAATCATACCGCTCCTTGCGATCTACCTATTACGGTTACAGAGGAAATAAAAGGGGCACACCAGGTAAATATCAATTGGGAAGATTATACAAACGATATCCCTACCTACACCATACGGTATCGAAAAAAGGGAAAAAATGACTGGTTTACCAGCAGAACCTCCACCAACTGGATTACACTATGGGATTTAAAAGCTGCTACTACCTATGAATACCAACTACAGAAAACCTGTTCGATTTCAGAAAGTGCCTGGTCGGTTATGAAAGAAATCACTACCACTACAGAAGATGAGGTGTCTACTGCAATTAATTGTGGAATTAGTCCGGATATTAATTTAGATAATAAAGAACCTTTACCTACCCTGGAAAAAGGAGATTCTTTTATTGCCGGAGATTTTAATATTAAAGTATTGGAATCCAGCGGAAGCGAAGGAAGGTTTACTGGAAAAGGCTACGTACTAGTTCCATATCTTGAAAGTATAAAAATCGGGGTAGCGTTTACCAATATCCTGGTAAATACAGACAAGCAATTAGCCGAAGGAATGGTGGTAACTACCTATGACGAAAGCTTAGGTAATATTGTAGATATAGATGAGATAGCAGATACGGCGGGAGATATTATAGAAACTACTGGAGAAATTTTTGAAGGAGATAATGACCTCCGCGAAATTACTACGGATTTTGAAGTCTCTAAAGAAGATATTACGGTTACAGACGGAAAGATTATAATTACCAACCCGGAAACCGGGGAAGTGATTGAAGAACTGGCAACAGACGATACGGTGATTACCGATTCCAGTGGAAATGTGTACCATGTAGACAGTGAAGGAAATGTTTCTGAAGGTGGAGTAATAGATGAAGCAGGTGCGGTTACGGCAACAAATGTGGAAGGAGTAAATGATAAAGGAGACATTGAATCCTTGACTGCTCCTGATATCCTAATCACTTTTAATCAAAAAGGAACTTATGGATTTGATCCATTGCCTGAGAGTCAACAGGAAAAATTGACCGAATACTACGAGGTCATTAAAGATACCGAAGGAAAAGATTATGCCATCCAGCACCATGCTGTAAAAAACGGTGAAAGCACTACCATAACTGCAAAAATTGATCAAAAAAATGCTACCTACGACCTGGAAACTGTTGTATTTAAAACTAGGCAAGGTGAGAAGTTGGTAACTAAAATTGTAGATAATAATACTATCGAACTGACCGTAAAAGGTCATTATAATTTTGAACATGAAACTATTTTTGCAACAGTTCCTTCGCCCGATGATACGGAAAAGCAACTTACTGCCGGGGCGTTTACATTATGGCATTTAACTGAGCGGCAAGTAAAAGTTGAAGTAGTTGCAGTAAATGATGCCAACCTTCCGGACGGTATTTTTACGGAGGTAGCCAATATGTTTAAACCCGGGGTAGCCACGGTATCGATTTTACCATACGTTACTAGGTTTAATTATAACCCGAACCAAGTAGGTTCGAATGGTTTGGATATTGGAGACAAACCCTGGTTATCCACTTATAATGAGGAACAAAAAGACGTGATTTCTGCTTTTAAGGCAAATGGTTCTTATTCTAAAAACACCTATTATATTTTTGTTTTTAATGATATTAAACCTTCCCGACCTATTGCCGGATTTATGCCTTTACAACGTCAATTTGGATTTGTCTTTACGGATAATGTCAATACTAATAATGAAGAAGGAAAAGGAAACCTGGCCAAGACCCTTGCTCACGAAATCGGACATGGGGTTTTTGCTTTACAACACCCCTTTACCGAACTGAATACTGAAGAAAGCGCAACCTCCTGGTTAATGGATTATGGTAAGGGTGTAGTCTTAAATCACCTGGATTGGGCTCAAATCCATAACCCAGATTTAAAGTTTTATGTATTTCAAGATGAGGAGGATGGGGAATTGATTCAAAATGCTATTACAAAATACCTCAATATTGATATCAATAAATGGAAAGATTACTGTTATCTGTCTCCCATCGGAACAGCTATCGAAATACCAAATGCCACACATCTAAAATTTAACGAAGATGGTGCTGTTATTGCGTTTAAATTAGGTGAAAAGAAATACTACGGGGTATACGGATCAAACAGTCAAAATTTCTTAGGTTATATCAGTCAAGATAATGTTGATATAGTTAAAACAAATAATGTAAATACAGAGGAGTTTACTCGATTATTCGAGCAAGTTAAATTTAAAGCGATACGTTATGCTCCGGTAGGAAAAGTTATTTTTTCAATAGCAAAGAAAAGGTATGGTAATCAGTATTTAGATTGTATCGTAGAGGCTAGATGGAACAACCCGGTTATATCCAATACTTATACCGGAAAAGCGATTCCACCTTTTTTTCCAGAAGATATCTTAACCATCAGTAGACAAGGTAAACAATGTGATGATTCCTTAGCTGAAGGAGTCATCGATGGAAAGGGTACCGCTATTTTTTATAAACTATCAAACGAAATTCCTGATGAAAAAAGAAAGGATTTTATTGACTTTTGCAATTATATCTCCAAAAAGTTAGAGGATAAAACCTTTGCTTTTCATCATAAAGCTTTTAAAAACAACCGAACCTTTAATTCCATTAATAATACTATTCTAAACTATCTTCAAGAAAATAAAATTTACACTTTAGAACAATTTCATCAAGAGGATCATTTTCCAATTGAAACGTATGCTAGAGATGCTCAGGTTATATTTTCTAATATAAATCTAAGACAAGGCATTCCGGATAATTATAATAAAAATTCTACAGATTGGGTTTATTATGAAAGTAAAGGTAAAAAAGTTACCTACCAGTACTCATTAAATGATTTAGAATCCCGGCAAGAATTAATGGAGGACAGTTCAAAGTTCAGACAATTTCTTGTAACCCTAGAATTAGAAGGTAATGCAGAAGCCATATCCATGAAGGATGGTTATGATCAATATGTTGCACTATTTGGCACAGACTCTGCTGCTTTTTTATGGGCTTCATTTGCTGCAAACTCATCAAAAGACGTATTAATGGCATTTATGGCACATCGTCTTATTGCACGGAATGGTATCAACGTATTACAACAATTCGGTAAAGATGCCACTAAAAAATTTATAAAAGGTGCCTTAGAAGAAGGATTAGGTAATTTAATAGCACATGAAGTTCTTTCTTATGGAGAAACCATCCCTTATTCGGATTTTATGGAAGATATGATGCTAGCTGGAATAAAAGAGGTTCTAAATCCAAGTTCAGAGATAGTTGAAGCAGGTTTTGATTGTATTATAGGATTGGATCAAGAGCAAGTAGCCCGGTTGTTTGTTTCAAATAACAAGGAAGAATTTTATAAACACCTAAAAGTAGCAGGAGTACAATGTGTAATTCCTGCAGTATTGGGAAGAATACTACCTCGATTTAAACAACACCTCTTAACCAATAAAACATTCTTAAGAAATGGATTTTTATTTTTTAAGAACAAACTAAAATTAGGAACCTTTGAAACAGTTGATTTACTTAAAATCTCAATAGATTTTAATACTTTGTTTAAAGGTAAAAGTGAGTTTTATAGAGAGACAATAGAGAGACTACTTGCAAAAGAATCTGGAGTAAAGGCTCTAGACGTACTTATCAAAGCAGGTTATGATATTCCTTCTTTATCAGCAAAAAGTATACAAAGAGTTTCAACTATTATTGAAAAATACGAATTAGAATCTACACAACAACTCGAAGAATTTTCAAAGCTATTCAAACAAACATTGGACGTACCTAGAATGCTTATTTTTTTGGATAAAACTGTTTCTTCAATTGGAGACTATAAGGATTTAATTGCAAAGATTAGTGGACATGAAATGTTTGAAAAAACCATTGCTATAAACGGTAAATCAGTCAAAGTAAGCGACTATTTTGATGCAAAAGGACAATATGAATATTTTTATAAAATAGAAGGAAACAAACATTACTTTGTAAAAGCATTAAAAGATAAAGAAGGTATGTTAATCGTAATTGATAAAACTATGGACATTGTAATTGGAAGTGTTACGAATATTATAAAAGATATTGGTTCAGACTTCACTAAAATTCTATTTGAAATTGAAGATTAGTATTATTAACAATGCTTTAATTATATTGTATGTAGTTGTTATAGTAAGTTATACTTTACATTTAAATGGTTTTCTGCTTAATTTAGAGGAATATTGTAATTGCAGGTTCAATTCTTGGACTATATACAAACTTCTATTAGCTTTATTTCTACCTTACTTTTTATTTGAAAGACTTTTTAAAAAAAAGAAATATAAAGGTTTAGGAATTATCTATATAACACCTCTACTCATGTTATTTACGTTTTTTTATTTAGATAATATAAAAACTACACAAATTTTTCAAAGTAGTAAAAATGTCATAGATAAAGCTATTATACTTAGAAAAACACATTCCAAATTAAGCTGGTATGTCGTTGCTAAATTTGAAATACAAAGTAAAACTGTTAAAACGGAATTTAAAATAAATGGGCATTTATGGAAAGAAAAGAAAATTGGTGATACTATTTTGATCAAGTATATAAAAGAATGTCCAAATATAAATACGGATTTTAATTTTACACCTTCTAACAAAGAAATTAAATTTTACGAGGGCGGTAGATTGATAAGACCAGAAACATAGATGACAAATAAAGAAAAAGGTAATTAATTTTAGAGTTAAATTAATTAAATGATGAAGCGGTTTAATTCGTTTTACTTAAAAAACGTAGTAATTCCGGAAGGAGGAACTTATGCCAAATATGATTACCCTTTTACAGATCATGGTTTTACCGCTGGTAAAAATAGTTGGTTGGGAGCCCCCGAATGGCATCTAACTAATAGAATTAAATTTGAAGAAGGCACAGAGTTATGGGAAGTATCAAATGACGGAAAAGAAATATTACGAGGAATATTAGTCGATAATAAATTTATAAAAATATGAATTTCAGATCAGGATACTATGGTATATATAAAGGTAAGGAGAGAAAGTTGATAGGTGCAGATGGTGGTATTATAATAAAAATAGAAAATAATACTAAACGAATTAAACTTAATCACCAGGATAAAAAAGAAATTCAATCAGCTTATAGTGTTTCTACTTTTTGTAATTATAAATCCGGTAAATATTTTATAGAGAACATATCTAACCAGAAGGTATTATTGAATCCAGACTTTAATACTTTAATAGAAATCTTAGGAAGACATCCTTATGATCATGGTGTATATAGATTGGAAGTTACATTAGAAGAATTTAATAAGAATGTTTCTTCGATATGGGAAGAAAGGGAGAAACTATCTAATTTCCCTTTTAAAGTCGAAAAAATTGAATATTTAAAGAAATAATTTCATCCTAACTATAGACTATAGATAAATTGAAACTTATAGAATACATACTAAAAATAGGTTTTGGATATGCGCTTTCTTTTGTATTGCTCTTTTCTATCGTTCCGCTTTTATACCAAACTGCTATTAATAAGGATAGTCAACATACTACACCACAAAATATACAATCTTTAAAAATTTATAAACCCTCTCCACATTATGATTATTTTTATTTACAAATCACCACTGATAAGGGAGAAGCTTACTTTAAAAATTTTGAAGGTGATGCTAAAGAACGGAAGCCTTTATTTCAGTTTTTAAGAAAAAACAAGTTTTTAAAAAAAGAAGAACAGCTTCAGGATATTTTACCTTTTGAACTTAAAAAGGAACAATGGAATGCCATAAATCCTATTTATTTTCAGGTAGATGGTCAAAAAATCACAGAACTTTCCATAAATAAAACGATCATTATTGGTACTTCTCATAGTTATGGGAGGAAAGTATTCCTTATTTTCCTTACGATTATTTTTGCACTTGCCGGTATTTTTGGTGTATTGCTTATGACCTTAGCATTTTTTAATTCGTATAAGTCATATCAGAAAACAGGAACTTGGCTTGATCTTCCAAATTCTATTGATAGTAAAACCTACGGATTAAAATGGATTTTAAATGGCTTTAAAACTCCTCAATAGTATAATTTATGCACCTATTAAAACATGTGTAAAACATAAGAGTATTTGTTTAAGTAATTGTAAAGTTATTGATATTTTTGAGAAGTGAGAATGTAAAAATTTACAACTAAACCTATATGAAAAGTTCAATTCTTCACAATAAAGTAATAAAAACTATCTTTGTTATAATTGTAAGGACAAATAATATGGTAGTGATTATAAAAAGTGGTGCCAACAAAGAAATAATAGCCAACCGTTTAAAAGCGCTTTATAGCACCCCAAAAAAAGGATTTGATGCCAATAAATTTTGTGGTATTCTTACTATAGAAGAAGATCCTTTATCGATACAAAAACGTCTACGTGATGAGTGGGAATAAACTATTATTAGACACCAACATCATTTTATATTTATTACGTGGAGATACTACTTTAGTCAATATTTTAGAAGGAAAACAAGTTTATATTTCCTTTGTTACTGAGTTAGAGTTATATAGTTTTAAAGAATTAAACGCTGCTGACAGATCAAAGATAGATGCAATACTCGAAGCTTGTTCCATTATAGATATCAATGCGGGAGTTAAAGCAAAGACTATAGAAGTTCGAAGATTGTATAAAATAAAATTGCCTGATAGTATTATAGCAGGTACAGCTTTATATTTTAAAATGCCGTTAATAACCGCAGATAAGGATTTTGAGAAAATAGAAGAGTTAAATCTATTAAATTACGAAATTTAGATAGCCAAGTGATGTTCTACACAAAGCTAGATAGGCAGTAGTAGTTTATTGGTTTTAGTTAAGTACATAAAAAGTCATTATTGTCCGGTTAAATTAAATAAAAGTTTAGAATACATAGTAAAATTAGGTAATTCCAAACTTTGAACTGTTTGGAGGTTGCTTTTTCACTTTTTTAAAAGTAATTTGTTCTTTAACGTAAATATTTATTATAATATTGATTTTCAATACTATAATAATTAGTCTTGATTCTTGTTTCCAGAAGCGATAGCGATCTTGAATCTTTACCGGACACTAATGATAAAAAGTGGTAAAGAGCCGCAATTTCTTATTAGTACGAAATTCTAATTCTTGCTACACGCTAATACTTAGCTATATCATTCCCATCAATAAATACTTGATTTAAAGTAAACAACTTTTGAGCCTTTCCTTATTTTTAATAAAGCAGAATATTAATTTTTAAAATGAATCAACATGGCAACACAAGAAGCTAATAAAACTAAGGATCATGATACGATAAAAAACTGGGTGGAAGAACGAGATGGCCGACCTGCGGTGGTAAAAGATACCGAGGAATTGTTACGAATAGATTTTCAGGAGAAAGATGATCAACTGGAAGAAATAGAATGGGATCAGTTTTTTGAAATTTTTGATAGTAATAATATCGAATTTCTATATCAGGAAGAGAAAAAGGATGGTGAGAAAAGTACCTTTTGCAAATTCGTTTCGGCAAACTAGTCAGTATTCTATGATAAGTAACTGGTAAATACTATAACTACTAAAAACTGTTTGAGAGATTACGTAATCTGTATCATTTAGTATTTCTTTTAAATTAACATTTTAAAGAAGCTATTTAGATAATTTATCGATTTTTTCAAGCAGTTTTATTTTAAGAAGGTGCTTTTAAAAACAAAAGCAAGTAAATAGTAATACGATTACTATTTTTCGATTTGTATTATTTACCTTTACTCCTAAATCATCTATTATGTATGAAGCTTTAAAAATCGTACACTCGTCCTGGGCGTATCTTGTTGTTTTAATCGTTGCTTTGGCAACTATTAATGCTTTAGTTAAATACATCACTAAAAAAGAATACGGCCCCAAAGATTTTAGGATTTCGTTATTTGCTTTAATAGTAACACATTTACAATTATTAATTGGTATTGTTATTTTCTTTATTTCTCCTAAGGTAGTATGGTTTACCGATGGTATTGCTACGGCAGAAATCATGAAAGACCCTTTATTACGACTTTACAATGTAGAACACCCCACAGTCATGATTGCCATGGTAGCCTTTATAACCATAGGTTATTCAAAACATAAAAAGAAATTAACTTCAACGCCTAAATTCAAGATGTTGGCTATTTTTTATACTATTGCTTTTATTTTAATGCTTTCTAGAATTCCCTGGTCACAATGGATTAATTTTTAAATAAATGCAGGATTATTCTTAATAAATAATTACTAATTTATATATTTTTAGTTATTTCGTCGGATAAAAATTATTTTAAGATGAAAAAACTATTACTAGTACCTTTTATTATTCTATCCATCTTTATTTTCTCATGTAGCGAAGATAATGATGATGTAATTCCGGATGAAATTAATAAGGAAATTGAAGAAGAAATAGAAAAAGAGGAAAAAGATACACTTAATGCTTTTTCCGTTAACGACAGTATTTATAAAACTGAAATTGCAATACATACTATATTTCAAAATAGTATACAAATTACATTTGCTAATGAAGATTTTTCAACGGAAAATTACAAAGGAGAGTTAAATTTTGTTAGCTTTTTAATCCAATCTGAAAACGGTGAACTTATTCCAGGAGAATACACCTTCAAATTAGATACAGATACAGATTATAATGCTGCTCAGAATTTTTTTGATGGTCTAGCAGGAATTGGTTTAAAATTTACAAACGGTAATGCTGATTTATCTAATGGTTATTTCGAAAATATAACATCCGGATCCTTAACTATTGCAAAAGTCAATGGTGTGTATCAATTTGATTATACATTAAGCTTCGATAACATAGTATTTCAAGGAAATTATGAGGGTACTCTCAATATAGACGATACTACTGTAATCACTGAAACAAAACTAATAGGTAATTGGGAATTGATAAATTATTTTGAAGATGGGGTTAGCGAAGATCAAATATGTCCTAAAAAGGATTTGCTAGAATTAAGAGAAAATAATGAAGTAATAAATACAATATATGAGCAAGGAGAATCTGACGGAAACGGTGGTATCACACGGATATGTGTCGAAAACCCCGAACCAGATAAGTATTTATGGTCTTTACAAGACGAAACTATTACTTTTGACTACGGAGGCGGTGATTTGGATGAAGGATTAATAGTTAATCTAACAGATAAAGAACTCGTGCTGGAATATTCCTATGAAGATAATGGTATAACAAAAAAGGATCAGGAAATCTATCGAAAAGTAAATTAAAAACTTTGATTAACAATTTAAATCCGAAATTTAATATACCAAAGTTAAATTTCGGATTTATTATATTCCCCAAGCAGTTAACACTAATCTTCGCGAACCACCATAATCTCTATGTTCGCATAAGTAAATACCCTGCCATGTTCCCAGGTTGGGTTTACCGTTAGTAATCGGAATTTGAATAGAACTTCCTAATACGGAAGCTTTAATATGTGCAGGCATATCATCCGGGCCTTCGTAAGTATGTTTATAATACGTTGCATTCTCCGGTATCATCTGGTTAAAATGACTTTCAAAATCCATTCGCACTGTAGGATCCGCGTTTTCATTGATAGTTAAACTTGCCGAAGTATGCTTAATAAAAACCTGCAATTGACCGGTTGTAATTGCAGATAAATCCGGAAAATGTTCTAAAACTTCTGAAGTAATCAAATGAAACCCCCTGGCGTACGGTCGAAGCTGTATTTCTTTTTGGATAAAATGCATAACAGCAAAATAACGAAAATTATGCTCTACTTAGAATGGGTTGCTATAAATTCCTCCTACCTTTGCGGTTTTTTATAGGTATGGGTCTTTCGCAGGTAAAATTAGTAGTTTCGGATATGGACGGAACTTTGCTTAATTCAAAGGATGAAGTAAGTAAACGTTTTTTTGAACTGCACAATAAGTTATCCAACTTAGGGATACAATTTATTGCCGCCAGCGGAAGGCAATATTATAGCATTATTGACAAATTAGCTTCCATACAAAATGATATTTATGTAGTTGCTGAAAACGGAGCGCTGACTATGCATCAGGGAACCGAATTAGAAACCGTAACCCTGGAACGTAAGGATTATATTTCTATTTTAGATATTGCAAAAAATATTAATGACGCAACGGTAGTATTATGTGCAAGAAACCAGGGGTACGTTCAAACCAAAAATTCAGAGTTTATTGATTTTCTTAAAGAGTATTACGTTCGGTACGAAGTGGTAGAAGATTTATATAAAGTAACTCATGATCCTTATCTCAAAGTTGCTATCCATCATCCGAAAAGCTCCGAAAAACACCTCCTCCCGAAATTCAATACACTTCAGGATCGTATTAAAGTAAAAGTTTCTGCTAAAGTTTGGTTGGATTTATCAAATCCCGAAGCTCATAAAGGAAATGCTATTCAAAAATTACAAGACAGGTTAGGGATTAGTAAAGAGGAAACTATGGTCTTTGGTGATTACAATAATGACCTGGAAATGTTAGCCCAGGCCAAATACAGTTATGCAATGGGCAACGCACATCCTAACGTAAAAAAAGCAGCTAATTTCCAAACAGAAAGTAACGATAACTTTGGGGTAGAACGGGTGTTAGAGGAATTGGTAAGGGCGAAAGCCCCCTAGCCCCCAAAAAGGGGGAACTTTTGTCCAGATGATAAAATACTTTTCGTTCCGAAAAGCTGTTCTCATCCACTCCCTATATGTATTAGAATCACTGATCTTTTTATACTTGGTTATTATTGAAATACACTGAATTCACTTCAATTGTTTGCATGAAAATTTTCAACTATTATTCCTTTTTTGCTTAAAACAAAGAGCTAAATGAAAATAGATTATATTTTCTAAAAATTTATAAATCCTCCAACCAAGCATCTAAACCTTCTATTTGTTCTAGCTTTTGACAACGAGCTTCTAAAATAGCCGCTTCGGTAACCTTATCTGGAATCTTACTTCTAATTTCTTTCGTGTTTCAAGGTTATCTTTCATAAACATAATACATCCCCCTTCGGGGGTTAGAGGGCTTCTAATCATTCAGCTTTAGTACCGCCATAAAGGCTTCTTGCGGGATTTCTACGTTACCTACCTGGCGCATCCGTTTTTTTCCTTTCTTTTGTTTTTCTAAAAGCTTTCGTTTACGAGAAATATCACCTCCGTAACATTTAGCCGTTACATCCTTCCGAAGCGCTTTTACCGTCTCCCGGGCAATAAATTTAGCACCGATTGCTGCTTGTATTGGGATATCAAATTGTTGTCGCGGAATCAGTTCTTTCAGCTTCTCACAAATCTTTTTACCAATAGCATAGGCATTATCTTTATGTAACAAAGCAGACAGCGCATCTACCGTATTTCCGTTTAATAAAATATCTACTTTTACTAAATGCGAAGCCCGTAATCCGATCGGAGAATAGTCAAAAGAAGCATAACCTTTGGATACCGTTTTAAGACGGTCATAAAAATCAAAAACAATTTCAGCCAAGGGCATATCAAAGGTTAGTTCTACACGTTCAGTAGTTAAATAGGTTTGATTAACAATCTCACCTCGCTTTTCAATACATAAAGACATGACTGAACCCACAAAGTCTGATTTCGTGATGATGGTTGCTTTAATAAAAGGTTCTTCTACCCGGTTCATTGAAGAAGGGTCCGGTAAATCCGAAGGGTTATTAACCACTATAATCTGATCCGGTTCTTTATTAGTAAAAGCATGGTAAGATACGTTGGGTACCGTGGTAATTACCGTCATGTTGAATTCGCGTTCCAGGCGTTCCTGGATAATTTCCATATGCAACATCCCTAAAAATCCGCAACGAAACCCAAATCCAAGGGCCGCTGAACTTTCCGGTTGAAAAACCAGAGAAGCATCGTTTAACTGCAACTTTTCCATCGAAGCTCTTAACTCCTCATAATCCTCCGTATCTACCGGATAAATTCCGGCAAATACCATAGGCTTTACATCTTCAAAACCTGCGATTGCATTTTGAGTTGGATTTTTAGAATCTGTAATTGTATCTCCTACTTTTACTTCGCGCGCATCTTTAATTCCGGTAATTAAATAACCTACATCCCCAGTTTTGATCACCGATTTGACCACCTGGTTTAATTTTAAGGTGCCAATCTCATCCGCAAAATAACTTTTACCAGTATTGACAAATTTGATTTGCTGTCCTTTTTTAATTTCGCCATTAACCACTTTAAAATAAGTTTCAACCCCTCTAAAAGAGTTGTATACCGAGTCAAAAATCAAAGCTTGTAAAGGTTCATCCGGATTACCTTCCGGAGCCGGAATTCGTTGAATAATCGCATCCAGAATTTCTTTGATCCCAATACCCGTTTTGGCACTCGCAGGGATTACTTCCTCAGCATCACACCCTAGTAAATCCACAATATCATCCGTTACTTCCTCCGGGTTAGCACTAGGCAAATCAATTTTGTTTAAAACCGGAATAATTTCCAGGTCATTTTCAAGCGCCAGGTATAAATTGGAGATGGTTTGTGCCTGTATACTTTGCGCAGCATCTACAATTAATAACGCCCCTTCGCAAGCAGCAATCGACCGCGAAACTTCATACGAAAAATCTACATGTCCCGGAGTATCAATTAAGTTTAAAATATATTCCTGCCCTTCATAGGTATATTCCATTTGGATAGCATGACTCTTGATCGTAATGCCACGTTCACGCTCCAGGTCCATATTGTCCAGCAACTGATTCTGTGCTTCCCTGGCAGTGACTGACCCGGTATAATCCAGTAATCGATCCGCGAGGGTGCTTTTACCATGATCAATATGTGCGATGATACAAAAATTACGTATGTGCTTCATTTTTCTTTTTCTATATATTTTTTAGGGCGTTTCCCTCCATTGCATTTCGGGTCGGGCTTTACGCTGCAATTCCTCGTATTTTTTCCGACACCTGTCGGAAAAAATACTGCGGGATTTTCACTTCAATCCCTAACGCAAAAATTATCGTAATGCGATAGTTTACAAATATAATTCATTTTAAGGGGTTAATAGATTGAACAAACTTGTTTTCTATTAAGGTTATTTAGATTTAGTACGAATTTAGACAATCATAATTTTCAACGTATTATATAAAATACGGTAAACGAAATTATCAATGCCCTGTAAAGATTCAAGATCGCTATTGCTTTTAGAATCAAGAATCAAGACTAATCATTAAAGTATTAAAAATCAGCATTATAACATCACCCACATTAAAAAAATATTTTACTTTTAGAATTGTAAAAAAGCAACCTCTAGATACTTTAAATTTCGAATCACCTTATCTTACTATACTTTATAAACTTTTATTTATTTTAATCGGACACTTATGAAAACTTATAAATTTGCGTATCTCTCTATTAAATAAAGTGCTATGGATATTTTTGAAAATAGAATTGTTTTGGACAAGAATGTCTGTAATGGAAAACCTACTATTAAGGGAACAAGAATTACAGTTCAAACTATTTTAGAATTTCTATCCTCTGGTAATGATATAGATATAATATTAGAAAACTATCCTAGTCTTCTTAAAGAAGATATAAAGGCAAGTATTCGGTTTACAACAAATCGCTTACCTAATAATTATTTGTAATTTTGCCATACGTACTAAAAGATGAATTTTGGCAAAAATCGGAACTATCGATGTAGGAGAATTTCCTTTATTATTGGCACCTATGGAGGATGTGAGTGACCCCCCGTTTAGGGCTTTATGTAAAGAACAGGGCGCAGATGTGGTATATACCGAATTTATCTCTAGTGAAGGTTTGATTCGGGATGCGGCAAAAAGCGTAATGAAACTCGACATTTATAAAAAAGAACGTCCGGTAGGTATTCAGATTTTTGGAGCCAACATGGATAGTATGCTGAAGTCGGTTGAAATTGTAGAAGCCTCTCAACCGGATATTATCGATATTAATTTTGGCTGTCCGGTTAAAAAAGTGGTAAGTAAAGGAGCTGGGGCCGGAATTTTAAAAGATATTGATCTTATGGTTTCTTTAACTGAAGCTATGGTAAAACATACCAATCTTCCAATCACGGTTAAAACCCGTTTGGGGTGGGATCATGATTCGATCCGGATTGTGGAGGTTGCAGAACGCTTGCAGGATGTTGGGATTAAAGCCATTGCAATTCATGGGCGTACCCGGGCGCAGATGTATAAAGGAAATGCAAATTGGAAACCTATTGCCGAAGTAAAGAATAACCCCCGGATGCATATTCCTGTTTTTGGAAACGGAGATGTGGATAGTCCCGAACGTGCGGTCGAAATGCGAGACCAATATGGATTGGACGGAGCTATGATAGGCCGTGCCTCTATCGGATATCCCTGGTTTTTTAAAGAAGTAAAACATTTTATTAAGACAGGTCAACATCTCCCACCGCCTTCTATGGACGAACGAGTACAAGCAGCACGTAGGCATCTGGAAATGGCAATCGCCTGGAAAGGTGAAAAGTTAGGTGTTTTTGAAACCCGAAGGCATTATACAAACTACTTTAGAGGGATACCGCATTTTAAAGAATACCGGATGAAAATGGTAACCAGTGATCATGCCAAAGATGTTTTTTCAGCCTTTGATGAAGTAGAAGAAAAATTTGCGGACTTTGAGTTTAGTTTTTAAAATGAATGTTATTTTACCCTACCTTCTTTCCATTTAGATACATAAATAAAATATTCATTCCAGGGCATATCGTCTATATCTTCCTTACTTAACTCATCTTCTTTTATGATTTCATCAAAATCACTATTGAATTCGTTATATAATCGCCAAATTTTATTGGCACTTTCAATTTTAGTTCCTTTCAGTTTAGCAATCCAATTTCTAAATTTTCGCAATAGAATAACAGGGTCATTTTGATGGACTTCTATATCATTACCGGATAAGTCAGAAAGAGCTATTTGATAACGATATTTAATTTTATCAAAGATAAGCATACATTTAGTATTCATTTCCGAACCTCCAAAATAGCGGCAACCAATATCAAGACCTAATTCAAAAGGCATATTAAATCTTGCTAGTTCATTCTTTTTAGAAGATTCCATTCTGGAAAGATCATGAATACTATATTTTGCATTCAAAATTAAATCTTTGATGGTCTGTACCCGTGAATCAGCTGAATTTATAGTTTCGGAAAGTAACGGTTGATAACCTAAATAAATAATACCAAAAACAAGAGACTTTAAAATAGGACGATATTCCTTATCAAAAGGACAATTAATAAAAATATTATTTTCAAATGGTATTAAATATTAACTTGCCTTTTGAAGACGCTCTACGGTACCATCTGTCCTATGAATAACTAAAGTAGGTAATGTATTATTAAGTAATTTTTTACCGTTAGATACTGCTGATTTTTTATCAGAAAAGCGAGATATAATCCGATCAGAACCATCTTTAAACAACACCCATTGACCGTTTTGAGAAATTACATGTAATTTTTTACCGTAAGAAGCACCTGCTTCCTCAAATTTATTACTTAAAATCTTAATTCGTTCTTCAGAAATATTGTACATCTCCTAACTGTTTTTAAATTTAAAAGGTGTGTTATTTAACTTAACATAGTAAAGTTACAAAAATATTAAATAAATTTTCAATCTTCAAAAAATTTTAATCAGAACTATAGTAATTCAATCTACTATGAATTAATTAGTAATCAACCTCCTATTAATTCGAATTGCGGCTAAATAGGAAGCAATCCCACCTATACTAATGATAGTAAAAAAAACAATAATAAAATTAAAAACATTAAATTTAGTAGGATACGGTAATGAAGGAGTAATCATTAATAAGTAAAATTTCTGTTGAAGAAAAATAGTCAAAGCTCCTAAAAGTAATCCGGTTAATGTCCCTAAAAAGGTCATTAAAAAGCCTTGATATAAAAAAATCTTCCGAATATCTTTAATCGGACTACCTATGTTAAACAAAGTTTGAAGGTTGGATTTTTTATCAATGATCATCATGATAATTGCTCCAGCAACGTTTAACAAAGCAATAATAGCAATAAGCGTAATAATTAAATAGGATGCCAGGTTTTCCGTATTTAGCATCTTGTACAAAGTATCATTTAGTTGCATTCGATTTTTGACAACAACCTGGTTGTTAAAAATATTTTTGATTTGCTCCCGGATACGTTGCTGGTCTACCTGGGCACCTGTTTTAATTTCCAGATGTGTTACCTTATCAGGAGCTAACCCCAGTAAATTTCTGGCGGCAACTACCGTCGTAAAAACATATTTTTTGTCCAGTTCTTCATTTACACCATAAACCCCAATATTTACAAATGCCTGTTTTCGGAAAGCTTGTGAAGGGTTGGTCGGAATACCTTTACCGGGTTTGGGCACGTACAACACTAAAAAATTGGTATATACCTGTTCGACTCCGATGCTTAAATCCCGGCTAATTCCGTTACCTATCACTACCTGCGAATCATTACCGGTTAACCAGTTTCCGTAAGATAAGATACTATCCGCAACAATAACTTTTTTATAGGCTGTATCTACTCCTTTAATAAAAGCCATAGTTTGTTTATCCCTAAATTCTAAAATAGCTCGTTCTTCTACAATTTCAGAAAAAGCTATAATTCCTTTTATATTTGACAATGCTTGTTTTTGACTTTCTGAAAATGTAAAAGTTTTTCCTTTCTCCGGAAAAACCTTTAAATCCGGGTCAAAGAAAGTAGAAAACTGAAGGCTAAAGTCTTTAAGCCCTGAAAAACCACTTAGTACAATAAATAAAGACATAGCTCCAATCACTACCCCTGCCGCCGCAATACCAGTAATAATATTGATAGCATTGCTACTTCCCGGAGAAAATAAATATCGTTTTGCTATGTAAAATGGAAAGTTCAAAAAATTGCCTATGCTTTATCAACCGGATAAAGATAAGGGATTGCTAAAAGTTTATGAATATACTTTTAGCGAAGTTCTAAATTATTTACGGTTTCAAAGATTAAAGAAGATTCCCAACCTCTATATTGTAAATAGGAGATCAATTTTGTTTTTAATTTAGAGGGTTCTAAACTTTGATTTCGTTCTACAAAACGATCCACCAATTCGTAAAAAGTTTGGGTATACTCTTGTTCTGAAATTTCTTTTAATGCAGTTTTAATATTGAAGTCAGATATCTGTTTAAATTTTAACTCCTTAACAATCCGTTGTTTTCCCCATTTTTTAATTCGGAATTTACCGCGGGCAAAACTACGGGCAAATCGCTCTTCATTTAGGTAGTTTTCTTGCATCAAATGCAACAGGATTTTTTCTTTAGCCTCGGGGATTAAATTCCAGGTTTGCATCTTTTGTGCTACTTCTTTATGACAACGCTCCTGGTAAGCGCAATAATGCTCCATCTTTTTTAATGCTTCTGTTACCGTTATGGATTGTTTTTGCGGGTACATTTTTTGAAAACTACTAATTCCTGGAAGACACCAGGTTTCTTAACTGATAAAAAAATCGTTCGATCAGGCGTAAGTCTTCTGTAACAATTTCGGCTTGACCTTGCATTTCCTGTGTAAAATTAATCTTTTTATTATAAGAAGAAACCAAATTTTCAGGTAACGATGCATCGATTAAAACCAGGCCTTCTTCATTTGGGATAGCCGTGATTTTTTCAACCTTTCCGTTTAAAACTCCGTATTCACTTTCAGGGTAATTATCTAGTTTGATATGTACTTCCTGGCCTACTTCTACTTTCCCTGAATTTTGGATGGGTGCTTTTAACTTCGCCACATAGCCATTACTTTGATCGGGAATTACGGTAAAAACCAGGCTTCCCGCATTTACCGTTTGGGAGGGGCTCCAAAAATCCAGAAAAACTACTTTACCCGCTGTATCAGTTTTAAGGAGATATTGTAACTCCCAGGTTTTTAAGCCTTTTTTTAAGACATTATAGGATTGCAATAGATTTTTATACAATCCTATTTCTTCTTTAGTTCGATTAATTACAGTTCCTTTAGAAGTATTTTCCATTCCGGCAATAGATTCTTTTATTTGAGAGATTGTACTGTTTAACGTACGATAATTCTTTTCAGCTTGCAAAACTAATAGTCGCTGATTTTCGTATTCCTGGGTTGAAATTACTCCTTTATCGTACAACTTTTTTTGGCGTCCCAAATTCTTTTTCTGTAAAGATAATTCACGATAATTAATCTTTTTTTGAGCAATGGTGTTTTCAAGGCGGTTTTGTAATTGAATTAAGGATAGGGTATTTGCGATAGAGTCATTGTCAAAGGGCCGTAATTCTTTATTAAGCTTATAGGCAATATAATTGTTTTCAAATACGGCAAAGTCCCCTGCCAGATCACCTAATGCTAAAACAGGTAGTTCTTCAAAAGGAAAATCAAAATCCTGAGTGCGTAGTACTAGTGTATCGGTTATATTTTTAAGATAAAAAATATCTTTATAATTTGCGTTGTTTTTTAAAACAGCCAGGGGTTGGCCGTTATTTACTATTTCATTATCCTGAACTAATATAGTTTCTAGTTTCTCTGTGATTTTAGCAAATACTTTTTCAGGGGGTTTTTGAGTAGTGACCATACTTTGGGCTACGATCACGTCCGGGTATTTTATAACATAGGATAATATAAGTACCAAAACAATTAAGACTAAAAACAACAAACTCCCCCACCGGATCATCCAATGCGGTACTTTGGTCAATACTTCCTGTACTTCTTCACTTCGTAATTGTATGTCGTCTAATGTGTTTTCTGGCATTACTGCTATTTTTTCTGTTCCTTCCCTTTGCTGGGACCCTTCCCCTTCCGTCCGACTGAAGTCGTCCACCTTCCCCTTGCTGGGGGTCTCGCCCTTCCGTCTGACTGAAGTTGGCCACCTTCCCCTTTCTGGGGGTCTCGCCCCTTCCGTCCAACTAAAGTTGGCCACCTTCCCCTTTCTGGGGAAGGAGTTTAAGGTGATACTCTATTTACTATTTCACATTTCTGCTAAAAAACTCCTTCCCCCACCGGGGGAAGGTGGCTGCCCTTGGGCAGACGGAAGGGGCAGTGTCCCGCTATCTATTAAAATGATCCGTAATCTCCTTTAATACCGAAGGTAAAGCGTTGAACACCATTTGGTTTTCAAAACGTAAAACGGTAAAACCCATGTCGTTCAAAGTTTTATCTCTTTTCTTATCTTTTTCCATTTGATGTGGGGTGTTATGATACTCCCCGTCTAATTCTATAACTAATTTTTCTTCGGCGCAATAAAAGTCCACGATAAAATTATGGATACTATGTTGTCTCCTAAATTTTCGTCCTTCCAGTTTCTTCTTTTGTAAATACGTCCATAGAAATGCTTCGGATGAAGTTAAGTTTTTTCTTAAATCCTTCCGGTATTTTTTCAATTCGGGTTTGTCATGTGTTTTTTGATTTCTTTTCAATTGATTTAGGTTTTTGTTTTTTTCCGCGAGCGGACTTCTTACTCCTTCTGGGACTCATCCCCTTCCGTCCAACTGAAGTTGGCCACCTTCCCCTTGCTGGGACCCATCCCCTTCCGTCCGACTGAAGTCGTCCACCTTCCCCTTGCTGGGACCCATCCCCTTCCGTCCGACTGAAGTCGTCCACCTTCCCCTTGCTGGGGAAGGAGTATTTAGTGGTATTTTGTTTTAAAATTAAAAATTTTGTTTGTAATCATGATTATTGGTTTATTCTTTAACTTCACTCTGAAATATTAATTACGATCCCAATTCCAGTTGATTCTTGACCAGGTGGTAATAGTTTCCTTTTTTGGTAATTAAGGATTCGTGGTTTCCGGTTTCTACTATTTTTCCTTTTTCTAATACTACAATTTGATGTGCATTTTTAACGGTACTTAGGCGATGTGCTACTACAACTACGGTTCGGTTTTGGAAGAACTGATCCAGGTTTTGCATAATTACTTTCTCATTATTTGCATCTAGTGCGCTGGTAGCTTCGTCAAAAAACAAGTATTTAGGATCTTTATATACCGCCCTGGCAATGAGCAAACGTTGTTTTTGACCTGTACTTAATCCCATGCCTTCGGTACCGATTTTTGTATTATAGGATAAGGGTAAATCTTCTATAAATTCCTGTATATTAGCAACTTTTACCGCTTGTTTTAGTTTTTCTTTATCTACATAATCTTCACCTACTGCGATATTATGAGCAATAGTATCATTAAAAATATAACCTTCCTGCATAACCACCCCACAATTGGCTCGCCAAAAGGATTGCGAAATATGTTGTAAAGTATGTGGGCCTACTTTAATTTCGCCTTCGTCCGGTTCGTAAAACTTTAATAGTAACTTGACTAGAGTTGTTTTTCCGCTACCACTAGTTCCCACAATAGCAGTCACTTTATTGGCAGGTATTTGCATATCCAACTCTTTTAATACCGGGTTCTCCGAACCTATGTACCGAAAAGAAACTTTCTCTAGTTTTAGATCTTGTTCTGCTGATAATTCGTTGATTTTTTCCTGCTGGTTTTCTTCTTCGTCTTCTTTTTCATGGATTTCGCCTAAACGATCCAGCGAAATACGGGCGTCTTGTAATTGTCTTACAAAGGATATCAACTGTGTAATAGGTGCATTTAGCTGTCCTACAATGTAGGTAACCGCCAACATCATCCCCAAGGTTATTTCGCCGTCAATTACCAGTTTTGCAGAAAGAATAGTAATGACAATATTCTTAACTTCATTGATAAAGCCGGAACCTACAGATTGATATTGTTCGAGGGCTAACCCTTCAATAGATAATTTAAATAGACGGGCTTGTAAAAACTCCCACCCCCAGCGTTTTTGTTTTTCGGCGTTATGTAGTTTAATTTCCTGCATCCCATTGATCAATTCGATAACTTTACTTTGCTCCTGGCTTACTTGTGAAAACATTTTATAATCCAGGTCTGCTCGCTTTTTCAAGAAAATGACAATCCATAAAAAATATAGGATACTTCCTAAGATAAAAACGAAGAATATCTGAAAGCTATAATAGGCCAACACCACGCCAAAAACCAGTAAGTTAACCATAGAAAACAATACGTTTAGCGAAGAAGTCGTCAAGATTAATTCTATACGTTTATGGTCATTGATGCGTTGTAAAATATCCCCGGTCATCCGTACGTCAAAGAACGAAATGGGCAATTTCATCAACTTAATAAAAAAGTCAGATAATAACGAAATATTAATCCGGGTACTTAAGTGTAATAAAATCCAACTTCGTATAATCTCAACCCCGGTTCGCCCCATAAATAAAAGTAATTGAGCTACCAGGATTAAATAAATAAAATGGATGTCCTGGTTTTTAATCCCTACATCGACCACACTTTGGGTTAAAAACGGAAAAATGAGTTGTAATAAACTTCCGGCAATCAAACCAAAAATCAGCTGTACCAGGAACTTTTTATATTTAAAAACATATCGGGAAACGAAGGAGAAACCAAACTTTTTTTCTTTTTCTTCAAATTCATTATTAAAAAACTGCGGAGTGGTTTCTAGTAGAAGCGCCACTCCTTCTTCGGTAGTAGAAGTTGCGTCTACACCAATCCAAAATTTTAGTAATTCTTCTTCGGTATAGGTAAGGATACCATGTGCCGGGTCTGAAATATAATAGGTACTGGTAGTGACTCCTTTCTTCTTTTTGGTTTTAATATCATATAGGACTACGTAGTGATTTTTATTCCAATGCAGGACACAGGGTAATGGAACTTCCTGTAGTTTTTCCAGCGAAATCTTAACTCCCAGTGTTCGAAAACCCAGATGTTCTGCGGCTTCGCTTAGCCCTAATAAACTGCTCCCCGCCCGGGTGGTTTCGCTAAAATCCCGAAGTTGCTGGATAGGAATCACCTTCCCGTAGGATTTAGCGATGATTTTTAAGCAAGTAGGACCACAGTCTTTATAGTCTGCTTGTTTATAGTGCGGGAATTTTTTCAATCGTTATTTGTTGATGATTTATTAAGAAGTAAAAATACTATTTATTGGAGAATTACTATGAAGTCAAGCTTTTTTCAAAACCCTAGATTGGAAATTAATTTCTATATTGGATTTTTGTAATCTCACCTTAGTAATTCCTTTAATCTTTTATATATTCATTAGTTTTATAGAACTCTTCAAAACTTTTAAATTTTTTATTAAATTGTATATTACCTAATGACATATTTATAATAATTCCAGTTATTAATTTATACTCCAGCTTGACAAAACCATATTGCTCCGAAAAGTAACTAATTAATTCTGTTTCTCCTTTTTTAGATGTTGCTGTTGATTTAATTACAAAACAATTCAATTTACCTAATGGTGTGTTTAAAATCTGCTGATCTATAATACTGTATTGATAATTTAATAAAAGTTTTCCTTCCCATTCTCCCCAAAATTCGTGTGACCAGTTTTCACCTATAAGCATTTGATCCTTCCATTTATTACCTTTTATAAATGGTTTTTTAATATAAGGAAAAGGACAAGTTTCTAAGGATTTAAAAAAACCGGTTCTTATAGGATGAATCCAAACATTTTTATCATTTTCTACTGCCCCGGTCGAAGAAAATGGTTGTAAAACCGGTCTTTCATAATAAGAAATCTTGGTTTGATCCTTATTATAATCCGGAAGTTCATAATTAACCGCTAAGTGTATTTCATTATTGACAACACTATCTTCCTCAACTTCAGTTAATTTAAAAGAATTTTTTTTTGGTAATTGAATTAAACTAAAAGACTTGTCTCCTTTTTTAATTTCAAAATCATAGATAAAAACAGTTCCCGGTCGGAAAATTTTATTGTTTATATTTATACTATCTTTTTCAATATAGACGTTATCATACTGTTGTGTATAAACCCATTGTAGATTTGTTATTAAAAAAACTAAAATTATATATCTCATTTATATTATATTAATAGCCTATTATTTTAACATTTGATAAAAATCCATAGCTTTCTTCTTTAAAGGATTTGTACTCCATTCTTCCCAAGTATTTGCATAAGGATCATACCCGCATTTTAATGGTTTTGAATACAAATCTTCCGGATTTTCTAAATATGCCCGGCAATCCGTACATATATATCGAAATTCGCAATCTTTACAAATCAAAACTTGATCTTTTGTTAAATTCCATAATTTTTGAAATTCCTTATCTTCTGCCGCACTTTCTAAAGAATTATTGAAAATATTACCGTAGACTTTGGGAGTGGATGGGCAGTTTTTTATATTACCCTCAATATCTATAGAAATCTTTCTATTTAAACATGAATTATGATTTAAAGCTTCAGTAAAAGGTTGTAATCCTTTGGAAAAGAACTTAGGTAGAACAACTCCACAAAACCCTTTATTATTGATAGATCGACTCAAACAATGTATTGGAACCATAATATCTGTAAAAATTTTTTGTAGATCATCAATACAATCATGAATTAAAATTTCTGAGATTCGAGAATTATTTAAAGTAAGTGAATTCAATGTTTTAGAAGTTATTTCACTACTATATTTAATTAATAAAGTGATACTTCTCAATCTAGAATTTTTAAAAAAATTCATAAGGCTGTTTAACTTATCCAATTCAATACGTCCATAAAACCTTATTTCTAGTGCTATGCAATTTAATTGATTCAGAGAATTGACAATTTTCAACCATGGAAATTCTTTTTCATCATTATATTCTATGACACAATTCGTTATTTGCGCAAAAGATTTCCACTTTCTACTAATCGGCACTAGACCTTTAAATATTTTATTGCTGTAAAATCCATAATTTTTTTTATTTAAAAAGTCAAGATACTCATTCAATGTTTCTTTATCGTATTCATTAAAACGAGTTACCTTTTCTTTTATATCGATAGAATTAGTTGAGTTATTAAAAAGTTCATATAAGTCATTCGGTATTAATTCATAACTTCTATTTTGAGTGTCACAAATTATACTTCGACTTATACCTTTTACCATCAGGCAATTTGAATATAAAGTGAAATATTTATTATTCATATCTGGAAATCTTTTTATAAAAGTTAAAACATAAATATCCTTCTGAATTAATTGACCTACACTTAGCATATTTAGCAAATGATATATTTTTATTTTTAACGATTTTTTTACCTTCTAAAAAGTGAAAAGTTAAAGGAAGTATTTCCTCGGTCAAATCTATTTTAAATTCTTCTATAAAATTTTTTTTCATAACTTATCTAATTCTATTAATTTTTTTGCAACAATTTCTTCAAGATGGTAGTTACAAGGGTGGGAGACCATGCCAAACTGTCCATTTGGATTTATTTCCAAGAATATATAATCTTCATTCCTTGTTTTGAGAAAATCAATGGAACCACTTTCTATATTTAATAGTTTTAATAATTTTCTAGTTTTTTCTTCGATTATTCTAGGTAATTTGTAAGGAACAGTTCTATTAGGCTTTACCTTATCATAATTTCTAAAATCAACTACAGTTTTTTCATTTTCTTGAGAAAATATTGCCATAGAATAAAAATTTTTAAACCAAAAGAAAGATCGAATTTCATATTCTTTTTCTATATACTCCTGTAGTAAACTTGGAGCAAATATCTTAGGAATTTTATTTAAATCATTCTTACTAATTTTTTTTGTAAGCATCTTGTATACTTGATCATTTTTTCTAAAAAAACTTACATTCCATATTGGTTTTACTACAATAGAGAAGTGTTTTAATAAAAAAAGTCGTAATTTCTCCTTGTTATTAGTAATAACCGTTTCTGGAATATACAAACCACAATCTTTTGCTAATCTGAGAACTTTGATTTTATTTAAATTATGATCAATTGACAATGAAGATATTACTTTCGCATTTGAATAGGAGTCAATAAGTAGTTCGTAAAAATTTCTCAATTCTTTATTTTTATGAATTTCTAATTCTAAGAAATTTAGATTATTACTTTCTCTGTCAATAATCTGAATAGATCGATATTTTCTAAACCAAATTACTTTAATTTTACCTTTATCGTTAAGTTCATTTTTTGTAGTTTTTATTTCTTCCGTAGAAATATCAACTGACATTTCATCCTTTAACATTTCTTCTCCATTAAAACGAACTACTTTGCCTTTTAAAAATTCAATCCATTGTATCACAAATTCTGTAGTTATTTCACCACTAGCTTTACTTGAAATTAAAATCACGTTTTAAACATTTAAAAAATTTAGTATGATATTGTAATACCACATATTGATTTACTTAATTTATCAAGAATAAAGACCGTTTCATAAATTTGAAACGGTCTAATGTTTAGAACTACTCTACATCATGGTTGTGATCAGTATACCAATGTTGACCTTCATCACACCAAGTTTGTACCTCATAAGTAGTTCCGCCTGAACCTGCATCTAATGAATTACCTCCTTTAGTAATTACCATCTGATCTTTTTCTAATTTGCATTTCTCGAATTTTAAATCTGATAATTTTTTCATTACTAATAAATTTAATTTAAACCTACTCTATTTTTATAAAAAGGCTTTTCGGTATCCGCCTGATCATTGCGCAATGATGTTTTATATTCATTTTATAAAAAGTTACTTAGACAATTCATACAGAAAATATTCATCTGTTCTATCATATCTTTGCAAAATTGTAATATGGAAAAAATCATCTAAGTAACATTTTAAGAAACCGTTCGTTTTTTGATATAAATTTTAGTTTTAAGAACTTCGAATGATTAAATTAAGTTCCTTGTATGCTGGTACAAATATTAGAGGAGAACTATTAAAAAACAAACACTAGTACACTGATTTTTAAAAAGAAGGGCACGGTTTTTTAAAAATACGACTTATAAAAACTTGAAATGATTTGTATTTCTAAAAGAATTATGAAAAACAATTCAATAACCTATATATTTACTATTTGAACAGAAGAATTGCAAAAGAAAAGTTTAGAATACTCGAAAATAAAAAGGATAATTTTAAGTGTACTGGTTTTTTTTACAATAGCTAATTCTACCTCACAGTCTACAGAAAAATTATTTTTACTAAGGAATGACTCTTTAAAAAATAAGAGTTATGATGAGTTGTACAGATTATTCTATAATAATTTTGATAAAGACTCAATATCTTATATATATGCAGAAGAATATCTTAAAAAGGCTTATCATCATGATGATACTTTAAAAATTGCTACTGGTTATTATATGACAACCTTAATTGGTAAAGAACGCTACTTCAAGTTTAATGATAGTTTAATTAAGTATGCCGGATTGATTCAATCAGAACATTGGAAATGGTTAGCGTACTATAATAAAGGATATTACTACAATAGAAAAAGAAAATATCAAAAAGCATTATCTAATCATATTAAAGCCTACAACCTCGCTAGAAGAGTTGGAGATTATCAGAGTATTAATTATTCAATAGTTAGCTTAGGTTTATTAAGGGAAAGAATAGGACGATATAAAGAGTCATTAAAAAATTTCTTAACCAGTTATCAATATAATAAAAGGCAAATAAACCTAGTTCACCCAGATTCTATAAGTAACCAATTAGGTGATTCCTATTTAAATATTTTACACCTACTATCTAATTCTTATCGTTTAAATAAAAAATTAGATTCTGCCGATATAATCAATAAAGATTTTAAAAAATACTATAAATACTCCTGGTCTAATAAGTATAAAGATAAAATGCGATTAAATGCTGCCGAAGTACATTTTGATAAAGAAGAATATAGCGATGCAATTGACAGTATTAATATTGCAACTTCTGGCTTTATAGAATCAGAAAATTATAAAAGTCTAGCCGTATGTTACTATATAAGAGGAATGTCTAGAATTAAACTAAATCAAAATAATGCAGGTGTTGAGGATTTAATTACAATGGATAGTATATATAATACTCTAGGTAGCATCTACCCCGCGGTTAGACCAGGTTATTTGTTTTTAGTAAAAAACTACGAAAAATCTAATGATATTAAACAACAGCTATTTTTTATCAAAAGGTTATTAAAGTTTGACAGTATAGCTCATGAAAACTACGCTTATATAAGTGATGAATTAGTTGATAAAGTTGATAAACCTTTTCTTTTAAGACAAAAAAGCAGATTAGAAGGACAACTAAATCGATCAAATAACAAGACTTATATATGGATATTTCTCAGTATTTTAATTTCAGTCCTACTAATTATTGAAATTTTAAAGAAAAGAAAAATTATTAGGCAAAAAAATAAGGAAAAAGAAGATATACGTAAGTATTATCAACAAAAATTTGATCAACTTTTATCTAAGACGAAGAAAAAACTTATAAAAAAAGATAAAACTTTTTATAGATCAGAAGATATAGGTATATCTAAAGAAGTAGTTGAGGAAATCCTTAATTCTTTAAAAAATTTTGAAAGTAAATTAATGTATGTAAATCCTGAGATGACAGCAACAAAATTAGCAGAGAAATTTGGTACTAATTCAAATTATATCGGTAGAGTTATAAAATATAAATACAAAAAAACATTTAGGAATTACATCAATGATCTGCGCATTGAATTAGCTTTAGAAAGACTACGAAATGAAAGTGAGTTTAAAAACTATTCAGTATTAGCTATAGCAAAAGAAGTTGGTTTTAGAAATGCTGAACCATTTGCTAAAGCTTTTAAAAGTAAAGTAGGAATGTATCCTTCGGAATTTATTGTGACATTGTTAGAAATCTGAGATGTTATAAAAATCTTAATTAGCTTCAATAAATAGGTCTGATTTTTAAAAATCAGTGTGGTAGTTGACAAGCCTTAATATTTTTTATCGATAATATTTTTAACTTTAATCGCTAAAATTATTTATAATAAAAAATCACAAAAAACATCTAAAAGATTTGAAAGAATTTAAATTAACAAACTTTAAACATAATACTCGTGGTAATAAATAGTGATCCAGGTCCTGGAGATGGACCTAGACCAAATCCTAATCCTAATCCTAAACCCGATTCAACACCTTCTTCTGGTCCGATTATTTCCAAACCAAAGTAATAAATGAATAATTAAAGTTGAATAAACGTAAGAAGTTATTTAAATATAAGTTATGATAATTCAATAATGTCTAGGAATATTTTAATAACTTCTTACTAAAATTTAAAATAAAAGTGAAATATTATTTTCTAATTATTTTTGCACTAATAAATATATTCTTAAACGCTAATCTTTTAGCTCAAAATTATACTAGTAGTAATGCACAAGATTCTATTGATGATTGGTGAGTGAAAGAAAGCGATAGTATTTCAACTATCGATCTGATCAAGGGAATCAATTTTTTAAAAAATAAAGATTATAACACCGAAATTGTTGTTGCAGTATTAGATACTGATATTGATATTTATCATAAGGATATCAGAGATAAGCTGTGGATTAATTCAGATGATAATACTAAAGATGGTATTGATAATGATAAAAATAGTTTTATTGATGATAAAAATGGCTGGAATTTTTTAGGTACTATAAAGGATGAAAAAAGTCTTCAATTCACACTAATGGAAGAAACTAGAATTCTTAGAAAATTTAATGAAGAAGATTTTTTTAAACTCAATCAAAAAAATAAAATTGAATTTACCTATAAAGATGTAAAGAATTCATACGATACTATTGTAAAAAATTTAAAGGAAGATATAATTTTTTATAAAGATATAGAAAGTACTTATTCAAGTGTATTAGATACTTTAAAAAAGGTGTTGAAAAAAGAAAAAATCACTCTAGATATTCTAGAGAAAAGTAAAAGCAGTAATTCTTATATAGAGCAATGCATTGACTATGTTAAAAGTTTATTAGAACAAGGTTTTCCCTATTCCGAGATTATCAATGAGCTACAATACAAAACTAACTCTTTAGATATCTGTATGAATTTAGAATACGATAACCGCTTATTAATAAAAGAAAGCAATAATAGTAAAATCTATGGAAGTTCATTATTTGGAGGGATAGTGGATAAAATTAGTCATGGAACAAAAGTTGCTGGTGTGATAGCTTCATCAATTAAAACAATAAACAATTTAAAATATAAACCTTTAGATATCAATATTATGCCTATATGTATTAGTGGAATAGGGGATCCTACTGATCAGGATACTGCTTTAGCAATAAGGTATGCAGTGGACAATGGTGCAAAAATAATTAACCTAAGTCAAACAAAAACATTTTCAATTTGCGAAGAATTAGTTGCCGATGCTCTTTTATATGCTGAAAAAAAAGATGTCTTAATTGTGAAATCAGCGGGTAACGAGGAATTGAACCTAGATAAGAAATTACGTTATCCAAATGATGTAGATAATTTAAGAAAAGAATTTGTTAACAATATGATAGTAGTAGGAGGAAGTGATAGATTTGTAGATCATAGAATTTTATATGAATATACAAACTATGGAAAGAATAGCGTTGATATATTTGCGCCGGGAAGTAATATTAGCACTCTTAAGCCTAATAATAATTACACTACATCAACTGGAACTTCATATGCTGCACCAATAGTTTCTTTTGTTGCTTCAATAATACGATCTTACTATCCAATTTTAAAAGCTAATGAAGTAAAAAAAATTATCATGGAATCCGGAACACCTTATGATATTGACGTTGAGATCACCCAAGATGATGGTACAAAAAAGATGGTTCCTTTTTCTTCATTATCAAAATCCGGTAAAATTGTAAATGCTTATAATGCTTTAGTTATGGCCGAAAAGATTTCGGCTTTAAAAGATAAATGAAAAAAGAACTAATTACAGGTATCATATCATTAATCGTCTGTTTTGGCTGTACAACACCAAAAGCTTTATTATTAGATACTACTGCTGTTACTAATATACAGAAGACTACTTTTGCCGATATAGAAAATTGGCATCTTAAAGATATTATCAATGATACGATACCTGGTATTAGTATGGTCAGAGCTTGTGAATTTTTAAAGGATAAAAAAATTAAAGATTCCGTAATTGTTGCGGTTTTGGATATGGAAGTTGCAATTGACCACAAAGATTTAAAAAACCAAATCTGGATCAACAAAGGTGAAATTGCAAATAATGGTTTAGACGATGATGGTAACGGTTATGTAGATGATGTACACGGATGGAATTTTTTAGGAAATTCAAATGGAGACAATAATATTTACGTCAATTATGAATACACCAGAATTATAAAAAAATTCAACGAACAATTTCAGGGAAAAAAAATTGAACAAATTAAAGTCAAAAAACAACAAGAATTTTTAACCTATAGAAGAGCTCTAAAAAAGCATAAAGAACGCTATCAATACGGGATAAAAGAAAAAGAAAATGCTGACTTTTTATATCATAGTTACTATGAAGCACTGGATAAATTATCATCCTACTTTCCAAAAAAAGATTTTAATTTAAAATCACTTGATAGCCTGGATCAAATAATCCCAGATAAAGAGGAAAAACTTAAGTTTAATATAATCACCTTACAGGACTGTTTGAAATATAATATTACTGAAGATTATATTAAGAATGAAAAACATGTTGCAGATGAAAGGATGACTAAATTACTTGATACCTCATATAATGATCGATTAATTCAACAAGATGATCCCTTTAATTTGTTGGATACAGATTATGGAAATCATATTGTTAACGGTAATATAAATATTTTAGATCATGGTACTTTGGTCTCAGGAGTTATTAGTGCAAGTATACCTAATGAAATAGTTGCAGAGGAATTTTCTTCAAATATCAAAATAATGCCCTTATGTATCTCTGCTTACGGAGATGAGCATGATAAAGATATTGTCTTAGCGATAAGATATGCTGTCGACAATGGAGCAAAAGTTATTAATATGAGTTTTAGTAAAGAGTTTTCTCTCTTAGAAAAAGAAGTTTTAAATGCTATCAAATACGCTGCAGACCACGGAGTATTAATTGTAAAATCCGCAGGAAATAATTCTAAAGATTTAGATAAACTTAATAATTACAACTTCCCTAATGATGCTAAAAAAGGAGGTAATGAAATAGCTAATAATTTTATCAAAGTGGGTGCATCAACTAATAAGGTTGATAAGAATCTAAAAAATCATAGTAGTAACTTTGGAAAAAAAGAAGTAGACGTATTTGCTCCATCCGGTTTCAAATCTACCTCTACTGGTCCTGATTTACATGAAGAATTTACCGGAACTTCTTCTTCTACGCCACTAGTAAGTAGTATTGCTGCCTTATTATATTCTTATTATCCACATTTGTCGGTTTCACAAGTAAAAGAAATTATTTTAAATTCAGGAACCTTGTATCATATTGATGTTGAGATCACACAAGATGATGGTACAAAAAAGATGGTCCCCTTCTCTTCATTATCAAAATCAGGTAAAATTGTAAATGCTTATAACGCTTTAATTATGGCAGATAAAATCGCTTCCCAAAAGAAATAGGCTCTATTTATCTAGCTTAATTTTTAAAATTAAAAATCTTATAAATTTATCTACTATCGAAATATACAAGTTTGTAACCTGTCCATATTCGTTTTATTAATCTCTAGTTGAGGAATATTGATTTCTTTTGAACCTGTATAAAAATCAATGGTCATCTCTTCGTTATTACGGATAATTGATAATTGAGATACTTTTGTTGTATCCCTAAATAAGTTTGCGTCTATAATAGAATCATTTACCCGAATTCCTGCTTGATAGGCTTTAGATATTGTAGAAATCTCGGTGATTTTTTGATTTTTATAGGTAAAGCCGATATCAAAATCCTGCATTTTTGGTTTAAATGCTAATTGATTATTAGTAAATAGTTCTTCCAAATTAATTAGATTGCCTTCTACTATATAACTTTCGAATAAAGAAGTAATATCTTCCTTAAGATAAGTATTGACTTGTTGTATAAAATAAGAATGCTTAAGTTTTTGATTTTTGTTTATAGCATTTGATAGCATATTCCGCATTACATCGTCCAGATTGTATTTTTGATTAGTATCCTCGCTAATCTTTAAATCAAGCATAAATGCAAAAATTGCACCTCTAAAATAAGGTATATCCCGATAACCCCTCACCTTCCAGAATGTATGGTTGGTAATATCTTTATTCGGGATTTCCCTGAGTTTTGAAGTCCATAATTTTTTAATAGCTTCATTTATCTTTTTTAAAAAGTAGTCATTTCCCTTTCCGTTAATTTTATTTTTGGCAATTATCTTATAGGTATAATATTCGGTAAAGCCTTCACTAAACCAATACTGTTCTTCTTCATTCTGATTTTTAATTTTTTGCCCGATCCATTTATGTAATAATTCATGGTTTACCAGGTACATAAGGTCATCTTCGTTAACAAAATCAGTATTTGTCATCAAAGCAGTGAATACATTAAAGTAGGAAGTTCCGGCATACGCTCTTTTTATACTTCCCTCTATAGGTGAAAGTACCACGGCATAAGCTTGTTCTTGTTCTTCTTGCTCTTTCCAAAATTCTTTTTGCGCCTTATTCGTATTTGTTACAATTGAAAAGATGCTTTTATCATCAAATGTTTTCCAATGATCACGAATTGCCAAGGCTACACTTTTTTTATCAGAAATAATTCGATAATCACCTCCTACAAACAGTGCTTTTTGGAAGTTTTCTAGAGAACAATTTTTAATTTCTTGGTGTTTTTGATGAACCCCAAAACTATTAAGAATAGCATAGGTTTCATTTTGACTTTCCCAGGTAATTTTTACATCTATTTTGTCTTTTTCAGTTAAAAAATCAGGTAGTATAAATAAATTTTGAGCAAGCACATGAAAATAATTGGGGTGTACGATGGGTCTAAACCTATTTTGTAGATTTATTCCTTTAAAAATATCTTGTTTAACAAAGTATTCAATTTCAATATCTTTAGTATTTGAATTTTTAAGTTGAATTAGCCCTTGCTCTGGTATAACCTTAAATTTGGCTCTATCATCATTTAATACTTTAATATTATTAATACAATTGAAGAGATGATCCTGTCCTCGTAAACGGTTGGGATACAAAAAAGTATTCGATGTAGAGGGAATATTCTTTAATTTGACATTGACTTTAAGATAAGGTTCTTTTTGAGATTGTACGTGTGTAACGGTATACTCCACATCAAAATTTTGAGCGTATGTAGACACCGAAGAGAAGAAGATAACTATATATTTGAAAAAGGTCCGAATCATTTTAATTTAAAAGGAATTAGGTTTTTAGCATACTTAAAATTTACCGGGTGCATGACAGATTTTATCGTTTAACTTTATTATGTTTTTGCACTCCTCTTCAAAGGTATAATTAGGAGTAGAATACGTACTAAATAAAACGTCCATCTTTTATTCTTCTATTAAAACAGTAAGGTGAAGAAATAAAATTTGCAGTATACCTGCTCAATCTCCTAAAGTATATTTTTCAAAAATAGCATTTTAAAATAATTTGGTTTTAACCCAAACTTCCTACATTTTCTTTCAAACCTAACCAGAATTTCCATAAACTTGTAGTAACCATAGCATAGAAACTAGGGTTAATGACCATGATACCAGAAATAAACGATATTCAAAAAGAAATAACCCGCCTCGTAGCACAATCCGTGCTCCCCGTTTTTACCGACCAACTACAAACACACACAGCGTTCCTAACTAAAATAACTGCTTTACAAAACGATTTAATCACTACCAACAGCGCAGCACAATCCCAACAAGAAACCTTCACTTTATTTTTAAAATATAAACAAGAACTTTCTAAAACCCTAACTACCTACTTTAAAAACCTCCAGGAAAAAAACAGAACATTCCCTTTTACTCCTTACCAAACTTTATTAGAGGGTTACGTAAAAAAACTACCGGAAGAAGTGGTGCAAATCCAAGCAAAAGAACGCTTTATTCCGCAACCGGATGATCACACTTTAAAAAAGCTAAAGAAAAGAGGAAAGAATTTCGGGTATCAGCTTAGTATTCTTCCGAAAAAAATAGGTAATATTTTTCGTAAAAAAGAAAAGAAGAAAGTAATTACTTATTGGGAACAAAAAATAGCTATGCAAGGAATTGTACACAAACAATTTTCTGTTGCGTTTCTAAAAGAGATTCTTCCTTTATTAGATCAATTTTTTGCAGGCATTACAGCTACCACCAAAAAATTATGGGAAAATGATGTGGTTTTTGACACGGTAGCTGGCAATTTTTTACAGAAAGGAGAACTTTTATCCTTTAGTAAAAAAGATCTAATCGCACTAGATGCCATATTAAATGAAATTACGGCTATTCAGGAAAACCTTCAAGAACAATGTAAAATAAAAGAACAAAAGATAATTCAGGAAACTGAAAATATGCTACTGTTATCAGGAACCTTTGAATTACCAAATCATCAGTTTCAACCACAAGAAATTTTTGACCAAAAAAAGAGCCTTGAAAACGTAGTGTTGCGGAAATTTGTACGATGGAACACTACTTTTGAAATTTTAAAAGATGATTGGGATGTTGACCTGGAAATATTCTCTATTGCTCTGGATACCGAAATTGCATTTTTAAAACTACTTAGTACGGTTTCACAAAAATCCGGGAATATTGCCGCATCTTTTCAAACTTGCGAAGCTTTTTTAGCTAAAATTATTACCAAAATTAAAAGTAGTGAAGCACAGGATACACTAAAAAATAACCTCAGGAAAGAAATCAATAATATTCAAAAAACCTATACCACAAAAATAGTCACCCCACTTCTTGCGGATTTTGAAAAAAACGAAATTGTTCCTAAAATAGATCAGTTTGAAAAGATCCAACAAAAACGTATTGCTACCATCTCTACGAAAAGAGCGATTGCAGATAAAATTGATTTTTCAAAGCCAAACCCTCCTTCTGCAATTAACTATGTGTCGCCTAATGAGTTGATCACCTACGAAAGTTGGCCTTCTTTAGTCAAAGCTATTGAAACTACCAAAGTAAGCGTTATTGCTACTTTAAATAAAATTGTACAGGAAATCAACGGACTAGGACAGGTGATCGAGTTTAACCTGGAGTCTGCCCTGGACCTGGTCAATGATAAAAATAAAAGCGAAAACCCAAAAACGGTTGCTCTTGATGGTATGCAGCGAAGTACTGAAAAATGGGAAGCTGTTAAAGATGAAATTTTTACGATAGACGCTACCATACAGGAGCTTTTACGGGAAAAAGTATATGCATTTAATAAAAATGTACTGTCCTTTACAAAAAACGAAAACATCTTAAACGTTCGATTGACTATTGCAAAAGCCAAGTCGATTGAAAAAAGTCGACAATTACGTCAACAAATCAAGAACAAAATTATCTATGCAGTTCCGCTAGCCTTAAGCTTTACCCGAAATAAATATAAGATAGCTAGTGTTTATATAAATAGTTACCTTACTAAACTAGGCTGGTTGTCAAAAACGGATGCGGCTACGGTAGCTTCTTCGGATTTTTTACTTGAAGCGCAAAAATCCGTAGAGCAATTACCTTTTGTATACCAACGATTGTTTAGATCAGATACGGTTCAGAATGAAAGTTTTTTTACCGGAGCTACACTGGAAATAAATCAGATAGATAGTGCATGGCAATATTATCTCAACGATCGCTATGCTACCATATTGATTTCCGGCGAACAGGGAGCGGGCAAATCTTCTTTGGTTCAGCGTTATTTTCAGAAAAACCCTACCCGTTTTACAATTAAAACTATCTGTGTCGCTAATACGATAACGACAGATGAACTTTTTTTTAAATTTTTATCAGAAGAATTTTCGGTAGCGATTCAAAACCTGGAAGAAGCCATTACCTACTTTACTTCCATGCCAAAACAGGTCATCGTATTTGAGAACCTTCAGTATTTATACCTGAAAAAGGTAAAAGGCTTTGAAGTAATCCACACCTTAACCGAACTAATTGCGCAAACGCATTTAAAGGTGTTTTGGATCATCACTTCTTCACAATATGCCTTTCAATATTTGGAGAAAACCCTACAACTCTCAGAATCCTTTTCTCACCTGATCACCGTTAATAATTCTACGGATGCCGTAATGATCGATGCTATTGAAAAAAGGCACCGGGTTAGCGGATATAACCTGTCTTTTGAAGAACCTCCTAAAGCATATATTACTAAAAAGTATGAAAAAGCTTCGGAAGTTGAAAAACAGGAAATCTTAAAAGCCGAATTTTATAAAGACTTAAACAAAATAGCTTCCGGTAATTTTAAAATTGCATTTATGTATTGGTTACGCTCTGTTGCCAGGGTAGAAAACAGTACCATATATATGCGATCGTTAAAAACAATCGATTTGGCTTTTATCGCAAAAAGCAGTGTTCCAAAAACCCACGTACTGAATGCCATATTGCACCATGAACAACTTACCCTTACTCAAATTGATACCGTTACCGGAATGGATCCGGCTGGCACACGCAACGTAGTAAGATCCCTGTTTGAGAATGGATTACTTGTAAAAAAAGAAGCATATTATCTTATTAATATTTTGCTTTACCGTCAAATTATTAATTTACTGAAAAGTAAAAACTTTATACATTAAATTTTGTACAGGAAGATAGTTTTATATGTTTTTACCTTGTTATTACAACATATTGTAATAGCCCAACAACCCCGTAAAGATACCCTCTTTAAAAGAGACACGGTTAAAATTATAGAAGTTCAAAGAGATACGGTTTTTGTAGTAAAAGAATCACCTAAAAGTATCACTCAAGATACCACGGTAAAAAGTTTAAAAAAAGAACTAGGCAAAGAATTAACCCCTCCCCCAATTTGGAAATTTTTCTCTATCGGAAAATTATTCTGGTCGGTTATTTTTATCGTATTAGGATACCTGTTGATCCGGTTTTTAGTTAATGTATTGACCCGGTTTTCAGAACGATCAGCTACGCATCGTATTACGATTAAGGGTTTGATTCCTATTGTAAAGATCTTTGGTTGGATTACTATTATTACTTTAATTGTAGTAGGCATTTTCAGCCCTCCGGTATCCACGCTACTTGCTGTATCTGCATCACTGGGAATTGCCATCGGTTTTGCAGCACAGGATATATTAAAAAATATTTTTGGTGGAGTCATGATTTTATTAGACCGTCCGTTTCAGGTTGGAGACAAAATCGAAATGGGCTCTTATTACGGCGAAGTGGTTGAAATTGGTTTACGTTCCATCAGGATTGTAACCGCAGATGATTCTTTAGTGAGTATCCCTAATGGGGAACTGATGAATTCTTCGGTATCTAATGCAAATACCGGAGAAACTAATTGCCAGGTTGTTGCTGAAATTTACCTGCCTATTACCGTAGATACCGTTGCCGTACGAAAAGTAGCTATTGAAGCAGCACAGGTTTCTAAATATATCTATCTAAACAAACCAATTGCCGTTCTATTTTTTAATGAAGTCAAAGAACAACGATCGTATTTAAAAATGCGTTTAAAAGCCTATGTTATGGACATCCGCTATGAGTTTGCCTTTAAAAGCGATATGACAGAAATTGTAATTAAACAATTATTAGCCGAGAAACTTGTAGACCCTGAAGATTTAAAGTAGGTTTTAGAAAGCAAATCCTAAAACTTCTTTAAAAAAACGTAATTGTCCTGAAAATATAGTAACAAGTGGTATATTCCGTGGTTTAAACTAACACACTTATTAAAAATGAAAATTGTCGTTTTATCTGCCAACCCTAATTTGTACTCTACTAAACGATTAGTAGAAGAAGGAACTAAAAAGAAACACGAGATGTTAGTGGTAGATCATTCCAAATGTGACTTGGTAATTGAAAAAAAACGACCTTGTGTTATTTATAAAGGGCAGGAAATTGAAAATGTTGATGCGGTCATTCCTAGAATTGGGGCATCAGTTACTTTTTTTGGGACAGCGGTAGTTCGTCAATTTGAAATGATGAAAATCTTTACTGCTACAGAATCACAGGCTTTAGTGCGGTCCCGGGATAAATTACGAAGCTTGCAGGTACTGTCGCGTGCAGGTTTAGGATTACCTAAAACCGTTTTTAGCAATTATTCAAAAGATGTCGAGGGTATTGTAGATAAAGTAGGAGGTGCACCCCTAGTCATTAAATTATTAGAAGGTACTCAGGGACTTGGTGTCGTGTTGGCCGATAATCAAAATTCAGCTGAATCCATTCTGGAAGCTTTCAACGGATTGCAAGCCAGGGTCATTGTACAGGAGTTTATTAAAGAAGCAAAAGGTGCGGATTTACGAGTTTTTATTGTAGACGGAGTAGTCATTGGTGCCATGAAAAGACAAGGGAAAGAAGGGGAATTCCGTTCTAACCTACACCGGGGCGGAAGTGCTACGGTCATTGAACTTACAGACGAAGAAGAAAATGCAGCCCTCAAAGCAGCTCGTGTAATGGGGTTAGGTATTGCCGGAGTAGATATGCTTCAGTCTGAACGAGGTCCTTTGATCCTGGAAGTAAATTCATCTCCGGGATTAGAAGGAATTGAAACTGCTACAGGAAATAATATTGCACGACATATCATTAAATATATTGAGCGTAACGCAGAGTAGGTTATCAACCTGGATTTAGTAATAACAACCCTTACCATTCTTAAGAGAAAGTATTACAGGTTTAGTATAGTTAAGACTAGATATAAACCTATTAAAGTTGAGTATCTTTTTAAGAAAGAAGAGAAAGAATGGTAACAAAAACAAGTCCGGACGTTAAAATAGCACGGATTTAAAAATAAAAATACTCTTATCTTCAAATTTATTTTACGTATAAAAATGATATGTATTTAAGTAAATAACTCATAATTAAACTATTACATCCATAAATAAGTATTTTCAAAATATTAAGATACCGAACTGTTTGTATTCTTATAATTATTAAATTTGAGTAGAACACTTATTTTTAATTTTTATTCTTTAAATTTATTTGATTCGAATATAACTTTGCACACGTACTACAAAATGATACTTGAGAATTGCTTTATTCCACCTTTTCTTCATACTGTTCTAATCCATAACAGTCAAAAGTAGATGAGCCTTACTTTTAATTATATATCAAATTTAGTATCTCTATTTACCACTATCAACTATAAATTCAGACAACATTCAATACTTACTATTAATTAATTATGAATCCAACAGCAACCTTTGCCGGTATTTCAGATAAATATGCCGGTTATGAAACTTCAAAAACTATTATAATCCCTGTTCCGTTTGAAGAAGACTCAAACTGGATCAAAGGAGTTGCCCGGGGGCCCGAAGCTCTATTAACCGCAGCGCAACATATGGAATTATATGATATTGAAACGGATTCTGAGGTTTATAAAGAAGGCATTCACCTTACTGATCCTGTGACCCTATCGTCAAATACAGAAATGGTTGAAGAAGTATATGCAAAGGTTAAGAAATATATTAAGCGCACTAAGTTTGTGACCATTCTGGGAGGAGAACCTTCCGTAAGTATCGGTGCGGTAAAAGCAGCAAATGAATGTTTTGATGATTTGACCGTTTTACATATTGGGGCTAATGCTAATTTACAAAAAGAGTTTGAAGGTTCTCAATATCACCGTAACTGCGCTATGTCCGAAGCAAATCGACAAATGAACCTGGTACAGGTAGGTATTAGAAGTATGCATAAAAATGAGACCACCCTTATAAATGCTGATAATGTGTTTTTTGCTAATGAAATGGCAACGGACGATTATTGGATGGATACGATAGTAGATGCGCTTACTGATGACGTATACCTTTGTTTTGATTTAAACGGTATGGATCCGTCTTTACTACCGGCAGTAACCCGCCCAGAACCCGGTGGCTTATTTTGGTATGAAACACTAGAATTTTTACATAAGGTTTTTCAAGAGAAAAATGTAGTTGGATTTGATATGACCGGACTTTCTCCTTTGGCTAATGATAAATCCTCTGATATTTTAGCTGCGCGAATATTTTATAAAATGCTTAGTTATAAATTTGAAAAGAAAGAGTAATACAGACTACTTCCAATAAAAACAATTATTAGTGTCTGGTAAAGATGTAAGACCGCTATCGCTTCTAAAACCAAGAATCAAGACTGATTATTGTATTAATAAAAATCAATAGTATAATAATTATCTACGCTAAATAAAAAAGGAGCTGCATGTGTTAGTGCGAGCTCCTTTCTTCATACAAATAATAAGATGATCTTAAAGTGTCTAACGAGGTTTTAAAGAGTTTTGATTTGTACGAGTCTTCTGCAAAAACTTCAAGATATCATGTGTTTATGTGTACGTTGCATTGTTCATATATAAAACAATCATAAAGTCATATACCCTACCTAAAAAACACACTTTTTTACAATTTTTTTATAAATTGTTATATTACAGTAAGTTATAACTAATAAAAAAACCCTTTAAAAAGTTTAAATAACTTTTTAAAGGGTTTTTGGTTTAAAACTTTAAGGATATTACAAAGTAGATACCTCTCTATTATTATAAATTTCTCTCCCGTAATTTGCAGTATATATATTTTGATCATTCTCTTTAGGATCTACAGATATAATAATCTGATCATTTTCTAGTGCATCCTGATATACTTTTGCATCACTATCAGACAATCCTGCTTTAGTTAATGCTCCTACTAATGCTCCGGTGGCTCCACCTGCACCAGCTCCGGTTAAAGCTGCCGCTAATGGACCAGCTACAGCTAATCCTAGCCCTGGAATAATTACAGAAGTTCCGATTGCTGCAATAGCCCCTACAACAGCTCCTACGGTTCCTCCGATGGCACTTCCTGCCCCGGCACCTTTTAACGCTTCATCACCAGTATTATTTACGTGGTCATTTATAGCATAAAATCGGTTTTTTATATTTTCAGAAAGAAACACATTGATGTCATCCGTATCATATCCCTGGCTAATTAAATAGTCATAATATTCGTTTGCGCTCTCTGCAGTAGTAAAAGCACGGTCAATACGGTGTTGATTGAATACAGAATTAGTAGTGGAATTCCTGAACACTTCGCTATTTCGCTTTCCTATCCCTTGACCGCTTTCATCAATATCAATTTCAGTTTCTCTTACCGTATCAGAAATGGTTTCAGTCACCTGATCTACTTCTTTAGAAACAGATATTTCTTCTACTACTCTTGCTGTTTTTTCTACTACAGCTTCTTCTGCATATTCTTTAACCTCTATGGTTTTGTTATCAAAAGCTTCTGCTGCGTCAACTACTCTGTTTACAGGCTTTCTGGTAAGGTATACTCGTTCTTCTTTTAAACGTATAGTTTCTTCTACCGGCTTCTCTATAATTCTGCTTCGTACCTGTAAACCTCCTGTTTGAACTTCCCTTTTTCCTACGGCTATATCTTCTTTTATTACCGGGATGGTTTCATCAATGTCATTTGTTTTTACATGATCCATTGTAGAACTTGTAGTATCTATAAAGGTATCATTGATATCTTTAGCTCCGTTTGCATCCAGGATCGCTGAAACTTTTTCAGCCTCTATTCGATCATTAGCATATACCGTGATCAAGTGGGATTGAGATCCTGTTTTACTATATACTTTTTTCTCATTCTCATTATCCCCAAATAACCAATCCCAAAAACCGGAAGTTTTAGAATCTTCTTCATAATCATAATCCGTTCCGGTATAGGTTCCTTCGGTTCGATAGGGAGATTGATCTATCTGATTTTCATTGATACCTTCTCTTTTGAGAATTTCAACGATGTTTTCAATACTTTGATTTTTATCAAAAAAACCTACAATTGTGTATTTCATAATAAGTGTATTTAAATTAGTAATTAAAAAACAGACTATTCCGTTTTTGTTAATTTTACATTTTCTATCCTACTGGTAACAGGAATAGATTTTATTTCTGTAGTGGTGTCTTCGGTAATATGGATTTCTTTTACTAGTATTATTTTTTTTATCACTACTTCTTCTTCTCTAATAATAGGTATGATCGTAGTATTACCTACTTTAGTAGTAACAGGGTAGTCTTCTAATTCTTCTTCCTTTACTATTTCCTTAATTTGAACTTCTTTATTCTTTAAGGAAATAAAAACTTGTTTATCCTCCGTTTCAGTAGTTTTTTCAATTTGATATTTAGCTTTTACCACTTCTTTTTTAGAAACTTCTACAGTTTCTTTATGTAATTCTAAAATATGATCCGGATTTGTATTGTCTAATAGTGGTTTCAAAACAGTAATTTTTATTGATGTAAAGTTGTTCAACTTTACATAGGCAGGTGACCTCATATACCGTAGTATTTACTTCATTTACATAGCTAACATATTAATTAACAGTATTTAACGACTTTATAAATAGCTTTATGTTAGAATTATCAAAATGTATAAAGTTCTATTTTTACTTATATGATAAGCTTTTAAATACCTCTCCTTGATGTTGATATTATATGGATTTTAATCCATGACTTATTTAAGTCAATTTTTAATTCAAATAGGTTAACTAATTCAATTTCATTGATATGTCGTTGTTTAATAATGCCTTAAAAATGTTAAACAGATCTTCATTTTTGTTAGAACATGACTATTTTGATTTCTAATTTTGTGTTGTACTAATGAATATAAGAACCAATCCTGTGGATTAGGGCTGATTTATGAGATTGAAAACTAAAGGACATACTTCTATTGACATTTTGCGAGAAATCTCAATATATTTTAAAGCAGATTTTACGGAAGGATATCATACGGCAAATGTAAAGATACCCGAGAGTAAAGGTGCCGGGGACATTCGTTCCTTTGATTTTTTTGATGGATTTTCTTTACTTATTTTTAATCTGAAGTTAAAGGAAAATTTTGAAATTGTAAGAAGTACTAGCGAACAAGATTCTTTTTATTTTATACATAGTAACTCAGGGTCGTTAAAATATACTTCTGCCACCGGAGAAAAACAGGAAATTACTCAGTTTCGTAATGTGATTGTCAAAATTAAAAATAAATCAGAAGGATCTTTTTTATTTCCGGCAAACGAACCTATTCAGGTAAGCTTCATTTTACTTACTAAAAAAATGCTGAGTAGTGTATACGATACAAATAGGCATCTACTTTCTGTTTACTTAAATGATATTTTTTCAAATCTGGATGAAACAAAGGCTTTTACACACTTTGGTAATCTAATTAAAGAGATATCTGATTTTGCCAAGGTATTTTATTATAATACCCCTATTAATATAGTAAGTCTGTTAACCCATAAGGCGGCGGCTTTGAACATACTGGCCACTTCTATTGAAAATTATGACAAAAGCAAAGTAGGCATTACGCACCGTAATCCTCTAAGTGATGAGGATCTTAAAAAGGTAATTCATATCAGTAATTATATTGCTAATAACCTAAATATGAATTTAAATATTGATGAGCTTGAAAAGGAAAGTGGCATAAATAGTAAAAAAATTCAAATTGGATTCCGTTTTTTGTTCAATGAAACTATAAATTCTTTTACTCGTTCCTGCAAATTTACTGAGGCTAAACGTTTATTGGAGACTACTAATTTATCCATGTCCGAAATATCGTATACGATAGGTATCTCCAGTAAAAGCTATTTTTCAAAAACCTTTAAAGAAATTTACGGTCATCTACCTTCAGAACACAGATCACTTCAATATTATCAGGAGAAGGATATATTTCAACTTAGCTATCGATCCGTTGCCAACATTGGTTTGCTAACTAAAGATTTGAATAATATTGTGGATATTTCTAAGGAGCATAATGGAAATGCAAATATTAACGGATGTTTGATTTATCATCAGAATTCCTTTTTTCAAATTCTGGAAGGAGGTAAAAAAGAAGTATTGGAGCTCTATGAAAAGATTGGAAGAGATCCGCGCCATACCAATGTAAAATTGTTATGGAAAGGATTTAAACAGGAAAAAATTTTCAAACAATGGAATATGGCGTATATTTCTGAGGAAACTTTAACTTTATTATCTAAAGAAAATAAAGCAGACGCAATAAGCCTTCAAAAACTGTCTTTTCTATTAACTAATTATCAAGAGCCTAATCAAGCTTTTTGGGAAAATGTGCGAAATCACCTTTTGTTAAGAAAAATTTAATTGTAGATTATAGGTTTACCTTTCAGTTAACGATTGTTCTATAAAGCTTCTATTTTAATTGAATTATCTTTATTATATGATTCTAGAAACTACACATTATAATAAGGACCACAAAAAGACGATAGACTCAATGGTAGGCTCCAGTTTTTCTTTTATGGAACGGTTAAAAATGGGAGGTATCGGTTCAAAACGTATGATTATTAATGAAGTAAGCCCTAACATGAAAAGTTTTTTAAATTCGGTTTCTGATATTAATTACGGAAATATTGAACTACGACCTTACGGAATATTAGTGGCCATTACTAAAGGCTTACGTAATTTTACCTGGATAGTACCTTATTACCAGTTCTATATGTATAATGTTAATGGCATTAGTATTCATGCACAGGGGAGGTTTGTTCACTTTAAAGATTCAAAAATGTTTAAAGAAAATCATAGTTTTTTTGAAAAACTTAAAAAATTAAAGATTGCCTACGATATAGAACATCCCCATATCGATAGTATTTAACATAATACGCTACTTTTTAAGAGTACAAGCAAAACTTTACCATTTTGTTTAATTAGGTTAACTAAAGTTTAAACAAAACTAAGGTATACTATCATTTAATGCATGGTAACTTTGTTGTCTAAAATACAATTATTATGAAAAAATTAAATTTGATAGTAGCAATAATTAGTACTTCTTTACTAATTTCTTGCGGAAATACAAACAAGAAAGAGAATATTGTAGTAGTGGATGAAGAGCAAACAGAAGAAATTGCTCAAACGGACGTAGCAGTTGCAGAACCTGTTACTGAAGAAGTAGATGATACAGAAACTACGGGAGAAGACGATAGCGATATCATTGCTGTAGCATCCGGAAACGAAGATTTCTCTACATTGGTAGCAGCAGTAGAAGCAGCAACGTTAGTTGAAACTTTAAAAAGTGAAGGTCCTTTTACCGTATTTGCTCCTACAAACGATGCTTTTGCTGAGTTGCCTGAAGGAACTGTTGAAACCTTATTAGCACCGGAGAATAAAGAAATGCTGAGTAGTATTCTTACGTATCATGTTGTTTCCGGTAAGTTGATGGCAGCAGATGTAGTTAAAGCAATCAATGATAATAATGGAAGCTACAAAGTGACCACAGTGCAAGGTAATGAACTGACTGCCACTTTGGATGGAGAAACGGTAATGTTAATTGATGCTAAAGGAAATAAATCTGTTATTGTTGCTACGGATGTAGATGCTTCAAACGGAGTAATTCATGCTATTGACACCGTTATTATGCCGGAATAAATGTAAAAAATAGTAAATTCTTACTACTAAAACCTCTGATATTTAATGGCAATATCAGAGGTTTTTATTTTCATATAGAATCCATTTATTTATATATGTTTTTAAAATGATTACTATTCTCTATTTGTATGCAACTTTAAACCCAATAAAATTTTAACGTATAATTTAAATTAAAGCAAATAGCAACGTCATTAATTAAAGCATTAGTAAAAGTTCTTATTTAATTACGATTTTAATCCAATCCATAATATGTTTCCTTATATTTCGTTTGAATTTAAACAAAATCTTAATTTAAACTCAACATGAAATTAAACAAATTATTTCTGTTTGGTACCATTGCTACTTTAGCAATCTCCTGTACCAAAAATGAAGACATTACTGAAACTGAAAGTATCGAACCTGATACTAGCAACGAAGTTATTACCGAACAAGCTTTTTTTAATAGAAAAGGTGCCCCGAAACAAGGTTACTATGAAGGGCAAAAAATTGATTACCTGGATTACGGTGGAGAAGCTGTTTATGAAGGTGATATTCTTTTAAACCCCAATGCAATTTCTGATAGCCCGGATAACTTTGTATTAATAGAAGGACAAAAAACCAACTCGGGTAAAAGTGTAGGTAGAACTCAGGGCAGATGGCCTAACAACACAGTATATTATACTATTGCCGGTAACCTAAATAATAAAAGAAGGGTTACAGATGCAATCAGGCATTGGGAACAGAACACGGCATTACGTTTTGTGCAGAGAACAAATCAAAGAAACTACATCTATTTCCAAAATGGAAGTGGTTGCTCTTCTTTTGTAGGAATGATCGGTGGAAGACAGACTATTAACTTAGCAGGCGGTTGTAGTACCGGTAGTACTATTCATGAGATAGGTCATGCCGTAGGTCTTTATCATGAGCAAAGCAGAGCAGATAGGGATAGATACGTAAACATCAACTTTAGCAACATACAACCCGGAACCGAAGGTAATTTCAGAACTTATTTGGAAAGAAGAAGAGACGGTGCGGAATATACGCAAAGCCTTGATTTTTCTTCTATCATGATGTACGGTCCTTTTTCTTTTGCAGTAAATAGCCGTATTCCTACCATTACTAAAAAAGATGGTTCTACGTACAGTGTTCAAAGAAACGGACTTTCTTCAGGAGACCTTATTGGTATTAATAAAATGTATCCTCCCGGCAGTACTAATCCGGGACCGGTTTATGAAAATGACAGATATTATACCTTATACGGATTACGAGTATATCGATTTAATAACCAATGGTGGTATTATACCGAGCGATATGGTTGGGAAAGAGTTGAATATAACCGTGCGGAAGGATCTTGGTTTTACGTAAATACACCAACTCCTCAATAAAGAGAAAAAATTAAATATCAGGAAGGGCTTTAAATATTACTATTTAAAGCCCTTCTTTCTTTGACTGTAATTTCTTTTCTTTGGATTCGTTATTTTAATGTAGCTAATTAACCTATGAAGTATTATGTACTTTTACTAACCGGAATATTTTTCAGCCTTAATTTTTTAAGCTGTACAAATGTTAGTAATCAGGAAGATAATACTACCATAGCGGCTAACCTGGACAGTTTATCATCCAAAGCTGTAAATATTCCCTTAATACCTTTAGCTCCCGAAGCAAAGGAAAAACTGGTTAATTTTAAAGATTATCAGGATCTGCATAACTTGATGGTCACTCTCAATAAATCCAATCCCTACTTTATTAAAAAATACCAGGATAGTCTGGACATATTAATATTCAATTTTAAAGAAAATGCAGCTGAAGAAAAGCTTTTTGAAAAACCTATCAGATCTCGAATTTCTTTACTAACTACCTATGCCAATCTACTATCAGAGCAGACTAATAAAGATCATCCGAATATTGAAAACATCCTGTCGGGAAATAAGAAACTGATGACCTCTTTTAATAGTTTAATTATTCAACTTAATGAAATATCCTTATCAATCCCTTCTACCATTGAAAAGGAATTATTAAAAAACAAATTCATTAAAAAAGATACGATAGCTAATGAATCTTAAAGTAAAATTAATATTACACTACACGATATTTAGCCTTTGTACGCTGCTTTCTTTACAAAGTCAAACTGATGAAGTACATAGAAAAGAAATAGATGCACTGCTAAACGATTGGCACCAGAACGCAGCAAAAGCTAATTTCGACAAGTATTTTGCAGCAATGACTTCAGATGCTGTTTTTATAGGAACAGATGCGGAAGAAGTATGGAATAAAAAAGAATTTATGGCGTATGCCAAACCCCATTTTGACCGTGGTAAAACCTGGAATTTCACTAAAGTAGAACGCAATATCTACTCAAAAGAACATAATAATACAGCATGGTTTGATGAGCTTCTAAAGACACAGATGGGTCTTTGCCGGGGGAGCGGTGTTGTTGTTTTTAAAGATAATAAATGGTTGATACAACATTACGTATTATCCATTGCCATTCCCAATGAAAATGTAAAAGAGGTCACCCGATCTAAAGCCGTTCACGATTCTTTATATCAGCTTCATCTGCCTAATTAAAAAGTATCTATAAAGTATACCTTACTGCCATAATAAAGTTCAGTCCCGGGCCGGCAATACCTGATGAATAAGGGCGATAACGCTGATCCGTTAGGTTTTCTACAGAAAAAGTTCCCTGTAACTTCTTAGTAAATTGATATTGAGATCGTATATTCAGCGTATACCAGGAAGGACTGTACGGATTACCTTGTCCATCTATCGCGTAAAGATATGCTTTGTTTCGTTCGGAAGGGGCAAGTTCTTTAAAAGTAAACTTCCCGTTATACAGACTATTTACCGTAAAAAGCCATTTATCCTTAGTATAGGTTAGATTAGTCGTTCCAAATTGTGGGGCAACATGCCGAACCGGGGCAATCGATCCGTCGTCTAATTCCTCACTACCCCCGGTATATGTATACCTGGAAGTAAGGGTGGCATTCTTTAAAAAATCGAGACTAAAACCGGTTTCAAAACCAAAAATAGTTGCCTTAGCTGCATTTTGTATTGCTTGTACCTGACTTAACTCATTGTTTTCGCCAAATTCTATCATGGATTGTCCGTTAAAAGTAAAGTTCCTTCGTACCAGCGCATCGTCAAGCATGGTATAAAATAAAGTAGCATCAAAACTAAACTTTTTAGAAGGTGTCAAAATAAATCCGATATCCCCGTTATAGGCTCTTTCTGATTTTAAATCTTTATTAGGAACTACTACAGATCCTGGTTCCGAGTCAAAGATTTTACCTACATCGTCAATATTAGGAGCCCGGAATGCCGTGGAAAAATTTACTTTAAATTGCAGGTAATCATTAGGTAAGTAACTTAATCCGGCCGTACCAGTTAATGCATCCGTATCCAGATTTTTTTCGGTAAATTCAAAATTAATGAAACGGTTGTCAAACTGAGAACGCAAAACAACCCGATTGTAACGAAGCCCTCCCTGAAAACGAAGGTATTTATTCCAGCTGTGTTTAACAGAGGCATAACCTGCAACCGATTGCCAGGTAGCACCATCGGGGTACCTGGATTGTGCGGGCTGTTCTAAGCGCGTATCGATCTGTAAAATGCTTCCTTCAGAATTTACTTTATTTAAAATATATTCCAGCCCGTAATACACATTGGTCTTCTTCCCTAAATCTTTAGACCAATCCAGGTTTATAGAATATGCATCAACTTTTTCTTTAGTTCTTTCTAAAATAACCGAGCCAAAGTCCCGGTCATTTCTACTTTCTTTAAATAATTGGTAAGCCGTAGTGATTTTAAAACGGTCAAAAAACTTGGATGGTTTTTTATAATTGATCTGTAAATTAGCCACTCCCCACTCCTGCGGACCATAAAACCATTCTGCGGACCTAAGGCTATCTCCCTGGGGTCTAATCAACCGGTCATACCTAGGAACATCAGAAGTAGTGGTATAGGTCAATCCTAGATTATAATCCCAGTTTTCATTAGGAGTGTACTTAATTTTTTGCAAAAAATTAATTTGGCTATATCCGGTACCCACCTGAAGGTTAGGGTTATTATTATCGACTAATTGATCCGTTCCATTATTAGAAACTACAAAACGGTTTCTTATATATTCCTCCGGCCCTTGACTTCCCATTTTTAAATCATCAAAATCACTATAACTAACACTGGTTAAAAAAGCCCACTGATCTCTGCCGTAATTTACATTGACATGACCGGTTTTTTCGTTTGAAGCAGATGCATATCTAAGAATAGCTTCTCCACTTATGGCATTTTTTCCTTTAATCTTAAAAGCAGGTTGTTTAGTGTAAAAGTTCATCACTCCACCTATGGCATCACTACCATAAACAACTGATCCCGGCCCCAGGATTACTTCTGTTCTGGCAATGCTAAAAGGATCAATAGAAATGATATTCTGTACGTTTCCTCCTCTGAAAATTGCGGTATTCATCCGGACGCCGTCAACCGTTATTAGTAATCGATTTGTAGAAAATCCTCTGATGATCGGACTCCCACCCCCCAACTGACTTTTTTGAATAAACACCTGTCCGCTATTCTGTAATACATCTGCCGTGGTTTGTGGGGTACTTAATTGTGCCTCCTCAGAGGAAATGCTTACTACCTTTTGCGAAATGTCTTTTTTATCCTGTTTCCATTTAGCTACCGAAATAAGTACTTCTGACAATTGATTGCTATCCGGACTAAGATAAACCAATCCACCCTGACTCAAAATATCTGATTTTAAAACATTCTTTTGTAAAAAGGAAACGTGCGAAAAATAAATAATATCGCTGTCTTTAAACATGTGGAGGTTTGCCTTTCCATCAAAATCAGTAATGGTACTTTTACCTTTGTTCAAAGTGAAAATAGCTACCCCCGGGATCGGTTGTCGATCATCAAATCCCAATACGGTAATTTGTTGTGAAGTACCTTTAAAAATAAAGAAGATCAGAAATATAACTAAATAGAATATTCGCATTCTTTATTTAAAGATTTCGTTAAGCACCTGCAAGGATTTTGGTTTTTTAAAACCGTGCAAATGTAACTCAAAATATAGCAGCATTACTTCCAGAATTTCATTTCTCATGGCACGGGTTAACTTTATCCTATTGCAATCATCAAAGTTTGTGCCTAAAAACAATTTAAAAGCCTCAATAGCTTCGCCCCTTCTGGTATGCCCACTTTCATAAGTATCTTGAAAATTACCAGTCATTAAGTTAAAGTACTCCGTTTTTTTTGTAGATGTATCCGGATAAAAACCAAGGTATTGCGTTAGTTTAACAGTAAAAGTAACATGAAAATTAGCAACTTCATGATGAACATCTAGCCAGGTTAAAGAAGTCTTTATATAATTAAAAAGACTTGGGTTTGATTCTTCTTCCTTTACTGAATTTTTAATAATTTCAGCTATAAAAAATACGATTGAATTCTTGATAAAGTCCGTATGAATTGTTTTGTAAGGCATGCCTATTTTAGCTTCCCTGAGCCGTTCCAGATTACCTTTATCCTTATGCGAAGCAACAATATCAAGGATGGTTAAAGGTTGAAATAAAGAAGCCCGCATTCTTCCTTTTTTTGATTTTAATACTCCCCTGATTAGATAAGAACGCAGTCCGGAAGCTTCTGTATACAGATGTACGATCAGATGACTATCTCCGTATTTTAAAGAAGAAATAACAATAGCTTCTGAAGTGATGATCATAAAAGCTACCTTACAATCAATAATTTAAAAACTGTGGTTTCACCACTATCATTTCCTGTTACTAATATCAGATATACTCCGGAAGCTACTTTATGTCTGCCAAAGGCTCGAGTATCCCATTGTAAGCTACCTCCCTCACTAGTTTCTTCAAAAACCAGGTTGCCCTCAATATCCGTAATCTTAACGTTTGAGTCTTCGGTCAGGCCTCGGATAGTAACATTACCATCATATTGTGGACGTACCGGATTAGGAAAAGCAATAACTTCGGTTAAATTATCTTCGGGACCGGTTGCTGTGCCTTTTAAGGCAATTAAACCTTTTTCCGTAGCAAAATATACGATACCAGTGGAATCATCTACAGCAATATCTAATATATTATCAGAAGGTAGTGGTGAATTGTCCGTGGTAAACTGTGCAATAGTTTCCTGTCCGTCCGGAGAAAAGTAAAAAGCCCCGGAAGAACTCGTCGCAACCCACTTGTTATTTGAACCATCTACTTCTATATCCGTGATAGTTATATCAAATAGTAATTCCTGACCTACTCCTTCATCGTCTTCAATAACAATACGATCCAGGTTAAGGTTTCCGTTATTTAAAGCTTCTGAAGGATCAGACAATACCCTTAGTCCTAAAAAGGTACCTATCCACATTTGATCATCCCGGTCAATAGCCAGGGTAGAAACATAATCGCTAGGCAATCCGTTTTCTTCATCTATGGTCACTGTGGCTTCCGTGTTAGGATTGAACCCTATAATACCAATAGTTCCCCCGGCAAAATATACATTACCTTCATCATCTATAACCGTATCCGTATAACCATCACTAAAATCCGGTAATAGTCCGGTTATGCTATTAAAAGTAGTTACCTCATTAGTTTCCAGGTTTAACCTATTTAAAGGCAGATCAACTCTGGAATTGTTGAACCATAAATTACCCGCATCATCAAAAACAGGTCCGTTAAGCCAGGCTACATTCTCTCCGGCTAAATCAAAATTGTCTATATCACTATTTGCCGGATCATAAGATGCGACTACTTCGTTATTTCTCACCTCTAACAAACCATCAGAAAAACTGGTAACAAATACCTGTTCGGGATTATTAGGATTAATGGCTACCCGGGTCAACGAACTAAAACCTAAAATATCATCTCTGGATATATTTTGCCATTCTCCGTTATTAAACCTGCTAATCCCCTTATTTACCTTGGGAAAAGGATTAAAAAACAAATCATATCTTCCGTAAACTACCCACGCGTTATTATCTAAAACCGAAACGCTGAAAGGGTCATTATGTAAAGGTCCGGAAGGAGATATTACTTCTCTTTGCATAATATTATTAATAGGAATCTTTAACAATCCCAGTTCAGAAGTTCCTAAAAACAACGTGTTATCCAAAGTACTGGCAGCCGTTGCAATAAAAGTATTTGTGTCGTTACTAACTACCCTGGTAACTTCTTTAAAATTTTGATCGAGTATAATCGAAGTATTAGGGGTAATAAGCGTTAATTGATTATTAGATGAAGTTACGGATATGACATTAGGGATAGTTAGTATGGGAACCGTTGTGTTTCCCTGAACCCTAAAAACTCCCGCACTACTCCAGACGATCAGATTATCTCCTGCATCTATAATTCCTCTGAAAACCGAAGGGTTAGCTACACTCCAACGGTTAAAATCAATAAGATTGGAATCGTTTGCCGGAGCCGTTAATAAGCCATTAACCGTACTGGCATAAATAGTATTATTTACAATAGTAGTTGCAGAAACATCAATCTGACTACCACCGGCACCTATAAAAAAGGTATCTCCGAATTCTATGTTTTCCAGATTAAAAGATACAATCCCAAATCCGGTTGCTATCAATAACTCATTTCCGGATTCGTAAAAGCTATTAATCTTTTTATCATCCGGCGGTATGGTAGCTTTATCAAAAATATCTACAAAAGTCCGAACCTTCTGATCAGGAGTTATAAATTCTAAGAAACCATTCTGATAACCAATTGCTGTAATGTTAAAAGCACTACTATGATATACCGTAGTTATATCCGATCCGGATAATCCTTGTATGGTTGAAAATCGTTGAGAAGTATTTGTTTCATTATCAAAGATAAACAAGGCATTGTCCGTGGCTGCATAAACCTTATTTTCAGAAATATGAAGGTCTTTTATTGAAAAGTAAGAATAATGATCAATCCATTGAGCGCTAAAATCCTGTGCAGAACACCAAAAGGAAAACAGGAAGAACAAAAAAGTATAAAAAAACTTCATGGCACAATAATGCTTGGTATTCATAACCCGCTAAAATAGTAAATATTGTGCTAAAAAGTTTGGCTAACCTCTAATTATAATATAGAAAGAACGTTAGCCAAACCTCTAAACTGCATGATTAAACCACACCTTGAGCCAGCATGGCATCTGCTACTTTTACAAAACCGGCTATATTTGCCCCGGTGACGTAATCGACATATCCATCTTCTTTAGTACCATATTGCACACATTTTTCATGAATATCATTCATGATTTCATGTAATTTTTTATCAACCTCCTCTGCAGTCCAACTTAGTCGTAAGGAGTTTTGAGACATTTCCAGTCCGGACGTTGCTACACCTCCCGCATTTGAAGCTTTACCAGGAGCAAATAGGATTTTTTTATGATGAAAAGCGGCTATAGCTTCTGGGGTACAAGGCATATTAGCTCCTTCACTTACTACAAAGCAACCGTTATTTAAAAGTTGTTCGGCATCTTTTCCGTCCAATTCATTTTGAGTTGCACAAGGTAGTGCAATATCACATTTTTCACCCCAAGGTCGTTTTTTTGCATGGTATTTAGCGTTTGGATACTTGGTAACATATTCCTTGATACGTCCTCTTTTTACATTCTTAAGTTCCATTACATATTCCAGCTTTTCTTCGTCTATCCCGTCTTTATCATAAATATAACCACCGGAATCTGATAGGGTAACTACTTTGGCACCCAGATGAATTGCTTTTTCCGTAGCAAATTGCGCCACGTTTCCGGAACCTGAAACAGTTACGATCTTACCTGTAAAGTCATCTTTTCGGATATTTAGCATACTTTGAGCAAAATACACACATCCATATCCGGTAGCTTCCGGTCGGATTTGCGAACCACCCCAGGTTAAACCTTTACCGGTAAGTACTCCTGAAAATTCATTTTTAATCTTACGATACATCCCAAAAAGATACCCGATTTCTCTACCACCTACTCCAATATCTCCGGCAGGGATATCCGTGTTAGGCCCAATATGCCTAAATAATTCACTCATAAAACTATGACAAAAACGCATAATTTCATCATCAGATTTTCCTTTAGGATTAAAATCTGCACCTCCTTTGCCTCCCCCCATGGGTAAGGTGGTCAAACTGTTTTTAAACACCTGTTCAAAAGCAAGGAATTTTAAAATACTTAAATTTACTGAGGGATGAAATCGCAATCCCCCTTTATATGGCCCAATCGCCGAATTCATCTGTATCCGATACCCGCGGTTTACATGAATCTCACCATCATCATCTACCCAGGGTACCCTGAACATCACGGCACGTTCCGGTTCAACCATTCTTAGCAAAATATTCTGACCGTTATAAATTTTATGCGAAGCTATATAAGGAATTACCGTATCTGCAACTTCCTGAACGGCTTGCAGAAATTCCGGTTCATGTGCGTTTCTGGCACGAACCTCTTCCATAAAAGTTTCAATTTTCTGTTTCATTACTGATTATTTTTTCATCGGTTAAGCAAAAGAAGTCCCGCGACAGCTTACTTCTTTTATAGGCAGATGAGATTAAAAAATTCGTATAATTCGTTATTATTTGTAAAGTAAATGTATACTATTAGCAATAATTTATGTACTATTTTCACAATTTAATAACATCTTTACCCTATTGCTTGTTTTAAATCATTTATAAGATCTTCTGCGTCTTCAATACCTACGCTTAAACGTATTAGTGAATCGACAACCCCGGTTTTTTCACGTTCTTCTTTAGGAATAGAGGCATGCGTCATACTTGCCGGATGCCCTGCCAGACTTTCTACGCCTCCCAGACTTTCTGCCAGGGTAAATATTTTTAGGTTTTCAATAATCTTAATAGCATCGTCGTAGTTACTATCTTTGGTTACAAAAGAGATCATACCTCCGTAAGCTTTCATTTGTGATTTAGCTACCTCATGGTTAGGATGATCTTCAAATCCGGGCCAATATACCTTTTCGATTTTCGGATGATCTTTTAAGAATTTTGCAATTTTTTCACCGTTTTCACAGTGCCGTTGCATCCGTACATGTAAAGTTTTAATACCTCTTAGCGCCAAGAAACTATCTTGAGGGCCACAAACGGCACCACTAGCATTTTGGATAAAATACAACCTATTGGCAATATCTTTATCTTTGACTATCAAAGCTCCCATAATCAAATCACTATGCCCCCCCAGATATTTGGTAGCACTATGCATTACAATATCCGCCCCTAAATCCAGCGGTTGTTGTAAATAAGGAGTGGCAAAGGTATTATCAACAGCAAGTAATACGTTGTGTTTTTTAGATATTTCAGCAACTGCTTTAATGTCGATAATATTCATCATCGGGTTAGTAGGGGTTTCTACCCAGATCAATTTAGTTTTATCGGTAATATGACTTTCCAGATTAGAGGCTTCCTGCAATCCTGTAAAATGAAATTTAATCCCAAAATCCTCAAAGATCTTAGTAAACAACCGATACGTGCCTCCGTATAAATCATTAGTTGAAATGACTTCATCACCCGGCTTTAGTAATTTGATTACTGCATCAATAGCTGCCAGCCCGGACCCAAAAGCTAATCCGTAGGTACCGTTTTCGATACTGGCAAATGATTTCTCAAGGGCATGGCGAGTAGGGTTATGAGTTCGACTATACTCATAGCCCTTATGACCTCCCGGAGTGCTTTGTGCATAGGTGGACGTTTGATATATCGGTGGCATAACCGCACCATAAGCAGGATCGTGTTCTTGTCCGCCGTGTATTGTTTTTGTATTAAATTTCATAATAACTTATTTAAAAAAAGGAAAAACCCAGTGTTTAGGTTCCTACCCAAAAGTATGATTAAATTTGTTTTAATTAAGAAAGGAAACTACCTTTAGTAGATGATTAACAAAATCAAAAACTTCTTTATAATAGTCGTACTAAGTACCCTAGGATTACTGATAGGAAGCTGTTCAAAAAAAGAAGATTTTCATACGGAGAAGCTATTATTGGAGCTTCCGGATACGGATTGTACAGTTTTGCCCTGTGCTACTCTTGACATAAGTATCATCCGGATATTTGGTTTGGAAAATAGTGAAAAAATAAACTCTAAAATTGAAAAACACATCATTAATATTCTGGATACCGACCAGAAGGGTGCACACCAAACGGTTGAGGAAGCAATGCTGGCTTTTAACGATATGTATGTAACTATGAAATCTCAGTTTTCCGAAGAACTTTTTACGTATGAGGCTACGGTAGATTGTAATGTACACTATCAAAGTGTAGACTTATTAACGGTAGAAATGGACCATTATCTTTTTACCGGCGGAGCACATGGGTATGAAGGCGTTTCTTTTATCCACTTTAACCCACAAACGGGGCAGGAACTGAGTATTAATGAATTGTTTAAGAACCCAAAAAAGATCGCTCAACTATGTGAAAAAGCCTTCCGGGTTCAAAACCATATTTCATCTGAAAAGTCAATAAATAGTACTGGTTTTAATTTTGAAAACGACCAATTCTATCTACCGGAAAATATTGCCTTTGAAAAAGATTCGCTTCTTCTTTATTACAATACTTACGAAATCAATCCGTACGTTTCCAGTAATACCTTATTGAAAGTACCTCTATCTCAGCTAAAGGATCAGCTAAAAGTGGATATCATCGAGTAATCCCTTCGGTTCACATATTTTCTTGAAATTATAAACTTTTTCGTAGGGCCAGAATATATCCAATATGCAAACCTTCATGAAAATTATTAAAATGTAAAGCGTCTTCAATGGATTTCAAATCAAATCCGGTGCTTGTCGGATACTCATTAAAATTTTTGAATACACCATTATTTAAATCGTTTTCTGTTTGATCTATTGTGGTAAAAAGTAATTCTTTAATTAAACTCACTTCTTCTTGGGTAGCCGGGCGTTCTGTCTTAGTACCTTTCTGGTAGGTAGCTTCCATATCATCACTAACCTGAAGGGGTAATCCGCTTAATTTATACATAAGCACTTGCTGAGTAACTACCACATGGGCTATATTCCAAATGATGTTATTTTTAAAACCGGGAGGTACCTTATTTAATTCTTCTAAAGAATGGTTTTCTAAAAAATTTTGTAAAAATCTTCGACTGGTACGAGTTATTTCAAGAGGATGTTGCATGTTGTATAATTTTTAGCGAAAATATCGATTATTATACAGGAATTGAATTTCTTTGTGAAAAATACACGGATGAAGAAGTTTTTTTATTTGAAGACCTGTGATACTTGTAAACGTATTCTATCAGAATTAGATTTACCTGCAGATATAGAGCAACAAAATGTAAAAGATAAACCTATTTCTGAAGATGACCTGGAAACCTTATACCAACTTACCGGATCTTATGAATCCCTTTTTAATCGAAGATCCAAACTGTACCGCGAGAAAGGACTGCACGAACAGCAATTAAGTGAGACTGATTATAGAAATTATATTCTGGAACACTATACTTTTTTAAAACGTCCTATTCTTGTAATAAACGACCAAATTTTTGCTGGAAATAGTAAGAAAACAGTAGCAGCAGCAAAAGAAGCACTACAATAACACTAAATTTACAATATTCCCCTTTAACTATTAAAAGTTAATTAGGACAAAGGCATTGGCTTTTTCATATGCTTTCGGGTATCTTCTTTAGTTAATACCCTAAAGTTTGTACTCTTATCTAAAGTTTGTAATAAATCAGAAAAATTTTCAGGTAAGCCAGTTAGTTTTCTTTCTTTTAAATCAATCCAACCTCCCATCATTTCGTAAGTTGCGAAATTCTGTCCGTTATGATCATAATAATTATGGGTAAATTCAAAGAACAATCCGTCTTCACTTAACCCGGTTAATTCCAAGGACACTTTTATGGGTTTACCGGCAAATACTTCTTTAAAATAGTAAATATGCTCGTAAAAAATAACCGGTCCTATGTTGTACTTCGCTAAAGACTGTTGATTAAAGCCCGCTTGATTTAAAAAAGACATTCGTGTATGTGCGGCATATTCTATGTAAGCTTTATTAGCTAAATGACGATTAGCATCCAGGTCATTCCATCGTATTTCAAATTCTTTTAGAAACATATAATATCTTTATTTACAAGGAATGGTTTTTTTGTTTCTAAAAGCTAAATTAGTAGTACTACAAAGAAAAAGCATTGGATATTTGAAGAAGTAAGTAACGAATGTTTTTAACAATAAAACCTGTTTGATAGAAACAGGTTTAATAATTTGTAATGTTGTAATGTAATTACATTAATAAAAACACCTTCTTTGCAAGGTATACAACATTAGAAATTAATTCCATAGTAGGTTTAACAGATCGTTGAATTTTATTTACTTTTTCTTTCATTTTAAAGGGGGAGTATTTCTAATTGATTATATATTTTAATTTTCTATTTGTCTATTTTCTTATGGTAAATATCTAAAAAAATGTTCTGTTTTAAGATAAAATACCTATTAAATCGATTAAATACACAAAATTTTAACAAAAAGTAAGTATTTAACGATTTTTTATGATAAAAAATAGGATTAATCCTACTCAAACCGTTCAAATGAGTCATTTTTTTCTTACATAAAATAATTGACACATCCGATATAAATGATAACGAAAACTTAATTCTTTTATTATTCGTCCGATTAAATAAATTATGTGTCGATTAAAAAGTAGAATTTGCAATTTGATGTATGTAATAAATAGTATGAAAAACAGAAAATAAGTGAAATTGATATGCTATTTGTGTCTTTTATAAAAGGGAATATTATTAAAAACGTTTAGGAAGTTGTCTGTTTGTTTTCTTAATTAAAAGTTAAAATGATGTTGTTAAGTTTAGATAGTTATTAAATCGGAACTTTTTACTTTTCTACAGACTGTGATATATTGTATAATTAAACCAAGCCTCGATGTAATAAATACCCGTAGTTAAATTTCAATTCTAAAACTCAAAGAAACTCGAATTATAACAAGTCCATTTCCGGAACCTCCTTATCGTAATAAATATTTCCTTCCGTAGCATTTTTTATTTCTTCTACAGATACCCCTGGGGCTCTTTCTAAAAGTAAAAATCCTTTAGGCGTAATTTCTAAAACTGCCAGATTAGTAACAATTTTTTTTACACAACTAACTCCGGTTAGAGGTAGCGTACATTCCTTTAATAATTTTGAAGCTCCTGCCCGATTGGTATGCATCATTGCTACAATAATTTGATCGGCACTGGCAACTAAGTCCATAGCACCACCCATCCCTTTTACCATCTTTCCGGGGATTTTCCAATTAGCAATATCCCCGTTTTCTGCAACTTCCATGGCGCCTAAAATAGTTAAATCTACATGTTTACCGCGAATCATAGCAAAGCTAGTGGCAGAGTCAAAAAAAGAAGCACCGGGCAAGGTAGTAATGGTTTGTTTGCCGGCATTTATAATATCTGCATCTTCTTCTCCATCTATCGGAAAAGGACCCATTCCTAAAACCCCATTTTCACTTTGAAACTCTACCGCAATACCTTCCGGAATGTAATTAGCAACAAGCGTAGGAATACCTATCCCCAGGTTTACAAAATATCCGTCCTGTAATTCCTGAGCAATACGCTTTGCAATGCCATTTTTATCTAACATATCTTTATTTTGAATCCGGTTGCGGAGTCATCCGTAAATAGGGCTTTATTTCGGTATGACCTTTTGGGAATAGTTCAGGTATTTCTTCATTACTTACAGCAGGTGAAATTACACAGTCATCACCCTGCTTCCAATTGGCCGGAGTAGCTAGTTTTTGATAAGCGGTCAACTGTAACGAATCAATAACCCGTATCAACTCATCAAAATTACGTCCCGTAGATGCCGGATAGGTAAGGATTAGTTTGATCTTTTTACTAGGATCAATAATAAATACGGAACGAACCGTCAAATTATTATCTGCATTGGGATGAATCATATCATATAGGTTCGCTACCTTTTTATCCTCATCTGCAATAATAGGAAAATTAACGGTGGTGTTCTGGGTCTCATTAATATCTTTAATCCATCCTTTGTGAGACTCTAAACCATCCACACTTAATGCCGCTACTTTTGTATTTCGTTTTTTAAATTGATCGGTGTACTGCGCTACCGTTCCCAACTCCGTAGTACAAACTGGGGTATAATCTGCCGGATGTGAAAAAAGAACACCCCAACTATCTCCTAACCAATCGTGAAATTGTATCGTACCTTCGGTGGTTTCTGCGTTAAAGTCAGGTGCGGTATCGCCTAATCGTAATGTTGCCATAAGTATCTTATTGTAATTTTTGAACAGTGCGCTGTTCTATTCGTTTTTCGTAATGTGTTCCTTTAAAAATTCGGTTAACAAAAATTCCGGGGATGTGTATTTGATTAGGGTCTAAAGTTCCGGCTGGTACCAGTTCTTCAACTTCAGCAACTGTAATTTTAGCTGCCCCGCACATACAGGGGTTAAAATTACGAGCGGTTCCTTTAAATATTAAGTTTCCAGCTTCATCACCTTTCCACGCTTTTACAAAGGCAAAGTCTGCTTTAAAGGCATATTCCAAAACGTACATCTTTCCGTCAAACTCTCGAGTTTCTTTTCCTTCTGCCACCTCAGTACCATAACCTGCCGGAGTGTAAAACGCCGGAAAACCTCCCTGTGCCGCCTTACATCGTTCCGCCAGTGTTCCTTGCGGAATCAATTCTACTTCTAGTTCGCCGTTTAACATTTGTCGTTCGAATTCATCATTCTCACCTACGTAAGAAGAAATCATTTTTTTAATTTGTTTTTTCTGTAACAACAAACCCAGTCCAAAATCGTCGACTCCAGCATTATTAGAAATACAGGTTAAGTCCTTAATTCCTAAAGTAACCAGTTCAGTAATCGCGTTTTCAGGAATACCACAGAGCCCAAAACCCCCGAGCATAAAAGTCATCTTATCTTTAACCCCTTGTAAAGCTTCTGAAACTGTTGCTACTTTCCTTGAAATCATGTTTGTTGTTCTATTGGTTTAAAAATACAAAAAGCAATACGGAGATTCCATTAACTGTTGAGATTTAAGTATTTTTTAGGAAGGGTCAAAATTTGTATAGTAACTTTGACATCAAATAAATTATATGTTACAAGTAAAAAAACTATTCATTTTAACTTTTATACTAATCAATTGGTTGAGTGGGAAAGCTTTTCAACCTATAGATTCTGATCAAAGCACGAAATATCATATTTTTTATTTACACGGTAGAATTCTGGAAATACAAGGGAAAACTGCAAGTCATCCGGAGTACGGAACTTATAATTTTGATGAAATTATTTCCAAATTAACTATCCCAGGTGCAAAAGTATACGCTGAAGTAAGGAAAAATAATACGGTTGCTGAAACCTATGCATTAAATGTCTCAAAAAAAATTGATAGTTTAATCAAAATAGGAATAGTTCCTGAACATATTTCAGTAATCGGTGCTTCCAAAGGAGCAATTATTGCTTCACATATTTCTCATATTAATAAAAACCCTATCAACTACATTTTTTTAGCTGGGAATAATAAGCACCAGGAACAAGAAAATAACTGGTCTTTTCACGGACAGGTTTTAAGTATTTACGAAGTTTCTGATACCATAGCGGGACGCAATTATGATTATTGGGAACACAGAAAAAGACCTACTGCAAAACTTAAACAAATCAAACTTCATACAGGCCTTAGCCATGGTTTTATCTATAAACCTCTTCCAGAATGGATGGAACCCACTTTAAAATGGATACGTACGCAATCCCTTTAATCTTAGTAGTTGTAAAAAACAGGTTACAACCCAAATTCATCTTCGACCTCGTCTTCTACAGGGCTATTACTTTTATAATTATCACAATTAACTTCAATCGAAAGGCTTTCCGGTCTTTTAAATTCATCTTTTGAAACCTTTAAGGATGAATCGGCATAACATTTTTTCATATACAACGCCCATACTGGTAAGGCCATAGAAGCTCCCTGACCAAACTTTGTGGAGTCAAAATGCACTGCACGATCGTCACCTCCTACCCATACGCCGGTACATAAATTAGGGACAATCCCCATAAACCATCCGTCACTTTGATTTTGGGTAGTTCCGGTTTTTCCAGCAATGGGATTGGTAAACCCGTAAGGATATCCGGTAATCATATTTTTAAACTCATAACGGGTATCGTTGGTAGAACGCAGGCGGGCACCAGAACCGTATTGAGTAACCCCTTCCATCAAGTTCAACGTAACGTATGCCGCTTCTTTACTAATAACATCGCGGGTTTCCGGTTCGAACTGGTATAACAAGGTTCCATTTTTATCTTCAATACTGGTAATCATTACCGGTTTGTTATAAATACCTTCATTAGCAAAAGTACTGTAAGCGCCTACCATCTCAGATAACTTTAAATCTACTGCTCCCAGAGCAATAGAAGCTACCGGTTCAATCCTGGATTCAACCCCCATCTTTTTAGCTAATTTTAAAATAGGTTGCGGTCCGATACGATCCATTAATCTGGCAGAAATGGTATTTACGGATTTAGCTAATGCGGATTTTAAGGTTAAATATCCGGAGTAATTTTCCGGACTGTTCTTGGGCGTCCAATCTTCCATTACGCCATGGGTTCCGGCAGAAATGGTGATTTGAGACATAGGCAAACTATCGCAAGGGGATAATTTTAACTGATCAATGGCAGTTGCATACACAAAAGGCTTAAAGGTAGATCCTACCTGCCGGGTTCCTTGATACACATGATCATATTGAAAATGTTTTAGGTTGGTACCCCCGACCCAGGCTTTAACCTGTCCGGTTTGTGGTTCCATAGACATTAACCCGGAACGGAAAAAACTTTTATAATATAAAATGGAATCCCGGGGGGTCATGATAGTGTCAATATCTCCTTTCCAGGAAAAAACTTTCATTTCGGTTTTAATATCAAATGATTTTTTAATTTCTGATTCGCTCTTACCTGCCTGCAACATTTTTTGGCGTCTAGCGGAATTTTTAATAGCACGGTTTACAATGCGATTAATTTCGCTTTTACTTAAGTCTGTAAACGGAAAGGTTTTATTCTTTGTACCTTGTTTGAAAAATTCTTTTTGCAAATTAGCTAAATGTTCAGTGACTGCTTCTTCTGCATATTTTTGCATACGAGAATCAATGGTTACATTAATACGTAACCCATCCCGGTAAATATCATAATATTTTAAATTACCTTCTTCATCTTTACCTTTTGGGTTCTTTTTAGCCCAATCCCCCATCCAACTACGTACATATTCCCTAAAATACGTAGCCACTCCATCCGAATGTCCTTCTGGAGCATAATCCAGTTTTAACGGAAGTTGTTGTAAACTGTCTTTTTCCTCTTCAGTAATATAGTCGTATTTTGCCATCTGACTAAGTACCGTGTTTCTGCGATCACGAACCATCTCCGGTCTTCTCAAAGGATTGTATAAAGAAGAATTTTTTAGCATTCCTACCAACACAGCAGCTTCTTCAACTTTAAGGTCTTTCGGACTTATATTAAAATAGATACGAGAGGCAGAACTAATACCTATCGCCTGATTTAAAAAATCGTACTTGTTAAGATACATTGTAACAATTTCCTGTTTAGTATACTGCCTTTCCAGTCGGGTTGCAATGACCCATTCGCTTAACTTTTGTCCAATTCGTTCAACAAGGTTAGAAGACCCTTGGGTAAACAATTGTTTTGCTAATTGCTGTGTAACTGTACTTGCTCCACCTTTACTTCCTAAGAAAAAAATAGCTCTTAGCGTTCCTCGGGCATCAATACCGGAATGTTCATAGTACCGAGCATCTTCGGTAGCTACTAAGGCGTTTACTAAATGTTCCGGAAGTTCTTCAAAACTTACCGGAGTCCGGTTTTCTTTAAAAAAAGTACCTATTTGCCGTCCGTCCGAAGATATAATCTGGGTTGCCAAATCATTTTGCGGATTTTCCAGTTCGTCAAAACCAGGCATTTCTACAAATACCCCCCAACTTGCCAAGAGAAATATAAATACTATCCCTAGTATTAAAGATGCAAAAAGTATCCAGAACCATTTGATATAGGTAAATATATTATAATTAGAGGTATTCGTCGAATTAGAAGTTTTCTTTGCCATATGCTTTAAATACGGTACTATTGATTAGTTGTTTTACCTTTAAATTAGACAGTGACCTACCTCCTAGAAAGGCTGCCAGAATCTTGCGTAAATTTGCTAAATGTAAAACATGTTATTGGTTTAACTATATCTATCTAACCTATATAGTTAGTTACAAAAATAATTTTTTAAAATAAGATTTTTAAGGTTTACTAAATTCAATTCTAAAACCAACATCCGTAATACCTTCTAAAGAATTGATTTTATTAATTTCTCCGTTTTTACGCATGGCTTGTCGTACTTGAACTTCATAGGTACCTTCTTCCGTAAAACGAATTTTTTCTTTGTAAAACAATTTATTTTCTTTTAACGCTCCAAAACCAGTACCTAACCAAGTGCCATCAGGAGCTGCCATCATGTATTCCAGGGTATCTGTAATTACTTTTCCATTCGGAAACTTTATATCACTGATGATAAATAAATTGCTATACGGATAATCATCGTTATTTCTTATATTAAAATACAAATTATAATAAGGAACCGTATCCATATCCGCCAGTTGAAAAGAGATGGTATCGCGCTTATCCCAACCCCCGGTTATGCTTTGATATTGATCAAAAACCTGAGAGCGGTCACAACTGTAAGTAATCATACCTATGAACAACAGTATACTATAAAATTTAAGATTTTTTAGTATCATTCCTTTTTGTCTGCGGCCTTCTTTTTGATGATTGTTGTTGAGTATTATTATTCTTAGGTCTTCTGTTTTTCTGCGAATTCGGTTTATTAGTAGGATTGCCCGTTTTCTGTCCCGTAGCCGTATTGGTTTTAGTATTTTTTCTATTTTGACGCGGTTTTCTACGTTCTGTTTTCGTATCTCCGCTCTTAGCCGTACCAGCTTTCCGCTTATTCTGTTTTCTTCTGCTTCTTTTTGGTTTATCAAACCTGGTCAAACTATCTTGTCCTACAACGTCTTCAAATTCAGTTTTAGTGCCTTCTATCTCTAATTCAAGCGTATATTCTTCAAGACTAGCTACTTTTTTACCTTCCTTATTAAACGCAACAATCTCAGAAGCATCAGCTGCAGAGATTTTAAACCAGTTCATCCATTCGCCTTCATAAGCATACCATAAATATCCTTGAAAAATATCAATTTTTTGAAAAACAGCCGTTCCTTTTTCGGTTATTAATTTAACATCGGTTTTTGGAAAACTTTGTAAAGCTTCGAGATAGGCGTCCAGTTCATAATTCAGGCAACACTTTAATTTTCCACATTGTCCGGCTAGTTTTTGAGGATTTAAAGAAAGTTGCTGGTACCTGGCTGCACTGGTATTTACAGACCTGAAGTCAGTTAACCAGGTAGAACAACAAAGCTCTCGCCCACAAGACCCAATACCCCCCAGACGTGCAGCTTCCTGACGAAACCCGATTTGGCGCATTTCAATTTTCGTATTAAACTCCTGTGCAAATTCTTTAATTAATTGCCGGAAATCCACACGTTCTTCTGCTGTATAATAAAAAGTACACTTTGATCCGTCCCCCTGAAATTCTATGTCAGAGATTTTCATTTTTAATTGCAAACGGATAGCGATTTCACGCGAACGTACCTGAATAGCTTTCTCACGATCTCGTGCATTTTGCCAGATATCTATATCCTTCTGATTGGCTTTTCGGTATATTTTTTTAACTTCATCACTATCTAAAGCTACTTTTTTCCTTTTCATCTGGATCTTAACCAGTTCCCCGGTTAAGGATACAATACCGATATCATGCCCGGAAGCGGCCCCGGTGGCTACGACATCTCCGATACTTAACGATAAATTTTTTGAATTTTCAAAAAAGTGTTTTCGCCCATTCTTAAACCGTACTTCTACATATTGAAAAGGCGTGGCACCACCCGGTAAAGACATATTGGATAACCAATCAAAAACAGTTAACTTATTGCATCCGTCCGTACCACACGTACCATTATTCTTACATCCTTTTGGTTGCCCGTTTTTCCCGGAGGAACAACTGTTACACCCCATATAATTTATATATTGAAATTTGTATACATTTTAAAATCAACAATGTATCAAATTAGATTTTTTATTTATTAAAGTCAATAACATCTGTATTGATATGGATAAAGATACTAGGATTAATGACAATACCCAGTATCCGGTTGACTTTAACTTCATCTTTTATATTTTAAAACCGGAGACCTTCCTTTTTTAAAAATCTTGTTACTATTATGTAATCCTCTCCTTAACTCCTTCTGCTTTTCATGTGGCAAATTATAAATTTCCTGACAGGCGATGGAACAACAATTGTCTAAACGTTCTGCGCATTTTGCACATTGGATAAATAACAAATGACAGGCTTCATTAGCACAATTTACATGCTCATCACAAGGTTCACCACATTGATGGCAATTTGCAATAATATCTTCAGAAATACGCTCAGCCCGACGATGGTCAAATACAAAGTTCTTACCCATAAATTTATTATCCAGCCCTTTTTCCTGTACCTGGCGTGTGTATTCGATAATCCCACCTTCTAACTGAAACACGTTTTTAAATCCTTTATGCTTGTAATAGGCGCTTGCTTTTTCACAGCGTATACCACCGGTACAATACATGACCAGTTTTTTATCTTCTTTATGGTCTTTTAAGTCTTCTTCTATAATATCTAGAGAATCCCGAAAGGTATCTACATCTGGGGTGATAGCATTTTTAAAATGACCTATTTCACTCTCATAATGGTTACGCATATCCACTAAAATAGTGTCCGGGTCTTCAATCAAAGCATTAAACTTTTCAGCATCTACATGAATTCCTTTATTTGTTACATCAAAACTCTGGTCATTTAATCCATCGGCTACGATTTTATCTCGGACTTTGATTTTAAGTTTTAGAAATGATTTTAAATCCTGTTCTATAGCGATATTTAAGCGAATATCTCTTAAAAAGGTAATTTGATCCAGATGCTTCTTAAATTTTTTAAAATTTGGTGCCGGAACGGATAACTGGGCATTAATTCCTTCGGACGCAATGTATATCCTTCCTAAAACTTCCAGTTGATCCCAGTGAATATAGAGGTAATCCCGGAACAATTGAGGGTTTCCCAATTGAGTATACGCATAAAAAGACAAGGTCAACCGGTCGGTTCCGGCTTCTTCAAGTAGAATAGCTCTTTCTTTTGCGCTTAATTTATTGTACAGTTGCATGCTATACCTAATTAAGGTTAAAAAATTAATAACGTCAAAAATAAGAATAGCAGCGGTTTAAAACAAACGGAAGGGAGGAAACCATACATGATGCTAAAATTAACATTTTAGTAATTTGAGCTTTGATATAAAAAACAAACCCCCAAAGAAAGTCTCCTGGGGATGTTTTAGGTTTCATAGAAACACTATAACCTTAAGAATTTAAGTCGAAAATTGATTTTGCTATATAAATAAGTTACTTAAACTATCAATACGCCTTTACTAATCTTGTGGTTTGTTCATTATTGCTTTTCTATTAGATACAAGCTTTTTAAAAAGGTTGCGTTATCGGTAAATAGCTTTTTATAAAATATAATTCAATAAATTCGTAGCATCTTGTCAATTAAGGGTATACGTGTGAATTTTGTGCTAAAATTTAATTTTGATCGTAAGGCTAAAAAATTACTCGAATGTGTTAATTTAAAGCTTTTTTCGACCCTATATTACTAGTCATTTACAGAAAGTTATGTTATTTTTGCAATGGAAAATGAGAGCATATTATCTTCAATAAATAATACTAAAATCTAAGGGCTTTTCATACTGATTTTTAGGAAAGAATTGTATCAGAATACAAGGTTTTTTATAGAGATTGATGCCCTTGCAGACATTGAAATAATAGGATTTACTTTCTACATGTTAAAAATCAATTAAGTTAAAAAATAGTACATGAGTGCAGAAAAAGAAAAAGATGCAAAGTTAAAAGCATTAAAATTAACTCTTGATAAACTCGATAAATCTTACGGTAAGGGAACCGTGATGAAGATGAGCGACGAAGCTGTGCAAGAAGTAGAAGTAATTTCTACCGGATCTTTAGGCCTCGATTTAGCTTTGGGTGTCGGAGGATATCCTAGGGGTAGGGTTATTGAAATTTTTGGTCCGGAATCTTCGGGTAAGACTACCTTAACCTTACATGCAATTGCTCAGGCGCAAAAGGCAGGAGGTATTGCTGCTTTTATTGATGCTGAACATGCTTTTGATCGATTTTATGCCGAAAAACTAGGGGTTCAATTAGAAGATTTGATTATTTCCCAACCGGATCATGGGGAACAAGCACTGGAGATTGCAGATAATTTAATTCGGTCTGGAGCTATTGATATTATTGTTATTGACTCTGTTGCGGCTTTGACCCCAAAAAGTGAGATTGAAGGCGAAATGGGAGATTCAAAAATGGGATTACATGCCCGTTTAATGTCTCAGGCTTTACGTAAACTTACCGGTTCTATTAGTAAAACCAATTGTACGGTGATTTTTATTAACCAACTCCGGGAAAAGATCGGGGTGATGTTTGGTAATCCTGAGACTACCACCGGTGGAAACGCATTAAAGTTCTATGCATCCGTTCGGTTGGATATTAGAAGGTCTACTCAGATTAAAGATAGCAATAGTGCTGTGCAAGGAAATAAAACCCGGGTGAAGGTAGTAAAGAACAAGGTAGCACCTCCGTTTAGGACTGCCGAATTTGATATCATGTACGGGAAAGGTATTTCTAAAGTAGGTGAAATTATTGATATCGGTGTGGATTATGAAATAGTAAAAAAGAGTGGTTCCTGGTTTAGTTATCAAGATACTAAATTAGGACAGGGTCGGGATGCCGTAAAGGCATTACTTCTTGATAATCCTGAGTTAATGGAAGAACTAGAAGAAAAAATTAAAGATGCTATCCAGTTAGTAGCTGAATAAAGTTAATTTTTTTAATTATTTAAGTGTTTCAAAGGCTGTTTAGAAAATATAATTTTCTTAGCAGCCTTTTTTCATATTTACATAGGATGGAATAATGAAGTTGTTTAAACTTTCCTTAATTGGCTGCAAAATGTTCTTTTTCACTTACTTTTTATCATTTTTAAGTTCCGTAGCTACGGCTATGCAACTGAAAAATGATTTCAATTAAGCAAAAAATACCTATTTTTCGCTTCAATCAGAAAAGTTCAAACCACTTCAATGATAGATAAGACGCAACCAAATTTTTAATTTTGTATCTTATAGATAAGTTAACAAAAAGATAATGAAAAAGTGTATACTGCTGCTTTTACTTTTATGCTCTATTTTCTTTTTTAATTGTTCGGATAGCGATGATGAGACTCAGTTTTTTTTTGAAAGAGTACCCATCGAGAGCGTTGAATTACCGGAACAGCTTATAAGAGATAAAGAAGTAACTTTAAAGGTATTATACCAGCGGCCATCAGATTGCCATAGTTTTAATAATTTTGATTACGAAACCAATGCTAATCAGCGAACGGTTACGGTTATCAATATTGTGGTTGAAAGTGATTCTATTTGTAAGGGGTTAAGTGAAAAGGATATTGTAGAACTACCACTCAATTTTGTAGCAGGAAATGAAAATTCATACGTATTTAAGTTTTGGATAGGACAAAATGAAGAAGGAGAAGATACATTTGAAACTATTGAAATCCCTGTAGTCAAAGAATAACCAAAACTAGCTTACGTGCGATTAGAAAACCTTATTGAAGATTGTAAAAAAGGAGACGCTAGGGCACAGGAATCTATATACCGTTTATTTAGTGGTAAACTCTTTGGGGTTTGTCTTAAATATTCTGACAATTATGAAAATGCGCAGGACACTTTGCAAGATGGTTTTATTACTATTTTCGATAAAATTAAACAGTTTAAAAGCGAAGGATCTTTTGAGGGATGGATGCGAAGAATTATGGTAAATACCGCTTTGTTAAAATATCGTAAGCAAACCGTTTTTGATATTATAAACGAAGAGGAAATTGAAGAAATCCAGGTTGAAATTACCGAAGAAGTATCTTTAGATTATTTATTAAGTCTTATACAAGAATTACCGGATCGTTACCGACTGGTTTTTAATTTATATGTTTTGGATGGTTATAATCATAATGAAATAGCCACCATGTTGTCCATATCAAATGGTACTTCCAAATCCAATTTGGCCAGGGCAAGAAAAATTTTAAAAGATAAGATTGAAGCACGTCAATACGTTGATGTACATTCAGTAGAACGATAGAAAGATGAGTGAAAAGAAAAATATAGACCGATTTTTTCAGGAGCAATTCAAAGATTTTGAAGTTACTCCTGATGAATCCGCATGGGAACATATTAAAAATGTTCAGCAAGGCAAAAAGAAACGAGTTATCGCACCACTCTGGTACAAAATTGCCGGTAGTGCTGCGGTTTTAGCACTTTTACTAGGAATAGGATTTACAATGTTCACTACAAAAGATCCGGTTCATCAGGTAGTACATAATGAGTCGAATCCTATTACTCCTGCTGAAGAAACTTCTGATAAAAATGAAGATGGTAGTACTCCACTTACGACAACGGATTTACAGAAAAAAGGAGATGCTGTAAATGAAGAAAATTCATCTGATCTGACAGATAAAATTAATAAAAATTACCAAGAGAAACTTTCAACTGCGACAACCCAGACCAAGGTAGCTCAGGCAAGTAAGAAAAAAGGTGTTCAAAATAAAAATAAGGAGAATGAAACTAATAATACTACTTCTAAAAATAATATAACTATTAAAACCGAAGCTGGTATAGCTACTACTACCGATAAAACAGCTAAAAAGTTGAAGGATAGAATAGATTTTAATTCTAAAGAACAAAATCTGTTACAAAAGAAAGATTCATCTTTATTTAAAACACCTGATAATAGTAACTCAATAGCTATTACTAATTCGGATTCTATACTGAATATCGAGAAGAATACTAATAGAATCTCTTTATTAGATGAGATAAATAAGGAAGAAACTAAAGAACCAAAACCGGAAAAAACAAGGAAATGGTCAGTTGCGCCTACGGTGGCTCCCGTTTATTACAATACGCTATCTGAAGGATCTACTATTGATCCTCAGTTCTCAGATAATAGTAAACAAGGACAGGTAAATATGAGTTATGGTGTACAAATAGCCTATGACGTCAGTCCAAAAGTTACTATCCGATCCGGAGTGAATAAGGTAAATTTAAGTTATGGTACGGAACAGGTTGGGTTCTCCGCTTTTTCCGGGGGGCAAACTTTAGCAAATGTGGCGTATAATGATCACTCGGATGCTATTTTAGTTCAAGATTTTGATCGTTCACCTTCACCAAGTAGTTCTCAAGAATTTAAACAGGAACGTAAAACAATTGCTATTCAGAATGAAGGCGTGCTTTTCCAGGAGTTAGGGTATATTGAAGTACCTATGGAAATTAGTTATCAACTTATAGATAAAAAATTCGGCTTAAACATTATTGGGGGGATGAGCACTTTATTTTTACAAGATAGTAATCTTTCTTTAGACGCCGGTAATTTTACTACTACCATAGGAGCAGCTACTAATGTAAATTCTTTAAGCTTTACCGGAAATATCGGATTAGGTTTAGGATACTCCATTTCTAAAAAGATTGAAGCAAACCTCCAACCCTTATTTAAATACCAGGTAAATGCCTACCAAAACGATAGTAGTGATTTTTCACCTTTCTTGTTTGGTGTTTATACCGGAATTACTTTTAAGCTTTAAGTGTTTATTTTCAACAGTTTAGGTTTATTTCATATAAAATACCATTTAGTTTTAACACTTTTGGCATAATAGTTGAAAATAGAATAACTATAAAAAGTATACATTACAGAATTGTAAGTAAAAATTGTTTAGTTGGTTAATTAGTCATTGTAAAAGCAATGATGACAAAGCTGTTTCTGGGGAGAAGCAGCTTTTGTTTTACCCTAATTTGATTCCTGAAGTTTTTGTAAAATAATAGTTCTGGTATGGTTTCTTAATTCGCCACGCGCATCTTGTCCTAAACCTTTAGTTTCAATTTTAGCATGAATATGCATGTTGAGAATGCCCGGGCTTCCACTTAAAAAGTTAAAAGAAAAATGTTTTTTATTATCTAAGAAAGTAATGGGTACAATAGGTATTTGATGATCTATAGCTAGCCGAAAAGCTCCGTCCTTAAAAGTATCCAGTATCAAGTTCAGGTCATCAGGAACGCCACCTTCCGGAAAGATGCAAATACTGGTACCATTATTTAACCTATTTTGTGCTTGTGTGAATACTTCTTTTTTACTTTGACGATTCTTTCTATCTACTAAAATACAGGCACTTTTATATACCCAACCAAATACGAGCACTTTACTTAATTCATATTTGGCTACAAACACAAACGGATTGTTGATACCATAGAACATCATCAGAATATCTAACATAGAGGTATGGTTAGCCACAAACATGTAGCTCTGCTTTTTATCTATTTTTTCTTCCGTATTAATTTTTGGAAAGAATCCACAGCAATATAATACAACTGCCGCCCACCCTCGGGCAATTTTAAAAAAGTACGGGTACCACTGCGCTCTGGATAAAAGTATTAATAGTACCGGAAGTAATATAAGTATTGGAAGCATCATTACCAGATAAAACCATATCCGCCAAAGAATAATCAGAATGTTTTTAAATACAATCATTGATATAAAAATAAAGAAATGACGGGAGCGGTTGACTAAAAAAAGTAACTTTGCCGAAATTAATACAAAATATGTCAAGAATTTTGACCGGAGTTCAAAGTACCGGAACTCCACACCTAGGGAACTTATTGGGAGCCATTATTCCTGCAATTCAAATGGCTAATCAGCCGGAAAACGATTCTTTTTTATTTATTGCTGATTTACATTCTTTGACACAAATTAAAGACGCTCAGATACTACGTGAAAATACATATGCTACGGCAGCTGCCTGGTTATCCTTTGGTCTTGATGTATCAAAAACTGTTTTTTATCGTCAAAGCGATATCCCACAGGTCACGGAATTATCCTGGTATTTAAATTGTTTCTATCCCTACCAACGTCTCACCCTTGCTCATTCTTTTAAAGATAAATCGGATCGGTTAGAAGATGTAAATTCCGGCTTGTTTACCTATCCTATGTTAATGGCAGCAGATATTTTATTATACGATGCAGAGATCGTACCGGTAGGTAAAGATCAAGAACAACATATTGAAATGACCCGGGATGTAGCTTCGAGAATTCATAATCAGGTAGGTGAAGTTTTTGTATTACCCAAAGCACAATTTCAGGAAGAAACCATGTATATCCCTGGAACAGACGGTAGTAAAATGAGTAAGTCTAAAAATAATATTATTAACATATTCCTACCAGATAAAAAATTACGTAAGCAAATTATGTCCATAGCTACGGATAGCACACCACTGGAAGAACCTAAAAACCCGGACACCTGTACGGTTTTTGCGTTATATCGTATCCTGGCAGAAGAAGATCAGGTAGCAGACATGCGAAAAGCGTACCTGGAAGGAGGATATGGTTACGGACATGCAAAGCAAGCTTTATTTGAAGTCATTCTGGAAAAATATAAAATGCAACGGGAACAGTTTACCCATTTAATAGACAATCCGGATGAAATTGAAAAGGCTTTAGCTATCGGCGTAGAAAAGGCTAAAAAAGTAGCGGATACGGTTTTAAACAGAATACGGGAGAAACTAGGGTATTAGTAGTGATTTATAGACAACTTCTTATTTTACTACAGGTATTTTAGCAATACTATCTTTTATCTTTTTTTCGACTTTTAAAATAGAATCTTGTATTTTTTGGATAGAATCTTCCTTTTTCTTTACAAGTTCTACGGCTACTTTGTATTTATCAATAGTATCTTTTACCCTTTTAAAAAGTTCTTCATAACGTTTAAAGTCACTGGCATACCAGGCATTATTTTTTGAAAAAGTCAAGCTATCAATTTTATATTTTTCTAAAATATAAGCCTCCGGATTGAACTTACTATCTTCCAATTTCTTTTTAAAGGAACTTTTAGCTGCTTTCACTTTTGCAATTTCATAAAGAATAGTAACCATTTGATCTTCATCAATTATTACTTCGGGTTTATCAGGTTGCTCCAGGCTTTGGCAAGAACTAAACACAATAAAAAATAGTGAGAACCAGATTAGGTATTTCATCGATTAAAAGTTAAGCGTTCTGCGTTCTTTACTTCATAAAACTTAAAGTTTTTATAGACTAAAGCCCCATTCAAAAATGTATGGGTAATCCGTGAGGTAAAAGTATTTCCTTCAAATGGTGACCATCCGCATTTGTATGCAATATTCTCTTTGGTTACCGTCCAGGGAGCATTTAAGTCTACTAAAACAGCATCTGCTTTGTATCCTTCTTTAATATACCCGCGTTTTTCAATTTGAAAAAGAATAGCAGGGTTATGACACATTTTTTCAACGATTTTTTCCAAAGATATTTTACCCTGATGATAAAATTCTAACATAGCAGGCAAGGCATGTTGCACTAGAGGACCTCCGGATGGGGCCTTAGTATATACATTTTCTTTTTCACTTAAGGTATGTGGGGCGTGGTCTGTAGCAATTACATCCAGTTTATCTTCCAGTAAGGCCTTAAATAAAGCTTCTCGATCTTTTGCTGTTTTGACCGCCGGATTCCACTTGATTAAAGTTTCTTTTTCTTTATAATCCTGATCAGAGAACCAAAGATGATGGATACAAACTTCAGCGGTAAGTTTTTTCTCTTTCAGTGGAATATCGTTTCTAAATAGTTCTAATTCTTTAGCCGTAGATAAATGAAAAACATGTAATCGAGCCCCGGTTTTTTTTGCTAAGGCTACCGCCTGAGAAGAAGAAAGGTAGCAAGCTTCTTCACTTCGGATTACCGGGTGCAATTCAATAGGAATATCATCTCCGAATTTTTCTTTATGTTCTGCCAGATTCTTTCTGATCGTAGCTTCATCTTCACAGTGTACGGCTATTAATAAATCCGTAGAAGAAAAGATTTTTTCTAAAACATCCGGGTCATCGACTAACATGTTCCCGGTAGAACTCCCTAAAAATAATTTTAAGGCTGCCACTTTTTTATGATCTACTTTTAAAATTTCGTCCAGGTTATCATTAGTGCCACCAAACATAAAAGAATAATTAGCAAAACTATCCCGGGCGGCAATCGCAAATTTTTCTTCTAATTTTTCTACCGTTGTGGTTTGTGGTGAGGTATTAGGCATTTCAATAAAAGAAGTGATCCCCCCAGCAAGGGCAGCTCTGGATTCGGTAGCAATGGTAGCTTTATGAGTTAGTCCGGGCTCTCTGAAATGAACCTGGTCGTCAATAACTCCCGGAAGCAGATATTTTCCTTCGGCGTCATATATTTCCAGATCCGCGCTTTTTGCACTGATTTGAGGCGCTATTTCCTTAAAAATCCCATTTTCAACATACACATCCCGGTTTTGGATAGTCCCTTCATTCACCACCTGTGCATTTTTAATAAGTATTGTATTCCTGATCATACTTCGTATCGTGTAAAAAGACTATTAAACTTCATTTTTAAAACTCCAAATATTGCTTCGGAAATTATTCCCTTACTCATTTTTGAGGTACCTTTTGTCCGATCGGTAAAGATAACCGGAATTTCTCTTATCTTAAATTTTAACAGGTGTGCTTTAAATTTCATTTCGATTTGAAAAGCATATCCCACAAATTTAATTTTATCCAAATTTATTTTTTCCAACACTTCTCTTTTGTAACAAATAAATCCGGCAGTAGTATCGTATATATCCATGCCTGTGATCCACCGCACATATTTGGAAGCTAGCCAGGAAAGCAAAACCCTGCTCATAGGCCAGTTTACCACATTGACTCCAGTTACATAACGTGATCCTATGGTTACATCCGCATCACTTTTTGCACAACTGTTATACAATCGTATTAAGTCATTTGGGTTATGAGAAAAATCAGCGTCCATTTCAAAAATATACGCATAGTCTCGCTGTAACCCCCATTTAAAACCTGCAATATAAGCGGTTCCTAAACCTAGTTTTCCTTCTCGTCTTATTAAATGCAACCGACCTTCATATTCTTTTTGTAATTTTTTAACCAATCGAGCGGTTTGATCAGGAGAGTTGTCATCTACCACCAGTATATCAAATTCACGTTGTAGCGAAAATACATTTTTGACAATACGTTCAATGTTATCAGATTCATTATAAGTCGGTATGACTACTAAAGCATCTGCCATATAGATGATTTTCGGGCAAATATAAATAAATAAATTTCTTTTCTTTCACCTGTTTGTTTTGACAATGACAGCTAGTAAGGGGTCAATGTTGCACAATAAAAAGAAAGAAGATATTTTTGAAGAAGTATTTAAGTATGGAAGCAATTTACAGAACGGTTACATCTAACAACTGGCTTACACTGGTCATCTTATTCACCTTTATACTCTTAGCAAGTTTAAAGTTATTTTACCCGTATGTATTTCGTGACTTTAGTTTGCTGGTCACTTCTAATAAGTTTTTTACCGTACATCAGAAGGATAATAAAATAGCCAGTATTTTTAGTAGCTTATTACTTCTGGTTCAAATCCTATCCCTCTCTTTATTTATTCACATATACATACAGGTGAGTTATCAGGAACGTATCTCTGAAAATACCTTTAATTTTATTAAGATCAGTTTACTTTGTTTATTAGTACTCGTAGGGAAATTACTTATAGAAAAAATTATTGCTACTTTATTTTCTATAGAAACAATTATTGACTCGTATCTTATTCAAAAAACAGCATACCGCAATTTAGTAAGTGTACTTTTTCTTCCGGTTACCGTCATTTTTTCTTACCTCTATTATCCTTCGGTTATACAAATACAGGTGATTCTAGGTTTATTTTTATTAATCCATTTAATCCTGTTAGGTATTATCTATAAAAGAAATGAAAAATATATATTGAAGAATCTGTTCTATTTTATTTTGTATCTTTGCACTCTTGAAATTGCACCCTATTTTATTTTATATAAGCTTTTTGTGTAGGTATAGGTTCGATTACAAAACGTATTATTTATGAAAGTGAAAACGATCTTGGTTTCCCAGCCGGAACCAAAAGTAGAAAATTCACCTTATTTTGAGCTAGAGCAAAAGGAAAAGGTTAAAATAGACTTTGTTCCTTTTATACATGTAGAAGGATTAGAAGCTAAAGAAGTAAGACAACAAAAAGTTGATCTTTCTCAATATTCGGCTATTATATTGACCAGTCGCAATTCTGTAGATCATTTCTTTAGAATTGCTGAAGAAATGCGTTTTAAAGTTCCGGACTCATTAAAGTATTTTTGTCAAAGTGAAGCCGTAGCTTATTACCTTCAGAAATATGTGGTTTACCGTAAGCGTAAAATATATGTGGGCAAGCGAACTTTTCAGGAATTATCCCCTTATATTAAGAAGTACAAGAATGAGAAGTTTTTACTTCCTTCTTCAGATAAGCTAAAACCGGAAGTTCCTGAAACTTTAGACGGATTAGGGGTCACCTGGAAGCAAGCTATTTTTTACAATACGGTAGTTAGTGATTTATCCGATTTACGGGATGTTTTTTACGATATCTTAGTGTTTTTTAGTCCTTCAGGAATACAATCTTTATTCGAAAATTTTCCGGATTTTAAGCAGAATGATACTAAAATTGCAGTTTTTGGAAATTCAACGATTAAGGCAGCCGAAGAAAAGGGACTGGTAGTTAATATCCAGGCACCTACGCCTAAAACCCCTTCCATGACCATGGCGCTTCATAAGTATATCCAGGAAGTTAACAAGAAATAAGACGTTTTACAATGAACGTTAAGACGTTTTATCATTTCTTTTTAGGTTTTTAATCAGTATTAGTAAAAGATACGCCCATCCAATAATGAGCAATAACCCTCCAACAGGGGTGATCCAGGCTATTTTTTTAAATGAAAAAGAAAGTAATTCGTCAATACTTAATAAGTAAATGGATACGGAAAACAAAATAGTCCCAATCCAAAAAAACATACCTACTCTTTTTTTAGTAGTGCTTGCTATCTGCGGAATATTAGCTAATAATATCAATGCAAGGCCATGATACATTTGATAACGAACCCCCGTATTAAAAGAAGCGATTGCTCTTGCATCCACTAGTTTTTCCAGACCATGTGCAGCAAAAGCTCCTAACAAAACTGATAATAAGGTAAAAGTAACCCCATTTATCAATAAGTAGAATTCAATTTTTAAGTTTCTATTTGTTTCTGTACTAGTCATAAAAGATTATGGCACTTTTAAGAAACAACTAAGTTAGTTCGTTTTATATTCGTAACAAAACGATTGTGCCCTCTCTATGAAAACAATTTTAATCATTGGTGCCGGTAAATCCACATCGGTTCTTATTTCTTATTTACACAAACAGTCCTTTGCTATGGATTTTCAAATTCAGATAGCGGATAAAGACGTAGCTCCTGTTCAAAAAATCGCAGGTTCTTTAGAAAGATGTCAGATAACCTCCCTGGATATTTTTAATGAAATTCAACGCAGGGCTTTAATAACAAAAGCAACTATTGTCATCTCCATGTTGCCGGCTCGCTTCCATATCATCATTGCTAAAGATTGTTTAAACTTAAAAAAACACTTAATTACAGCTTCTTACGTAAGTCCGGAAATGCAGGCGTTACATAAAGACGCTGTAAAGAACAACTTGCTCTTCTTAAACGAAATGGGAGTAGACCCGGGGATTGATCATATGAGTGCTATGCAAATCATTGATCAGATAAGGGAACAAGGCGGAAAGATGTTATTATTTGAATCTTTTACCGGAGGCTTAATTGCCCCTGAAAACGATACCAATTTATGGAACTACAAATTTACCTGGAATCCCCGAAATGTCGTACTAGCCGGACAAGGTGGTGCTGCCGAATTTATCCAGGAAGGCACTTATAAATACATTCCATATCACAAATTATTCAGGAGGACTGAATTTTTACATATTGAAGGCTACGGTAAATTTGAAGCGTATGCAAACCGGAATTCTTTGCACTATCGTGAAAAATATGGTTTGGACAACATACTTACTTTATATCGTGGTACCATGCGAAGAATTGGGTTTTCTAAAGCCTGGAATATTTTTGTTCAATTAGGTATGACCGCTGATAATTATCAACTACATCATTCTGAAGATATGAGTTACCGGGATTTTGTCAACCTGTTTTTAGCCTATTCTCCTACGGATTCCGTCGAACTTAAACTACGGCACTATTTAAAGATTGACCAGGATGATAATATCTGGGATAAGTTGCTTGAACTTGACATATTTAGTGCTACAAAGAAAATTGGAATAAAAAACGCAACTCCGGCACAGGCTTTACAAAAAATACTGGAAGATACCTGGACACTCCAGGATCACGAAAAGGATATGATTGTGATGTACCATAAGTTTGGTTATGAATTGAACGGACAAAAGAAACAAAAAGATGCTACGATGGTATGTGTAGGTAAAAATGCTACGGAAACTGCCATGGCAAAAACTGTTGGGCTTCCGGTAGGTATTGCTGCGTTACAGATACTTAAAAACAAACTGCAATTAAGCGGGGTTCATATACCTATTAATAAAGAGATCTACGAATCGGTGTTAAACGAATTAAAAAAACACGATATTGTTTTCAACGAAAAGGAATCGTTATATTTAGGCTATAATCCTAACGGAGTTCAAGGATAACCGAAAACATATTGAAAAAAGAAGATACATACGTTAAAATTGACGGTATAGATAAGGAACTATTACGCAACTTAATGGAAGATGCCCGTAGGCCTATCCTGGAGATCGCTAGAAAGGTGGGTATCTCCGGTGCAGCTATTCACCAGCGTTTACGTAAATTGGAAGCTTCCGGGCTTATTGTAGGATCTAAATTTATCATTGACCCTAAAATACTGGGGTATAAAACCATGGCTTTTATCGGAGTATTCTTAGATAAAGCAGTCAGCAATCCGAAAGCGGTAAAACAACTAAAAGAAATTCCTGAAGTTATCGAATGTCATTATACCACGGGAAACTGGTCTATTTTTATCAAGATATTGTGTAAGGATAACGAACATTTAATGAATGTTCTTAATAAGAACATTCAACCTATTGAAGGGGTATCCCGTACGGAAACTTTTATTTCTTTAGATCAGCAAATTGACCGACAACTTCATATTTAATCCCTTCTTCCCATAAATATAGAAATAAAATATAGCAGTGTTGCCAAAGAACCTAAAGCAGCCACCAAATATGTTCGGGCGGCCCATTTTAAAGCGTCTTTTGCCCCGGCAAGTTCTTGTGAAGTTACCATATTTTTATTTTCTAACCAGGCTAAAGCCCGGTTACTCGCATCGTATTCAACCGGTAAAGTAATAAAGGTAAATAACGTAGTCATAGCAAATAATAAGATACCTACTAGAAAGATAGTATTTCCTAATAGGGATCCGGTTGCTGAAAGCACGAGACCTACCATAATTACAATATTAGACAGTTTACTGGAAATTCCAACTGCAGGAACAATTTTAGATCTCAGGGTTAACCAACTGTACGCGGTGGCATGTTGAACGGCATGACCACATTCATGTGCCGCTACGGCAGCGGCGGCAGCGTTGCGCTGGCTATACACTCCTTCACTTAAATTAACCGTTTTATTTTTAGGATTGTAATGATCCGTTAGCATCCCTGGAGTTGAAATCACCTTTACATCGGTAATCCCGTTATCATGAAGCATTTTAGTGGCAATTTCTGCTCCACTCATTCCATTTTGCAGATGTACTTGCGAATATTTTTTAAACTTGCTTTTTAATCTATTGCTCACATAAGAACTTACTAAAAAGATAATTCCCGCAATAATATAATAACCCATCATAGTATAATGCTTTACTGTTTCCTTACCGAGTAAATTACAAAAACCTCGCCAATAAGACGAGGTTTTTGAATTAATAAACTTGAGTTAGCCTTCGTCGAGTTTACGTTGTATAAGTTTCAAGCTCTTCAACCGGAAGCTGAAAAGCATCGGATATGGCAGGATATACGATCTTACCATTTATAATATTCAGCCCTAAGGCCAAGGCTTTATTTTCTGCACAGGCTTTCTTCCAACCTTTATTGGCCAGTTGTAAAGCATACGACAATGTGACATTAGTTAATGCCAATGTGGAAGTATAGGGTACGGCTCCCGGCATATTCGCCACCGAATAATGAACTACATCGTCAATGATATATATAGGGTTCTCATGGGTAGTAGGCTTGGTTGTTTCCATGCAGCCACCCTGATCTACAGCGACATCCACCAGTACGGTTCCGGGTCGCATGTCTTTGAGCATATCGCGGGTAATTAATTTGGGTGCTTTTGCTCCCGGAATCAGGACGCCACCAATAATTAAGTCCGAAGTTTTAATATGTTTTCTAATAGTGTACTCATTAGAATATTCGGTATTTACATTAGCTGGCATGGTATCGTCTAGAAAACGTAAACGTTTCATATTGATATCCAGAATGGTCACATCAGCTCCCATTCCCGCGGCTATTTTTGCTGCCTGGGTACCTACCACACCTCCTCCTAATACTAAAACTTTAGCCGGAGCTACTCCGGGTACACCCCCCAATAAAATGCCTCTACCCTTTAAAGGTTTTTCCAGGTATTTTGCTCCCTGTTGGATAGACATTCTTCCTGCTACTTCACTCATTGGAGTCAACAATGGCAAGCTTCGATCCGAATCTTCAACGGTTTCATACGAAATACAAACCGCTTTACTTTTAATCATCGCCCGGGTTAAAGCTTCGCTAGAAGCAAAATGAAAATAGGTAAATAACAATTGATCTTCTTTTATCAAAGCGTATTCCGGTTCGATTGGTTCTTTTACCTTAATGATCATTTCTGCAATATGATATACCTCTTCTATAGTAGGTAATATCTTTGCTCCGGCAGCAATATACTCTTGATCTTCAAATCCACTTTGTATACCAGCAGTATGTTGAATATAAACAGTATGTCCGTGACGAATAAATTCCATAGTACCGGCAGGAGTCAAACCGACACGATTTTCGTTATTTTTGATCTCCTTGGGGACACCAATTATCATATTCGTAGATTTTTGTCGAAAGTACTAGTTTTTTATAACCAAAACAATAGCATTCTTTAAAAAATTATGAAAACAGTAATTTATTATGAGATATACAATAAATTGTTTAAAAAATTAATTTTAAGTAAACAAACGTTAGTTTTTATATGAATTTTTCTAAACACCTCTTTAAATTTCTTTTGGAATAGGAACTTCTTTTAGGTTTCCTAAAGTTTTTCTTTTCTATGTTTCCTACCCCGGCCCTCTCGGAGGGAGGGGGTTTTGCTCTTATAGTTGAAATTTAGAAAATTTCTGGAAGTATTTCTTAAATTATTTATGTGAAGAAGAAATTACCTAATGATAGAAAACATTTTTAAAACTGAAAATTTACAGGTAATGAGTATAAAACTTCTACTTTTTTTCCAGTTTTACTTGTGGCTGGTTCAATCCCTTTTACAGATTTTAATAAACGAGCTACTTCAATACTTAAAGTTAGATTGGAAGAGACTACGTTAATATTATCAATATCTCCGGTTTTATTAATTATAAATAGTGCGTAACACTTCTGTTGACATCCCTTTTTCTTTAAATGTTTAACTATGGATTTTTTAAAATTATTAGAAACATAACGTTTCAATTCATTTGAAATGCATTTATTATTAATTTTAGGATTATCCACTTTTTTACAATTCGGGTGAATTGGAGCATTCACCAAATCTCCTTTAAAAGCTTTTCTCCTTTTTTTAAAATTGACATCTATTCCGGCATATTTTAAAGTAGGTTGATTATTATTTCCGGTTTCTTCAATAAATTTTAGTCGAATATGTGGAGAAGGTTGAGGAATAGCTTCACCACATTCATTCAAAATTTGTTTAAATTCAAAATTAGTATCTATTGCCTGGTATAAAAAATCATTTAATTCTGTCTTATCTTGAAAATTAGACCTAATCGTACCAGGGAATAGTTCATTTTTAGTTTTAACAAAAAAAGAAAAATTTAAGAAAATAGTATCCTTACTTTTTTCTTTTAATATCTTTTGAATTTCCGGTTTGTTTTTTAACTCTTTCTCCAGTACAAATCCTACCTGATTATAAAATTTATCTTTAGAGTTGTCAGATTTGTCTTTTTTTATCCGAATTAAATTGCCTTTTATTTTCTCTTGTGCTGTAAGATTGCTTGCTAAAATTAATCCTATTAAGGCTAAAAATATGTATTTCATTATGCTTCTGTATACTATTCTTCTAATCAAACATGCATAACCAATCAGTAGCTTTACTTACTTAAAAATTTGGTCTCTATTTATAGATTTGATATTTTTTGAAGATACGTTTTATAAATAAGTATACAAAACACATAAAATGTTACAGGTTTTTTAAATTTTTATTTCCCTAAAAACTAAATCTCCCTCAAATCTTCCGTAGGAATCCAACCGATTTTACCGTCTGCCAATTTTATTTTATTCCAGTTATTTACTTTATCCAGAATTTTAACTTTGGTTCCTTTATGTAATTCAAAAGATACTTCACTACGTAGGTTTGGGGCACTTTTTACTTCACTTTCTTCAGAAAAGATAACGGCATATTTTTCATTTTGAACCAGGTTGTATTGCTTGTAGGCAAACAGCACCGAACTGATACTTAGCACCAATCCTAAAATTGCGGTCGTAAAAAATAAACGTTTTTTTAAAGATGTATAGGAAACAAAGTATAGTAATACACTAGCTACAAATAGTAGTATTAAAATGACAGAGGTCCACGCCCAACCATCAAAAGTAAAGGTATTAATCAGGGAGTTTGTCGTTCGGGATACAATACCTTCCGGTAGTACTTCGATGACATCGATTTTTGAATTATTAGCAAATTGTAAATTGTTCTTTATATCGGCATCCCCGGGATCTAATTTTAGTGCTTTTTCATAATATAAAATACTGGGGGCAATCTGGCTTAATTTATAATATGCATTTCCCAGGTTAAAGTATACTTCGGCAGATTCTTCACCATTATTAATGATAGAAAGGTAAGTATCTATTGCTTCCTGGAACTTACCTTCATTATACAATGAATTACCACGCTGAAAAGCTTCTTCGGATTGGGAAAAAGCAAGAGAGGATATTAAAAAGCAAAGTAATAAAACTATCCTTTTCATATTACAATTGTTTATCTAATGATGAAATTACACGTGAAGCCTTGTCATAATCTTGCTGCATGGCCGTGGTAGATGAAGGCGTATACCGGGCAAATTCACAGCTTTCTAATAATGCGATAAACTCAATGGTAGTAGTATCTTCTACGTTCCGCTCTTTTAATAAGCGCTGAATACGGTCTTTACTCATATCACTGGTTTGTATACGCAGTTTGGCTTTTAAATAATTATGTAAGGCCCGCTCCATGGCAATGTAAAATTCTTTTTGATCGCCCAGGTTACGTTTGGCTTCTGATAAATACTTCCTGGCTAATTTATCCGCTTTACGTATGCGGTTACCTTGTACGTCGCCTAGACGTTGTTGTCGTTTTTTACCAAAGAACAAAAACAAAGGTATCGCTAACAAAGGAGTCGTTAATGCCAACCAAAAACCAGTGGATTTAAAGAAATAGCTTCGCTTAACCGATTGTAAATTAGTAGCGGTTTTAATAAACCGAAATTGCTTTCCGGATTGTAATACCTGTTGTTTATTTACCGCATTACCAGTTGTACCCGTAGTATTTGACAAACTTCCACTATCCGGTCCGTTTTTTACTTCGATGATAATTTCTTCGGAATTTATAGTTTTATATGATTCTGAATTTAAGTCAAAATAGGAAAAAGATACCGGCGGAATCGGATACCGACCTTTAAACTGAGGTACCAGCGTATACCGGTCAGAAATACTTCCTTTCATACCACGTAGGTCTGTACGTACATTTTCAGCATGTTCCGGTTCGTATTTTTCTAATCCGTTAGGCACGGTAAGCTTTGGTAATTCAAAAAGACTTAAATTTCCTTGTCCTGAGACTTCTATTCTGGTCTCAAAAGATTCGGTAGCATCTAGTACGGTTCGGCTAGGTAAGACCTTAAAGTCAAAAGAACCCACGGCTCCGGAAAAATTAGCGGGACGATTTTCTTGGGGTAAGGGTTTTACATTAATGGTTCGGGTATTTGCCGTGACTGATTTATCCACCGTATTATAAAATACACTCCCAAAAATATCCCTTCGATTGGTAGGTACATCTACAGAAACCGTAAGGGCCAAAGGTTCCATTTTTAATTTACCGGTTTTTTGCGGGTACAATACCGTTTTACCACACACCACAAAATTATAAGGTTCGCCGTTATATTCTCCACGCTCTACCTTTAATTGTCCAATTTTAATGGATTGACTCCAGAAATCACTGTATTTCGGATTATCTAATTCCCTTAAATTACTAATCCGAATCCTGGGGTGTACGTACAACTTATAGACTACCGTAATCGCTTCATTAAGGTACGGATTACTTTTGGAAACTTCTGCTACCAGATGTAAATTCTCACTAGCAATATATTCCGAATTATTACCATCTTTAGGTTCGCTTACCGCAGAGGTTACGGTAATTGGTACCGGAATGGTTTTGTAGGTGGTGCCATCAATATTAATAGTTGCCTGACCAATGGTAAATCTTCCTTTACGGGTAGGCGTTAAAAAATAACTAAAGGTTTTTTTATACGAACGCTTTCCGTTGATCCAGGAATTGCTAATGGATTGATTCGGGCCACCAACTACCTCAAATCCTAAAAACCTGGGTGGTGAAAAGTTGTCGCCGTCTTTATTCATTTCAAAGTCTACCCGTAAACGCTCATTTACCCCCAGTTTCTTTTTACTCACATTTGCTTCAAAAGTAACTTGTGCAAGTGTAGATAGTACACATAAAAATATACCAACTAGCGTAAGCAGTATTTTTTTTGTTTTACTATACATATCAATATTTATCACGTTGGATAAATTCATTACCAATCTTTTTCTGTTCTAATTTTAGCTCCTTTTACTTTTTCAGCATTGATCTTGCCCTGTACCTTTTTCTCCTGATTATTCATTGCTTCCAGCAAGTTCTTTACTTGTTGAGGAGATAATTGTCCCGGTACAGGTTTAGCAGGTTGTTTTTGCTCTCCTTCTTCTTTCCCTTGCTGATCTTTATTTTGCTCTCCTTCTTTTCCTTCTTCTTCCTCTTTAGGTTGACCATCTTCTCCTTTTTGATCTTCTCCTTCTTTTTCTTCGTCAGACTTCCCTTCATCTCCTTTATCCTCTTTTTTATCTCCCTGATCACCGTCTTTCCCCTGGTCTTTTTGATCCTCTTTATTATCTCCTTCTTTACTATCGTCTTCCTTATTTTCTTCGTTTTGATCTTTTTGATCCTTGTTTTCCTGATCGTCTTTGTTATCCTTATTCTGCTCGTTTTCCTGCTCCTGTTGTTCCAGCATTTTTTTTGCTAAAGCCAAATTATAACGAGTTTCTTCATCTGTTGAATTGTTTCGCAAAGCATTTTTATAAGCTTCTACAGCTTCTTTATACTTTTTTTGTTCCATAAAGGAATTTCCTAAATTATGGAACGCCCGGTGTTTTTCATCTTTACTTTTAGCAATCTTTATAGCCTCATTAAAACGTTGGGTAGCTTCCGTAAATTTTTCGCTGTTATAGTATGCGTTTGCCAAATTGTATTTTGCCCTGGTACTTTCAGGATTTGTATGTATGGCTTTTCTGTAATCTGCTTCTGCCTGCGGAAAATTACCATTTAACACCAATTGATCATTTCCGGTAGCAATAAACTGCTTTGCCTTTTCTATTATTTCGGCCGTATCTTTTTCTTGTGACCTTAATAAAGAACCTCCCAATAGTAATAATATTAAAATAAAAACCTGCTTCATCTTCTCTTTGTATTTATCTTACTTATTTCTGCTCTTGTTCATTAAATAAATTCAGCTTTTTTACCCATGACGTTTTACGTTCCAGTAAAAATATATCTAAAAATAGTAACAATAACCCAGCTGCCAAAAACCATTGGAACTGATCTTTAAAATCAGCTACCTGCTTTGCTTCAAATTCTGTTTTATCCATCCCTTGCAGAATTTCGCTGACTGTATCTGTTACAGCTTTTGTATTCTTACCATCAAGGTATGTGCCATTTGCCTTTTCTGCAATTTGCTGTAAAATTGTCGGGTTTAATCTAGTAATCACGGTTTCACCCTGGCTGTCCTTTTTGTAGCTTTGAACAATTCCGTTTCTTTTAATGGGTATCGGACCACCTTTAGCTGAACCAACTCCGATAGTATATATTTTAATTCCCTGCTCCGCTGCTTCTTCGGCTAAATCTTCTACGTTACCTTCATGATCTTCTCCATCGCTAATAATAAAAAGTACCCGATTGGTTTGCTCCTCATCATCAAAAAAAGTAGTCGCCAGTTCGATGGCTTCGTTGATTGCTGTCCCCTGAGAGGAAAGCATATCGGTGTTCATAGATTGCAAGAACATCTTTGCCGATCCGTAATCCGTGGTTATAGGTAACTGCGGGAAAGCACTGGCAGCATAGGCAATAATCCCCACTCGGTCACTTGCCAGACCATTGATAATTTGAGTGACCAGTTGTTTTGCCTTTTCTATCCGATTTGGCGCAATATCTTCGGCCAACATACTTTTTGATACATCGATAGCAAAAACCACATCAACTCCTTCTCTCTTGACGGTTTCTAATTTGGTTCCAATCTTTGGGTTCACCAGACCCATCGTAAGAAAAGCCAATGCCAAGCAAATAACGATAAATTTTAAGGTAGGTTTAAATACGGATTTATTCGGCGTTAATCTTGATAAGAGGCTTTTATCGGCAAATTTCCGTTGCGCCCGTTTTTTCCAAAATACAACCCCGGAGTACAGTACTACCAGCACCGGTATCACCAAAAGCAACCAAAAATATATTTTTTCTTCTAGTAAATACATAACATAACTTTAAATAAAACTCCGAAATACCGTATTACGTAAAAGTATTTCTATTAGTAATAACAATCCGGCTAATAGCACTAAAGGACGGAATTTTTCTTCGTAATTATAAAATTTGAATTCTTCTACATCCGTCTTTTCTAGTTTATCAATTTCTTCGTAAATCGTTTCCAGCTTTTTATTATTGGTTGCCCGGAAATACTTTCCTTTGGTCACTTTTGCGATTTCTTTTAATAATTCTTCGTCTATTTCAACCGGTACATTGCCAAATTGAAAAGACCCATCCGGTCGGATAGCTACCGGGGACAAAGCAGTTCCGTTGGTTCCTATACCAATCGTATAGGTTTTGATACCATATTCTACGGCAAGTTCAGAAGCTATTTTAGGATCAATAAAGCCGGCATTATTAGAACCATCAGTGAGTAAAATAATTACTTTACTCTTTGCTTTACTGTCTTTTAACCGGTTTACCGAAGTTGCCAATCCCATCCCGATGGCCGTACCATTTTCTAATACGTTATTATAGGCAATATCATTCAAAGCACTTAGCACAATAGCTTTATCACTGGTAATTGGGGTTTTTGTAAAACTCTCCCCGGCATATACGACTAAGCCAATCCGGTCATTAGGTCGACCCTTCACAAATTCTGCCGCTACATCTTTTAAAGCTTCCAGGCGGTTAGGGCGTAAATCCCTTGCAAGCATACTTGCCGAAACGTCAATAGCCATTACAATATCAATCCCACGGGTAGTTTTGGTCTTGGTAGATACATCTACCGTTCGCGGTCGAGCCATGGCAGTAATGACTAAAGCCAGGGCAAATAATCGTAAGGCAAAAAGCAGCGGCTTTAACTTTGCCAGCCAACTATTCCCTAATTTAAAACCTTTAATGGTTGAAATTCTTAACGTAGCATTTAACCGGTTCTTTTGCCAAAAATACCAGGCTATAGCTACCGGGATTAGGAGCAGTAACCAGAATAATTCAGGATTTTCGAACGTGATATTGTTAAACATGGTTACTCAACATTTTTAAGTTCTACGGAATTGATAACCCGTTCATTAATCTTTTTAGCATACTGATCATTGACATCATAAGAAATCATGATCTGTTGAAACCCTCCCTGTTCAGCAAAAATCAACATAGAGTATTCATTTCTTTGTTCTGTTTTAGTAATAGGATTGACTGCTTCGTATTCTCCGTAAATTTTAACCCCTTTAGCACCACCTAATGTTTCATATTCGTCGGATTTAAACGTAATATTTTTTGCCCCTTGCTGTTCTAAGGCTTTTACCGCAAGCTCCGGAACTTTTTCAAAATCTACTTTTCTTTGTTGATTATACTGCATGGTAGTTACGGCAATATAAAAATTACCAATTAGGCTCCCGTAAATAAAAGTTTCGTTCCCCTTTAGGATCTGTTTTTGTTCTTCGGTAAGTTGAAAATTGTTTCGTAATAACACTTTGGGGGTAGAAACTGTCACCGGAGGGAATCCGTAGGTACTACTAATCCAGTCTCCTTCCAATAATTCTTTAGTAGGATGCCCTAACAAGTTATCTTTTACAAAATCATATCCTTTGATAGCAATAAAACTTCCTAAAGTAATGGTAATCACTAAAAAAGCTGCAACTGAACCGATAATGATTCTTTTGATCTTCGCTTTTCTTTCTTTTTCGAGTCGATACTCTTCATCTGCTAGTAACTCCTCTTCGGTGGGTTCGGGAATTGCTTCCTTGGTTTCATTAATTACTTTTTCGATAACCGTTCGATCGGTCTTAGCAGTTTGTATATCCGGCTTGATATTTGCAAATTTTGCCATATCGGCGGTTTTTAAAACCATTTTTAATTCTTCAATGGTATGCGTATCCAGGTTTAAAGTACCGGATTTGGTTTCTTCATCTAGTTTTAAGATTAATTCATCCGTAGTACTTTCCATGGCATGATCATAAATTTCTTCGTCAATATATTTACGGGCAGTATCACTTAACCGGGAATAGTATTCTTTAAAAGATTCCTGTTCGATTAGATGAGATTCATCCAACTCTCGCAGGGATAACATTGCTTTCTCGTAAGGCGGGATTTTCTTTGCCTTCCGTTCGTCAATTTTTTTCTTTCCGAAGAGAAATAATACAACCAGACTTATTAATACTAAAGGAACCAGAATCCACCATAGATATTTTTTCCAATTAAAAAATGAAACCTCCACCTCCTCCAAAGGTTTAATTTCAAACATTTTTTGCTTAGTAGTATCTACCACTACATCATTTATTTCTACAGCAATAGAGTCTGTAAACAAAGTTTGGTCTCCAATAAGTACTTTTTGCCGGGGAATGGTATATTGCCCGGAATCAAATTGGGTGATTTTATATTCCTTTAAAAGTTTTAGCTTATTGGTTTTATCCAGCGTATCAATCGCTAAAGATTCTATTACTTCTAAAGGGGAAAAGGTTTGTCCTTCAGGAAAAACCACGATGGTACCGGGATCTGTAGTAGCTTCTATCTGGTAACTAATGGCAGCTCCTATTTTTACCGAAGTGGAATCCACTCCCGCTTTTACCTGCGCCTTGCTGACTTGAAACACCAGGAAAAATAAGCTGAAGCCTACATACTTCAAAAGTCTGTCGCTAAACTTTATAATACTACTTATTAAATTGTTGTTTAGGTTATGCATGGGTGAATTTGATACTACTTTTAAAGGCTATACTTCTATAATTTTTATCCACGTTGTTTAAAATATCCTAGTAATTTTTTTACATAACTCTGATCTACCCGACTACTTAGCGAACCTGATCCGCTTCGGTTAAAGCTGTCCTTAAAATAACTCACTTTCTTTTTATAATAGCCAGCATATTGTTTCCTGGTGGTTTTTGAACTGGTATTTACCAGCAGTAACTCGCCGGTTTCTTCATCTTCCATTTGTACCATTCCTAAATTCGGAATGTTTTCTTCTCTCTTGTCGTACACCCTAATCCCAGTAACATCATGTTTCTTCCCAACAATTTTAAGGGTATGGTCGTAATCATCTGCAATAAAATCCGATAGGATGAATACAATGGTTTTCTTTTTCATTACACCCGAAAGAAATTTTAAGGCTTCGGTAATATTTGTTTCTTTACTTATTGGATCAAATTCTAACAATTCACGAATAATACGTAGTACGTGGGACCTTCCTTTTTTAGGCGGAATAAAAAGTTCAATTTGATCGGTAAATAAAAGTAGCCCAATTTTATCATTGTTTTGAGTTGCCGAAAAAGCCAGGGTTGCCGCAATTTCAGTAATAATATCTTTCTTAAACTGTTGCTGTGTCCCAAAGAACTGCGACCCGGAAACATCTACCATAAGCATCATGGTCAATTCCCGTTCTTCTTCAAAAACTTTAATATAAGGTTCATTATATCGTGCCGTTACATTCCAGTCAATATTACGAACATCATCTCCAAATTGATACTGACGTACTTCACTAAAAGTCATCCCTCTACCTTTAAAGGTAGAATGGTATTCTCCCCCAAACACATGGTCGCTTAGCCGACGCGTTTTAATTTCAATTTTCCGAACTTTTTTTAGTAACTCTTTGGTATCCATTGCCCCCTAACCCCTCATGGGGGAACTCTTAATTTTATCTGTAATACTTATGTTATTCATAATTCTAAAAAAGCTTTGCTTTTATTATTTAGAACCCCAGTAGCAATCCCCCCGCTATGGCGGGGCTAGGGGGCTTCTATGGTACTTCAATTTCGTTTACAATTTTATTTATAATATCTACAGAGGTTACATTTTCAGCTTCGGCTTCGTAGGTAATTCCGATTCTGTGACGCAATACATCGTGTACTACAGCTCGTACATCTTCGGGGATTACGTAGCCTCTCCTTTTAATAAAAGCAAAACATTTAGCCGCAGTTGCTAAGTTGATACTTCCCCGGGGAGAAGCTCCAAAACTGATTAGCGGTTTGATATCTGCCAGGTTGTATTTTTCCGGATAACGGGTTGCAAATATAATGTCAAGGATATATTTTTCAATTTTTTCATCCATGTAGACTTCCTTAATTGCTTCCTGCGCCCTAAGGATTTGTTCTACGGAGACTACCGGATTTACTTTTTCAAAAGAACCTTTTAAATTAGCACGGACGATCAATTGTTCATCTTCTAGTTTTGGGTAATCAATTACGGTTTTTAGCATAAATCGATCTACCTGCGCTTCTGGCAAGGGATAAGTTCCTTCCTGCTCTACCGGGTTTTGCGTTGCCATTACTAAAAATGGCTTATCTAAAATAAAAGTTTCATCGCCGATAGTTACTTGTTTTTCCTGCATAGCTTCTAACAGCGCACTTTGTACTTTGGCTGGTGCCCGGTTGATTTCATCCGCAAGTACAAAATTGGCAAAAATCGGCCCTTTTTTAATAGAAAAATCATTTTCTTTCATATTAAAAATTAAGGTACCTACCACATCTGCCGGTAATAAATCAGGTGTAAATTGGATACGGCTAAAACTACCATGTACTGCCTTAGAAAGTGTATTAATAGCCAGGGTTTTTGCTAATCCCGGAACACCTTCTAATAAAATATGACCTTTCCCTAACAAGCCGATGAGAAGTCTTTCTACCATATGTTTTTGACCTACAATCACCTTATTAATTTCTAAGGTTAGTAAATCAATAAAAGCCGATTCCTGTTGAATCTTTTGGTTAATTGATGCTATATCAACCGTGCTATGTTCTTCCATTTATACGCAGTTTTGTTTCTGTTTCGCAAATTGTTAAATTCTTTTTCTAATTGTTGTTAAGTATTGGTTAAAAAGACAGATACCATTGTTCTTTATACAACAAAAAACGACCTTACCTTTATCGTCAGTAAAGTCATTAATTCCATATCCATATGCAATGATGTTACAATAAACGACAAAAATTAGAAATGTTGCAAAATATTCTGAGTATATAAATTATGAGTACTATTAAGACTGCATTAATTACAGGAGCAACCAGCGGTATTGGCAGGGCTACCGCAATTGCTTTTGCAGAGCAAAATATAAATTTAATTATTTGTGGAAGGCGTAAAGAACGTTTACTAGAACTACAATATCAATTACAAGAAAAGGTTGAAGTACATACGTTATCTTTTGATGTTAGGGATAAAAAAGCCGTTTTTTCAGAAATTGGGAGTTTACCAGGAAAATATCGACAAATTGATATTCTTGTTAATAATGCCGGAAATGCTCATGGCCTTGATTCTTTACAAGAAGGAAGTATAGAAGATTGGGATGCTATGATGGATATTAATGTAAAAGGTTTATTGTATGTTTCTAAAGCCGTCACTCCCGGGATGATTGCCAGAAAATCCGGATTTGTGATTAATGTAGGTTCTACTGCGGCCAAAGAAGTGTATCCTAAAGGAAACGTATATTGCGCCAGTAAACACGCGGTTGATGCTATCACTCAGGGAATGCGAATTGATTTCAATCCGTATGGTATCCGGGTAGGTGCCATTCATCCGGGACTGGTCGAAACCGAGTTTAGTAATGTCCGGTTTAAAGGAGATAAGGATCGTGCGGATCAAACTTACAAAGGATTTGAACCCTTACATTCTGAAGATATCGCAGACGCCATTGTTTTTATGATTACCCGCCCCCCTCATGTAACTATTGGAGATATGGTTATAGTACCTACGGCACAGGCAACCACTACTATCGTTCATAAAGAGTTGTATTATTAGATAAAAACCTACGAACAATAAGAATTACTTTTAAAAGTTATCATGTTAGCAAACCACCTATGATATTTTACTTAGTAAAAATTAATTCTTAAATAAATTTTTTTATGAAAAGTAAGATTTCTCTCCTTTTATTTATTTCTGTACTATTTATGTCTTGTGGAGACAATGATGATGATGGTAATGATAGTAATGCTATGATCGCCGGAACGTATCAACTGGTTTCTATGACTTCTTCGGGGTTCGCCTTAATTGATTTTAATGGGGATGGTAGTACGTCAGAAAACCTGGTTGAAGAATTACCATGTTATGAGGATACTCAACTTGTTTTAAAAAATGATTTGACTTTTGAATTTACCGTAAGTGATATTGAATCTTTTTTAAACAATGGAGATTTTACGTGTTTTATTAATTCGGCATCAGGCTCGTACTCTCTAGATGGTGACAGATTAACTATCACAGATGGTGATGAAGAGGAAGGAGTATTAACTTTTGAATTTAGAGAAGGGGTGCTTACACAAACCTTAACGGATTCCGATATTTACCTGGACTTAGATTCGGATGAAGACATTTTGTTAAGATATGAGCTGCAGTAGTTCTTAATAAATAATTTTCTAATAAAAGCTTGATTTGATATAATCAGGCTTTTTTTTGCTTTATCCCGAACTTTTCTATTTTTGCTCATCAAGTTTGATTAACTTTAGTTTTCTGCAAAATCAAAACCGGATTTCTAACCTTGAGGGGTTAGTAGAATTGTTGCTTTACTAATGATTAATAAACGCCTACTTATCAAACATTTGCTAGCTCATAATGATGAGAATAGCTTTTACGATAAAAAACGCAGGTTAAATATTGGGGAAAAGGAAGGGAAAGCCAAGTTCCTAAAGCACGTATGTGCGCTTGCCAATTCAAATCCTAAAAATAATTCGTTTATCGTTATTGGTGTTGAAGATGCTGATAATAGTGTAATCGGAACTGATTTTTTTGATGATAGTAAAATCCAAAATCTAATCAACGCTTA